>NZ_JBXATB010000003.1:80302-423575 GCF_058809925.1 Rhodoglobus sp. GW821-FHT12B09 | reverse complement strand
AAATGCAGGAGATCAGCTCGGGCGGGCCGCGAGATCGGGCACTTCTGCGCTGCTGAGCGCCGGATCTCCTGCATTTCGCACGGGCGGGAGGGCCGAGTACAGGCAGGCCGCGAGGCCGATCCAGATCGCGGGGGTCGAGAGGTCGGGCACCGCCACGATCGCCGCGACCAGCACGCCCGCGAGTCCCCAGCCGGCGGGCTCGATGGCGCGGTTCACCAGGGCGCGCCGCAGGGCGAGCACCACGAGAGCCGCCACGAGCAGGAGCCCGATCACCCCCAGGCAGCTGATCACGAGCATGAAGAGGCTCGACGGGCGGTTGCCGCCCAGCCCGATGCCGAGGCCGCCGCTCTCGAGGAAGATCTGCCACGACCGCACGTTGGAGGCGGTGCGGGCCACGAAGCTGTCCGAGTCCGCCTTGCTCGCGGCCGAGCCGACGGTGAATTGCAGGATGACCGGGATCTGCGTGAGCGCAGCACCCACCACCACGACCGCCCCGACGACGGCGAGGGGCCGCACCCCGAACCGGCCGGACCGCAGCTGCCGCACGAGCGCCACCGCCCCGGCCAGCGCGAACAGTATCGCGAGCCCGAGCAGTGCCGTGCCCGAGCCGTTGCGCACGAAGTCCACGGCCACGAGCGCGAGCGCGACGAGCGCCGCCGCGCGGCCGGCCCCCGACGACCACAGCAGCCGCGCGCCGAAGTAGCCGGCGGCGGCGGTGAGGTACAGGCCGAGCACAGACGGCTCGTAGAAGGTGCCGGAGAGCCGCTCGGGGGTCGCGTAGTGGAACGACGGCATGTTCTGCAGCAGCTCGTGCGGCCACACCGGCTCGGCAACGATGCGCACGGCGGCGAGGACGATCGCGACCCACAGCGCCGAGCCCAGGAGCCGGGCATCCACCGGGAAGAGCCTGCCGGCGACCAGCAGGAGCACGACGCCCATCGCGACGTAGCCGAGCTGCGCGATGTTGCCGAGCGACGGCGCGAGCGTGGCCATGTTGCCCACCTGCGCGTCGACGCCGAGCTCGGGCGCGAAGACGCGCATGCCGGCGAAGATGCGCGGGCCGGCGATCGTGATGACGGCGGCCCACACCACGAGGGCAGCGCCGATCAGGTCGGGCAGCATCCGCTCGCGCTTGCCCGGCCGCGCTCGACCGAGGCGGGAGAGCCCCAGTAGCGCGTGCGGGAAGGCGAGCACCACGAGCACCACGACGGCGAGGTAGAAGAGCGGGAAGCCGTTGCCCGCGACGATCACGCCCGCCGTCTGCGGGAACGCGACGGTCGCGCCGACGACGTACTGGGTCCACTCCCGCCGCACGAACCAGACGCCGACGATCGCGAGCAGGGTCACGATGCCGAGAACTGTGACGCTCACGCGCTCCTCGACCCCACCTTGCGCGCCGGGTTCCCCGCCCAGATCTCGTCGGCCCCCGTCGACTCGAGCAGCACCGCGTTGGCGCCGACGATAGTGCCCGGGGCGATGACGAGCTCCTGCCCGGACTTGAACAGCACCTTCGCGCCGGCGCCGACAGTCACGCGGTCGCCCACGACGATGCGGCCGGATGCACTGGCCGCCGTCTCCGGGATCCACGAGTCCGACCGGCCGAGCACCACGCCGGGCATGAGCGTCACGCCCGACCCGATCACGGTGCGCGCGTGCACCACGAGCCCCACGGCCCCGTGCGCGAGCTCGAGGGGCGCTGCCCACCTCACCGAGCGCGGGAACTCCACGCCCAGCGACTTGAGCGCGAGGTACGCGAGGCGGCCGAGAACACGGCCCCGGGATGCCCGCAGCAGGCGGTCCTGGAGGCTCATGCCGGCACCACCGCCGCGTACAGGGCCTCGATGCGCCGACCGTGGGTGTCGAAGTCGAGCTCCAGCGCGAGCTCGCGGGACCCCGCAGCGAACGACGCGCGCCGGGCCGGGTCGAGCAGCTGCTCCATCGCAGCGCGGAGGGAGTCGGCATCCGGTGCCGCGAGAAGCCCGTTGACGCCGTCGTGCAGCACGGGCGGGGCGGCGATCGTCGTGGAGACCAGGGGGAGGCCGGCGAGCACGCCCTCCGCGGCCGCGAGCGGGAAGTTCTCGGGCCAGGTCGAGGGCAGCACGAGCACGGATGCCGCGGCGAGCGCCGCGCGGCGTCCGGTGTCGTCGAGCCAGCCGAGCGGGCGCACGTTCGGCGCGGACTGCACGGCCTGCTCGAGCGGCCCGGCGCCGGCGACCCAGAGCTCGGCCCCGGGCATCCCGCTGCCCCAGGCCTCGAGGAGCAGCTCGACGCCCTTCGTCGCGATCAGCTTGCCGAGGAAGAGGAACACGACCGGGCCGGTGGGAGCGGAGGCGGGGGGACGGGCACCGCGCCAGCCGTGCGGGATCACCTCGGTGACAGCCGGGAGCTCGAGCCCCCACTGCACGTGCTTGTCGCGAAGCCGCTCGGTCGGGAACACGAGCCGCGCGGAGCGGACCGACCGGTTCGTGAGGCGGGTGCGCAGCCGCTGCACGAGCGGCGGCGCCTCGACCTCGCGGCCGTGCCGGAGGAGCGTCGTGGTGGTGTCGACCAGGCCGTAGTCGTGGACGGTCATGACCGTCGGGCGGCCCGAGCGCAGCACGGCCGCGCCGAAGCCGGCGAAGCGGTGCACGTGCACCACGTCCCACGGCTCGGCGAGCAGCCGCCGCACCGGCGCGGCGAGGCGCACCGAGCCGAGCAGGTCGAGGCCGTGGAAGAGCACGGCGGCGGGCTTGGATCCCTTGCGGTCGGGCGGGTACGGCCGGCGGCTGCGCACGACGCGCACCGCCAGGCCCTCGGCCGCAAGGGACTTCTCGATACCGGGCGAGACCCACCCGGTGACGATCGTGACGTCGTGGCCCTGGTCGCGCTGCCAGCGCGCGAGCTCGAGGCAGTACTGCTCGGCGCCGCCGAGCGGCTCGAGGAGGGATCCGACGAACTGGGCGATCCTCATCGCGCGCCCACCGCCGTTCCGCGGGCCACGAGCGAGAGCAGGGTCATGGCAGTAGCGTCCCACGTGTAGCGCGCGACGTTGGAGTGCCCGCGCTGCACCAGGCGCTCGCGGGTGCCCGCGTCGAGCGACCGCACGAGCGCGACCGCCTGCGCGGGGTCGAGGGCGTCGAAGTACAGCGCGCCGTCGCCCGCGACCTCGGGGATGGATGCCCGGTCCGAGGCGATCACCGGGCAGCCGAGGGCCTGCGCCTCGACGATCGGGAGGCCGAAGCCCTCGTACAGTGACGGGAACACGAGAGCCGTCGCCCCGCGCAGCAGCTCCGCGAGCTCGTGGTCGCTCACGCGGCCCGCAAGCTCGACGCCCGGGATGTCGAGGCCCGCCTCCTGCGCGTACACGCTGCTCGCGCCGCCCGCGCCGACCACGACGACGCGGATGCCCCCTGCCGCGAGAGCGGTCACAACCGGCACGAGGTTCTTGTTCGGCGTGAGGTTGCCGACGCAGAGGACGTACGCGCCGCGCTCGTCGGCGGGCGAGGCGGGCGCCGCGGGCGCGGCCAGCAGGTGCTCGTGCCCGTTCGGCGCGACCGTGAACCTGTCGACGCCGAGCACGTCGGCGAGCTCGCGGCGGCTGAACTCCGACACGGTCGCGAGGTGGCGGGCGCGGCGGGAGAGCACGCGGTTCATCACCGAGTACCACGCGACGAACCGGCGGGAGAACGTCGCCGGGAAGCGCGCGGGGGCGGCGTCGTGCATCACGACGAGCTGGTCGCGCTTCACGAGGGGTGCGGCGCCGGCGAGGTTGAGGAGCGTGGTGCCGCGTGTGCGCAGCGGGAGCTCCAGCTGCTCGAACGGCACCCCGCTCAGGCGGGAGCGCGTGACCCGGTCGGCGGGCAGCCAGTCGGGGAGCACGGCGTTCGCGGGGGCGATGACACGGGCATCCGGCGACAGCGACAGGATGCGGCGGGCGACCTCCCCCGCGTAGCGCTGCATGCCGCTCTGCCGCGACCCGAGCCACTTGCCGTTCACCGTGAGGCGCGGACCGTACAGCGACCGCAGCGCAGCCGCCTGGTCGGCCGCGGTGTTGCCGGCCAGCAGCTCGCGCCACGCGGAGAGGTTCTGCTCGCGGGCCGCGGGCCCGCCCGAGAGCAGCTCGTCGACCGCGGCGGCGACCTGCGCCGCCGTGGTGAGGCCGGGGGTGGCGATCGCGCCGGCCAGGGTCGGTACCTCGCGCGCGACCACGGGCACGCCGAGCTCGACGGCCTCGAGGATGGCGATCGGGAAGCCCTCCCACTCCGCCGTGTGGACGTAGGCCGCCGCGCCCGCCACCGTGAAGTGGGCGGCACCGGAGGACAGCCAGCCCGTGACCCGGATGCCGCTGCGCTCGAGATCGGCGCGGGCATCCCGGTCGTCGCCGTCGCCGACCCACGTGGCGGTCACCGCGGGCCGGCGCTTCTGCAGGAGCTCGACGACGTCGCGGAAGAAGCCCGGCCCCTTCTGCGCGCCGATGCGTCCGACGGCGACGACCCCCTCGGTCGAGGTCACCGCCGCCGGACTCCCGGTGCTCGGCACGTTCGGCACATAGACCGCGCTCGCGCCCAGTCGCGACGCTGTCGCGAGCTCGGCGCGGGAGACGGCCGCGATCGTGTCGGTGTTGCCGGCAAGCACGAGCTCGACCCCCCGCACGGCGGCGCGCACCGCCGGCGGCAGGTCGAGGCGCTCGAACGCGAAGCAGTGGGGGCTGTAGATGATCCGCCGGGCGGGGGTGCTGCGCAGGGCGGTGCGCACGAAGAGGCCGGCGTAGGAGGAGTGCGCGTGCACGATGTCGGGCCGCAGGCCGCGCGCCGCCGCGCCGATGGCCCGACGCGCGGCGAGCGCGCCGGAGGGCAGGTCGAGCACGCTCGCGAACACCTGCTCCCCGTCGGAGGCGAACTCGCTGCGGCCCGTGCCGCGCAGCACGTGGTGCTCGTACTCGGGGGTCGCTGTCGCGTACCGGATCACTGCCGCGCGCACGCCCGCGCCCCAGCTCTCGACCACGTGCAGCACGACGAGTCGCCCCGACGGTGCCGGGGCGAGGGTCGCGAGCGAGTCGAGGGCGGTCACGTCAATAGGCCCCGTCGTGGGCGAAGACCGCCTTGGCGGTGCGCATGAGGATGACGAGGTCGCTCGTAACAGACCAGTTCTCCACGTAGTACAGGTCGAGCCGGATGCTGTCCTCCCACGACAGGTTCGACCTGCCGCTGACCTGCCACAGCCCGCTCATGCCGGGCTTCACCGCGAGGCGTCGGCTGGCCTTCGAGTCGTAGAGCCGCACCTCGCCGTCGACCTGCGGGCGGGGGCCGACGAGGCTCATGTCGCCGAGCAGCACGTTGAACAGCTGGGGCAGCTCGTCGATCGAGTAGCGGCGGATGACGCGGCCGACGGGCGTGATGCGGGGGTCGTGCTTCACCTTGAAGAGCGGGGTGCCCCCGTTCCCCTGGGCCTCGAGGAGTGCGGCGAGGTGCGCGTCCGCGTTGGTGACCATGCTGCGGAACTTGAGGATGTAGAACGGCTCGCCGCTCAGGCCGATGCGCTCCTGGCGGTAGAACACCGGGCCGGGCGCGGTGGCCTTGATCAGCAGGGCCGTCACGAGGAACAGCGGCGCCAGCAGGAGGAGCAGCAGCGCCGAGCCCGCGATGTCGAACGCGCGCTTCGCGAAGCGCTTCGGGCCGTCGTAGGACGGGGTCTCGACGTGGATCAGGGGCAGCCCCGCCACCGGGCGGGTATGGATGCGCGAGCCGGCGACCCCGACGAGCTGGGGTGCGACCACCAGCTGCTGGCCGGCGTCGAGCCTCCAGCTGAGCTCGTTGATCGCGTCGGCATCGAGCTCCTCCGAGCCCACGACGATCACCGTGTCCTGGGTGGTCTCGGCGAGCCGGTCGAACAGCGTCGCGCGGGTGACCCGGGTCGCCGGCACACCCTCGATGGAGCCCGAGCCGCCGTCGGTCAGCAGCGCGCCGACCACCCGGTAGCCGGCATCCGGACGGATCGCGAGGGATGCCGCGAGCTCGCGCACCCGCTCCGTGCTGCCGATGATGACCACCCGGAACGAGAACTCGCCACGGCGGCGGCGCACGTGCAGCCAGCGCCGCCACGACCAGCGCGACGCGAGGAGCAGCGCGAGCCCGAGCGGGAACGCCGTGACCAGGTAGCCGCGGGCGAGGTCGGTCTGGGTCATGGCCGCGAACACTCCGATGCCGCCGAACAGCAGCGCGGTCGAGTTGATCACGCGGCGGTACTCGGTCGAGTCGGTGCCGAGGATGCGGGTGTCGCGCGATCCGGAGGCGCTGAGCGCGATCATCCAGGCGATCACCAGTCCGCCGGAGAAGAACAGATAGTCGATGCCGAGCTCGACCGGCGCCGCGACCAGCACGTGCTGGAATCCGAACCACAGGAGGTGCGTGCTGGCCGTCGCGACGATGATCAGGACGATGTCCGTGACGGTCACGAGGCGCAGGAAGGTCACCGCCCACTCGGTGGGGCGCGAGCGGGCGCGGTGGAGCTGCAGGTCGGGGGATCCTGCCAGTTGCCACGGGTATCCGCGGTCGACTGTGTGAGTCATGTCGGGTCACATTCCTCGTCCCGACCGGCACTCGGGAAGACTGCCGGTCGGGTCGTCGGGATTTTCGGGTATGCCGACCGGTAGCTCAGAGGGGGGTAAGCGCTGCCGGCGGGTTCGGCAGAGTTCACGCTAGAGGTCCCCAGAAGGGGGGACCCCCGGTCGAGGGGGCGCGAACGGGGAGTAAACGCTGCGGTCCCGCCGGGGTTAAGCCACGGGTTAAGCGGGTTGAGTAGGCGCTCTAGCGCCGTATCGAAACCTTGGGTTTCGATACGGCCTGCTCGACCGCTAGCCGTCGATCAGGTCGTGCCGCACGATGATCGCCTCG
Organism: Rhodoglobus sp. GW821-FHT12B09; assembly: GCF_058809925.1. Taxonomy (NCBI): domain Bacteria; kingdom Bacillati; phylum Actinomycetota; class Actinomycetes; order Micrococcales; family Microbacteriaceae; genus Rhodoglobus; species Rhodoglobus sp. GW821-FHT12B09. The sequence continues at coordinate 416,703 of NZ_JBXATB010000003.1, read as the reverse complement.
CGGTCGGGCCCGACGCCGATCGCGGAGATGCGCGAGCCGCTCATCGCCTCGATCGCGAGCACGTAGTCCCGGGCGTTCTTCGGCAGGTCCTCGAAGGTGCGGGCGCCCGTGATGTCCTCGGACCAGCCCGGGAACTCCTCGTAGATCGGCACCGCGTGGTGGAAGTCGGACTGCGACACCGGCACCTCGTCCACCCGCACGCCGTCGACCTCGTAGGCGACGCACACCGGGATGGTCTCGAGGCCGGTGAGCACGTCGAGCTTGGTCATGACGTAGTCGGTGACGCCGTTGATGCGGGCGGAGTACCGCGCGATGGGGGCGTCGTACCAGCCGGTGCGGCGGGGGCGGCCCGTGGTGGTGCCGAACTCGAAGCCCTTCGCCCGCAGCCACTCGCCCGACTCGTCCTCGAGCTCGGTCGGGAACGGGCCCGCGCCGACGCGGGTGGTGTACGCCTTGACGATGCCGATCACGCGACTGAGCCGCGCGGGCGCGACGCCCGAGCCGGTGGCCGCGCCGCCGCTCGTCGAGTTCGACGAGGTGACGAACGGGTAGGTGCCGTGGTCGACGTCGAGCATGGTGGCCTGGCCGCCCTCGAACACGATCGTCTTGCCCGCGTCGAGAGCCTGGTTGAGCAGCAATCCGGTGTCGGCGACCATGGGGCGCAGGCGGTCGGCGTACGACAGCAGGTCTTCGACGACCTCGTCCACGGCGATCGCGCGGCGGTTGTAGATCTTCACCAGCAGGTGGTTCTTCTGGTGCAGGGCGCCCTCCACTTTCTGGCGGAGGATGTTCTCGTCGAACAGGTCCTGGATCCGGATGCCGACGCGGTTGATCTTGTCCGCATAGGCCGGCCCGATCCCGCGGCCGGTCGTGCCGATCTGGCGCTTGCCGAGGAAGCGCTCCGTCACCTTGTCGAGCGTGCGGTGGTACTGCGTGATCACGTGCGCGTTCGCGCTCACGAGCAGCCGCGAGACGTCGACGCCGCGGCTGGAGAGCGCGGTGAGCTCGTCGAACAGCACCTCGATGTCGACGACGACGCCGTTGCCGATCACCGGGATGACGCCGGGGGTCAGGATGCCCGAGGGGAGGAGGTGCAGCGCGTACTTCTGGTCGCCGACGACGACGGTGTGGCCGGCGTTGTTGCCGCCGTTGAACTTGACCACGTAGTCGATGCGGCCGCTCAGCAGGTCGGTCGCCTTGCCCTTGCCCTCGTCGCCCCACTGGGCGCCGATGATCACGATTGCGGGCATGGTGGGATCCCTTCGAAGTGGTGGGGTCTTGCAATTCATTATAGATGAGGTTGTAACTTGCACAGCGGTGTGCAATATAATGAGGCAATGAGAAGTGATGCAGTAGCGAACCGCGAGGCCCTGCTGGCCGCCGCGCGGGTCGAGCTCAACCTCGATCCGGATGCCTCGCTGGAGGCCATCGCGGCCCGCGCCGGCCTCTCCCGCCGCTCTGTCTACGGGCACTTCGCCACGCGGGACGAGCTGCTGCGCGAGCTCATCACCCTCGGCGCCGCCCGGGTCGCGGCCTCCGTCGCGACCGTCGACCACGAGGATCCCCTCGTGCGCCTCGCCCTCATCGCCTCCCGCCTGTGGCACGAGGTCGAAGACATCCGGGTGATGGCGGTGTTCGCGGTCCGCGGCCCGCTCAAGGGCCACACCGCGGAGGCCCTCGCGCCACTGCGGTTGCGCGTCGCCGAGTCGATCGCCGAAGGCGTGGCGGCCGGGAGCGTGCGCCGCGACATCCCGGTGCCCCGTCTTGCACGCCTGGTCGAGGATGCCGCGCTCACCGCCCTCGCCGAAGCCTCGTCCGACTCCATGCCGGGCTCCGCGGCCCACCGTCTCGTCGTGCTGCTGGTCCTCTCGACCGCGGGCCTCTCGGCCGAGCAGGCTGCGGCACTCATCGACACCCATCCCGAACTGGACTCCTGATGCGCATCACCCTCACCGACGCCGCTCTCGGCTCGGGCCTCGGCGCCCCCGTGCCGCCGCTCACCCTCGACGCGGGCCCCGGTGTCACGGTGCTCGCCGTCGAGACCGCAGAACGGCCGCTGCTCGTCTCCATGCTGCTCGGCGGCCGCCTGCGCGCCGACTCCGGCACCGTGGCCACCGACAGCGCCCGGGTCGCCCTCGTCGACACCCCGGTCGTGGCCGAGCCGGTGCCCGGTGTCTCGCTCATGTCGGTGGTCGCGGAGGAGTTCAGCTTCGCCGGCCGCCCGGTATCGCGGGGGGCGGTGCGCGCCTTCCTCGAGCAGCACGAGCTGCTCGGCTACGCGAAGGTACCCGTGCGCGCCCTGCCGCCCGCCGACCGGGTGCGCCTGTTCAGCGAGCTCGCCCTCCTGCGCGACGGCGTCGAGGCGCTCGTCGTCACCTCCCCCGAGCGGCACGGCGGCAACCCCGCCGACTGGTTCGGGGCCCTCACTGCCATCGGCGAGCGCGGTATCACCGTCATCGTCGTCACCGACCTCCCCACCGCGGAGCTGCTCTCATGAGAATCGTCACCCTTGTCCGCTCCGAGCTCGACCGGCTCGTCTCCAGCCGCATGGGGCTGCTCGCCCTCGTCGCGCTGATGATCGTGCCGGTCGTCTACGGCGGCCTGTACCTCTACGGCAACGCCGACCCGTACAACCAGCTCGACAGAGTGCCCGCGGCGATCGTCGTGGACGACACCGGCACCTACGGACGGGATGCGGCGGACGAGCTCGTGAAGGACCAGCGCTTCGGCTGGGTGGTCGTCTCCTCCGACGCGGCGGCGGAGCAGGGCGTCACCGACGGCACCTACGACTTCAGCCTCACCTTCCCGAGGTCGTTCTCCGACGACCTCGAGTCCTCCGGCGACGCGCATCCCACCCGGGCCTCGCTCGTGCTCACGACGAACGACACCAACAGCTACCTGAGCACGACCCTCGCGAAGCAGGCCGCGGCCGCCGTGCAGGTCGTGATCACCCAGCAGGTCGGCGAGCACGCTGCACGGACGCTCCTCGACGCGGTCGACTCGATCCGCACCGGGCTGGTCGACGCGCGCGACGGTGCTGCGACGCTCGCGGATGCCGCGGCCACCGCGACCGCGGGCGCCCAGTCGCTCGCCTCGGGCAGCGCGACTCTCGCCTCGGGGGCCGCGTCCCTCAGCAGCGGCCTCGGCGAGCTGGACTCGCAGGCCGCCGCGCTCCCCGGCTCCGCCTCGGCGCTCGCGGCCGGCGCCTCGACCGTCGCCCGGAAGGCGGCGCAGGCCGCGGGCCTGAGCCCGAGCATCCGGTCGCAGCTTGCCGCCGCGTTCGCGGGCTCGAACGTCTCGCCGACCGATCAGGCGACGATCCTCGGCGAGCTCGACGCGCTGTCGGGAGGGCTCGGCGCGCTCTCGACCGGCGCCGCCCAGGTCTCCGCAGGGGCCCAGTCGCTCAACGCCGCCGCGCCCGCCCTCGCCGGAGCCGTCCACTCGGCCGCCGGCGGAGCCTCCGAACTCGCCGACGGCGCCTCGACCGCCTCGAGCGGGGCCGTGGACCTCAGCTCCGGCCTCTCGCGGCTCTCCTCCGGCGCCACCCAGCTCGACCGCTCGCTCGCCGACGGAGTCGACAAGGTGCCCGCAACCACCGACGCCTCCCGCGGCACCACGGCCGCCGCGATCGCGTCACCCGTGAAGGTCGACCAGCACGCCATCACCGAGGCGCAGAACTACGGGGCCGGCCTCGCCCCGTTCTTCATCAGCCTGGCCGCCTGGATCGGCATCTACGCGCTGTTCCTGCTGGTGCGCCCGCTCTCGCGCCGCGCGCTCACGGCCGTGCGCCGCCCGGTCTCGACCGCGCTCGCGGGCTGGATCACCCCGGCCGCGCTCGGGGCCGTCCAGATGGTCGCGCTGTTCGCGATCGTCACGGGCGTGCTCGGCCTGCAGCCGGCGAACGCGGGCGGGATGCTCGCCTTCATGGTCCTCGTCTCGGTGACGTTCGCGGCGATAGTGCTCGCGCTCAACGTCTGGCTCGGCAGCATCGGACAGTTCCTCGGGCTGCTCCTCATGATCGTGCAGCTCGTCACCGCGGGCGGCACCTTCCCCTGGCAGACCCTGCCGGCGCCGCTCGCGTTCCTCCACCAGGCCCTGCCGATGAGCCACGCCGTCGAGGGAGTCCGGCAGCTCATGTACGGCGGCGACAGCCTCTGGTCGGCGGTCTGGCCGCTGCTCGTGTGGCTCGTCGTCGCGCTCGGGATCACGGTGCTGGGTGCCCGCAAGCAGAGCCGATTCCGCACCCTCCGCGAGCTGCGCCCCTCCCCTCTGGCCGGTTGAGTAAGGCGCTCTGGCGGGTTGAGTAAGGCGCTCTAGCGCCTGTATCGAAACCGGTTGCTCGACGTCAGGTTTCGATACGGCCGCGGGCGGCCTACTCAACCCGCGGTGAAGGTGACGTGTTGGGTAACCCACGCGTGCATCACGACGGCCGCCGCCGCTGACGCGTTGAGGCTCCGCGTCGAGCCGAACTGCGTGATCTCGACCGCGAGGTCGGCAGCGGCGAGCGCCTCGGCCGAGAGCCCGGGGCCCTCCTGCCCGAACAGCAGCACGCACGCCTCGGGCAGCGGGTGCGTCTCGATCGGCACGCTCCCGGGCACGTTGTCGACCGCGACGATGGTCAGCGACTGCGCGCGGCACCAGGCGACGAAGTCGGCGACATCCGGGTGGTGCAGCACGTGCTGGTAGCGGTCGGTCACCATCGCACCGCGCTTGTTCCACCGCCGCCGGCCGATGATGTGCACCGTCCTCGCCCCGAAGGCGTTGGCACTGCGCACGATCGACCCGATGTTCATGTCGTGCTGCCAGTTCTCGATGGCCACGTGGAACGGGTGGCGGGTGGCATCCAGCTCGGCCTTGATCGCCTCGATGGTCCAGTAGCGGAACCGGTCGATCACATTGCGCGAGTCGCCGCGCGCCAGAAGCTCGGGGTCGTACCGCGGGTCGTCGGGCCACTCGCCGCGCCACGGCCCCACCCCGTTGGTGCTGAGCTCGACACTCGGGTTCTCGCCCTCGTCGGTCAACCGCGGTCCGCCTTGCGCTGGAGCAGGGCGCTGATCTCCTCGGGCGTGAGGGCCTGCCCGCGGTCGGGGCGCTCGATCGAGGAGTCCCACCCGATCGACGACACCGCGAGCCAGAGCAGGAGTGCGGCGACTCCGATGCCGCCGAGCCAGCTGCCGGCGCTCACGAGACCCGCCCATCGCGCCGGGTCCAGCGGGCTGCCGAACTGCTCCAGTTCGGTGAGAGCGGTGCTGTACGCGGCGGCTCCGATGAGCAGGAGCACGGCACCGACCACCAGGCCGAGGATGCCGATGAGCTTGAGCGCCGTTCGGAAGGGGTTCGCAGGAGTCATGCGGGAACGCTACTCCCCGGGCCCTCTGTTAATCTCGGCACATGCCCTTCACGAGCGACGGCCCCGACCTCGTGATCCACGGCGACAACCTCGCCGCGATCGAAGCGCTGCCGGATGCCGCGTTCCGACTCGTCTACCTCGACCCGCCGTTCAACACCGGCCGCGCCCAGCAGCGGCAGACGATCACGACCAAGCGCAGCTCCGAGGGCAGCCGCACCGGCTTCCAGGGCCGCAGCTACGAGACGATCAAGGGCACGCTGACCCGGTACGACGACACGTTCGCCGACTACTGGGAGTTCCTCGAGCCGCGCCTCATCGAGGCCTGGCGGCTGCTCGACGACCGCGGCACGCTGTACCTCCACCTCGACTACCGGGAGTCGCACTACGCGAAGGTCGTGCTCGACGCGCTCTTCGGCCGCGACAACTTCCTCAACGAGATCATCTGGGCCTACGACTACGGCGCCCGCGCCACCCGGAAGTGGCCGAGCAAGCACGACACGATCCTCGTCTACGTGAAGAACCCGAAGTCGTACTACTTCGACAACGAGGCCGTCGACCGCGAGCCGTACATGGCGCCGGGGCTCGTCACGCCCGAGAAGGCGGAGCGGGGCAAACTGCCCACCGACGTCTGGTGGCACACGATCGTGTCCCCGACCGGGCGGGAGAAGACGGGGTACGCCACGCAGAAGCCGGAGGGGATCCTGCGCCGCATCATCCAGGCCTCCAGCGCGCCCGGCGACTGGGTGCTCGACTTCTTCGCCGGCAGCGGCACGACGGGCGCCGTCGCGGCGGCTCTCGGACGCCGGTTCGTGCTCGTCGACCAGAATCCCGACGCGATCGCGGTCATGCGCTCGCGGCTCCCCGGGACCACCGCGTTCGAGTAGCGCGGCCCTCCGTCCGCCGCACTCCAGCCGTTGCGCCCCACACCCAGCCGTTGCGCCCCGCACCCAGCGGTTGCCCCCCCCCCCCGCCCCAGCGGTTGCGGAGGATGGCGCGCCGCAGGGTGGGCTGTCGTGCCGGCACATTCGGCGCGTCATCCTCCGCAACGGCGGCGGGCATCGCGGGGACGGTTGAACCGGTGCCGACAGTACGATTGTCGACATGAGCGACCGACGCGAAATCGAGTGCTGGCTCACCGACATGGACGGTGTGCTCGTCCATGAGAACCACCCCGTGCCCGGGGCATCCGAGCTGCTGCAGCAGTGGCGCGACGAGGGCAAGCCCTACCTGGTGCTCACGAACAACTCGATCTTCACCCCGCGCGACCTGAGCGCGCGCCTCAAGGCGTCCGGACTGCACGTGCCCGAGGAGTCGATCTGGACGAGCGCGCTCGCGACCGCCGACTTCCTCCAGTCCCAGATGCCCGGCGGCAGCGCCTTCGTCATCGGCGAGGCCGGCATCACCACGGCCCTGCACGAGGTCGGCTTCATCATGACCGAGAGCGACCCCGACTACGTGGTCGTCGGCGAGACCCGCAACTACTCGTTCGAGGCCATCACGAAGGCCATCCGGCTGATCGGCTCCGGCTCGCGCTTCATTGTGACGAATCCGGATGCCACGGGCCCGAGCGCCGACGGACCCCTCCCCGCCACGGGGGCGGTCGCCGCACTCATCACCAAGGCCACCGGCAAGGAGCCGTACGTCGTCGGCAAGCCCAACCCCATGATGTTCCGCTCGGCGATGAACAAGATCGGCGCCCACAGCGAGAACACCGGCATGATCGGCGACCGCATGGACACCGACATCGTGGCCGGCATCGAGGCCGGCCTGCACACGATCCTCGTGCTCACCGGCATCAGCGACCAGGCCGAGATCGAGCGCTACCCGTTCCGCCCGGACGAGATCCTGAACAGCGTCGCCGACCTGCTCTCCCCGGAGCCGGTCGAGTCCGACATCTAGGGCGCGGGAGTCGCCGTCGCGGTCGGCAGCACCTGCGGCTTCGCGATCGACGTGGTGAACTCGGCCCCGCCGGTGCGGTTGACGAAGCAGTAGAAGGTGCGGTTGCCCGCGGTCCAGTCGGCCTCGTCCGCGGCGAAGCTGCTCAGCACCTGGATGTCGTTGGCGGAGGCCGCCGCCGCATAGTCGATCACGGTCGGCACGGCGCACAGCGACGCCGCGAGCTTCTGGAGGGCATCCACGCCGGGGTAGGCAGGGTCGTCAGTGGCGGGGAACTCGCCCTTGAGCACGAGCTGCGCGGGATGCGGCTGCGCGCAGTCCACGACGGTGAACGTGTCCTCCCACGGCGACGTGAAGGGCGAGATGCACTCGCCGCCGAGCAGCTTGTCCCAGTAGTACTCCCCGGGCGCGACGGGACCGACAACCGGCCCGGCCGAGGCCGTGGGCGTGGGGTCGGCGACGACGGCGGGTGCGGGCGCGTTCTGGGCGATGCGCGAGCCCGCGAGGAAGAGTGCGATGAGCGCGAGCACCGCGACCAGTCCCCCGGCGACCGACATGAGGATCTTCTGCGTGCGCGGGATCGGCGCGCGCGCGCCGGGCGCGAGCGGCCGGTCCACGACGACGAGCTCGCCGCCGGATGCCCGTGCCGGAAGCGAGGGGATCATCGCGTCCTCGTACTCGACGAACTTGCTCTCGCCGAACAGCGAGTCGAGCGCGTTCACCTCGATGCCCTCGTCCTCGGGGGCGCCGAGCCCGATCGGCTGCGCACCGAACACCTCGGTGACACCCTCGAGGGCGCGGTCGACGGGAGCCCCGAACCCGGGGAACTCCTGCCGCGCGACCTCCGCGCCGGTGAACGCGACGGTCTCGGCGGGCGGGTAGGCGTCCTGGTTGCGGAAAACAGGAGTGGCCTGGGTCGGGACGTCCCAGTCGGGCGACGCGGGGACGGGCGCCGCCGCGGGGACGGGCGCCGCCGCGGGGTCGGCGGGGGCCGTGGGCGTGAGCTGGGTGGGCGTGTCCCAGGCCGGCGCGGCCGGGGCCGGGGCGGCGGCCGGGTCTGCCGGGGCCGGGTCTGCCGGGGCAGCGGGCTGGGCGCCGAACAGAGCGGCGAAGTGGTCGACCTCGGGTGACGGGGCGGCGGGCGGCGCCACGAGCGGCGGCGGCTCCGCCGGGAACAACGGCGCGGCGGGCTCGGCAGGAGCCGCAGCTGCCGCTGGAGCGGCAGGCGCCGGCGACGGGGCCGCGGTCGCGGGCTGGACGGGCGCGGGCGTCGAGCCGCCGGGGGTGAGGCCCCAGGTGAACCCGCCGCCGCTCGCCGCGGGAGGGCCGGCCGCGGGAGTCGCGGCGGGCGGTGTGTACGGGGTCGTCGCGGCGGGGGGCGCTGCGGCGGGCGGCGCTGCCGCGGCAGGCGGGGTGTACGGCTCCGCCGCGAAGAAGGGGGCGGCCGGAGGCTGCTGCGGTGCGGCGGGCGGGGCCGCTGCGGGCTGCTGGGCTGCGGGCATCCCCCGACGACGCGGTTGCTTCTCGGGCTCCTCCTCCCCGAACTGGCTCGCGAGCCAGTCCGCGGGATCGAGATCGTCGTCAGCCATCAGGACAGGCCCAGGTCGTCGAGTCCGATAGCGGCGAGGTAGGGGTACCCGGCGGCCTCGATGCGCTCCCGCGCGCCGGTGCTGCGGTCGACGACGACGGCAACGGCGGCGATCTCCGCGCCGACCTTGAGCAGCGCCTCGATCGCGGCGAGCGGGGAGCCGCCGGTCGTCGACGTGTCCTCGAGGACGATCACGCGCTTGCCCGCGAGGTCGGGGCCTTCGACCTGGCGGCCGCGGCCGTGGTCCTTGGGCTCCTTGCGGACGACGAACGCGTCGTAGGAGAGGCCGCGCGCGGCGCCCTGGTGCAGGATGGCCGTCGCGATCGGGTCGGCGCCCATCGTCATGCCGCCGACCGCGCTGACGTCGGCGACGTCGGCGATGACGTCGAGCATGACCTGGCCGATGAGCGGCGCGACGCGGTGGTCGAGCGACACCTTGCGGAGGTCGACGTAGTAGCTGGCCTTCTTGCCGCTCGTGAGCGTGAAGTCGCCGTGGAACACCGCGTCGGAGGAGATGAAGTCGATCAGCTGCTGCTTGGCGTCGGTCACCAGTAAAGACTACTGATTCGAGGGCGGCCGGATCAGGGCGCGATGCCGCCGAAGACGACGAGAGTGCTGGCCGCGAGAACGGCGGCGAGAGCGACGACCGTGATGATCACCGCGCTGCGCGTGTCGTTGCGGTTGGCCGCCGTGTCGTCGTCGAGGAAGTCGTCCGGTTCGGCCACAACTGCACCCTAGGGCCGCCGGGCTTGGGTTGTCCCCGCCCCTTTAGGGGGATGGGACGGGCGTGGTTCCGCCCTCGGTGCGGGGGCGTCGGAGGGACCCGTTAGCCTTAAACCATGCGCGTCGGCACCTGGAATGTGAACTCGATCCGAACCCGTGTCGGCAGGGTCGTGGACTGGCTCGTCCGCGAGGACATGGATGTGCTCGCGATGCAGGAGATCAAGTGCACGGAGGCGCAGTTCCCCTTCGACGCCTTCTCCGAGGCGGGCTACGACGTCGTGCTCCACGGGCTCAACCAGTGGAACGGGGTCGCCTTTGCGAGCCGCCTCCCGATCGAGGACGTCGCAGTCGGCTTCGAGTCCGCCCCCGGCTTCGGCAAGCCGCTCGAGGACGGCACGCTGCCCCAGGAGGCGCGAGCCCTCGGCGTGACCGTCGCGGGCACCCGGCTGTGGAGCCTGTACGTGCCCAACGGGCGCGAGCTGGAGAACCCGCACTATCCGTACAAGCTCGAGTGGCTCGCGAACCTCGCGACAGAGACGAAGGCGTGGATCGCCGCCCACCCCGGCCAGCCGATCGCGCTCATGGGCGACTTCAACATCGCGCCGCTCGACATCGACGTGTGGGACATCTCGCTCTTCGCCGGCAAGACGCACGTGAGCCAGCCCGAGCGCGACGCGTTCGCGGCCTTCGAGGCGGCCGGCCTCATCGACGCCCTGCGCACCCGGGGCATCGAGGGCTACACCTACTGGGACTACCAGCAGCTGCGCTTCCCGCGCAACGAGGGCATGCGCATCGACTTCATCCTCGGCTCCAAGTCGTTCGACGATCTCGTCACCGGTGCGAAGATCCACCGCGAGGAGCGCAAGGGGGATGCCCCGAGCGACCATGTGCCGGTCACGGTAGACCTCGCCGTCGACGACGAGGACGACGACGACCGCCCGATGTTCCTCTGATCGCGGGTTGAGCGGGGCGCCCGTATCGACACCCTGTCCGTCCCGGTTTCGATACGGCCGCGGGCGGCCTACTCAACCCGCCAGCAGCGCCCCGGTTTCGATACGGCCGCGGGCGGCCTACTCAACCCGCCAGCAGCGCCGCGATCACGAACAGGACCGGCACGGACAGCACGGTCGTGATCAGCACCACATCCCGCGCAAGAACCTCACCGCGCTCGTACCGCTGCGCGTAGTTGAACACGTTCTGGGCCGCCGGCAGCGCGGCGAGTACCGTCACGACGAACAGCGGCTTCCCCGTGAGCCCGAACAGGAAGCGGCCGGCACTCCACGCCACGAGCGGCATCGCGACGAGCTTGAGCGCCGACGCGAGCAGCACGTCCCGGCGGGCCGTGCCGGGGGCCAGCGGGCGCTGCCCGTGCAGCGACATCCCGAACGTCATGAGCACGACGGGCACCATGGCAGCACCGACGAGGCGGAAGGGCTCCATCACCGGGTCAGGCAGGTGCACCCCGAGCACCGCCAGCAGCAGGCCCAGCGCCGACGCGATGATGATCGGGTTGGTGAAGGGCTGCACGAGGATCCGCCGCACCGAGACCGTGCCGCGGTCCTGGATGTCGAGGATGGTGAGCGCGACCGGCGCGAAGACGAGCAGTTGCAGCAGCACGACCGGAGCCGAGTACGCCGGGTCGCCCAGCACGTACACCGCGACCGGGATCCCGATGTTGTTCGCGTTGACGTAGCCGGAGGCGAGGGTGCCGACGACGGTCTCCGAGACCGGCCGCCTCCAGACCGCCCGCGCGACCACGGCGAACGCGAGGCCGACCACGGCGGCGGCGATGAGCGACACCGGCAGCAGAGACGAGAACAGCACGTGCACGTCGGCATCGGCGAGCACCGTGAACAGGAGCGCCGGGGCGAGCACGTAGAACGCGGCCCGGCCGAGGACGAATCGGCCGTGCTCGCCGAGCACCCCCGAGCGGCCCACGAGGTAGCCGGCGAGGATGATCGCGCCGATGATCCCGAACCCCGTGAGAACGCCGACCATCACACCAGTCTGGCGCATCCCTCTAGGATCGAGGCGTGGGTGACGAGGACGAGGACAAGCTCGCGACGAGCAAGGTCGTGACGACCGTGTTCGAGCAGATCCTCGCGGCGGTGCACGAGGGCACACTCCTGCCGGGCGAGCGCATCAGCGACGCAGCCCTCGCCACGCAGTTCGGCGTCTCGCGCACGCCGGTGCGGGAGGCGCTCCAGAGGCTCCGCGAGATCGGGATCATCGAGGCATCCCCCAGCCGTTTCACGCGCGTCGCGCTCGTGACGCCTGAGCAGACGGCGCAGGCCTACATCGTCTGGCTCGCGCTCTACCGGACCCTCGTCGAGGAGGTCGTCCCGCGGGTGGCGGAGGGCGTCTTCGAGATGCTGGAGGAGGACCACGCGCAGTTCCTCGTCGCCCTCACCCGGCTCGACGTGCAGCAGATCGCCACGGCAAACTTCATGTTCTTCAGCCGCCTGCCCGCGGAGTCGACGAACCCGGTGCTGCAGCGCGCCATCGTGTCGGTGGTCCACATCGTGCGGCTCGGGAGCCTCCACCTGCCGGAGTACATCGACCTCGAGGCACTGGGCCGCGCCCAGGGGCTGCTGCTCGAGGCCGTGCGGCTGCGGGACGTGCAGTTCGCGCGCGACTCGATGAAGCTACTGGCCCAGATCCAGGTGCCGCAGGAATGAACGAGATCATCATCGAGGGCGAGGGCCGCACGCCCCCGCGCACCTGGGACTTCTTCCTCACCGTGTTCCTGCTCTTCGTCCTGCTCGTGCTGACCGCCATCTTCCTGGGGCTCGGGTTCGGCCTGAGCATCATCACCATCGCGTGCGCCGACTCGTCCGGGTCGTGCAACGGCGTGGCGATCAGCGCCGGCACGATCATCGCGACGGTCGGACCGGTCGTCGTCGCCCTCGCGGGCTTCGTCACGTCGATCGTGTTCATCGCCCGCCGACGGCTGTCGTTCGTCGTACCGCTCGTGGCGTGCCTCGCCGTGGTCGGGCTCTTCACCCTCGGGTCGTGGCTGGTGCGGGGCGGAGTCTTCTAACCGCTACGGGCGCAGCAGCACTTTGATGGCGCGGCGCTCGTCCATCGCGGCGTACGCCTCGGCGACGTCCGTGAGCGGAAGCTGCAGGTCGAAGACCCGGCCCGGGTTGATAGTTCCGTCGAGCACTTCGGGCAGCAGCTCCTCGATGTAGTTGCGCACGGGCGCGACACCGCCCCTGGCGCCGACGTTGGTGCCGAACATCCGGCGGATCGGCAGCTCGGAGCCGCCGTTCGGCGCGCCCACATATCCGACGGTGCCGCCGGGCCTCGCGCTGCGCAGCGCCTGGTCCATGGACTCCTTGGTCCCGACGCACTCCAGCACGCAGTCCGGGCCGATGCCGTCGAACAGCTCCTTGATGCGCGCAACGCCCTCCGCCCCGCGCTCCTCGACGATGTCCGTCGCACCGAACTCGAGGGCGACGGCCTGGCGGTCGGCGTGCCGCGACATGGCGACGATCCGGGATGCCCCGAGCCGCTTCGCGGCGAGTATCGCGCAGAGGCCCACCGCCCCGTCACCCACCACCGCGACCGTGCTGCCCGCCGTCACCCCCGCGGAGACCGCCGCGTGGTGTCCCGTGCCCATCACATCGGCGAGGGTCAGCAGCCCAGGGATCTGATCGTCGTCGGGAATACCGGGCGTGGCCACGAGCGAGCCGTCGGCGTGCGGCACGCGCACGTACTCGCCCTGGCCGCCGTCCGCGAAGGCCCCGCTGCGGTCGTTCGAGCCCCACCAGCCGCCGTGCAGGCACGACGTGCTCACGCCGTTGCGGCAGTTGATGCACGTCATGTCGCAGTCGTAGAACGGCGCGATCACGAAGTCGCCCGGCTTGATGGTGGCGACATCCGGCCCCACGGACTCGACGATCCCCACGAACTCGTGGCCGATGCGCGTCGGCTCGGGCGTCGGGACGACACCGCGGTAGCCCCACAGGTCCGAGCCGCACACGCAGGCCGCGACGACCCGCACAATCGCGTCGCCGCCCGTCGAGAGCACCGGGTCGGGCACCTCTTCGAGCCGGATGTCGTGGTCGCCGTAGAGGAGGGTTGCGCGCATGACTCCGAGCCTACGCTCGCCGCCCGTATGTCCCGCTGCCCCGCTACTCCATCCGCCGCACGGCGAGGCCGTCGGCATCCGGGTCGATCTCCACCAGCACGGTGTCGCCGTCGCGGATCTGGCCCGAGAGCAGCGACCGCGCGAGCTTGTCGTCGATCTCGTGCTGCATGAGCCGGCGGAGGGGGCGGGCGCCGTACACCGGGTCGTAGCCGCGCTCGGCGAGCCAGGCACGGGCATCCGGGGTCACCGCCAGCTCGAGACGGCGGCCGGCCAGCCGCTTCGCGAGGCGCTCGATGTAGAGCTCGACAATGAAGCCGAGGTCGTCGGTCGAGAGCGGCGCGAACACCACGATGTCGTCGAGTCGGTTGACGAACTCGGGCTTGAACGCCTGGCGGACGAGCTCGTTGACCGCGATCTTGCGCTCCTCCCACGGGATTGCCTGGTCGGTGATGTACTGGCTGCCCAGGTTCGACGTGAGGATCAGGATCACGTTGCGGAAGTCGACAGTGCGGCCCTGGCCGTCGGTGAGGCGGCCGTCGTCGAGCACCTGCAGCAGGATGTCGAAGACCTCGGGATGCGCCTTCTCCACCTCGTCGAGCAGGATCACGCTGTACGGCCGGCGGCGCACCGCCTCCGTCAGCTGGCCCCCCTGCTCGTAGCCGACGTACCCGGGGGGAGCGCCCACGAGCCGCGAGACCGAGTGCTTCTCGCCGTACTCGCTCATGTCGATGCGCACGAGGGCCTTCTCGTCGTCGAACAGGTACTCGGCGAGCGCCTTCGCGAGCTCGGTCTTGCCGACGCCCGTCGGGCCGAGGAACAGGAACGACCCCGTCGGCCGGTCGGGGTCGGAGATGCCGGCGCGCGTGCGGCGCACCGCCTCCGAGACGGAGCGGACCGCGTCCTTCTGCCCGATGAGCCGCTTGCCCAGCTCGGTCTCGAGGTGCAGCAGTTTCTCGGTCTCCCCCTGCGTCAGGCGGTCGATCGGGATGCCCGTCCACTGCGCGACCACGGAGGCGATGTCGTCCTCCGTGACGGAGTCGTTGACCATGCGGTTCTCGACGGGGTCGGCGGACTCTGCGGCCTTGAGCGCCGCCTCGATGCCGGGGATCGTCTCGTAGTTGAGCTGCGACGCCTTCTGGTAGTCGCCCGTCCGCATCGCCTTGTCGAGCTCGATGCGGGCGTCGTTGAGCTGCATCTTGAGATCGCCGACTCCGGTGAGCGAGGCCTTCTCGGCCTTCCACCGGGCCTCGAGCCGCTCGAGCTCCTCGGAGCGCTCGGCCAGGTCGGAGCGCAGCTTCTCGAGCCGCGCCTTCGAGGCGTCGTCCTTCTCCTTCTTGAGCGCGAGCTCCTCGATGCGCAGCCGGTCGACGGCGCGCTTGAGCTGGTCGATCTCGACCGGCGAGGAGTCGATCTCCATCTTGAGCCGCGACGCTGCCTCGTCGATCAGGTCGATCGCCTTGTCGGGCAGCTTGCGCCCGGTGATGTAGCGGTTGCTGAGGGTCGCCGCCGCGACGAGCGCGGCATCCGTGATCGCCACCTTGTGGTGGGCCTCGTAGCGCTCCTTGAGTCCGCGCAGGATGGCAACGGTGTCCTCCACCGAGGGCTCCCCGACGAACACCTGCTGGAAGCGGCGCTCGAGCGCGGCATCCTTCTCGATGTACTGGCGGTACTCGTCGAGCGTCGTCGCACCGATCAGGCGGAGCTCCCCCCGCGCGAGCATGGGCTTGAGCATGTTCGCCGCAGCCACCGAGCCTTCGCCGCCGCCCGCTCCCATGAGCGTGTGCAGCTCGTCGATGAACGTGATGATCTGGCCGTCGGAGTCGTTGATCTCCTTGAGCACCTCCTTCAGGCGCTCCTCGAACTCGCCGCGGTACTTCGCGCCCGCGACGAGCGCAGCGAGGTCGAGCGACACGAGCTGCTTGTCCTTGAGGGAGTCCGCGACGTCGCCCGCGACGATGCGCTGGGCGAGGCCCTCGACGACGGCGGTCTTGCCGACGCCGGGCTCCCCGATGAGCACCGGGTTGTTCTTGGTGCGGCGCGTGAGCACCTGGCTGACTCGACGGATCTCGGCGTCGCGCCCGATCACCGGGTCGAGCTTGCCCGAGCGCGCGATGTCGGTCAGGTTGACGCCGTAGCGCTGGAGCGCGGTCTTCTGCTCCTCGTCAGTGGCGGGAGCTCCCTGCATGTTTGCCATCAGGCGGAGCCTCTCTTCCTAAAACTTGAGTTGGTCTGACTCAAGTTTACGGCGTTATCGACCGCGACCGCTATCCTCCGCCGTTTGCCCACGGCGAACGCTTCGAACCTTCGCCGTGTACATAAGCGCGCGGGTTCGAGCGCCCCCACGTAGTCTCGCTGCATCCCACCCGGACGCGGGTGATGGCGCTGTGGGAGGGAACCGTCGCGGAGGCGTCGCAGTCTTTCCAACCGGCCCCCGGCGAGCGCATTGCCAACCTGTGGTGGCCCGCCGATAGGGCCTGGTTCGTCGTCACGGAGATCGACTACGACTCCACGATCGTTGCGGGAAGCCCTGCCTGTATCGAGGCTGTGGTACGCGATCACCGCCTCGAATCCCTGCGGATCCCCGCCGACCTAGACCTGAGCGAGCATTCGCCCTAGTCCCACATCAGCGCGTTGATGCAGTAACAGTGAACTTCGGGGTGCGCAGGATCTGCCGGGTGGGCCCGACGATCCGCTCGAGCGCCGGGCGGTAGGCGAGGTGCGAGTTCCAGACCGCCCAGAGCTCGCCGCCCGGCCGCAGCACGCGGGCTGCTCCTTCGAACAGAGCGGTCGAGACCCCGGGATGCACGGCAGCCCCGCTGTGGAACGGAGGGTTGAGCACCACGAGGTCGGCACTGCCGGCGGGCTCGTCGGCGAGCGCCTCATCGCGAGTCACTCGCACCGGGAGTCCGTTGGCCGCCATCGTCAGCCGCGCGGACGCCACCGCCGCGGCCGACCTGTCCGACGCGAGCACTCTCGCGCCGGGCGCGCGGCGGGCGAGTTCCGCCGCGAGGATTCCCGTGCCGCAGCCGAGGTCGACCGCGGACTCGTAGGGCGGCACCCGGTCGAGCACCGACAGCAGCGCGCGCGTGCCGATGTCGACCGACGTCCCGGCGAACACGCCGCCGGTGGCCACGGCCCACAGGCCGAGGTCCTCGTGGAACTGCCGGCGGGGCTCGGCCTCCGCGCCCGCGAGCGGCGATCGCGCGATCAGCACGCGGGACTTCTGCCGAGCGTGCGAGACGTCGAGCCTGCCGAAGTGCCTGAGCAGCACCTCGTTCATCGAGACCGTCATGTGCTTGAGCCGTCCGCCGGCCACGACGACGACCTCGGGATGCGCGTGGGCCGCGATCAGCGCCGCACTCTGCTCGAGCGCGTCGAGTGAGCGCGGCAGCCTGAGCAGCACGAGCCGGGCCCCTGACACGAGCGAGGGGTCGAGCGGCAGGGAGGTGTAGTCGCCCGCGCCGTTCGCGGCGAGGGCGAGCTCGCCCGCGAGGGAGTCCTGGTGCACGCGCACGCGGGTCGCCCCACGGTCCAGCGCGCCGAGCGTGAGGGCGCCGTACTCGTCGGCGATGACCGTCGGCTCGGAGCCGGGCAGCAGCGCGGCGGCCTCGTCGAGGATGAGGGCGTCCGCGGCATCCCACGCCCGCAGTTCCGGCGCCTCGACGTCGGGCCACCGGCGAAGCGTCTCGAAGATCATCGACCCAGCTGACGCCAGACGACGACCGCGTTGTTGCGGCGCACGCGCTCACCGGCCCGGAGGGAGACGACGTCGCCCTCCGTGCCCGCGGCGAACACACGCCGGCCGGGGCGCGCGAGCAGCTCGTCGGCGAGGGCGTGCTCGAGCTCGCGCACCCGCTCGGACAGTGCCGCGACCTGATTCTCGAGCGAGAGGATGCGCTTGATGCCCTCGAGGTTGAGCCCCTCGGCGCTCAGCGCCGCGATCTCGCGCAACTGGGCGACATCGCGGAGGGAGTACCGGCGCGACTGCCCGGGAGTGCGGTCGGGGCTCACGAGCCCCAGCCGGTCGTACTGCCGGAGAGTCTGCGGGTGCATGCCCGCGAGCTCGGCCGCAGCCGCGATCGCGAACACGGGCGAGTACTCGTCCATCAGCGGTCCGCCTTCGCCCTCTCGAGCAGGTCTTCACGGGGGTTCTCGTTGGGCATCGCCTTCGCGAACGCCTCGAGGTGCTTGAGCGCGTCGGCGGTGAGGTGGCCAGGAACAGCCACCTGCACCTCGGCGAGCAGGTCGCCCTCGCCCTTGGCGGAGGTGACACCGCGGCCCTTGACGCGCAGGATGCGGCCGCTCGGCGTCCCCGCCGCGACCCGCAGTTTCACGGGCTCGCCGCCAAGGGTGGGCACCTCGATGGTCGCGCCGAGCGTCGCCTCCGTGAAGGTGACCGGAATGACCACGCGCAGGTTCTGCCCGTCGCGCTCGAACACCGGGTGCTTGCGCACCGAGACCGTGAGCACGAGGTCGCCCGCGACGCCGCCGTCCGGGCTGGGCTCGCCCTTCCCCTTCAGGCGGATCTTCTGGCCGTCGGTGACGCCCTCGGGGATCTTCACGTTGATCGCCTTGCCGCCCTGCGGCTGCAGCTTGATCGTCTCGCCGCGGATCGCGGTCACGAAGTCGAGGGTGGTGTTGGCCGAGACATCCCGACCCTTCGTCGGGCCGCCCGCGCCGCGGAACCCGCCGGAGGTCTGGCCGAAACCGCCGCCGCCGAACATGCCGCCCAGGAGGTCCTCGAAGCTCGCGCTCGACTGCGTGCGGCCGCCCTGGTTGAACAGGCCGCCGAACACGTCCTCGAACCCGCCGCCCTGGGGGCCGCCCGCCTGGAAGCGCGCGCCCGAGCCCATGGCGCGGATCTGGTCGTACTCCTTGCGCAGTTCGGGGTCGGAGAGCACCGAGTGCGCCTCGCTGATCTCCTTGAACTTCGCCTCGGCCTTGGCATCACCCGGGTTGGAGTCCGGGTGGTACTGACGCGCGAGCTTGCGGTACGTCTTCTTGAGGTCGGCTTCGGAGACGTTCTTCGCGACGCCGAGCACCGCGTAGAAGTCCTTGTCGAACCAGTCCTGGCTGGCCATGCTCGCCCCTACTCGGCCGGGACGAAGACAGCCACCTTCGCGGGGCGCACGAGGCGGTCCCCGAGAATGTAGCCGGGCTCGATCACGTCGGCGATCGTGTTGACCGTGACATCCGGATTGGGCAGCTGCACGACGGCCTCGTGGAAGGCCGGGTCGAAGGGCTCGCCCTTCGACCCGACCTGCTTGAGGCCGTACTTCTCGAAAGCGCCGCGGAGCTTCTGCGCGACGATCGTCAGCGGAGCGCCCTCGACCAGGTCGCCGTGCGCCTCGGCGCGGGCGAGGTCGTCGAGCGCCGGCAGCAGCGAGCGGATGACCTCGGAGATGACCGCCTCGCGGTTCGCCTGCCGGTCCCGCTCCACGCGCTGGCGGAAGTTCACGAGCTCGGCCTGCGCGCGCAGCATGTCGGTGCGCATCTCGGCGACGAGGTCGGTCGCGGCCTGGTCGAGCAGGGCCTGGTCGGCCTCGCTCAGATCCTCCACGACGTCCCCCTCGGGGGCGGACTCGTCGTCCGCCCCCTCGGAGGGCTCGCGAACGTCACCGGTCTCCGGGTCGATCCGCCGCTTGTCGCGGATGATCGGCTCGTCCTTCTCCGAATCGTTCTCTTTGTCAGCCATGTCCTTGTCAGCCACTACTTCTTGGGCTCTTCCTCATCGTCGACGACCTCGGCGTCGACGATGTCCTCGTCGCTCGCCTGCTCCTCAGCGGGGGCCTCGCCCTCGGCGGGAGCCGCGGGCTCCTGCGAGGCGGAGTAGATCGCCTGACCGAGCTTCTGCTGGCTCTCGCTCAGCTTGTCGAACGCGGTCTTGACCGCGGCCTCGTCGTCGCCGGCGAGCGCCGTCTTGAGCGCGTCGACGTCGGCCTGCACGTCGGTCTTCACGTCCTCGGGGAGCTTGTCCTCGTTGTCCTTGATCAGCTTGTCGGTCGAGTACGCGAGCTGCTCGGCGGTGTTGCGGACCTCGGCTGCCTCGCGGCGGGCCTTGTCCTCCGCAGCGTGCTCCTCGCCCTCGCGCACCATGCGCTCGATGTCCTCCTTCGACAGCGAGCTGCCGCCGGTGATCGTCATCGACTGCTCCTTGCCGGTGCCCTTGTCCTTGGCGGACACGTGCACGATGCCGTTGGCGTCGATGTCGAAGGTGACCTCGACCTGCGGGATGCCGCGGGGCGCCGGCGCGATGCCGGTGAGCTCGAACGTCCCGAGGTTCTTGTTGTCCCTCGTGAACTCGCGCTCGCCCTGGAAGACCTGGATCGCGACGGACGGCTGGTTGTCGTCCGCGGTCGTGAAGGTCTCGCTCCGCTTGGTCGGGATCGCGGTGTTGCGCTCGATGAGCTTCGTCATGATGCCGCCCTTGGTCTCGATACCGAGGCTCAGGGGGGTGACGTCGATGAGGAGCACGTCCTTGCGCTCGCCCTTCAGCACGCCGGCCTGGAGGGCGGCGCCGACGGCGACCACCTCGTCCGGGTTGACGCCCTTGTTGGGCTCCTTGCCGCCGGTGAGCTTCTTCACGAGCTCGACAACGGCGGGCATACGGGTCGAACCGCCGACCAGGACCACGTGCGCGACGTCCTCGAGCTTGACGCCCGCTTCCTTGATGACGTCGTTGAACGGCTTCTTGGTGCGCTCGAGCAGATCCTGCGTAAGCTCCTCGAACTTGGCGCGGGTGAGCGTCTCATCGAGGTTGGCCGGGCCGTTCTCCGTGAGGGAGAGGTACGGCAGCTGGATGGTCGTCGAGGTCTGGCTCGACAGCTCCTTCTTGGCCTGCTCGGCGGCCTCCTTGAGGCGCTGCTTGGCGATCTTGTCGTTCGAGACATCCACACCCGTGGTGTCCTTGAACTTGCCGATGAGGTAGTCCACGACGCGCTGGTCCCAGTCGTCGCCGCCGAGGCGGTTGTCACCTGAGGTCGCCTTCACCTGGATGGTGGAGAAGTCGTCGTCCTTGCCCACTTCGAGCAGCGAGACGTCGAAGGTACCGCCACCGAGGTCGAAGACGAGGATGAGCTCGTCCTCCTTGCCCTTGTCGAGGCCGTACGCCAGCGCGGCGGCCGTGGGCTCGTTGATGATGCGGAGGACGTTGAGGCCGGAGATCTCGCCGGCCTCCTTGGTGGCCTGGCGCTCGGCATCGTTGAAGTACGCGGGAACGGTGATGACCGCGTCGGTGACGGGCTCGCCCAGGTACTGCTCGGCGTCGCGCTTGAGCTTCGCGAGGATGCGCGCGGAGATCTCCTGCGCCGTGTACTTCTTGCCGTCGATCTCGGTGGTCCACGTGGTGCCCATGTGGCGCTTGACGGAGGCGATGGTGCGGTCGACGTTGGTGACGGCCTGGCGCTTCGCGGTCTCACCGACGAGCACCTCCCCGTCCTTGGTGAAGGCGACGACCGACGGGGTCGTCCGGAAGCCTTCAGCGTTGGCGATGACGGTGGGTTCTCCACCCTCGAGGACGGCAACCACGGAGTTCGTGGTTCCGAGGTCGATTCCTACTGCTCGAGCCATGTGCTCTTACTCCTTGTTTTGTGGTCCAGGTGCACCGGTGGGTTGAGTGGGCCCTTTCGGGCCGTATCGAAACCTGAGCCGTGCGATATCAAGTTTGGCCCCTGTGGATAACTCGTGTCAAGCTCGCTCGCTGAAAGTTGAGTGTGAGCGGCTCAAGGTGACCCCCGCCTTCGAGAAGACGTAGGCTGGCAGCTCACCGAACAAGGATTGAGACAGTGAAGACAGTCACCGGTTCCGCGCCCACGCGCTGACCTGACCCCTCTAGGCCCCTCACAGCGGCCGGGCTCCGTCAGCGCATTCGCCCTGATTCGGAGACCCCATGTCATCTGTACTTCTGCACGCTCTCTCGCTCACCTGGCCCGACGGCACGGTGGCACTGCACGACATCACCGCGGCGTTCGGCCGCGGGCGCACCGGCCTCACCGGGTCGAACGGCGCCGGCAAGTCCACGCTCCTGCGGCTGATCGCCGGCGAGCTCTCCCCGACGTCGGGCACCGTCACGACGACGGGCGGCGTGGGCTACCTGCGCCAGGACCTCGCGCTCAACGGCGACCGGACCCTCGCCGACGTGCTCGGCATCTCGGCGACCCGCGCGGCGCTGGGGGCGATCATCGCCGGAGACGCCTCCCGAGAGAACTTCGAGCTCATCGGCGACGACTGGGATATCGAGGAGAGGGCGGTCGCCGTGCTCTCCGGGCTCGGGTTCACCGGGGCGGGAGAGCTCGACCGCGAGGTACGGACGCTCTCCGGCGGGGAGGTGGTGCTCGCCGGCCTCGCGCGGCTCCGGCTCGGGGCATCCGGCATCACGCTTCTCGACGAGCCCACGAACAACCTCGACCGACGGGCGCGCGAGCTGCTCTACTCGGCCGTGCGCACATGGTCGGGAACCCTGATCGTCGTGAGCCACGACCGCGAGCTGCTCGACCTCATGGACGAGACGGCCGAGCTGTACGAGGGCGGCATCCGGATGTTCGGAGGCAACTTCAGCGCCTACCTCGAGCAACTCGACGCCGAGCAGGAGACAGCCGAGCGCCTCGTGCGCGCCGCGGAGCAGGACGTCCGCGTCGAGAAGCGGCAGCGCGCGGAGGCCGAGGTGAAGCTCGCGCGCCGCGCCCGCTACGGCCAGACAGACTTCGAGAACAAGCGGATGCCGAAGATCATCATGAGTCAGCGCAAGTCGAACGCGCAGGTCAGCGCCGGCAAGCACCGCGGCATGATGGCGGAGAAGGTGGGCGCTGCGGAGAGCGCCCTCGAGACCGCCGAGTCGAGACTGCGGCCGGATGCCCACATCCGCGTCGCCCTCCCCGACACCGCGGTGCCCACCGGCCGCACGGTGCTCGAGCTCGACGCCGACCCGCGCCCGCTCGTGCTGCGCGGCCCGGAGCGGGTGGCGCTCACGGGCGCGAACGGTGCCGGCAAGACGACCCTGCTCGACCGGATCGCGGCGGGCGACGTTACCTTCCGCATCCCGCAGCTCGGGTACCTCCGGCAGCGGATCGACGACCTGGGCGAGGGCACGGTCGTCGAGACGGTGCGCGCCGCCGCGCCCGACCGCACAGCGAACGAGGTGCGGGCCCAGCTCGCGCGGTTCCTCTTCCGCGGCGCGCAGGCCGAGCGCCCGGTGGGCCAGCTGTCGGGGGGCGAGCGCTTCCGGGTCGCCCTGGCCCGCATCCTGCTCGCCGACCCCGCGCCCCAGCTGCTGCTGCTCGACGAGCCGACGAACAGCCTCGACCGCCAGAGCGTCGCCCAGCTTGTCGACGCCCTTGGCGCCTACGAGGGCGCTCTGCTGGTGGTGAGCCACGACCACGAGTTCCTCGATCGGCTCGGGATCGCCCGCTGGCTCACGATCCGGCGGGAATCGGGGCTGGAGGAGGCGGCAAATCCAGTCACCCGCAGTTCACCGCCAGCCACTAGCGTGTGACCATGACTGACGAAGCACCCGACAACGCCGTCCCCAAAGTGCCCGCCGCCGCAAACACCCTGGCCATCGGCGTCATGGGCCAGCAGCTCTCCGACGACCGCGTCGTGCCGCGCAAGCAGGTCGCCTCTTGGGCCCTGTGGGACTGGGCCACGCAGCCGTTCAACTCGGTGATCCTGACCTTCGTCTTCGCCTCGCTGTACCTGATCTCCGACACCTTCCTGCCCGCGGATGTCGCGGCCCTCGCCGACGGCGACCCGGTCAAGGACCGCGCGCTGGCCGACCTCACCAGCGGCTACGGGCTCGCGACCACGATCGCCGGCGTGCTGATCTTCCTGCTCGCCCCGGTGCTCGGCCAGCGCGCCGACGCCAGCGGCAACAAGAAGCGCGTCCTCCTCCTCTTCACCGGCGTGCTCGCGCTGCTGCAGTTCGCCCTCTTCTTCGTCTACGCGAGCCCCGAGTACTTCTGGTACGGCGCGGGAGTGCTCGCCCTCGGCGCGGTCGTCTCCGAGATCGCCGGAGTCAACTACAACGCGATGCTCGTCCAGGTCTCCACCCGGTCGACGATCGGCAAGGTGAGCGGGCTCGGCTGGGGCCTCGGCTACCTCGGCGGCATCGTCGCCCTCGTCATCGTCGTCGTGCTGACCTTCGCCGACTGGTTCGGCCTCGACACCTCGGGCGGCCTCGCCTACCGGCTCATCGCCGTGGGCTGCGCGGTCTGGACCGTCGTCTTCTCCCTCCCCCTGCTGTTCAACGTGCCGGAGTCGCTCCCGGCTCCCGGCCGGGAGCGCGTCGGCTTCTTCCGCAGCTATGTCGTGCTGGTCAAGGACATCGCGCGCCTGTACCGCGAGAACCGCCCGACGTTCTGGTTCCTGTTCGCGAGCGCGATCTACCGCGACGGCCTCGCGGGCGTGTTCGCCTTCGGCGGCGTGCTCGCCGCGGTGGCCTTCCACTTCACCACGAACGAGGTGCTCATCTTCGGCATCGCGGCGAACGTCGTGGCGGGCATCTCCACGATCATCGCCGGGCGCATCGACGACGTCGTGGGGCCGAAGGCGGTCATCCTGTTCACCCTGTTCGGGCTCGTGCTGATGGCCGTCCTGCTGTTCGCGCTGCACGACCTCGGCACCGCGGTGTTCTGGGCGGGCGGGCTCACGCTCTCCGCCTTCGTGGGGCCCGCACAGGCGGCAAGCCGCTCGCTGCTCGCGCGCGTGACTCCGGAGGGCCTGCAGGGCGAGATCTTCGGCCTCTACGCGACCACCGGCCGCGTGGCGAGCTTCATCTCGCCCGCGCTGTGGACAATCTCCATCGCGGTGTTCGGTGCGACCATCTACGGCGTTCTCGGCATCGCCCTGGTGCTGCTGGTCGGCGCGGTCCTGCTGCTGTTCGTGAAGCTCCCGAAGTACGTGCGCGCGGAGTCGCCGAGCCTCGTCCCGGGGTCGCTCTCGTAGGCCAGCCCGGCTCGGCGGCCCACCCCGGCTCGGCGGCCCAGCCCGGCTCGGCGGCCCAGGCCGCGACGAGTTGCCGCAAAGTGCTCTGCTGAAAGGTCAACGACCGCAGATTGGGGCAACTCGCGGGCTCCTTCGACGTCCGGTGACAGTTTTCGCTGGCGAAAGTCGGCCGCGGCAGACAGGCTTAACCCATGACCACAACCGCCGACAAGGCCGCCCTCCTCGACTCGCTCCACGTGCCCGGAACACCGCTCATCGTCACCAACGTGTGGGACGCCCTGAGCGCCCGCGCGGTGGCCGCCGCCCCGGGAGTGAAGGCCCTCGCGAGCGCCTCGCACTCGGTGAGCAACACCCGCGGCTTCGAGGACGGCGAGGGCATGAACGTCGATCTCGCCGTGGAGTCCGCTCGGGCCATCACCTCGGCCGTCGACCTGCCGGTGTCGATCGACTTCGAGCGCGGCTACACCCGCAACCTCGCGAAGCTGCACCAGAACATCACCCGCCTGATCGACGCGGGGGCGGCCGGTCTCAACTTCGAGGACAGCACCGGCAACGAGGCCCAGCCCCTCTTCCCGCTGGCGGAGCAGCTCGACCGCATCCGCACGGTTCGCGCGGCAGCTGACGCCGCGGGCGTTCCCCTCGTCATCAACGCGCGGGTCGACGCGCTCGTGCGGGGCAGCGACTGGGATGACGCACTCACGCGCGCGAACGCCTACCTTGACGCGGGCGCGAGCGTCATCTTCATGCTCGGCCTCGGCGACGAGGCGGCCGTGGAGAAGGCGGTCGCGGGAGTGAACGGGCGCGTCTCCACGATCTCCGGCCCGAACTCGGTCCCCCTCACTCGGCTCGCCGAGCTCGGCATCTCGCGCGTGAGCTTCGGGCCGTACACGCTCGGCCTCGTGCTAGCCCACCTCCAGGCCGCGGCCGCGCAGCTCACCGCGCTCGGGGACTACCCGCAGGAGCTCGGGTTCGAGTACTCCCTCGAGGACCCGCGCCGCATGACCCTGCCGGTGGAAGACCACTACGAAGAGGTCTAGCGGGTCCACCCCTCCACGAACCGGGTGAGGAGGGCGGCGAAGGTGGCCGTCTCCTCCGCGGTGAACCCGGCCACCGCGTCGGCCACGGCGGTCCGGCGAGACTCGTTGGTCTTCGACAGGATGCTGCGCCCCTGCTCGGTCAGTTCGACGACGCTGCGCCGGGCATCCCGCTCATCAGCCCGCCTGGTGACGAGGCCCCGCTCGGCGGACTCGTTGACCAGTCGGCTCGCGCGCGGCTGGTCGACGCCGATGAGGTCGGCGATCTCCGAGACGCTCAGGCCGTCGCGCTCACGGAGTGCAGCGAGCATCCGGAACCTGGCGGCGCCGCCCATCGTGCGGTCGTGCGGTCCGCGGTAGCCGCGCACGCGCGGCATGTGCTCGAGGTCGCCGGGCGTGCGGGCATCGCCGTGGTTCTGCTCCGCGCCCCGGTGCGGTCCGCCGCGCATCCACGGCGGTCCGTCGTGCCCGGCCCGGCCCGGCCCGCGCGGCCGGGAGTGGCGCAGCGCGATCACCGCCGCTTCGATCGCGGCGACCGGGTCTTGACTTTGCTGATCCATGTATGTAATCTTACAACTGTTGTCATATGACATGCATCTATCGATCAAAGGAAATACCCCATGACTACCCCCACTGAATCACGAACCACCCGTCCGAACTTCTGGCTCCGCGCCATCGAGGTTCGCAAGCACGAGCTGACCCGCGAGTACCGCAAGACGCTCGGCGCCACCGCCCGCGAGGGCATCTCCGACGAGGACTACGCCACCACCATGGCCACGCTCGAGAAGATGGCCCGCAACCTCGGCTGGGATGAGACCCAGCAGCACGAGCGCCCCTTCGGCCGCGGTCGCGGCTTCGGCGGCCACCGCCACGGCCACCCGGGCATGATGCGCGGGCGCGGTCCGCGTCATCCGTTCGCCGACCAGGCTCCGGCCGAGACTCCCGAGAGCTAACGGACCATGGCCTCTCCTCGACCGATTGGATTCTGGCTCAAGCTGGTCGATCGCATGATCGACGAGCAGTTCGCCTCGACCCTCGAGGAACACGGCGTCACCCGGCGCCAATGGCAACTCCTGAACGTGCTCTCCCACGAGCCCGCGACGGCGGAGCAGCTGGATGCCGCGGTGGCGCCGTTCCTGTCTGGCGAGGGTGACGACACCTCCGCCGAGCACCTCGCCGAGCTCGTCGACAGCGGATGGGTCTCCGCGGGCGCGCAGTACGACATCACCGAGCGCGGCCGCACGGCGTTCGACAAGCTCGAGGCGGTTGTCGCCGCCCAGCGAACGATCGCCGCCGAGGGCGTCACGCCCGACCAGTACGAGCAGACCGTCCAGGTGCTCGAACGCATGGCCCGCAACCTGGGCTGGAGCGACTAGCCCAACAGCCTCGCGAGAGCGGTACGCGCCCGCGCGTACGGCTCCGCGCTGTCGAAGAGCAGCGACATGTCGTTCGCGCTGTCGAGCAGCGCGGTGATCTCGAAGGCCAGCTGGGCGGCGTCCGTCGCCTGGTCCAGCTCGCCGCGCGCAACGGCGCGTTCTACGGTGCGGCAGACGAACTGCTGCCATTGCCGCATCGCGTCGGCCACGGCATCCCGCACCGGGCCCCTCTGCGACCCGAGCTCCGCCGACGCCGCCGCGAAGAAGCAGCCGCCCGTGAACACTCGCGTCTCGCTGTAGCGCAGCCAGGCGTCGACCAGCACCGTGAGCCGCTCGCGACCGCCCTTCACCTCCAGCGCCGGCGTCACCACGTTCCCGACGAAGATCTCGGACGCCGCCGCGACCGTGGCGAGCTGCAGCTGCTCCTTGGTGCCGAACAGGGCGACCACGCCGCCCTTGCTCATCGACGTCTCGGCCGCCAGCCCGCCGATGGAGAGGCCCTCGAGCCCCTCGACGGAGGCGATATCGACGGCAACGCGCATCACGGCGCGGCGCGAGCTGTCGCCCCGCGCCCTGCGCCCGTCGATCGTGGTCATGGTTGCCATTGTGCTCCCTCCACCCTACTATACGAACGATCGTACTTATAGTTTGGAGTTCGCATGAGGGTGCTCGACGCACTGCCCGCGCCGGTGGCGGCCGAGATCGCCTACGGCCTCTGGGGCAGCCTCGGCAGGCCCGAGTCGGTCCACGACCGTGACCGGGCTGTGCACGAGCGGGCCGTCACCGGGGCCCTCGAGGTGCACGGCAAGCGCGTCGTCACCTACCGGTGGGGCAGCGGGCGCCGCGTCATCCTGCTCGTCCACGGCTGGCGCAGCCGCGCCTCGCGGTTGAGCGCGCTCGTCCGGGCGCTCGAGGCCCCGGATGCCACGGTGCTCTCCTTCGACGCCCCCGGCAACGGCGCCTCCCCGGGCCGCCGCACCACCGTCCTCGACTACGCGGAGGCCGTCCACCAGCTCGGCGAGCAGTACGGCCCGTTCCAGGCCGTCGTCGGCCACTCGTTCGGCGTGCTCGCGACGTTCCTCGCCGTGCGCGAGGGCACCGCGGCGCGGCGGATCGTGGGCATCTCCGGGATGCACGACGCCGACGGCATCGTCACGGAGTTCTCCCGGCAGCTCGGGCTGTCCGCCGCCGTGGTGCGCCGGCTGCGGGACAAGATCGAGCGCCGCACCTTCACCGTGGTCGACGAGCCGTGGGCGCGCTTCGTCTCGCGCGTCGACGACCCGGGCATCCCGCTGCTGCTCGTGCACGACGAGGGCGACCGGGTGGTCCCCTCCGGCGAGCTCGACCTGATCGCCGCCGACCACCCCGGTCACGTCGACCTGATGCGCACGACCGGGCTGGGGCACTCGCGGATCCTGAGCGACCCCGCCGTGCTCGACGCCGTCGCGGGGTTCGTCCTCCCGCATCGCGCTACAGATTTCGCGTCGCGCTACTGAAACTGCTGGAGCGCAACGAGAAAGGTGTGGCGCGGCGGGCTAGCGCACCAGCCAGGCGAACCAGATCATGAGCATCGTGACGAGGAAGCCCGTGGCGAAGTTCAGCCAGAGGAACCGCTTCCACCCGCGGTTCGCGCGCTCGCTCTCCGCGTCGGAGACGTTCCAGAACTGGGCGCAGCTGATCGCGTAGGGCAGCACGAGCACGGCCGCGAGCGGGCCCGGCCAGCTCGAGAGCAGCAGCAGCACCCCGCCGAGCAGATAGGCGACGACCGAGAGCCGCACTGTCGCGCGCGCGCCGATCACCGTCGCGATCGACGCGATGCCGCCCTCGCGGTCAGCAATGACGTCCTGCACCGCCCCGAAGGCGTGCGACGCCGCCCCCCACAGGAAGAACGCGCCGAGTACCGCCCACAGCTGCGGGGTGAACGCCGCGCCCGCGAGCACCAGGCCGTAGACCGCGGGCGAGACGAAGTGCGTGCTCGACGTGACCGAGTCGAGGAAGGGGCGCTCCTTGAAGCGCAGCACGGGGGCGGAGTAGGCGACCACCGCGAACACGCTCACGGCCAGCACGAGCCAGCTGAGGGGTGAGCCGACGAGCACGAGGTACACGAGGAAGGGGACGTTGGTGGCGATCGCGGCGATGATCGTCGGCCGGTGCATCCCGCGGTCCAGGAGCGCGCCCTCGACGCCGCCCTTGCGGGGATTCCGCAGGTCGGACTCGTAGTCGAAGACGTCGTTGATGCCGTACATCGCGAGGTTGTACGGGATGAGGAAGTAGAGGGCACCGACTATGAGGGTTACGTCGACCTCGCGCGCGGTGAGCAGGTATGCGGCCGCGAACGGGAATGCCGTGTTCACCCAGCTCAACGGGCGGGAGGAGACGAAGAGCGCCCTAAGCACGGGGCCTCCGCTCCAACAGCACCCACAGCGACGGCAGCCCGATCACCGCGGCGAGCGTGTACGCGAAGTCCTCGAGGGGCGCGACGCCGATGAACGCGCCGCTGATGAGCGACTCGTTGTACGCGACGAGCCCCACCGAGATCATGATGTTGTCGAAGACCGCGGTCATGACGAGCAGGATCGCGAGGGTGATGCCGACGGCGGGCCAGCGGAGACGGCGTCGAGCAAGGACCGCCACGGCCACGATGACCGCGAGGAAGATCGCGTTGAGCGCCCAGTAGGTCATGACGCGTCCGGTTTCGACAGCCTCAGCGAGCACCAGCCGTACACGTTCATCGTCAGGTAGCAGAGCAGTGCGAGGAAGAAGACCTCCTCGAGCGGCACCTCCGGCGCGATCTGCAGCCCGGTCATGAAGGCCGTCTCGCCGCGGAAGAAGATTCCGCCGCCGACGCCCGCGAGGTCCCAGGCGAGGAAGAACGCGAGCCCGACGGCGAGCACGATCGCCGCGCGGCGCGCGTCCCGCCAGAAGAACAGGCGGAAGCGGCGGTCGAGCACGACCATGCCGGTGAGGGCGACGAGCAGAGCGAGCAGATAGAGCAGGATCATGCGTCGAGAGCCCCAGCACGGCCCAGCGGCTCCGGCAGCGGGCCGGTCGAGACATCCCCGCGCAGCCGCTTCACGAGCAGCTCCGCGCTGATGAGGCACATCGGCAGCCCGATGCCCGGGATCGTGGAGCCCCCCGCGTAGTACAGGCCCTTGACCTTCTTCGACACGTTGCCCGCGCGGAAGAAGGCGCTCTGCCCCAGCGTGTGCGCGGGCCCGAGGGCAGTACCGCGCCAGGCGTTGAGGTCCTCGACGAAGTTGCCCGGCCCCACGGTGCGCCGCACCGTGACACGAGAAGCCAGGTCCGGGATGCCCGTCCAGTCGGCGATCTGCGCAATGACCCTGTCGCCCAGCACCTCGATGCGGGTGTCGCCGTCGCCGTCCACATCGCCGCGCCCGATCGTCGGGTCCGCGGGGATCGGCACGAGCACGAAGAGGTTCTCGTAACCCTCGGGCGCGACATCCGGATCGACGCCGCTCGGCTTGCACACGTAGAGCGACGCGGGCTCGGGGATGGACGACACGTCGCCGAAGATCGCGTCGAAGCCCTTCTTCCAGTCGCGCGTGAAGAGCAGATTGTGGTGCTCGAGCTCGGGCAGCTCGCCCTCGACGCCCAGGTAGAGCAGCAGAGCGCTCGGCCCCGGGGTCTTCGAGTCCCAGTACTCCTGGGGGTAGGTGCGCTCGCCCTCGATGAGCAGCTTCGTCTCGGTGTGGTGCAGGTCGGCGGCGGAGACGACGATCTCGGCGTCCGCGAACTGCACGTGGCGGTCGGCGTCGAGGTAGGTGACGCCGGTCGTCGCACCGTTCTCGACCACGATGCGCGTTACTTCAGCACGCGTGACTATGGTGACGCCCTCGGCACGCGCCAGGTCGGCGATCGACTCGATGACGCGGGTGAAGCCGCCCATCGGGTACAGCACGCCGTCCTGCAAATCGAGGTGGCTCATGAGGTGGTACATGCTGGGCGTCAGGTAGGGCGACGACCCCAGGAACACCGCGGGGTACCCGAGCACCTGGCGCAGTCGGCTGTCCTTGAACCGCCGCTTCACGAACGTCGAGAGCGGCTGCAGGAGCAGCTTGAGGAAACGGCCCGCCTGGCCGAGCACGTCCTTCTTCAGCAGCGGCCGGAAGTCGGCGAACGTCGTGTAGAGGAAGCGGGCCTTCGCGAGCTCGTACACCTCGCGCGCGGACTCGAGGTACGCGGTGAGCCGGGCGCCTGCGCCCTTCTCGATGCCCTCGAAGAGCGCGACGTTGTCCTCGACCTCCGCCGAGATGTCGAGCGGCTCGGCGACCCCCTCGAAGAACACGCGGTAGCCGGGGTCGAGCGTGATGAGCGTGAGCTGCTCCTCCGCGCTCGTGCCGAGCAGCTTGTAGAAGTGGTCGAAGACCTCGGGCATGAGGTACCACGACGGGCCCGTGTCGAAGCGGAAGCCGTCGTGCTCCCAGGATCCGGCCCGGCCGCCGACCTCGGCGCGGCCCTCGAGAAGCGTGACCGTGTGGCCCTCCCGGGCGAGCAGGGCGGCGCTCGCCAGGCCTGCGATCCCGCCGCCGATCACGACGACGGCGCTCATCGGCCCACCGCCGCGGCGAGCGCGAGCCTGGCCTTCACGGGGTTGGGCACCCGCACGCGGGCGCGCACGAGCTCGCTCGCCGGGGTCGCCCGCAGGCGGGTCGAGAGCTCGGCGAACAGGGACTGCGCGAGCGCGACCGCGCGGCGCGAGCTCCGGGGCAGGTCGGGCACGACCGCGGCCGACACGGCGAGATCGGCGTCGATGTCGTCGAGCAGCCGGGTCTTGGTCGCCTCGTCGAACGAGTGCACGTCGACATCCGGGAAGTAGCTGCGGCCCAGCGTCTCGAAGTCGGCCGCGAGGTCCCTCAGGAAGTTGACCTTCTGGAAGGCGGCGCCGAGCGCGCGGGCACCGGTCTCGAATCGGGGCAGATCGGTCACGGCCTCACCGTGCAGGAACGCGCGCAGGCACATGAGGCCCACCACCTCGGCCGAGCCGTACACGTAGGTGTCGAAGCTGGCCTGGTCGTGCTGCTTCTGGCTGAGGTCCATGCGCATCGACTCGAAGAAGGGGGCCGTCAGCTCCTCGCCGAAGTCGACGTCGCGGGCCGTGAGGGCGAAGGCGTGCACGACGAGGTTCGAGCTGAACCCGATGCGCAGGGCCTCGCCGGTCTCGGCCTCGAGGTCGTTGAGCGCGCGGGCGGCCTGCAGGGTGTCGATGCTCGCGCCGCCGTCGACGATCTCATCCGCAACACGCACGAGCGCGTAGATGTTCTCCACGTGCTGGCGCACGCCGGCGCCGAGCAGCCGGGATGCGAGTCCGAACGACGTCGAGTACCGGTGGATGACGATGCTCGCCGTCTCCTCCGCAACCCGGTCGTAGAGTGCCTCTCTCACAACGTGCCTCCGCTCACTTGACGCGCCCGAGCACGGCGTCGGCGACGGGATGCAGCTCCGCACGCAGCGCGGCCGGGATGTGCCCCTCGGCCAGCCGGGCGAGCGCGCGGTTCGCGTAGTAGCGGGCAAGGCCCTCGGCGAACGACTTGGCCCCGCAGGAGACCAGCAGCTCCCGCACCCGGGCCGCATCCTCCTCCGTGAGGTCGGGGTTGCCGATGTGGCGCTCGACGTCGGCCCACTCGCGCGTGCTCGTCGCGTACGCGATCAGGACAGTGCGCTTGCCCTCGCGCAGGTCGCCGATCGTGGTCTTCCCGGTCTCGGCCTCCACGCCGAAGACCCCGAGGAGGTCGTCCACGAGCTGGTAGGCGATGCCGATCTCGCGGCCGAACTCGCCGAGGGTCGCGACCACCTGCTCGGAGGCGCCCGCGAGGATCGCCCCCGCCTGCAGCGGGCACTCGAAGGAGTACACCGCGGTCTTCAGCCGCTCCATGGTGAGGATGTCGTCCACCCGCGGGACCTCGAGCGCGATCTGGAAGTCGACGTCGATCAGCTCCCCCGCCGCGGAGGCGAAGAGCGCGTCGTCCATCACCTCGAGCAGGCGCGCGCGCGTGACATCCGCGACGCCGCTCCGGTCGATGAGCCGGTAGGAGTTGAAGAGCGCGAGATCGCCGGCGATGACCGCCGCGGAGATGCCGCTGTGCTCGGCAACGCGCTCGGTCGAGCCGGCCGCGGTCGCGGCATCCCGGTAGCTGCCGGAGATGTTCGGGACGCCACGGCGCACGAAGTCGTGGTCGATGACGTCGTCGTGCACGATCAGGGCCGTGTGGAGGAGCTCGAACGCGGCGCCGATGTAGGCCGCCGCCTCCAGATCTGTGCCGCCGAGGGCCTGGTACGCGCAGAGCACCATCTTCGGGCGGAACCGCTTGCCGCCCGTGGTGTTCTGCTCGAGGGTCTCCCAGAGCTGGACGTACTGCGGCCCGAAGGCTGCCGCGCGGTTCTTGGATAGGGTGAAGAAGCGCGCCAGCACGGCGTCGACCTGCACCTGCCTCTCCTCTGAGAGACCGAGCAGTCCAGAACCATCCATTTAGGCAGACTACCGTGGCAGCAACTGAGCAGGTCGTGCTGGTGGATGCCGCGGGCGAACCGATCGGGGTCGCGGACAAGGTCGCCGTCCACACCACCGACACCGCCCTCCACCTGGCGTTCTCGTGCCACGTCTACAACGCCGACGGACTCGTCTTGGTGACGCGGCGCGCTCTCGGAAAGCTGACGTGGCCCGGCGTGTGGACCAACTCGTTCTGCGGGCATCCGGCGCCCGGCGAGGCGCTGCCGGATGCGATAGTCCGCCGCGGCCTCTTCGAGCTCGGCATCACCCTCCGCGACATCGAGGTCGTGCTCCCCGACTTCCGCTACCGCGCCGTCGACGCCTCCGGGATCGTCGAGAACGAGGTGTGCCCGGTGTTCCGGGCGGTGACCCACGATCAGGTCGCGCCCAACCCCGACGAGGCCGCCGAGTTCTCGTGGGTGTCGCCGGAGTCCCTGCACGCCGCAGCGGTCGCGGCGCCGTACGCGTTCAGCCCGTGGCTCGGCTGGCAGCTGGAGCAGTTGCGCTAGTTGCCCTTCGCGCCCGCATCGGTCGAGCGCACGTCGGTGCGGTGGAAGTTGAGGTGGCTGCGCGACGCCGTCGGTCCGCGCTGGCCCTGGTACCGGTTGAGGTACTGGCCCGAGCCGTAGGGGTTGTCCACGGGGGAGCTGGTGCGGATGAAGCACAGCTGCCCGATCTTCATGCCGGGCCAGAGCTTGATCGGGAGGGTGGCGACGTTGCTCAGCTCGAGAGTGACGTGGCCCGAGAATCCCGGGTCGACGAAACCCGCGGTCGAGTGCGTCAGCAGCCCGAGGCGGCCGAGGGAGCTCTTGCCCTCGAGGCGCGCGGCGACGTCGTCCGGGAGCGTCACGAGCTCGAACGTACTGCCGAGCACGAACTCGCCGGGGTGCAGGATGAACGGCTGGTCGGCGTCGACCTCGACCAGGTGCGTCAGGTCGGGCTGGTCTTCGGCGGGATCGATGAACGGGTACTTGTGGTTGTCGAAAAGCCGGAAGAACCTGTCGAGCCGCACGTCGATGCTCGACGGCTGCACCATCTCCAGATCGAGCGGCTCGAGGGCGATGCGCCCCGCTGACAGTTCTGCACGGATGTCGCGATCACTGAGAAGCATGCGCCCCACACTAGCTACTCGTGGTCGTGCAGGGGGCGGCGCACTGACCGCACGTTCATCCCGATGGCGGCGCTTTCCACAGGTTCGCACTCTGTTCGAACATAGTTTCGAATGTGCGGTATAATCTATGTATGGTTCTTGAGCCCTCAGTGGAAGCCGCCGTCGAGCGGGTCACCGCCGAGCTCGAGAGCCTCGTCGCGGCTCTGGCCGCGCACCCGGCGTCTGCGGTCGCCGACACCATCGCCGCGGTCGAGGCCGTGGGCCGGTTGATGGATGCCGCGCGGGTGCTCGCGGTGGCGTCACTTGCGCGCGACAGCCAGGAGGCCGAAAAACTCGGGTTCGCGTCATCGATTGCCGCCGTCGCCACCCTGGCCCAGGTCTCCGAGCGAACGGCCCGGGCTCGACTCGCGCTCGCGGAGAACGTCAGGCCTCGACTGTCGGTGACGGGAGCACCCCTCGGGCCGCAGCGCCCTGAGCTCGCGCAGGCACTGACCGCCGGTCGCCTCGGGTTCGAGGCCGCCGTGCTGATCGACCGCGAGCTGCAGAAGTCCGCCTCGCGCGTACCGGGCGAAGCCCGGGCCGCCGCGGAGTCCCTCATGGTCGGGCTGGCCTGCGGGGTCGACCCCTCGGGCGGGCACCTGCCGCCGGTCTCCGTGGACTACCTCGCCCGCCACATCCGCACCGTTGGCGCGGCCATTGATCCCGACGGCGCGCGGCCACGGGAGGAGCACGCGGCGCTCTTGCGGGACGTGTGGGTCGGCAGGGAGGACGAGGACGGGCTCTTTCCCTTCGGCGGGCGCCTCAAGCCGGAGCTGGCGATACCTCTGCTGCGCAGGTTCGAGGCCGCGCGCCGGTCGCCCCGGTTTGCCGCCAAGCCCGACGTCGGTTCCACCCCCGGCACTGGCCCCGACTCATTCGATGACGTCGCAGAAGGCCGCGACCCGCGCACCCCGGGGCAGCGGCGCCACGACATCTTCGGCGAGATCCTCCTCGCGGCGATCGCCGAGAGTGGCGCACCGGTGATGAACGGTCGCACCGCCTCCGTGCTCGTCACGGTCACCGCCGAGAGCCTTCACCGCCCCGACGGGCGAGACTCCGACCCGATCGGCACCATGAGCGGTTCAGACTCCCCCGTGTCCCGGCGCACGGTCGACCGGTACATCGACGCCGGTGGCTACCGCACCGTCACTCTTGCACCGACGGGCGCCGTGCTCGGCATCGGCTCGCCCGAGCGCTGCTTCACCGCCACCCAGGCGCTCTCCATCGCGGCCAGGGACGGAGAACGCTGTTTCACCCCGGGATGCACGACCCCCCACACCGCGCTGCAAGTGCACCATGTCATTCCCTGGCGCGACGGCGGCCCGACGAACACCGGCAACGGCATACTGCTCTGCTACTGGCACCACCAGCTGGTCGACAACGGACCGTGGAGGTACCGGATGACCTACGGGCTTCCGGAGGTGCGGGGGCCGGGCATCCCGGAGTGGACGCGCCCGCTGTCACCGTTGGCGTACGCCGCCTAGTCACAGTCCGAGTGCGGGATTCGCCGCGCGGAGAGCGTCGAGCGCCGCGCCGACCACCGCGCCGGAGAGGTGCAGCGACGACCCGTCGCACACGATCCAGACACCCCCGGTGAACAGGTGCGTGGTCCCGACCGAGCCGATCTCGTTCTCGCCCTCGAGCTCGAACGCCGTCACCGTGCCCATCGTCGTCTCCGCGTATCCCGCCGAGGTGAGCTCGCCCTGCAGCGTCGCGCGCTCGGCGTCCGTGATGCCGGCGACGACCAGCTGGAACAGCCCGTCGGACTGCGGGATGCCCCACAGGCACGCCCGCGCCGGGCTCGCCGTTGACAGCACCACCGGAATGGACGGGACAGTGAGACGCCCCACGAACTCGCCCGCCGGCTGCTCGCCGAGGAACGCGGTGTTCTCGCTGAACAGGTCCTGGGCCGTGCCGAGAGGGAGCATCGTCTCGCACTCCGGGATCGCGAGCGGCGGGACGGTCACGGTCGGCGTCGGCTTCGGAGTGGGCTTCACCCCGGTGGCGGTCGGCGGCGGCGTGGGAGTGGGTTCCGGCGAGACCGGGGTGCAACCGGCGAGCGCGACGACGAGAGCTAGTGCGCCCAGTAGGTGAATGCGCTTCATACGCTTGAGGGTAGCTCCGGGCATCCCGACCTCGAAAGCCTCAGGTGGTCACGGTATGCTCTCTATCTGGCGGGCGACCGTCGCACGCGGATGTAGTTCAATGGCAGAACTTCAGCTTCCCAAGCTGATAGCGCGGGTTCGATTCCCGTCATCCGCTCCATCTCGTTACAGGGCTCATCTCGTTACAGGGCTCATCTCGTTACAGGGCTCATCTCTTCACCGGGCTCATCTCGTCACCGGGCTTATCTCTTCACGGGCAGCAGGTCGGCGGCGACTTCGGCCGTGGCCGACGCCGGGACACCGGCCGCCGCGGCAAACTCGGGCCACGAGCCGATCGCATCGTTCACGTCCCCGATGATCGCGCGCGCCCCCTCGACGTCGAACCGCTCCGCGACCGCGATGAAGTCCTTGTAGCCGGCCCCGGCGAACTTGCCGTTGACGCTCATCAGGTGCTGGGAGGTCCAGATGCTCTTCGGGTTGTGCGCGTGCGTGACGTCGTAGGCGGGTGCGAGCGACCAGGCCCCAGACCGGTCCATGAGGAACGAGTGGTTCTTGGTGTGGTCGTCGTTGTTGGCTGCGGCGACGTTGAACACCATGCGCCGGAATACCTCGCCCCTGGTGTCCGCACCGAGGCCGAGCCTCTCGGCGGCGAGGAAGAGCTGGGAGTAGTCGTGAACGGCGCGCGCGTTGTAGTCAAGGCCCGCGAGGCCGCAGAGAGACTGCATGTGCAGCTTCTCTGCACCGACCCGGTCGAAGCGCTTGCTGATGAAATGCGCGCGGCCGTTCTCCTCGATGAGGCCGGTGTCGGGTACCGCGATGCCGGCGGACGCGGCCATGAGCGCGTAGGCGCGCTCGATCCGACCGTAGCTCTGCGCCGCTCCGAGTTCCTGATCGGGGCCGATGCCGTCGAACTTCAACAGCCACGCCTCGTAGCCGGGAGCGGGCACGGTGTGCCCGGCCCGGATCTCGCCGGTCAGCCTGTCGAGGTTGATCACCGCCTTGGCACGGGCTCCGCCCGCACTCGTGCCGACGTTGATGATCTGGGTGAGCGCTCGCTTGGCCTCGTCGTCATCCGCTGCCAGGTTGCCTCTCACGACGTTGCGCGCGGCGATGACCAGCTCGCTGAGGTCTAGGGCTGTGGGCCGCGGACCGTCCTCGCTGGTGGCGGGTGCGAACTCGAGCGCACCGAGACCCCGTTCGCCGAGGTACGCCAGCCGGTCGAGGGGAGTGATCGCGGACGCCGGGATTCCCTCCTGTGCGAGCCGGGCGTCGACGAGGGCGTTGCCGAAGCGGTCGGGGAGGGAGTCGGCGATCGGCGGCGGCAGTTCCTTGAACGTCTCGGCGGGCAGACCCGGGAAGGTGAAGATGCCCGTGCGACTGTCGAGCGGCATGAGCAGCGGGGCGAGCTCGATACCCCGCCTCCGCCACGACGGCGAGTACTCGAAGGCATAGGCCCCGCGTGCCGCGCCGGCCGCCAGCGCACCGACGGTCACGCCGAACGCGCGGACCTCTATGACCGTCGTCCGCTCGAACGCGCTCATCGGGGCTTCCGCGCGACGCGCCGCGGCGGCTTCCGCTCCCGGCGCTGTGCGGCCAACTGCTGCAGTGGGCTGGCGACCGACTCATCGGGGGCGATGCCGTCCATCCAGTCGTCCAGGTTCAGCACTCTGGCGATCTTGACCAAGGTGCTGAGTGACGAGCCGCCGCCGTTCTCGAGCGCGCTAACGGAGCCGCGGCTCACCGATGCTCGCCGTGCCAGCTCGTCCTGATCGAGACCCAGGCCGATACGCACCGCCCGAACCTGGGCTCCGATACGCACAAGCCACTCGTCGGTCGTTCGTCGCGGCGCGCTCACATTTCCGAACATTAGCCACCCCTTGGCCGTCAAGGTACACATTTCCGCTCAATAGGCACGATTGATCCGCGCCCTAATGACCGAATTATTGCACACTGAGTCCATAAACACGCTCAATGCACACTATTGTGAACGTGGTCAACCCGTGGGCGGCGTTGCCCCGCCCTTGCCCGGGCTGCGACCGGTGAGCAGCTTGTAGATCGCGAACCCGGCTGCCGCGAGCACTCCGAGGTCGTCGATGAAGCCGAACGGGCCGGCGATCAGCTCGGGGATGATGTCCACCGGCGAGATGCCGTAGACCAGGGCGCCGACGCCGACGAGTACTGCTGCGAGGATGCGACGGCCGTTGCTCATGCTTTCAGGCTACCTTCCGGCTTAGGCTTTCGGGCATGAGCCAGCTCGTGCCGATCCCGTTCCCCGGGGAGTCGCTGTTCTACGGCGAGCGCGGCAATCCCGTGATCGTCGTACTGCACGACATGTACGGCCGACTGCCCTGGCTCGAGCCGTTCGCGGAGGCGATCGCGAGCCGCGGCTTCCGGGTCGCCGTGCCGGATCTCTACGAGGGAGTCTGCACGATCGACGACGCCTCGGCGCAGGGGCTCATGGGCGACCTCGATATCGGCACCGCGCTCGCCGAGATCGACGATGCGATAGTCGAGGCCCAGCTGACCGGCACCGAGCGGGTCGGCCTCGTCGGTTTCTCACTCGGCGGATGGCTCGCGCTCCTGCACGCGCAGGCCGGCGCCGCGGACGCCGTCGTCGCCTACTACGCGAGCCTCGGCCCGCAGGACCACGGCGTGATCCCGTGCCCGGTGCTGCTGCAGTGGGCGGAGTCCGACGAGTGGCAGGAGGGCGAGGATCCCGAGTCCTTCGTCGCCCGCCTGAAGGACCACGGCACACCGGTCACGCAGTTCGGGTACCTCGCCACCGGCCACGGGTTCGCGAATGCGAGCGTCCCGGCGCACGTCGACCAGCAGGCCGCGGCACTCGCCTTCGCGCGCACCGCCGTCTTCCTGGAGTCGAACCTCCTCGACTAGGGCTTCGTCACGTCGTACAGGTGGTGGACCGGGTCGTGGATGAAGTACTTCGCGAACGTCTCTATCGTGAACGAGACGCCGTCGCTGCGGCGGCCCGGGCGTGACCAGTCGGTCACGGCGTCGAACGCGGCGGCGAGGGATGCCCCGGCCGCGACCAGCTCGTCGGCGACCACGGTCGGCACCTGCTCGTTGTACTTCTCCTCCACAGCAGTCGCATCCTGGTCCCAGTTCGGGAAGAGCGGGTCATCCTGCTCCTGCATGAGTCCCAGCCGGTAGTCGTAGATACGGAACACGTCGCGGACGTGGGCCGCGTACTCGAGGGGAGACCACGTTGCATCGTCCGGCCGCACGCGCACCTCGGCGCTCTCGAGGACCGCCGGCCAGGCGGCGGCGTTCGCGCGGAGGAGGGCCGGGACATCCGTCGCCTCGAAGGTGCTCGCGTCGAAGCCGCACTCGGGGCAGGGCTTCTCGAGGACCCAGGTCCAGTTCTTGGTATCGGGGGTGATGGGCATGCTCCCATCGTGGCGCACGGGTACGACCGGCTACCGTAGTTTTCGTGCCAACCTCTCCCACGCCAGTGTTCAGCACCGAGACGATCGACGCCGTGCTGGCCCACATGAACTCAGACCACAACGACGACAACCTGCTCATCGCGCGGGCTTTCGGCGATCCGGATGCCACGTCCGCGACCATGATCACGCTCGACGAGTCCGGCGGAACCTGGCTGTTCGACACCCCCCGCCGCCAAGAGCAGCTGACCGTGCCGTGGAGCACCACGATCTCGGAGCGCCCGGAGATCCGCCGCGAGATCGTGCACCTCTACGACGTCGCGTGCGAGAAACTGGGAGTCACCCCGCGACCGCACTGACCAAGCGCGAGTCGCGCGGCTGACGAATACCTACCTGTACGCGGGCACAGGGCTCGTGACAAGGAGGCAAGACCATGAGCAAGTCACCGAACCGCCTGCTGGGTGTCATCTTCGGCGCCGTCTACGTCCTGATCGGCGTCCTCGGCTTCACCGTCACCTCGGGAGTCAGCTTCTTCGCGACCGAGGGCGGCCTGCTGCTGGGCATCTTCGAGGTCAACATCTTCCACAACGTCGCGCACATCCTCATCGGTGCGGCCCTCCTGATCGCGGGCCTCTCCACCGTGCGCGCGGCCAAGACCGTCAACTCCGTCGTCGGGGCTGCCTACCTGGTGCTCGGCCTCGCGGGGCTCTTCCTCGTCGGCACCGCGCTGAACGTCCTGGCGCTGAACGTGGCAGACAACGTGCTCCACTTCGCGAGCGCAGCGATCCTGCTGGCTGTCGGCCTCGGTGCCGACAAGCGGTCCAGCCTCGCCACGGCCTGATATGCCCACGATCACCAGGACCTGGTTGGCCTTCGCGGCCATCGGTACTGGCCTGATCCATTTCGCGCTCGTTCTGGGCTCCCCGCTCGCGCTCGGGCTCGCCCTGGCTGTACTCGGCCTCGCCGAGTTCGGCTGGGGCGTCCTGACGTTCGCGCGCGAGACCCTCGTGGCCCCGCGCGTCGCACTCGTCGTGGCGATTGTCCCCGTGGCCGGGTGGACGCTGCTGCTCGTGACCTCGTCCGTCTCCGAGTCGCCGGAGCTCGCGGCATCCCTCCGGTTCCTGCCGCTCGCCGTCGCGAGCCTCTTCGAGCTGTTCGCGGTGGCGGTGCTCGGCGTCCACCTCCGTCGTCGACGCGCTCCGGATGCCGCACCCCCGTTCCCGAGCGTGGGCCGGTACCTGCTCGGGCTGGCCGCGGGCGCCCTCGTCGTCGCAGCGCTCACGACGCCGGCGCTCGCGGCGACCGAGGCCGGCCTGTTCAGCTCACCGCACGGCGAGCCGGGCAACCACGACTTCAATCTCCCGGACCACGGGCACTAGCGCTCCCGCTACACTTAGGGTCACCTAACCTTCCCCCGCTGAGCGCATCCACGGTGCCTCACAGCACGGCGACTGCCCGGCGGGGCCCCTCGTCAGGAGCACCCTTGAGCGTCATCCCCTTCTCCCAGGCCCTTCGCGAGCGCACGTGGGCCAACCACGGCGACAGCGAGGGCGCCGACTTCATGAAGGACCTCATGACGGGCAAGGGCACCCGCGAGGACTACATCGCGCTCGTCGCGCAGCACTTCTTCATCTACGAGGCCATCGAGGCGGCTGCCGAGCAGTTCGCCGGGGACGCCACGGCCGCCCCCTTCATCACCCCGCAGCTCACGCGGCTCCCCGCCATCGAGGACGACCTCGAGTTCCTCATCGGCCCGGACTGGCGCGCCGCCATCGCCCCGCTCCCGACCACCGCGCGCTACGCGGCCCGCGTCCGCGAGATCGCGGCGGAGGGCTGGGCCGGCGGCTTCATCGCCCACCACTACACGCGCTACCTCGGTGACCTGTCCGGCGGGCAGGTCATCCGCACCCTCATGCAGCGCCAGTTCGGGTTCGAGACGAACGGCGTCGGCTTCTACCTCTTCGACCAGATCGCCAAGCCCAAGGAGTTCAAGGAGACGTACCGCGACCAGCTCGACGCGGTCGCCTGGGACGCCGACGAGCGCGAGCGCGTGATCGACGAGGTCGTCACGGCGTACAAGTTCAACACGGAGCTCTTCGTCGACCTGGCCGACGCAAAGGCCGCCGCCTAGTCGTCGGTCGGGCCGGTCGGGGCGGGCCGCGCGGTCGGGGCGCTACGCGCGGATCGCCGGGATCGCCGTTACGCGCGACATGAACCGCACCACGTTCTCGTCCACGATGATGTCGCTCGGGCGAAGGTCGCGCGTCATGTAAAGCCCGTCGAGGGAGCTGATGCGACTCAGCGCCACGTACGTCTGCCCGGGGGCGAACGACCGCGGGCCGAGGTCGACGATCGCGCGGTCGTAGGTCTTGCCCTGCGACTTGTGGATGGTGACCGCCCACGCGAGCCGCAGCGGGAACTGCGTGAACTCGGCAACCACGTCCTTCCGGAGCGACTTGGTGAGCGGCGAGTAGCTGTACTTGAACTTCTCCCAGATGGCCGGGCGCACCTCGTGCCGCTCACCGTCGATGTCCACCCAGACCGTGGAGTCGATCTTCGTGACAGTGCCGACGCTGCCATTGACCCAGCGGCCGCCGTCCTGCCCGGTGTCGTTGCGCAGGAACATCACGCGCGCACCGAGCTTGAGCTCGAGCGCCTCGTCGGCGGGGAAGGCGCGGCCGCCGAAGTCTCCGCTGACCTCGGCCTTGGCGGTGAGCACTCGGCCGGGGAGCCGCGCGAGCTCTGTGGCGTTGATGCGGGTCACGATGCCGTTCGTCGAGGCCAGGGTGATCGCGCCATCCGTCGGCTTGGGCCGCGCGCCCACCTCGTTGAGGCGGGC
The DNA here is from genome assembly GCF_058809925.1 of Rhodoglobus sp. GW821-FHT12B09. Lineage (NCBI taxonomy): Bacteria > Bacillati > Actinomycetota > Actinomycetes > Micrococcales > Microbacteriaceae > Rhodoglobus > Rhodoglobus sp. GW821-FHT12B09. The sequence goes on along the minus strand of NZ_JBXATB010000003.1, from coordinate 373,702 downwards.
CGCGATCTCTGCCGTCACGCCGCCGTGGCGCACCGCGTTCAGCATGTACTTGAACTCGGCCTCGTGCTGGCGGTGGATGCTCGTGAGCTCGTAGATCGTCAGGTCGGTGTCGTCCCACACCTTCGCATCGAAGAACCACATCGACCGGTAGTGGTCGCCGAAGTACGCCCGCTCGTCGCCCTCGCCCGGAACGGGTGCGAGCTGGTACGGGTCGCCGAACAGCACGACCTGAACGCCGCCGAACGCCTCGTTGCGCCTGCCGCGGGCCTGGCGCAGGGAGCGGTCGATCGCGTCGAGGAGGTCGGCGTTCACCATCGACACCTCGTCGATCACCAGAGTGTCGATGGTGCTGAGCAGCTTCCGCAGCTCCGCGGACTGCTCGATGTCGTTGTCGGCGATGACACCGATCGGCAGGCGGAACAGGGAGTGGATCGTCTGGCCGCCCACGTTGAGCGCGGCCACACCGGTGGGCGCGCAGATGACGATCTGCTTCGAGGTGTTCTCGGAGAGGTAGTTCAGGAGGGTCGACTTGCCGGTGCCGGCACGGCCCGTGACGAAGAGATTCTCGAGCGTCGTCTCGATCGCATCGAACACGGCCTGCTGCTCAGGCGCCAGGACAACCTCGCTCACCGCTTCACTGTACCCGCGACCGGAGCGCGACCCGCTCGGCCCTGCTGGAGTTGTGCGATTTAGGATAGGGTCCATGCGCCGCGAGATCATCACCTGGACCGTCGTCGCGGCGATCATCGTCGCGCTCTTCGGCGGCACCGTGCTCATCCTCAACGCCACCCTGTACAGCGCGGCCGGTTTCGTGCGCAGCTACCTCGACTCCCTCGCGCGGCACGACGTCGACGGGGCGCTCGAACTGGCCGGCACGGTCGCGGCTGGCGACGCGAGTGACGAGCTGCTCGTCGCCGGCGCCCTCGGCGACCTGAGCGATATCAGGCTGGTCAGCGACGACACGGATGCCCAGGGCATCCACCGCGTCGTCTTCGCTTTCACGTCCGGCGGGACGAGCGGGGAGTCGACGTTCTCAGTACGGCCGCAGGGCACGCTGCTGGGCCTGTTCCCGACGTGGAGCTTCGAGTCGAGCCCGCTCGGCGTTCTGCAGGTCACCCCGCAGCACGGCACGAGCTTCACGGTCAACGGGGTGGCGGTGAACGCCGCCCAGCCCGACCAGCCGTCGCCCTACCTCGTGTTCGCCCCCGGCACCTACGAGCTCGCCAGCAAGTCCCTCTACTTGGAGGCGGCCCCGACACAGGTGACCGCGAGCCAGCCCGGCGCCGCCGTGATCGCGTCGGTCAAGCTGCTGCCGACCACGGCGTTCGTGGCGCAGGTGCAGAAGGAGCTGAACAACTACCTCGATGACTGTGCGACACAGCAGGTGCTGCTGCCGACCGGCTGCCCCTTCGGCGAGGAGATCGCCAACCGCATCGTGAGCACCCCCGCCTGGTCGATCGCGCACTACCCGAAGGTCACGCTCAAACCCGGTGCGGCGCCCGGGAGCTGGCTGATGCCCGCCACGGATGCCGCTGCCCACCTCGTCGTCGACATCAGGTCGCTCTTCGACGGCAGCGTCTCGACGTTCGACCAGGACGTGCCGTTCACCTCGAGCTACGTGGTCACGTTCCTGCCCGACGACAAGCTGCTGATCAGCGCGCAGTAGTCAGCCGCGCCGCGCACGGTCCGCGAGCATGGCGTTGTACGCCTCGAGCTCCGCGTCGCCGTCCCGCTCCGCCTTGCGGTCGTAGCGCTTCGACTCGCGGTCGTCGCTGCGCGACCACATGATCGCGACCACGATGGCGAGGGCAACGGTCGGGATCTCGCCCACGCTCCAGGCGATGCCGCCGCCGGCCTGCTGGTCGGCGAGGGCGTCGACGCCGTTGCCCATCGCGCCGTACCAGTCGGCGAGGAGGAGGCCGCTGCCCGAGAGCAGCGCGAGGCCGAAGAAAGCGTGGAACACCATGGTGGCGAGCAGGATGAGGAACCGCACCGGGTACGGCGGGCGGCTGGGCGACGGGTCGACGCCGATGAGCACCGAGACGAACAGGTAGCCCGTGAGGAGGAAGTGGACGATCATCCACTCGTGGCCGATGTGGTTCGTCGTCGCCCAGCTGAACAGCGGCGTGTAGTAGAACGCCCACAGCGAGGTGGCGAAGAGGAGGCTCGCGACGATCGGGTGGGCGAGCACCGCGAACAGCCGCGAGTGCACCAGCAGGAGGATCCACTCCCGGGCGCCGCGGCTGCCGTCGGTGCGCTTGGCGATCGCGCGGAGGGCGAGGGTCACGGGGGCGCCGGGCACGAGCAGCACCGGGACGGCCATGCCGAGCACCATGTGCGCGAGCATGTGCTGCGAGAACAGGAAGCGCTCGTAGACGTTCACGCCGCCGTTGGTGATGTAGAACAGCAGCAGCATGCCCGCCACGAACAGCACGGTGCGGTAGACCGGCCAGGAGTCGCCGCGCTTGCGGAGCCGCCACACCCCAGCGAGGTAGAAGAAGATGCCGAACGCGCAGACGAGGATCCAGATCAGGTCGAAGTTCCACAGCGTGAACAGCCGCTCGACACTGACCGGGGGCGGCAGCGGGCTCCCGGTGAGCAGCTCGGCGGGTGTCGGGTCGGTGAGGTCGGATGCCGCGACCTCCGGCACCGGCGTCGCGGTCTTGGCGAGCGCCGCGGCCACTCCCGCCGCGATGCCCATGAACCCGAGCTCGGCGGCGACGACCCACCAGAAGACTCCCCGCCCCGAGGACTTCGGCCGCTGCATCCGGGCGATGAAGTACCGGCGCTGCATCGCGCCGAACAGGCCGAGCGTCAGCAGCGCGGCCGTCTTGACGAGCACCAGGATGCCGTACGGCGTGAGGAGGTTCTCGAGGCTCTCGACCCGGATCTCGGCGCTCAGGTAGCCCGACGCCGCCACCACGATGAAGCACACGAGCGCGAGGGTCGAGTAGCGCGCGAGCACGATGCCGAGACGGCCCTTGTCGAGGAGCGGCTTGCAGATCGCGAGCGTGAGGAGCCCGCCGAGCCAGATGCCGGCGAACAGCACATGAAGGAAGAGGGCGCTGGTGGCCGAGTCGTGCTGGGCCGTGCCGCCGCGGTGGCCCTGGAGGGTCATGGGGAGCAGGCCGACCACGGCGAAGGCCGTGACGACGAGGAGCACGGTCTGGTTGCGCACGGCGAAGCAGAGGACGGTCACACCGGCGGCAACGAGGGTCGTCGCGAGCCAGGCCTGCCCGAGCTCCGTGCCGGTGAGGAAGCCCGCGAGCACGTCACCGAACGCGTCGTCGAAGCGGATCGGCTGCTGCAGCACCGTGAGGAACGTGTAGAAGCCGGTGGCGGCGGATGCCACGGTCCACACCGCGGCCGACCCCGCCGCTACGTCGAGCGCGCGGTTGAACTCCGGCTTGGCCGAGTCGAGGGCGAAGCAGGCGAGGACGAGCGCGCCGACGGCACCAGCCCCGCCGAGGTTGACGAAGAGCTTCGAGATCGGGAGCCCGTACCGGACTACGACTCCGGGGTCGACCAGGAGCGGGGCATCCGCGCCGCCGCCGTAGGCGAGGGAGACGAGGAGCGCGGCGAGTGCCGTGAGGAGGAGGAGCGCCGGGCCGGCGATCCGTACGAGTCGTGGCACGCGCTCCATCGTATTCGCTGCCCGCTGGGAGTCTGTCTTCGCGGGAGACGGCACGCCCCGTGAGACGGCCCGCCCCGTGAGACGGCCCGCGCCGTGAGACGGCGAAAGGGCGGCAACCCTGAGGTTGCCGCCCTTTCGTGGAAGCGGAGACTAGCCCTTGGCCGCGGCCTTGAGCTTGCTGCCGGCGCTGATCTTCACGCCGTTGCTCGCCTTGATCTCGATGCTCTCGCCGGTCTGCGGGTTGCGGCCCGTGCGCGCTGCGCGGTGGGTGCGCTCGACTGCGAGCCATCCCGGAATGGACACCTTGGTGCCCTCGCCGAGCGACTTGGCCACGACGGCGAAGAGAGCGTCGACGACGGTGCTGACGGCGGCCTGGCTCTGGCCAGACTCAGCGGCGACTGCCGCGACGAACTCGGTACGGTTTAGTGACTTGTCAGCCATGGGATGTCCTCCTCGGACGTCATGCAGTTATGTGTGGAGCTTTGGTAAAGATTAGGCAAAGCGTTGTAAACGCCCTGAAATCTACCAGCTTGACTTGGTAATTCCGGGCAATTCGCCCCGGTGAGCCATATCGCGGAAGCGCACACGGGAAACGCCGAAGTTGCTGAGGAAACCGCGGGGGCGTCCGTCGATGGAGTCGCGGCCGCGCACGCGGACCGGCGAGGCGTTGCGAGGCAGCTTCTGGAGACCGATGCGGGCGGCCTCGCGGGACTCGTCCGTGCCGGCCGGGTCGACGAGGGCCTTCTTCAGCTCGAGGCGCTTCGCGGCGTAGCGCGCGACGATGACCTTGCGCTGCTCGTTCTTGGCAATCTTGCTCTTCTTGGCCATGGTTAGCGCTCCTCGCGGAATTCGACGTGCTGGCGGATCACCGGGTCGTACTTCTTGAGCACGAGGCGGTCGGGGTTGTTGCGACGGTTCTTCTTCGTCACGTAGGTGTAGCCCGTTCCAGCGGTCGAACGAAGCTTGATGATCGGACGGATGTCCTGCTGCTTGGCCATTAGATCTTCTCCCCGCGGGCGAGGAGGTCCCGGACCACGGCGTCGATACCGCGAGCGTCGATGACCTTGATGCCCTTGGCGGACAGGGTCAGCGTCACGTTACGGCGCAGCGACGGCACGTAGTACTTCTTGGACTGGATGTTCGGGTCGAACCGGCGCTTGTTGCGTCGGTGCGAGAAAGAGATGCTGTGCCCAAAGCCGGGGACGGCTCCGGTCACTTGGCAAACTGCTGCCATGGACGTACTCCTGTTCTGGTTACCGTGACTCCCGAAGGAATCACCCAAGATCACTTGTCGGCGAACCTTTGTCCCGGACGTGCTTGGGAGGTTCACAGCGTGGCCGGAAATGGCCAACCTGAAGATCTTACGCTCTGGCGCAGTCCGCACACAACCCGAACACGTCCACGATGTGCTGCGGGTCGCTGAAGCCGTGCTTCGTCGCGACCGCGGCCGCCCACTGCTCCACCTCGTCCGCCTCGATCTCGACCGTCAGCCCGCAATTGCGGCAGATCAGGTGATGGTGGTGGCTGCCAGGGGTGCACGCGCGGTACAGGCTCTCGCCCTCCTGCTGCAGCGAGTCCGCCTCGCCCTCCTCGGCGAGGTCGGCCAGCGCCCGGTACACGGTGGCGAGGCCGATGGATGTCCCGGACTCGCGCAGCGCGGCGTGCAGCTCCTGCGCGCTCACGAACGTCTCGCTCGTGTCGAGGGCGTTGCGGACGGCATCCCGCTGCCAGGTGTGGCGCTTCACGCGGGCACCGCCGTTCTGCGCAGCCGTCTGCCGTTGATGCGCCCGACGACGCGGCAGCCCAGGTAGATCAGGAACGAGATCGTCGTCACGTAGGGGCTGATCGGCAGCGACCCGCCGATCGCGAGGAGGATGCCGCCGACCGCGGCGACGAAGCCGAACAGCATCGCGAGAACCGGCACCACGACCGGCGACGACGACACCCGGAGCGCCGCGGCGGCGGGGGTGACGAGCAGCGCGAGCACCAGCAGAGCGCCGATGATCTGCACCGAGACCGCGACCATCAGGCCGAGCAGCACCATGAACACGATGGACAGCGTGCGCGCCGGCACTCCGCGCGCCATCGCGACGTCGGGGTCGATGCTGTCGAAGACCAGCGGCCTCCAGATCAGCAGCAGGGCGACGAGCACCACGAGGCTGATGGCGATGAGAGCGCCCAGCTGCGGGACATCCACCGACAGGATCTGCCCGGTGAGCAGGCCGAAGCGGTTTCCGCTGCGCCCCGGGTAGAGGGCGAGGAACAGGATGCCCAGACCCAGGCCGAACGGCATGAGCACGCCGATGATCGAGTTGCGATCCCGCGCCCGTGACCCGAGCACGCCGATCAGCGTCGCCGCCACGAGGGATCCCACGAGGGATCCCGCGACCACATTGGCACCGAAGAGCAGTGCGGCCGCAGCCCCCGCGAACGAGAGCTCGCTGATGCCGTGCACCGCGAACGCCATGTCGCGCTGCATGACGAACACCCCGATGAGCCCGCCGACGATACCGAGCACGGCGCCCGCGATGATCGAGTTGCCCACCAGCCCGAGCAGCTGCCCGTAATCGCTGAAGTTGAAGATCGAGCCCCAGAAGTCATCAGCACCGAAGTGGTTCATGAGACTGCGTCCTCGTGCAGTGGGAATTCCGGGATGCCCGCGACGAACACCCGCGCACCGCTGCGGATGACCTCGACGGGCGTGCCGTACAGGTCGCTCAGGACCTCGGAGGTGAGGACCTCCTCGGGCGGCCCCGAGGTGAACCGGCCGTTGGCCAGGTAGAGCACGGTGTCCGTCATATCGAGCACCGGGTTGATGTCGTGCGTCACGAACACCACCCCCGTGCCGCGCTCGTGCAGGCCGCGGTCGATCAGCTCGGCCACCCCGCGCTGGTGGTGCAGGTCGAGGCTCGAGAGCGGCTCGTCGCACAGCAGCAGCGAGGGGTCGCTCGCGAGCGCCTGCCCGACGCGCAGCCGCTGCTGCTCGCCGCCCGACAGCACGCCGACGGGCAGGTTCGCGTACGCTTCGGCGCCGACCGCGCTCACGAGCTCGTCGATCCGGTCGCGCTTCGCCTTCGACGGCCACGGCGGACCCCAGCGGTGGCCGTCGACACCGAGGCCGACCAGGTCGCGCCCTCGCAGCGCGGTGCCGGCGGGCATGATGCGCTGCTGCGGGATGTACCCGATCGACCGGTCACCGCGGGTGACGGGTCTGCCGTGCACGCGGATCTCGCCGGAGTCGATCGGCAGCTGGCCGAGGATCGCGCGCAAGAGGGAGGTCTTCCCGGACCCGTTGGCCCCCAGCACCGCCACGAACTCGCCGGGCTTCACCGTGAGGTTGAGGCCGCTCCACAGGATGCGGCCGCCGAGGGTCAGCGCAGCATCCGTGATCTGCAGCGGGGGGATCGCAGCGGGGATCACTGGCCCAGCGCCGTCGCCACGGAGTCGAGGTTCGCGGTCATCCACGACACGTAGTCTGCCCCAGCCGGGAGGGTCTCGGTGAACTCGACGACGGGCACGCCCGCGTCTTCCGCGGCCTGGCGCACCCGCTCCGTCTCGGGGCTCGCGGTCTGCGAGTTGTAGGCGAGGAGCCGCACCTTCTTGCCGCTCAGCAGGGCGAGCGTCTCCTGGAGTGCGAGCGGGGGCACGTCGTTGCCCTCCTCGATCGCCTCGGTGAAGTCCTCGGGCGTGACGTTGGTGAGGCCCGCGGCCTGCAGCAGGTACACCGGAACCGGCTCGGTCACCGCGACATCGCCCTCGGAGGCGAGGTTGTTCGCCCGCGTCTCGAGCCCGTCGATCGTGCCGGCGAGCGCCTCGCCGTTGGCGGCGTAGTCGGCGGCGTTGGCGGGGTCGATCGTGCTGAGCTCGTCGACGATCGCCGTCACGACCTTCGAGGTGCCGAGGAAGGAGTACCAGACGTGCTCGTTCGGGCCCGGGAGGCCGGACGCGTCGAAGGCGTTGAGCAGAGCGCCCTGAGCGTCAGCGGCCTCGACGAGCGAGTCCATGAACGGGTCGTAGCCGCCGCCGTTCTCGATGATCAGGTCGGCGCCGGCGATCGCGAGCTGGTCGCGGGCGGAGGCCTCGAAGCTGTGCGGGTCGACACCGGCGCCGTCGATGAAACTCGTGACGGAGGCGTGGTCGCCCGCGACCTGGGAGGCGATGTCGCCCCACACGCTCGTGGAGGCGACGATGTGGACGAGCCCGTCGTCCTGTGCGGGCGCCGAGCAGCCCGCCAGCGCGAGGGTCGAGAGGGCGAGGACGGGGAGGAGCTTGTTCATGATGAAGCTTTCTAAGGCTCAAGCCGGATAACTGTAATGAGATTCGTTATCAATAGTCTGGCACGGCTCGGCGGCGCGGGCCAAATCGAGCACGCCGGCCACGCGAGCACGCGGGCCACTCGAGCACGCGGGCCACTCGAGCACGCGGTCCACTCGAGCCGCCGGCCCATCGAGCACGTGGATGCCCATGCTGATCTTTCGGCGCCATGCGGTCGCCGTGGGGGCAGCATGGCGCCGAATGGTCAGCATGAGCGGTGAGGAGCGCGGGTGGGCCGCGGGTGGCCCGCGGGCGGGCCGCGGCCGGCGCAGCTAGTCGAGCAGGAGCGCGGGCTCCTCGAGCACGCTCGCGAGGTCGGCCACGAAGCGGCTCGCGACGTCGCCGTCCACGATCCGGTGGTCGAAGCTCGCGCCGACCGTGGTCACGAAGCGCGGCAGCACCTGGCCGTCGACCACCCACGGCTTCTGCCGGATCGACCCGAGCGCCACGATCGCGGCCTCGCCGGGGTTGATGATCGGCGTACCGGTGTCCATGCCGTACGAGCCGATGTTCGTGATCGTGATCGTGCCGCCCGACATCTCGGCGGGCTGCGTCTTGCCGTCGCGGGCGGTGAGGGTGAGCTGCTCGAGGCTCTTCGCGAGGTCGAGGAGGGAGAGCTCCTGCGCGTCCTTCACGTTCGGAACGATGAGACCGCGGGGGGTCGCGGCCGCGATACCGAGGTTCACGTAGTGGCGGACGATGATCTCCTTGTCCGTCCACGTCGAGTTGACGGTGGGGTTGCGCCGCACCGCCCAGATCACGGCCTTCGCCATGATCAGCAGCGGGCTCACGCGCACGCCCGCGAAGTCCGTCGAGTTCTTGAGGCGCTTGACGAACTCCATCGTGCGGGTCGCGTCGATGTCCACGAACACGCTCACGTGCGGTGCGGTGAACGCGCTCGTCACCATTGCGGTCGCGATGGCCTTGCGCACGCCCTTGACCGGGATGCGCTCCTCGCGCTGGTCGCCCCACTCGGGAGTCTGGATGTTGCGGAACACGCTCGCCTGCGACGCCTGCCGCACGACGTCGTCACGGGTGATCTCGCCGGCCAGGCCGGTGGGGCTCACCTCGGCGAGGTCGACGCCCAGGTCCTTGGCGAGCTTGCGGATCGGCGGCTTCGCGATGATGGCGGATGCCGCAGCCGCCGGCACACTCGCGGGCCGCGCTTTGGCCGCCGGGGCCGCGGGGGCAGGGACTGCCGCTGCGGCCGCTCCGCGCCGGCGGGAGCCGCCGTGGCCGGCGCTCCCGTAGCCCACGAGCACCGCTCCGGACTTCTCCTCCACAGCGGCGACAGTTGCCGCCGTGTCGGCGATCTCGGTGACCTCTTCGACCGCGCTCGCGGGCACCTCGCCGTCGGAGCTGACCGTGATGATCGGTGTTCCCACCTCGACGGTCTGGCCCTCCTCGACGAGCAGGGCGGAGACGGTGCCTGCGAACGGCGACGGGAGCTCGACGAGAGACTTGGCGGTCTCGATCTCGACGAGCACCTGGTTCATCTCGACGGTGTCGCCGGCCTTGACCTTCCACGAGACGATCTCGGCCTCGGTGAGGCCCTCCCCGACATCGGGAAGGGTGAAATCTGAGCTGGCCACGAGTGCCTCCTAGTACGCCATCGCCCGGTCGACCGCTTCGAGGATGCGGTCGGCGTCGGGGAGATAGACGGTTTCGAGTTTGGCGGGAGGGAAGGGCGTGTCGAACCCGGCCACCCGCAGGACGGGCGCTTCGAGCGAGTAGAAGCAGCGCTCGGTGACGGTCGCCGCGATCTCGGAGCCGACCGACACGAAGCCGGGCGCCTCCTGCGCGACAACCAGGCGCCCGGTCTTCTGCACAGACGCGATGATCGGCTCGTAGTCGATCGGCGAGATGGAGCGCAGGTCGATGACCTCGACGCTGGTGCCCTCGGCCGCGGCGATGTCGGCCGCCTGCAGCAGCATCGCGACCATCGGCCCGTAGCCGACGAGCGTGACCTCGGTGCCCTCGCGCACGACACGGGTCGCGTGCAGCGGGAAGCCGCTCGCGGAGGTGTCGACGTCGCCCTTCGGCCAGTAGCGGCTCTTCGGCTCGAAGAAGATGACCGGGTCGTTGCTCTTGATGGCCTCCTGGATCATCCAGTAGCCGTCGTGCGCGTTCGAGGGGCTCACGACGCGCAGGCCCGGGGTGTGCGCGAAGTAGGCCTCCGGGCTCTCCTGGTGGTGCTCGACCGCGCCGATGTGGCCGCCGAACGGCACCCGGATGACGACCGGCATCGACAGCGAGCCCTCGTGCCGGCTCGTGAGCTTCGCGAGCTGGGTGGTGATCTGGTCGAACGCCGGGAAGATGAATCCGTCGAACTGGATCTCGCACACGGGGCGGTAGCCCCGCATCGCGAGGCCGATCGCGGTACCGACGATGCCGGACTCCGCAAGGGGCGTGTCGAGCACGCGCTTGTCGCCGAACTCGGCGTGCAGACCCTCCGTGACGCGGAAGACCCCGCCGAGCGGGCCGATGTCCTCGCCCATGAGGAGCACCTTGGGGTCGTCGAGCATCGCCTGCCGCAGGCCCTGGTTGAGCGCCTTTGCCATGCTGAGGTTCTCGACGGTCATGCCTGGCCCCCCTCGAACGATGCCTCGTAGTTGTCGAGCCAGTCCTGCTCCGACACCATCAGCGGGTGCGGCTCCGAGTAGACGTGGCTGAACATCTTCGAGGCATCCGGAACACCGAGCTCGAGGGTGCGGTGGCGGATGTCGGCGGCGAGGTCGTCGGCCTCGGCCTCGACGTCCGCGAAGAACGCGTCGCCCTCGCCCCGCGCACGCAGGAACTTCTCCATGCGCGTGATCGGGTCGGCCCTGGTCCAGAACTCGAGCTCGTCGATATCGCGGTACTTCGTGGGGTCGTCGCTCGTGGTGTGAGCGCCCATGCGGTAGGTCAAGGCCTCGATGAAGCGGGGGCCTCCGCCGCTGCGCGCGGCATCCAGGTTCGCGGTCGTCACGGCGTAGCTGGCGAGCACGTCGTTGCCGTCGATCTGCACGCCCGGGATGCCGAAGCCGCTCGGTCGCAGATAGAGCGGTGTGCGCGACTGGCGGGTGACCGGCACCGAGATCGCCCAGTGGTTGTTCTGCAGGAAGAAGACCTGGGGCGTCTGGTAGCTCGCCGCGAAGACGAGCGCCTCGTTCGCATCGCCCTGGCTCGTGGCCCCGTCGCCGAAGTAGACGATCACGGCCTCGTCGGTGTCAGGATTGCCCGTGCCGGTCGTGCCGTCGAAGAGCACGCCCATGGCGTAGCCCGTCGCGTGCAGGGTCTGCGAGCCGAGCACAAGCGTGTAGAGGTGGAAGTTGTTGTGCTCCTTCGGGTCCCAGCCACCGTGGCTGAGTCCGCGGAGCATCTCGATGATCCGCATGAGGTCGACCCCGCGGATCCGCGCGATCACGTGCTCGCGGTAGGACGGGAAGATGTGGTCCTGCGGCTTGGCCGCGTATCCGGATCCGACCTGCGCGGCCTCCTGGCCCAGGCTCGGGATCCACATCGCCAACTGGCCCTGGCGCTGCAGGTTCGCCGCGTCGATGTCGAACTTGCGGATGACGACCATCTGGCGGTGGAAGTCGCGGAGTTGGTCGTCGGTCAGCTTCTCGATGTACGGGAGGTACTCGGCCGTTGCATCGCTGGTGACGAGCGTGCCCTCCGTGGAGAGGAGCTGTACCGTCGCGGCGGTGTAGGACATTGGTCTAATCTAACGTGGCCGTCGGGGCGGCCGTTCGTCGCATCTCGACAACCTCCGCCGAAGCACTTAGGAGTTTCTCCACAGACTCGGTCTCGCCGACGCTCACCCGCACGCCGTCGATCAGGGCCCGCGCGACGATGCCGTGCTTCGCGAACACCTCGGCCGCCTCGGCGGTCAGGCCGCCGGTCGGGAACCACAGGAAGTTGCCCTGCGGCTGAGGCACGTCCCAGCCCTGCGCGACCACTCCGTTCCAGATCTGCTCGCGCACGGCGTTGAGCTTCACGACCCGCTCCAGCAGCTCCGACTCGTGCTCGATCGAGGCGATGGCCGCGCGCTGGGCGGGCTCGGTGACGGAGAGCGGGATCGCCACGGCCCGCGCCGCGTCCATCACGTACTCCGCGCCCACCGCGTAGCCGATGCGCAGACCGGCGAGGCCGTACGCCTTCGAGAAGGTGCGGAGCACGACGAGGTTGGGGTAGTCGTTGAGGAGCGCGGCGCCGCGCACGGCATCCGGGTCCGTCATGAACTCGGTGTACGCCTCGTCCAGCACCACGAGCACCGTCGGCGGCACCTCGGCCATGAACGCGACGAACTCGTCGTTCGTCACCACCGTGCTCGTCGGGTTGTTGGGGCTGCACACGATCACGAGACGGGTGCGGTCGGTGATCGCCGCGAGCATGGCAGGGAGGTCGTGGCGGTGGTCGGGGGTGTTCGGCACCATGATCGGCGTCGCGCCGGCGGTGCCCACGAGCAGGGGGTACGCCTCGAAGCTCCGCCACGAGAAGACGACCTCGTCGCCGGATGCCGCGGCCGCCGTCACGAGCTGCGCCAGCACCGATACCGAGCCGGCGCCGACCTGCAGACGCTCGGGCGAGACCCCGTACCGCTCGCCGAGCAGCTCGCGCAAGCGCACGGCGGACCCCTCCGGGTACCGGTTGATCGCGCTCTCCGCGATCGCCTCGAGCACCGCGGGAAGCGGCTCGTACGGGTTCTCGTTCGATGACAGCTTGAACGCGTCCTCGGCGGCGGTGCGGCCCTGGCGGTACGGAACCATCGACTCGATCTCGGGGCGCAGTCGTACTCTCGGGGCAGTCACGCCCACAAGCCTATGACCGGAGGGCTGCGATCCGTTGCGGTCCCCTTGCGCCTCACGGCATAGTTGGGCACATGAGACTCGTCGTACGCCTGCTGATCAACGCCGTCGCCCTGTGGCTCACCACGCTCATCCTCAGCCCTCACGTCGCGGTTCTTCCGTTCGCCCCGGGCGGGACCCTCGAGACCGTCCTCACCTACCTGCTCCTCGCCGTGATCTTCGGCGTGGTCAACGGCATCATCGGCAACCTGATCAGGATCGTCGCCTTCCCGCTGTACATCCTCACGCTGGGGCTCATCGCGCTCATCGTGAACGGCCTGCTGCTGCTCATCGTGAGCTGGATCTCGGGCCTCATCGGCTTCGGTCTCACCATCGAGACCTTCTGGTGGGGCGTGCTCGGCGCCCTCGTGCTCGGCATCATCAGCTGGCTCATCGGCATCCTGCTCCGCCCGATCATCGGCAAGCCCAAGTCCCGCTAGTCCTTTCCGGTCACGCGCTCGAAGCGGTACGACGTACTGGATTCCAGGGTCGCGCCCGCCGTGAATGAGTCGAGCTTGCGCATCGTCGCGTCCAGCTGCGGCGAGCGCGACTCGTCCATGAGCTGGGCCGTCCTGAGGTAGTACTCGATGTGGTGCGACGGCACCGCCCAGGTCTTGTCGATGTTCTCGCCGCCGAACACGTCGCGGCGCACGAGCACGGCGTGGCCGTTGTCCTGCTCCCCGCCCAGGGCGGGCACCGGGTCGTCCGAGTGCTCGACGAGCACCGTCGGTATTCCGTCCGGCAGATCGACCTGGCCGGTGGGCCCGCCGAAGGTGACGACGCCCTGGGTGTTGTAGTTCTCGGACGCCACCACAGCCGCGACGGTGCCGCCGCCCTGCGAGAACCCGGTGAACTGCACAGGGCTGTTCTCGTCGACGCCGGCGGCCTTCATCGCGGCACGGACCGAAGCGGCCGACCCGCTCTCCTCTCCCACCGCGTTGACCATGTTGCTCGTCATGTCCCACGGCTCCGTCGTCGTTCCCGGGTTGAACGTGACGGTGCCGCCGACGTACACGGAGAACCGGTCGGGCTCGCCCGGCACGGAGTACCTCTCGATCATCACCTGCGGCCCGGGCTCCCCCGGCTCGTCGTGCGGAACACGCTCCAGCCGGCCGTGGTAGTCGTGCGGTGCCGCGCCGAGCGGCAGCTGCTGGATCTCGACGAGCCTCACCGGCGTCTCGTTCAGGAGGCCGATGCCCCGCCCGGCGCCGAGCAGTGCCGTGGCGCCGAAGAGGTACTGCCTCCGCTCGGGAACGGGGAACCCGACGGGCACGCCGCACGCGCCCATCGCGAACGACCCCCAGAGGTGCGTACCCCTCCGCATCGCGGCGACGGCACCCGCGTTGTTCCAGAGGTGGTTGTTCTCGCGGGCGAAGGGACTCGCCTTCGGGATGCCCGTCTCCGCGAAGATCTTGCCGAGGACGGGGTCCAGGCCCTTCGTCACCCTGAGACTCTGGCTCACCGCGAGCACCATGCCCCCGAGCGGGCCGGCGATGATCGGGAGCAGGTTCACCTGCGAGCCGAGCCACTGCGCAGCACCGGACTGCAGTTCGCGCATCTCCCTCTCGACGAGCCGCTCCGACACGATGTAGCCCTGTGCCACCACTCGGATGATCCCCTCCAACATCCAGGCCCGTTGGGAGACGGTGTCGAGCACGCGTTGCGCGTGGTCGATATCCAGCCGGGCCTGACCGGTGTTGTAGATCCCCGGCGTCGGCTCGGAGGGGATCTGCCCGAGCGCGGTGCACATCGCTCGAGTCTCCCGACTGAGTCGGCCCAGCTGGGCGGAGGCGACGGCGAGATCCTCCGTGGAGACGGAGGAGGTGCCGCCGACGATATCCAGGTCGTCAGGCACGGCCGGCCAGGTGAGCGAGGGCGATGATCGTGTTCTGCTGGGCGAAGTGCAGCACCTCGAGGGCGGAGGAGATGTCGCGGTCGAGGTCGGCGACCGCCCGGTCGTAGATGCGCCGTGCCTCGCCCTTCCAGAACGTGGCCTTCGCGGGCACGAGCTCGCTCCGCACCGACGAGAGGCGTTCGAGGATGGCGTAGAGCTGGCGGAGCTGGGCTTCTAGGGCGGCTGCTGCCGTGGCATCCGGAGCGATCATGCTCACGAGAGTGGCCGAGACCCCGGACCACGTGACGGCCGAAGGCCCGGGTTGGGGAGAGTTCGCCAGATCCGGTCGTGGTGAGGAGGGGAAACTGCGGGACAATGATGCAATGAGCTTCGAGCGCACCTTCGACGAGTCTGCGCTCTTCAGGATCTGCTTCGTCTGCACGGGCAACATCTGCAGGTCGCCGATGGCCGAGACCGTCTTCAAAAGCCTGGTGAAGAAGGCGGGCCTCGAAGGCAGTGTCGCGGTGCTCTCCGCCGGCACCGGCGACTGGCACGTGGGCGAGCCCTCCGACGAGCGCACCCTGGCGGCGCTCAGCTCCCGCGGCTACAACGGCTCGGGCCACCGCGGGCGCCAGTTCGACCCCGAGTGGTTCGGCAACCTCGACCTCGTCGTGGTGTTCGACCGCAGCCAGGAGCGCATCCTCAGCACGTGGGCCACCACCGAGCAGGATCGCTCCAAGGTCCAGCTGCTGCTCTCGTTCGACAGCGAGCAGGCTCCGCTGAGCGACGTGCCCGACCCGTACTATTCCGATGCCGCGATGTTCGACCAGGTACTCACCATGATCGAGCGCGCGTGCGCAGCACTCTTCCGGCAGATCACGCCGGGAATCCGACAGGGAGTCTCATGAGCCCACTGCCCGAACAGCCACTCAGCCCGCTCGACGGGCGCTACAGACCGCTCGTCACAGCGCTCGGCGACCACCTCTCGGAGGCCGGCCTCAACCGCGCGCGCGTCCGCGTGGAGGTCGAGTGGCTGCTGTACCTCACCGACCACGAGCTGTTCGGCTCGACCCGGCTCGACCACGAGCAGGCGCGCCTGCTGCGCGAGTTCGCCGCCGGCTTCGGCCAGCCCGAGATCGACGAGCTGGCCCGGCTGGAGGCGACGACCCGCCACGACGTGAAGGCCGTCGAGTACCTCGTGCGCGCGAAGCTGGCCGAGCTCGGCCTCACGGGCATCGCCGAGCTCACCCACTTCGCGGCGACGAGCGAGGACATCAACAACCTCTCGTACGCGATCACCATCAGCGCGGCACTTCGCGAGGTCTGGATGCCGAAGTTCCGCTCGGTGATCGATGCCCTGCGCGCCCTGGCCATTGAGCACCGGGATGCCGCCATGCTCGCGCGCACGCACGGCCAGCCCGCGACCCCCACCACCATGGGCAAGGAGTTCGCCGTCTTCGTCCACCGCCTCGAGCGCGTCGCGGCCCGGATCGAGTCCGTCGACGTGCTGGGCAAGTTCAACGGCGCGACCGGCACGTACTCCGCGCACCTCGCCGCCGACCCGGCGCAGGACTGGCCGACGATCTCCCGCGAGTTCGTCACGAGCCTCGGCCTCGAGTGGAACCCGCTCACCACCCAGATCGAGTCGCACGACTGGCAGGTGGACCTGTACCAGTCAATGAGCCACGCGTGCCGCATCCTGCACAACCTGTGCACCGATATCTGGTCGTACATCTCGTCCGGTTACTTCCGGCAGATCCCGCAGGCGGGCGCCACCGGCTCGTCGACCATGCCTCACAAGATCAACCCGATCCGCTTCGAGAACGCGGAGGCCAACCTCGAGCTCTCGAGCGCCCTGCTCGAGTCGCTCGCACAGACCCTCGTCACCTCGCGGCTGCAGCGCGACCTCACCGACTCGACGACGCAGCGCAACATCGGAGTCGCGTTCGGCCACTCGGTGCTCGCCTTTGAGAACGTCGTGCGCGGGCTGAAGGAGATCGACCTCGACCTCGACCGGCTCGCCGCCGACCTCGACTCCAACTGGGAGGTGCTCGGCGAGGCCATCCAGACCGTCATCCGCGCCGAGGTAACGGCCGGGCGCAGCTCGATCGCCGACCCCTACGCGGTGCTCAAGGAGCTCACCCGCGGCAAGCGCATCGGGCAGGCCGACCTGGTCGCGTTCATCGACGGCCTCGACATCGGCCAGGACGCCAAGGACCGGCTGCGGGTCATGACACCCGCGGGCTACGCCGGGCTCGCGTCACGGCTCGTGGACTACCTCGACGCATAGGCAGCGCGGCCGGTGCTAGTGTGACTGCCGGCGTGCCCTAGCCGAAGCCGTGCGCCCCCACGGCCCGGCCGCGAGAAAGTTCTCGCCGGCGAGGGAGGCAGTCCCGTTCGAGCCGGGCCACGAGGGATAACCCCACCGCAGCAGCTAGTGCCCCTTGCCGCGATCCTGCTCATCGGCGTCTTGAGAGAGCAGGTCGAGCTTCTCGTCCTTGTCGGGCCGTACGGCGAGCGACAGCATCGCGAGGCCCACGAGCGAGACAATGAATGCGAGCCCCAGGAAGATGAGCGCAAGCACGAGCTCGCGGGTCGACATCAGCACGACGAGGCCGACGAACACCGCGAAGACCGCCGACAGGCCGAGGAGCTCGGCGGGGCGGGTGCGGTCGCGGCGGCTGGGGGCGGCCATCAGGCCTCGCTCCTGGTGAGTGATGACGCAGTCGCCCAGCGCAGCGAGAGGCCGGCGATCACGAGGTAGACGCCGAGGATCGCCCAGTAGGCGCCGAGCGCGCCGACCACGATGACGGAGGCGGTCAGCACGCGCTGCACGTTATCGGGACCGGTGAACGACTGTGCGAAGCCCGGCGGGACGAGCAGCACGACGATCGCGAGCAGGGCGGTGAGAGCGCCGACGAACACCCAGTCGCGGGACGAGCTGCTCCGGCCCCGGCTCCGCAGCCCCAGGTAGAGCTCGAGGAATCCGGTGATCGCGGCGAAGGCCGTCAGCAGGAAGACGAAGAACGGGAGCCCGGCGCCCGGGATGGCGAGCGAGACAATGCCGGCGACGACCGAGAGGATGCCCTGCGCGAAGGTGACCGAACGCACAACGCCCTTCGCGCCGAGGCGGAGGGCGGAGGCCGTGAGCACGGCACCGACGACCACGGCGTAGATGCCGAAGGTCACGAGGCCGAGCGGCGCCGAGTGGTCGGACGAGAAGGTGATGACCGCCGCGAGCACGAGAGCGGGGACCGCTCGCGCGAGAGGGACGTACCAGGGCGTTGCGGCTTCCACCGGATCAGTCTACGAGCCGGGCGGGAGGTCGACGAACCGCGAGAAGTGGCCGTGGAACCCGACGGTCACCGTGCGGGTCGGTCCGTTGCGGTGCTTGGCGACGATCAGGTCGGCCTCGCCGGCCCGGGCGTTGTCGGCCTCGTAGGCACTCTCGCGGTGCAGGAGGATCACCATGTCGGCGTCCTGCTCGATAGAACCGGACTCACGGAGGTCGGAAAGGGCGGGCTTCTTGTCCGCGCGCTGCTCGGGACCACGGTTCAGCTGGGAGATCGCGATGACCGGAACCTGAAGCTCCTTGGCGAGAAGCTTGAGCGCCCGCGAGAACTCGCTGACCTCCTGCTGGCGCGACTCGACCTTCTTGCCGCTCGTCATGAGCTGCAGGTAGTCGATGATCACCATTTTCAGGCCGACCTTCTGCTTGAGCCGGCGGCACTTGGCGCGGATCTCGACGAGGGTCATGTTGGGGCTGTCGTCGATGTAGAGGGGCGCATCGTTGATGCGGCCGCGGGTCTGGGCGATCGTCGTCCAGTCGTTGGCGTGCACGGTGCCCTTGCGCATGTGCTGCAGGGGCACGGATGCCTCGGCCGACAGGAGGCGCATCGCGATCTCGCTGCGGCCCATCTCGAGGGAGAACACGATGGTCGGCAGGTCGTGCTTGATCGCGGCCGCGCGCGCAATGTCGAGGCCGAGTGTCGACTTACCGATGGCGGGGCGTGCGGCGATGATGATGAGCTGGCCGGGGTGGAGGCCGTTGGTGAGCTCGTCGAGCTCCGCGAAGCCGGTGGGGACGCCGACCATCTGGCCGTCGCGGCCGCGGGCGGCCTCGATCTCGTCAATGGCCGTGGTGACGGCCTCGGTGAGGGGGACGTAGTCCTCGCTCTCGACGCCGCCCGTGACAGCGTAGATCTCGGCCTGCGCGTTGTTCACGAGGTCGACGACCTCGCCCTCGCTCGCGTAGCCCATCTGGACGATGCGGGTGCCGGCCTCGACGAGACGGCGCAGGACCGCCTTCTCCGCGACGATGGTCGAGTAGAAGCCGGCGTTGGCCGCTGTCGGGACCAGGGCGGTGAGGGTGTGCAGGTACTCGGCGCCGCCGGCGCGGGTGAGCTCGCCGGTCTTGGTGAGCTCGTCGGTGACCGCGATGACGTCGGTGGGCTCCCCGTGGGAGTACAGCGTCATCACCGCGTCGAAGATCGTCTCGTGCTTCGGGATGTAGAAGTCGACACCGCGCACGGTCTCGATGACGTCGGCAACCGCATCCTTGCTCAGGAGCATGCCGCCGATGGCGCTCTGCTCGGCGAGGAGGTCGTGCGGGGGTACACGATCGCCGCGGGAGTCCGGCCTGCCCTCGCCTGACTGCCGCTGGTCGCCAGCGAGCCCCAGATGCGCGATGGACATTCGTTCCCTTCCCCGTGGACGACGGTACGCCTCAGTTGACGGTACGGCCCATTTGTAGGCCCGGCCGCCGACACACCGGGCCCACATCAGTGGCACAGCCCGCCTCTGTCGACCGGGACTGCCCCACGATAGGGAGGGCCGGGTTCAGCTCACAACAACGCCTGTGGATGACCCTGTGGGGAAACAGAGAGAAACGCCGGGGCTCGTGTGAGCAACCTGTGGAATCATCTGTGCACTTGAAGGTTGTTTTGATTGCAAAAGCACGTTTGACCTGCTTTTTTAGTTATACACCCGTGTGTGCAGAAACATGTTTGAAGTGAGGGTTGAGGGTTGTGCCCATATACCGGCTCCTGTGCACAAAGGTGGGGGTAACCGGCCTTAAAAGCAACAACGGCGGGGATTTCTCCCCGCCGTTGTCTGCCCCAATAAGGGGGGTACTACTACTTCGCTGCAACCACCTGGAGAGTGATCGTGGCGACGAGGTCGTCGCGCAGGCGCACGGTGGCCTCGTGCTCACCGGTCGCCTTGATGGGCGAGGTGATCTCGATCTTGCGCTTGTCGACCGCGCCAAGACCGGCGGCAGCGACGGCGTCCGCCACGTCCGACGTCTTGACCGACCCGAACAGGCGACCGCCCTCGCCCGCCTTGACGGTGAGCTTGACGGTCGTGGCCTGAAGGCGCGCCTTCAGGTCCTGTGCCTCTTCGAGGGTGGCGTGCTCGCGAGCGGTGCGCGCTGCCTTGATGGACTCGATCTGCTTCTCGCCACCGCGCGTCCACGCCACGGCGAAGCCCTGGGGGATGAGGTAGTTGCGAGCGAAACCGTTCTTGACGTCGACGACGTCGCCGGGGGCACCGAGACCGGTGACCTCGTGCGTGAGGATCAGCTTTGACATTGTCGATACTCCTTAACGGCCCGAGCCGGCGTAGGGCAGCAGTGCCATCTCACGGGCGTTCTTGACGGCCGTGGCGATGAGGCGCTGCTCCTGCACGGAGACACCGGTGATACGACGGGCGCGGATCTTTCCGCGCTCCGAGATGAACTTGCGAAGCGTCGCGACATCCTTGTAGTCGATGACGCCCACGCGGATCGCCTTGGCCGGGGCGGCGTTCTTGCCGTCCTTGCCCTTGCGGATGGGCTTGCGGCGATCGCCGCTGCTCTTTCCTGCCATGAGTTGTTATTCCTTAAGTAGTGGGACGGCCGTTTAGAACGGCGTCTCGTCCGAGTAGTTGCTGCCGGGCGTGTTCCAGACATCGCCGCCGGCGTTGTCGGGAGCGGATGCCGCCCACGGCTCTTCAGCGCCTGAACCGGCACCGACCTGGCCGCCGCGAGGTGCGCCGCCGCCCGAGGAGTCGCGGGACGAGGCAGCACGGGTGACCTGTGCAGTCGCGTAGCGCAGCGAAGGGCCGATCTCGTCGACCTCGAGCTCGATGCTCGTTCGCTTCTCGCCTTCCTTCGTCTCGTAGGAGCGCTGCTTCAGCCGACCGGTCGCGATAACCCGCGAGCCCTTCGTGAGCGAACCGGCGACGTGCTCGGCGAACTCGCGCCACACGCTTGCGCGCAGGAACAGTGCCTCACCGTCTTTCCAGTCGTTGCTCGCGCGGTCGAAGTTGCGCGGCGTGGAGGCGATGGTGAAGTTGGCTACCGCGAGCCCGTTCTGCGTGTAGCGCAGCTCGGGGTCACTCGTGAGGTTTCCCACGACGGTGATGACGGTCTCGCCGGCCATGGCCTACTCCGCGTCCTTGTCGGCCTTGGCGGCCGGCTTGGCTGCAGCAGGCTTGGAGGCCGGCTCCTCGGCGGCGTCGGCAGCAGGCGCAGCAGCGGCAACAGCGGCGGCCGGAGCTGCGGCGGCGGCCTTCGGGTTGGCTGCCTTGCGGGCGGCCTTCTCGTCGGCGAGCTGCTTGGCGGCGGCGACCTGGGCGAAGCCCTGCTCGGCGCGGAGCACCTTCGTGCGCATGACGGCCTCGCTGAGCTTCAGCTGGCGGTCGAGCTCGACGGTTGCGGACGAGTTCGCCGTGAAGTTGACGACGGCGTAGATGCCCTCGGTCTTCTTGTTGATCTCGTAGGCCAGACGACGACGGCCCCACACATCGACGTTGTCGATGCTGCCACCGTCATTGCGGATGACATTGAGGAACTTGTCTAGGCTGGGTGCCACGGTGCGCTCATCGATCTCTGGATCGAGGATCACCATGAGTTCGTACTGGTGCGTCACAAACCCACCTCCTTCGGACTAGAACGGCTGCAGACGATCTGCAGCAGGAGGGTGTTGACGGTTGTCGCCGCTTCAGGTGAAGCCGGACAACCTGCCCAGTGTACGCATTTCTCTCGAGGAGCACCATCCATGGCCGTGAAGGTCGCCATCGCCGGGGTCGGCAACTGCGCTAACTCGCTCGTGCAGGGCGTGGCCTTCTATGCCGGCGCGGAGGAGGGCGCGAGCATCCCGGGCCTCATGCACAACCGGTTCGGCAGCTACGCCGTCGGCGACCTCGAGTTCGTCGCGGCCTTCGACGTGGACGCGCTGAAGGTGGGCGTTGATCTCGCCGAGGCGATCTGGGCGAGCCAGAACAGCACGTACCGCTTCGCCGAGGTCGCGCCGACCGGTGTGACCGTGCAGCGCGGGCCCACGCTCGACGGGCTCGGCGAGTACTACCGCGAGGTTGTGGACGAGTCGGATGCCCCGGCCGTCGACGTGGCGCAGGCGCTGCGCGACAGCGGCGCGGACGTGCTCGTGTGCTACGTGCCCGTGGGGTCCGAGCAGGCCGCGAAGCACTACGCCCAGGCCGCCCTCGACGCGGGCGTCGCGTTCGTGAACGCACTTCCCGTGTTCATCGCCAGCGACCCGGAGTGGGCCGCCAAATTCACGAGCGCGGGCATCCCGATCGTCGGCGACGACATCAAGAGCCAGCTGGGCGCCACGATCACGCACCGAGTCCTCGCCCGCCTGTTCGAGGAGCGCGGCCTCGTGCTCGACCGCACGTACCAGCTCAACGTCGGCGGCAACATGGACTTCAGGAACATGCTCGAGCGCTCGCGGCTGCAGTCGAAGAAGGTCTCCAAGACGCAGGCTGTCACGAGCAACATCGACGCCGAGATCAACGCTCGCGACGTGCACATCGGGCCGAGCGACCACATCCCGTGGCTCGACGACAAGAAGCTCGCGTTCGTGCGCCTCGAGGGGCACGGCTTCGGCAACGCCCCGACGAGCCTCGAGTACAAGCTCGAGGTGTGGGACTCGCCGAACTCCGCGGGCGTGGTGATCGACGCGGTTCGGGCCGCGAAGGTCGCGCTGGACGCCGGGCTCGGCGGCCCGCTCGTCGCGGCGAGCGCGTACCTTATGAAGTCACCGCCGCAGCAGTTGCCCGACCCCGTCGCGCGCCAGCAGCTCGAGGAGTGGATCAGCGCGAACGCGCGCTGAGGCGCGCCTCACGACGAGCGGCCCGCCCACCAGGCGCGCAGCCGCGCCTCCGCCTCCTCGGCGCCGAGCGGACCTTCGTCCAGCCGGAGGTCGAGCAGGAACCGGTAGGCCTCGCCGACCTCGCGGCCGGGCTTCAGCCCCAGGATCGCCATGATCTGCTCGCCGTCGAGGTCGGGCCGGACCGCGGCGATGCCCTCGGCCTCGGCGATCGCGGCGATGCGCTCCTCGAGGTCGTCGTAGGCGAACGACAGCCGGTCGGCCTTCCTGCGGTTGCGCGTCGTGACGTCGGCACGGGTGAGGACGTGCAGCCGCTCGAGCAGCGGGCCGGCGTCGCGCACGTAGCGCCGCACTGCAGAGTCGGTCCAGGCGCCGTCGGTGTAGCCGAAGAAGCGCAGGTGGAGCTCGATGAGCCGGGCCACGGCCGCGATCGTGTCGTTGTCGAACTTGAGCGCGCGCAGGCGCTTGGCCGCGAGCTTCGACCCCACGAGGTCGTGGTGGTGGAAGGTCACGACTCCGCCGGCCTCGATCTTTCGAGTGGCGGGCTTGCCGATGTCGTGCAGCAGGGCGGCGATGCGCAGCACGAGGTCGGGCTCCGGGCTGCGCTCGAGCTCGATGGCCTGCTGCAGCACGGTGAGGCTGTGCTCGTAGACGTCCTTGTGGTGCGCGTGCTCGTCGATCTCGAGCCGGAGTGCCGGCACCTCGGGCAGCACGAGCTGCGCGATGCCGGTGTCGACGAGCAGCCGGATGCCCGGCACCGGGTCCTTCGTGAGCAGCAGCTTGCGCAGCTCGTCGGCGATGCGCTCCACGCTCACGATCTCGAGCCGCGGGGCGAGGTCGTGCATCGCGCGCACCGTCGCCTCGTCCACGGTGAACTCGAGCTGCGACGTGAACCGGGCCGCGCGCAGCATCCGGAGCGGGTCGTCCCCGAACGACACCTCGGGCGGGCCCGGTGTGGTGAGCCTCCGCTCGAGCAGGTGCTCGAGGCCTCCCCACGGGTCGACGAGCACGCGCTCGGGCAGCCGCAGCGCCATGGCGTTCACGGTGAAGTCGCGGCGCACCAGGTCGCCCTCGAGGGTGTCGCCGAACGCGACGACGGGCTTGCGGGTAGCGCCGTCGTAGGAGTCGGCGCGGTAGGTGGTGATCTCGACGGTGTGGCCGCCGATGCGCGCGGCGATGGTGCCGAAGTCGCGCCCGACATCCCACTGCGCCTCGGAGATCGGAGTGACCACGGCGAGGATCTGGTCGGGGTCGGCGTTCGTCGCGAAGTCCAGGTCCGACACCGCGCGGTCGAGGAACGCGTCGCGCACCGGGCCGCCGACCAGGGCGAGTTCGTAGCCCGCGGTCGCGAAGGCGGCCGACAGCTTCGCCACCGGCGCGGACCCGGCCAGCTGCTCGAGTCGGGCGATGGCCCCGGCGACGCTCATTCGTCTAGCTTTGCATCTCACGAGGCTCTCAGCGCCAAGTGAATAGACTCGTGGTCATGCTGGCCGTGCGGAAGACCCGGGTCAGCCCATGTCCGTGAGAGCCCTGGCTGCTGCCCTCGTCCTCGGACTCGGGCTGGCCACCGTCGCCGTCGGCACGGTGCAGGCCGCCGATGATCCCGCCGTCGTGAAGCTCGCGATCGCCGTGCCGATCGTCGTGCCCGCGAGCGCCGACGAGTTTCTGGACGCAGCAACTCTCGAGCAGTACACGTCGGCCCGCGGCATCCTGACGCAGCAGCTGGATGCCGTGCTCGACCGGCCGGTCGCCATCGGCATCGACCCCCGCATCATCGCGTCGATCCGCCTCCTCGGCAGCTCGGCCCCCGCCTCGGCACTCTCCTGGCTCGACCGCCTACAGGCCGCGACCAACGAGACCTTCTCGCTCGGGTACGCCGATGCCGATGTCACGCTCCAGACGCAGGGGGGCAGCGCGACCGTCCTCCCGGCGGAGTCCTTCGACTTCGCGATCGACCCGTCGCGGTTCGCCCCGGCGCCGGGCACGGCCACCCCCGAGCCCACCGCCGACCCGGCTGAGACGGCTCTTCCCGCCCTGCCGACGAGTGCCGACATCACGGACTGGCCCTACTCGCTCACCGGCATCGCCTGGCCGCTCGACGACACGGTGATCACCGCCGACCTGCCCAAGATCGCCGCGAGCGGGTACACGACCACCATCGTGTCGACAGGCAATATCTCGCGGGATGCCACCTCCGGCCCGGCCTCGCAGGTGGGCGGTGCCGGCGTGGTGGTCTCCGACGCCGCGGTCTCGGCAGCGCTGCGCGCGGCATCCGGAGCAGACCTCGACACGGACTGGAGCACGGCCCTCGCCCAGCTCACCGCCGCTCTCGCCGCGGGCGCCCGGGTGCAGCCCGGCACCCCGACCCTCTTCGCCACACTCGACCGGGGCATGGACGTCAGCCGCCTGGCCGACACGATCGATGCGCTCCGCGCGAGCTCCGGCGTCGAGCTCGTGCCGTTCTCCCAGGCGATGGCCACCTCGCCGACCGACGCGACGGTCGTCGACCAGCCGCAGCTCGCCGACCGCATCTCCCGCGTCGGCCAGATGATCCAGGGCGAGAACGCCGAGCGCCAGTTCGCCACTGTCGCGGCCGACCCGGCCGCGATCACGTCCGCGCGACGGCTCGAACTGCTCGCCCTCCTCTCCGCGGAGTGGACCGCCGACCCGACCGGGTGGCCCGAGGCGGCCGACGCCTTCACGAGCGACTCGATCGCGCTGCGCAACTCCGTGCACCTCGTCGAGAGCAACAACTTCCTCCTCATCGCGGACAGCGGGCAGTACCTCCCCGTCACCGTGAGCAACGGGCTCGACCAGCCGGTCACCGTGTACATCACGGTGCGCTCGCGGTCGTCACTGCTGGCCATCGACAAGACCCTCACGACACTGGAGCTCAAACCGAACACTCAGGGCAAGGTCGACGTGCCGGTCCACTCCCTCTCCAACGGGGTGGTGCAGGTGGATGTCTCGCTCGCCAGCAGGGCGGGCGTGTCGATCGGCGCCCCGATCTCCTCCGAAGTCAACGTGCAGGCGGGC
The DNA here is from genome assembly GCF_058809925.1 of Rhodoglobus sp. GW821-FHT12B09. Classification (NCBI taxonomy): domain Bacteria; kingdom Bacillati; phylum Actinomycetota; class Actinomycetes; order Micrococcales; family Microbacteriaceae; genus Rhodoglobus; species Rhodoglobus sp. GW821-FHT12B09. The sequence continues at coordinate 347,947 of NZ_JBXATB010000003.1, read as the reverse complement.
TGGGAGACGCCGATCGTGGTCGCCATCGCGGTCCTCGTCGTCGTGGTGTTCGGCGTGGGCGTCGTGCGCACCGTGCTGAGGCGGCGCAGGGGCAGCGCGGATGACTGACCCCGGGCGAGAGGGCACCGACGCGGCATCCGTGGCCGACGTCCCGGCCGCCGCGGCACCGACGACGATCGGACGGGCCAGCGCGTTCCTCGCCTCGGGCACCCTCGTCTCGCGCCTGCTCGGGTTCGTCAGCGCGATCGTGCTCGCGACGGCGATCTCCGTCAACGGCGGCGCCGGCGACACCTTCGCGCTCGCCAACCAGCTGCCCAACAACATCTACTCGCTGATCGCGGGCGGCCTGCTCAGCGCGGTGATCGTCCCGCAGATCGTCAAGGCGAACCTGCACAGCGACGGCGGCGCGGCGTTCATCAACCGCATCATCACCATCGGCCTCGTGGTCTTCGTCGTCGTGACCGTGATCGCCACGCTCTGCGCGCCGCTGCTCGTGCGCCTCTACGGCAGCGGGTTCAGCGCCGCGGAGCTGTCCCTTGCTACCGGGTTCGCCTACTGGTGCCTCCCGCAGATCTTCTTCTACGCGCTCTACAGCCTCATCGGCGAGACGCTCAACGCCCGCGGAGTGTTCGGCCCGTTCACCTGGGCACCGGTGCTCAACAACATCGTGGTCATCGGCAGCCTCATCCTGTTCATCGCGCTCTTCGGCGGGGCCAGCGAGCACCGCGAGGCGACCAGTTGGACGCCGGTGCAGATCGCGGTCGTCGGCGGCGGCGCCACCCTCGGCATCGCTGTGCAGGCCTTCGCCCTGTTCTTCTTCCTGAAGCGCGCGGGCCTCTCCTACCGCCCCAACTTCCAGTGGCGCGGCGTGGGCCTCGCGAGCACCGGTCGCGCGGCGTCCTGGGTGTTCGCGATGTTCCTCGTGACCCAGGTCTCCGGGGTCGTCGAGGCGAACGTGGCATCGAGCGCGACCGGCGAGGCCTCGATCAACGCCATGAAGTACGGCTGGCTGATGTTCATGCTCCCGCACTCGATCGCCACGGTCTCGATCGTCACGGCGTACTACACCCGGATGAGCTCGCACGTGCGCGACGGCCGGCTGGGCGACCTGGGCGACGACCTCTCGTCCGCCCTGCGGTCGAGCCTGCTCATCATCATCTTCTCGGCGGTCGGGCTCGCCGTCCTCGCCTTCCCGTTCAGCGCGATCTTCGGCCAGGACTACTCCGAGGTCTCCTCCCTGGCGCCCGTCTACCTGGGCTATCTGCTCGGCCTGGTGCCGTTCACGATCTTCTTCGTCCTGCTCAGGGTGTTCTACGCGCTCGACCGCACGCGCGCGGCCTTCGTCATCCAGGTCGTGCAGACCGCGTTCTACGTGGTCTGCGCACTCCTCGTCGGGGTGCTCGTCCCGCGGGAGTGGGTAGCCGTCGCACTCGCGGTCGTGCTCTCGGCCGCCGTCGCGCTGCAGGGGCTGCTCTCCGCGGTCTACCTCCGCCGCGCGCTCGGGCATCTCGACACGTGGCGGGTGCTGCGGCGGACGCTCTGGTTCGCCGCGGCCGCCGTGCCTGCGGGGGCGGTGGGATGGGGCATCCTGACCCTTCTCGGAGGGGTCGGCCAGGGCGCGTTCCCCGTGGACGGGAGGCCGGGGGCCATCACCACCATGGTCATCGCGGGCGGAGCCATGGCCATCGTCTACGCCGTGCTGCTCTGGGTCACGCGCAACCCCGAGCTCCGCGCCTTCGGCGAGCCCCTTCTGCGCCGCCTGCGCCGCGCGCGCTAGCCCCCGTGCACGGAATAGCTCGTGCATAGGATGTGTTGTACAGGGCAGTAAACACCTGAGGAGACGCGACAGAGTGCGCCAGATCATCATCATCGGTTCCGGCCCCGCCGGATACACCGCCGCCATCTACGCGGCGCGTGCGAACCTCTCCCCCCTGCTCATCGCGAGTTCGGTCGAGGCGGGCGGCGAGCTCATGAAGACCACAGAGGTCGAGAACTACCCCGGTTTCGCGGAGGGCATCCAAGGCCCCGAGCTCATGCTGGCCATGCAGGCCCAGGCCGAGCGGTTCGGCACGGAGATCGTGCTCGACGACGTCGTGAAGCTCGAGCTGGAGGGCGAGGTCAAGCGAGTCACCCTGGGCAACGGCGACGTGCACGAGGCTCTCGCCGTGATCTTCGCGACGGGCTCCGCCTACCGCAAGCTCGGCCTCCCCGAGGAAGACCAGATGAGCGGCCACGGCGTCTCGTGGTGCGCCACCTGCGACGGGTTCTTCTTCCGCCAGAAGACGATCGCGGTCGTCGGCGGCGGCGACTCCGCCATGGAGGAGGCCAACTTCCTCACCAAGTTCGCCGACAAGGTCTACGTGATCCACCGCAAGGACACTCTGCGGGCCTCCAAGACCATGCAGGACCGCGCCTTCTCGAACCCCAAGATCGAGTTCCTCTGGAACAAGGAGGTCGCTCACATCTACGGCGACGAGCTCGTCACCGGCATCGGCGTGGTCGACACGCAGGATGGCACGGAGACGACCATCGACCTGAGCGGACTGTTCATCGCGATCGGCGCGGACCCCCGCACCCACCTCGTGCACGGGCAGCTCGACCTGACCTCCTTCGGCACCATCGCCGTCGACGGCCGTTCGTCCCGCACGAACATCGCGGGCGTCTTCGCCGCCGGTGACGTCATCGACCCCACCTACCGCCAGGCCGTGACGGCTGCCGGTTCGGGAACAGTCGCCGCCCTCGACGCGGAGCACTACCTCGCAGCACTCCCCAAGGAACTCCTGGCTCGCGCAGAGGCGCAGCCGGCCACCGTCTAACGAGAGAAGGAAACAACAATGTCATCAGCCAAGGACGTCACCGACGCCACTTTCGCCGACGAGGTGCTCAACTCGAGCGACACCATCATGGTGGACTTCTGGGCCGAGTGGTGCGGCCCGTGTCGCGCAGTCTCCCCCATCCTCGACGCCATCGCGTCTGAGCACTCGGACAAGATCAAGATCGTCAAGCTCAACGTGGACGACAACCCCCAGATGGCCATGAAGTACCAGATCACCTCCATTCCGGCGATGAAGGTCTTCCGCGGCGGCGAGGTCGTCAAGACCGTGATCGGCGCCAAGCCGAAGCCCGCGATCGAGGCCGACCTGGCCGAGTTCCTGGCGTAGCCAATCTCGTGGATCTGGCCCCGCCCCTGCACTAGGGGCGGGGCTTTTTCTGTACCGCCCCATATCCTTTAAGCTTCGTGACCGAATAGGACCCAGCATGACGACCCAGGGCACCAACCTCGACCAGTGGTACAGCCACTACGCCGACCGCACCGCCGGCCTCGCGGCCTCCGAGGTGCGCGCCCTCTTCGCCGTGGCCTCCCGCCCGGAGGTGGTGTCGCTCGCCGGTGGTATGCCGTTCGTCTCCGCTCTGCCAAAAGAGCTGGTCAGCGGGGCAATGGAGCGGGTCATGCGCGACAGTGGCCCCGCGGCGCTGCAGTACGGGTCCGGCCAGGGGCTTCCGGCTCTCCGGGAGCAGATTCTCGAGGTGATGGCGCTGGAGGGCATCCGGGCAGGTGTTGACGACCTCGTGGTCACGACAGGCTCGCAGCACGCGCTCGAGCTGATCACGAAGCTCTTCATCAACCCCGGCGACGTCGTTCTCGCCGAAGCACCGAGCTACGTGACGGCACTCACCGTCTTCAAGTCGTTCCAGGCCGAGGTCGCGCACGTGGCGATGGACGACTTCGGGCTCGTCCCGCAGTCGCTCCGCGAGACCATCGAGCGCGTTCGTGCCGAGGGCAAGCCGATCAAGTTCCTCTACACGATCCCCACCTTCAGCAACCCGGCCGGCGTCACCCTCACGTGGGAGCGGCGGCTCGAGATCCTCGAGATCTGCCGCAGCAACGGAATCCTCGTCCTCGAGGACAACCCCTACGGCCTGCTCTACTTCGAGGGCCAGCCCCCGCACGCCATGCGCTCGGTGGAGGAGGACGGCGTCATCTACCTCGGCACCTTCTCCAAGACGCTCGCGCCGGGCTTCCGGGTGGGCTGGGCGCTCGCCCCGCACGCCATCCGGGAGAAGATCATCCTCGCCAACGAGGCTGCTGTGCTCTCACCCAGCTCGTTCACCCAGTACGTCATCCACGAGTACCTCTCGCAGGCCGACTGGAAGGGCCAGATCGACACCTTCCGCGGCGTCTACCGCGAGCGGCGGGATGCCATGCTGCACGCCCTCGACGACTACCTGCCCGACCTGTCGTGGACGAACCCCGCCGGCGGCTTCTACGTCTGGGTCACCCTGCCCGAGAACCTCGACTCCAAGTCGATGCTGCCGCGCGCCGTCAAGGAGCTCGTCGCGTACACCCCCGGCACCGCGTTCTACGCCGACGGTTCCGGCCGCAACAAGATACGGCTGTCGTTCTGCTACCCGACCCCCGAGTTCATCCGCGAGGGCATCCGCCGCCTGTCGACGGTGATCAACGGCGAGCTCGAGCTGCTCACCACCTTCTCGCAGACCGCTCTCCTCCCGGTTGTGCGCGACTCCTCGCTCATCAACCCGCCCGCCAACCTCTCCTGATGGCGGCCACACGAGTCCTGGTCCTCGCCGGCGGCATCTCGCACGAGCGAGACGTCTCGCTGCGGTCGGGCCGCCGGGTCGCCGACAGCCTGGGGGCGCACGGCCTCCAGGTCGAACTGCGCGATCCGGATGCCACGCTCCTCGCGCACCTCCGCGAGAGCCGTCCCGACGTGGTGTGGCCGGCCCTCCACGGGGCGAGCGGCGAGGACGGCGCCCTGCGCGGGCTGCTCGACTTCATGGGAGTGCCCTACGTCGGCTCCCGCGCCGATGCCGCCCGCCTCGCGTGGGACAAGCCCACGGCCAAGACGGTCGTCTCCCGCGCGGGGGTGAGGACCCCCGCGTCGATCGCCCTCCCGCGCGACGCCTTCCGCGAGCTCGGCGCGAACAGCATCCTCGAGGAGATCTCCGGCGAGTTCTCCGGCCCTCTCGTGGTGAAGCCCGCGCAGGGCGGCTCGTCCCAGGGCGTGACGATCGTCGACGACCGCTCGCTGCTGCCCCGCGCCATGGTTGACGCGTACACCTACTGGGACGTCGCCCTGATCGAGCAGAAGATCACCGGAATCGAGATCGCCGTCGGCATCATCGACAGCGGCGACGGGCCGGTCGCCCTCCCCGCGGTCGAGATCGAGCCGCTCTCCGGCGTGTACAGCTTCGAGGCGCGGTACAACGCCGGAGAGACCCGCTTCTACGTTCCCGCTCGCATCGATCCGGATGCCGCGGCTCGTGCCGCCGAGACCGCCCTCGCCGCGCACACCGCCCTGGGACTGCGCCACCTCTCCCGCGTCGACATCATCATCGACGGTGCCGGTACGCCGTGGTTCCTCGAGGCGAACGTCATGCCGGGGCTCACCGAGACCTCGGTGCTCCCCCAGGCCCTCGAGGCGGCAGGGCACGACCTGGGATGGGTGTACTCGGCCCTCGCCGAGGCTGCGATCTCGGAGTCTCGAAGCTAGAAGTTGTCCCGTGCTTTGTGCACAAGGGTAGGTCCGGGGCTCGGTCGCACGAAGCCCGGTATGGGGAAACTGGCCCTGCACATCCTATTCGGCGAGAAAATGCTGGTCAGCCACTAGTTATCTGTTGTTTACCCTGTTCTGTCCACTGCGATATCCACAGCTTATTCACACGCAGAGCCGCGTGTCCCACCGGATTCCCACACGTTTGTCCACAGGCTGGACAGGATCCGTCGCCTAGCGGTTGAACCCGGGCTGCCCCAGCTCGGCCAGGATCCGGTTCAGGTCCCCCACCGTCGCGAAGTCGATCACGATCTGGCCTTTGCTCGCCCCGAGGGTGACCTTCACACGCGTGTTCAAGCGGTCCCCCAGCTGCTCGGCGACCTCGTCGAGCTGTCCCTGGCGCTTGCCGGCGGCGGGCTTCGGCTTGGAGACCCTGGTCGAGGTCTGCCCGGCAGCGGCCTCGGCGGCGCGGACCGAGAGGTCCTCGTTGACGATCTTGTCAGCGAGGCGCTCCATAGACGCGGTATCGCCCGCGGCCAGGATCGCGCGGGCGTGACCCGCGCTGAGAACACCCGCGGCTACGCGCTTCTGCACGGTGGCCGGCAGCTTGAGGAGGCGGAGGGTGTTCGTGATCTGCGGGCGGGAGCGGCCGATCCTCCCGGCCAGCTGCTCCTGGGTGATCCCGAAGTCGGCGAGCAGCTGCTGGTAGGCGGACGCCTCCTCCAGCGCGTTGAGGTTCGCCCGGTGCAGGTTCTCGAGGAGGGCATCCCGCAGCATGTCCTCATCGGCCGTGCTCTTGATGACCGCGGGAATCGTCGCGAGGCCGAGGTGCTTCGTCGCCCGCAGTCGGCGCTCGCCCATGATGAGCTCGTACTGCGGGCCGCCGGGTGCCGCGTCCACGAGTGGACGGACCACGATGGGCTGCAGTACGCCGATCTCGCGGATGGAGATCACGAGCTCGTCGAGCTCCTCCTGGCGGAACTCGGTGCGGGGCTGCTTCGCGTTCGGGACGATGTCGTCCGGTGAGAGGTTCGCCAGACGGGCTCCGGGGACGGCGAGAAGGCCCTGGGGGCTGTCGGTGCCGGCCGGGAAGAAGACGTCGACCGGGCGCTGGGAGCTCTCGTCTCCGGCAGGGATCAGCGCGCCGATGCCGCGACCGAGGCCGGTTCTCTTCGGGGCCGCCATCAGTTCGGCGCTCCGCGGTGCGCGATCTCAGATGCCGCCTCCAGGTAGGAGAGCGAGCCCGGAGAGTTGCCGTCGTAGCTGATCACGCTCTGACCGTAGCTGGGAGCCTCGGAGATGCGCACGGAACGCGGGATGACTGTGGAGAGAACCTCCTTGGGGAAGTGCTCGCGGACATCGTCCACCACCTGGTTGGCCAGGTTCGTGCGCGAGTCGTACATCGTCAGCAGGATCGTCGAGACCGACAGCCGCGGGTTCAGGTGGCGCTCGATCAACTGGATGTTGGTGAGCAGCTGGCTCAGGCCCTCCAGCGCGTAGTACTCGCACTGGATTGGAATGAGCACCTCGCGCGCAGCGACGAACGCGTTGATCGTGAGCAGGCCGAGAGACGGCGGGCAGTCGATGAACACGTAGTGGAACATCTCCTCGCTCTGAGCGAGGAACTGCTCGAGGGCTGTGCGGAGGCGCTGCTCGCGGGCCACGAGCGACACGAGCTCGATCTCGGCGCCAGCGAGGTGGATCGTGGCCGGAAGGCAGAAGAGCCCCTCGAACTCCGGGCTGGGCTGGACGACGCCCGACATGGGCTCGTCGTTGATGATGACGTCGTAGACGCTCACGGTCTCCGAGCGGTGCTCGACGCCGAGGGCGGTCGAGGCGTTGCCCTGCGGGTCGAGGTCGATCACGAGCACGCGCGCACCGGAACGGGCGAGCGCGGCCGCCAGGTTGACGGTGGTCGTGGTCTTGCCCACGCCGCCCTTCTGGTTGGCGACGGTGAACACTCGGGTCGCTTCGGGAAGCGGAAGCCTCTCAGCGGCGATGGCCTGTCTCCTGCGGGTGATGTCGGCGAGCTCTCGCGCGAGTGGCGTCGAATCGTCGAAGCTCGTTGCCGAGTTCGCGAGATCGCCTTCTGGATGTTTCACGTGAAACCTTCTGAATGGCTCGGGCCTTTGCCCGTGGGGGTCGATCGTGGTCAGTCCACTGTAGCCCGAAACACCCGGGTCGATTCCGGAGCTGTCCCCTCACCGAGGACGAGCACCTCCGATCCGGACAGGCGGTACTTCCTGATGGCCTTCTGGGCGGCCGCGATCTCCTCGTCCACCCGTGAGCCCTTCATGAAGACCATCTCGCCGCCGCGCCGCAGGAGCGGTGCTGTGACGGGGATCAACTTCGAGAGGGCGGTGACGGCACGCGCGGTGACCTGGTCGAGCGACTCCTGCGGCGCCTCCTCGGCGCGGGCGCGGATGACGGTCACGTTGTCGAGGCCGAGCTCCGCCGACTCGCTCGTGAGCCAGTCGACACGACGCTCCATGGGCTCGATGAGCACGAGGTGCACGTCGGGCCGGGCTATCGCGAGCACGAGACCGGGAAGGCCGGCACCGCTGCCCACGTCGCCCGTCCGCCCCGGCCGCAGCAGGGGAGCGACGAGCACGCAGTTGATGATGTGGCGCGTCCACAGCCTCGGCAGCTCCAGCGGGCCGATGAGCCCGAGCTCCTCGCCGCGGCGCGCAAGATCGGCGGTGTAGGCGCGGGCCACCTCGATGCGATCGCCGAAGAGGGATGCGGCAACCGCCGGCTCAGTCTCCAGCTCGGGTGACTCGGTCAATGTTTCACGTGAAACAACTCGGAGGGCGCAGCGCTATGTTTCACGTGAAACTATGCGCGGCGGATGACCGTGTGGCGGTCGCGCCCTTCGCCCTCTGACTCAGAGGAGAAGCCGCGCTCCGCGACGATGTCGTGGACGAGCTTGCGCTCGTAGGAGGACATCGCCGGCAGTGAAGCGGACTCCGCGCCCTCCTCGATGCGCTCGACCGCCTTGCCGACGAGGACGCCGAGCTCGGCGACACGCGCCTCACGGGATCCGCCGATGTCGAGGATGAGCCGCGAGAACGAACCGGTCTTGGTCTGCACCGCGATGCGGGTCAGCTCCTGCAGGGCGTTCACGGTCTCGGGACGGGACAGCACACGGAGGCTCGCGTCCTCGCCCGCGGTCACGGAGAGGTAGGCGCGCCCGGCCCGGGCATCGATCTCGATGTCGCCATCGAGGTCCATGATGTCGAGGAGCTCCTCGATGTAGTCGGCGGCGATGTCGCCCTCCTCCTCGAGCTGACTCGCGCTGGGCGCATCCGTGTCGGTCTCGGGGGCCTCGAGGTCAACGGCCTCGGCGGCGGGGGTCTCGGTCACGTCGCTCATCGCTTGTTGTTTCCACTCTTCTTCTTGGCGCGGTTCTTGCCGACCGGCTGCTGGCGCTGGGGCTTCTGGGGTTCCTCGATCACGAGGGTGTCGCCCTCGGGCGTCTCCTCGACGATCCCCTTGCGCTGGGCGCGCTTGGCGAGGCGGGCTTCGCGGGCGAGGGCCGCCTCGCTGCCGGGGGTGGGCATGTTCCGGATGACGAGGAACTGCTGGACCATGGTCCAGATGTTCGAGGTGAGCCAGTAGAACATGACTCCGATGGGGAACGCGAAGCCGGAGAACGCGAACACCAGGGGGAGGATGTACAGCAGGATGCGCTGCTGGCGGAACATCGGGCTGGCCTTCATCTCGGCCGACTGGTTGCGAGACATGATCTGCAGCTGCGTGATGAACTGCGAGGCGGTCATGATGATGACCATCACGACGGCGATGATGACGACTACGACGTTGACCGGGTTGAGAGCGAGCGCGCTCTGGATGCTCTCGTGCAGGGGAGCGATGCCGAACAGCGACGCCTTGCCGAAATTCTCCGAGAGGTCCTTCGACAGGAGGCCGACGCCCTGGACGCCCTTGTTGGCCTCCTGCAGCACCGAGAACAGGCTGAAGAAGATCGGCATCTGGATGAGCAGCGGGAGGCACGAGCTCAGCGGGTTGGTGCCCGTCTTCTTGTACATCTCCATGGTCTCGCGGGACATGGCCTCGCGGGAGAACTGGTCCTTCTTGCCCTTGTACTTGTCCTGGATCTTCTTGAGCTGGGGCGCCACCTCGAGCATGCGGCGCTGGCTCTTGATCTGGCGCACGAAGATCGGGATGAGAGCGGCCCGCACCACGAGCACGAGCCCGACGATGGACAGCACCCAGGTCAGGCCGGCCGACGGGTCAAGTCCGATGGCGGTCAGGCCGGAGTGGAACGCGACGAGGATCGCCTCGATCACCCACTTGATCGGCCAGAGAATTGTTCCTAGGAAGTCCATGATGCGGGTCAGCCCTTTCCGTGGCTATGGGCGAAGTGGGGGTTGGCAACCACGAAGCCGAAGCGCGTGATCGAGTAGCGGTCGTGGGCGCGCTCGGGGACATCGTCGATGCCGCCTTCCGCCCACGGGTGGCAGCGTGCGATGCGGCGCGTGCCGAGCCAGACCCCGCGCACGACGCCGTGCTGCTGGATGGCCTGCATCGCGTAGTGCGAGCACGTCGGGTAGTACCGGCAGACATCGCCGTAGAGCGGAGAGATCACGGCGCGGTAGACCTTGAGGATTGCCACGCACACGTTGCGGGGAGCGAGCAGCACGAACGCCATCGTCGGGTTCATCCTCTCGCTGCGCTCCTCTCGAGACCACGTGCGATCTCCGCGTGAAGAGTAGCCCACGGCACGAGGTCAGAACCTGGCAGTGCGCGCATCACCACGTCCCGGCCGGCGGGCATGGTGGGAAGGATGTCGCGGCTCACCGATCGCAGCCGACGGCGCACGAGATTCCGGGTCACGGCGTTCCCCACCGATTTCGCCACGATAAAGCCGAAACGGCTCGGCTCAGAGCCGAGCCGCTCGACACTGGGCCGTTCGACACCGGGCCGCTCAACACCGGGCCGCTCCACGACATGGAGCACCACAGCGGACGTACCGATCCGCCGCCCGCGACGAACCGCAGTGCGGAAGTCGGCGGGACGGGTGACCCGGTTCGCCCTGGCGAGCACGCGGAGGTACTACGCGGACAGTTCGGTGCGACCCTTGCGGCGACGAGCACCCAGGATGGCGCGGCCGGCGCGGGTGCGCATGCGGAGGCGGAAACCGTGAACCTTCGCGCGGCGGCGGTTGTTCGGCTGGAAAGTTCTCTTGCTCATAGCGGTATCTCCAAAGCCCAGCTCTGAAGGCCGGAAAGAAGGGGTAAGCCCGAAGGCTGGAAGTCAACTGATTAAAAGTACGGCGTTAAACCGGTCCGGTCAAACTTTACGCGGTCTGATCGCATTATCCACATGTGGGCAACTGGGGTTGGTAACGACACCCTGTGGACAACTAAGGTGAAACCCAGCCGTTTCGGGGGGCGATTCGATCACTCCTCGTTGCCCGACCGGTGGATAAGCCTGTGGAACTGCAAAACAAGAGGATGTGCGTGAATGTCGGAGACACCGGACTCGACGAAGGGTATCTGGCAGTCAGTACTGTCCCGCCTCACGTCCGATGACCGCATCACTCCGCAGCTGCTCGGCTTCATCAACCTGGTGGAGCCCAAGGGCGTGATGGCCGGCACCCTCTATCTGGAAGTGCCGAACGAGCTCACCCGCGGCATGCTCGAGCAGCGCATCCGGCTGCCCCTCCTCAATGCCATCGCCGGACTGAGCGACGACGAGGAGGTCTCCAACTTCGCGATCGTGGTGAACCCGGAGATCCAGCACGACGTCCTCGAGCAGAGCGCCGACCCCGGCGAGCAGCAGCCGTACATCGAGCCGACGGTGGTTCCCGCGGCAGACAGCCAGGCCCGCCGCTCCGACTCCCGCCTGAACCCCAAGTACAGCTTCGACAACTTCGTGATCGGCGGCTCCAACCGGTTCGCCCACGCGGCGGCGGTCGCGGTGGCGGAAGCGCCGGCCAAGGCGTACAACCCGCTCTTCATCTACGGCGAGTCCGGGCTCGGCAAGACCCACCTCCTGCACGCGATCGGCCACTACGCCGAGAGCCTCTACCCGGGCATCCGCGTTCGCTATGTCAGCTCCGAAGAGTTCACCAACGACTTCATCAACTCGATCGCCAACAACCGCGCCTCGGTGTTCCAGTCCCGCTACCGCGAGATCGACATCCTGCTCATCGACGACATCCAGTTCCTCCAGGGCAAGGACTCGACGCAGGAGGCTTTCTTCCACACGTTCAACACGCTGCACGACCACAACAAGCAGGTGGTCATCACCAGCGACCTGCCGCCGAAGCACCTGACCGGCTTTGAGGACAGGATGCGCTCGCGCTTCGAGTGGGGCCTCATCACCGACGTTCAGGCACCGGACCTGGAGACGCGCATCGCGATCCTCCGGAAGAAGGCCCAGAGCGAGAAGCTCCAGATCGGCAACGACATCCTCGAGTACATGGCCACCAAGGTCTCGTCGAACATCCGCGAGCTCGAGGGAACGCTCATCCGGGTCACCGCGTTCGCGAGCCTCAACAAGACGACCGTCGACCTGGCCCTCGTCCAGACTGTGCTGAAGGACCTCATCACGCTCGATGAGGACAACGTCATCGCGCCGGTCGACATCATCAACCACACCGCCGAGTACTTCAAGCTCACGGTCGACGACCTCTACGGGTCTTCGCGCTCCCAGGCCGTGGCGACCGCGCGACAGATCGCGATGTACCTCTGCCGTGAGATGACGAACCTCTCCCTCCCGAAGATCGGCCAGCTGTTCGGAAACCGCGACCACACCACCGTGATGTACGCGAATAAGAAGATCACGGAGCTCATGAAGGAGCGCCGCTCGATCTACAACCAGGTCACCGAGCTGACGAGCCGGATCAAGCAGAACCACCGCTACAAGGGTTAGTTGCCAGGTCCACGGTTTTCACACAGTGTGAAGAACCTGTGGATAACTACCCCGACACACCGGACAAGCTGTTGACGGACAATTCGTTTCTGTGGAAAGCGAATGCAGTTCATCTCGATTCGTCCGAGACTCACACGAATTCTTCGTCCTCGCCCCACATCTCACACCGTTGTAGTTCCCAGCAGTCGTACCGGTCCGGCAGAGTTACTCACAGTTCCCACAACGGTTAAGAATGTTGTCTCTTTAAAGAAGAGATTGGGAGCTGGACAACCCATGGTCCGCGTCTCACTGGCCTGTGCCAGTATTAACGCCCAGACCACCGATCGTGTCAGGGGTGAATGAAGTGAAGTTCCAGGTCAATCGCGACGTCTTCAGCGAGGCCGTTTCGTTCGCCGTCAAGCTGCTGCCCCAGCGCACGACGCTCCCGATTCTCAGCGGTGTGCTCATCGAGGCCGGTGACGACGGCCTGGTGCTGTCGTCGTTCGACTACGAAGTCTCTGCTCGCACCGAGATCGCCGCGAAGGTGGAAGAGCCGGGGCGCGTCCTCGTCTCGGGGCGCCTCCTCGCCGACATCGCGAGCCGCCTTCCGAACGCGCCCGTCACGTTCTCCACGGATGAGGGCCGCATCACCGTCGCCTGCGGCGCCGGCCACTTCACGCTGCTGAGCATGCCGGTCGAGGAGTACCCCACCCTCCCCCAGGTCTCCGACCAGGCAGGTCTGCTCCAGGCGGAGGATTTCGCCGCGGCCATCGCGCAGGTCGCGGTCGCCGCATCCCGCGACGACGTCACCCCGGTGATCACCGGTGTGCAGCTCGAGGTCTCCGAGAACAGCCTCTCGCTCGTCGCCACCGACCGGTACCGTGTCGCCGTTCGTGAGATCGCGTGGGATGCCGGCAACTCCGGTGTCGAGACCGCCACTGCTCTCGTGCCGTCGCGCACGCTCATCGAGATCGGCAAGACCTTCGGCCACAGCGGCACGATCTCGGTGGCGATCACCAGCTCCGACGACCGGGAGCTCATCGCGTTCCAGGCCGACAAGAAGACAGTCACCTCGCTCTTGATCAAGGGCAACTTCCCGCCCGTGAAGCGTCTCTTCCCCGAGGTCGTCGACAACTACGCGGTGATCAACACCGCCGAGCTGATCGAGGCGGTCCGCCGTGTCTCCCTCGTGCTCGAGCGCGAGGCCGCACTGCGCTTCACCTTCACGATCGAGGGCGTGACCCTCGAGGCGATCGGCTCAGAGCAGGCCCAGGCCTCGGAGTCGATCGACGCATTCCTCACCGGTACTGACACTGTCGTCTCGCTCAAGCCGCAGTTCCTGTTGGACGGCTTGAGCTCGGTGCACTCAGAGTTCGTGCGGATCTCGTTCACCAAGACCGAGAACCCGAACAAGCCGGGCCCGGTGCTCATCACGAGCCAGTCGTCGAAAGACCAGCCCGGCGCAGACAACTACAAGTACCTGCTGCAGCCGAACCTTCTCCTGCGCTGATCAAGAAAGAAGTCACCTGATGCACATCGGCATCATCGGCCTGGGCAAGATGGGCAACAACATGCGTGCCCGTCTCCAGAAGAACGGCATCGAGGTCACGGGCTACGACCCCAATCCCGACGTCACGGATGTTCCCTCCCTCGAGGCGCTCGCCGCGGCCCTGCCCGCCCCGCGGATCGTCTGGGTGATGGTCCCCTCCGGCAAGATCACCGACGACGTGATCCACAACGTCGCGGACGTGCTCGAGCCGGGAGACCTCGTCATCGACGGCGGCAACTCGCGCTACACCGAGGACTCCATCCACTCGGAGTTCCTGGCGACCAAGAACATCAAGTTCATGGACGTCGGGGTCTCGGGGGGAATCTGGGGCCTCGAGAACGGGTACGGCCTGATGGCCGGTGGCGACGCCGCTGACGTCGAGCGCGCAATGCCGATCTTCGACGGCCTACGGCCGGAGGGCCCTCGCGACGAGGGCTTCGTGCACGCCGGTCCGGTCGGCGCCGGGCATTACGTGAAGATGGTTCACAATGGCATCGAGTACGCGCTCATGCAGGCGTGGGCCGAGGGCTACGAGCTGCTCGATAGCCGCAAGGACCTTGTCAGCGACGTGACCGGCTCCTTCAAGGCCTGGCAGCGCGGAACGGTGGTCCGCTCCTGGCTGCTCGAGCTCTTGGTGAAGGCTCTCGAGGAAGACCCGGAGTTCAAGGACATCTCGGGCTACGTGGAGGATTCGGGCGAGGGCCGCTGGACTGTGCACGACGCTCTCGACCGCGCAGTTCCCGTGCCCACGATCAGTGCGGCGATCTTCGCGCGCTTCGTGTCGCGCCAGAAGGACTCCCCGTCGATGAAGGCAGTCGCAGCCCTTCGCAACCAGTTTGGTGGCCACGCCGTCCGAAAGAGTTGATGGCGTGAAGCTGTGATCGTCACCCACCTCAACCTGACGGACTTCCGCAACTACGAGCACCTCGACGTCGACCTGCATCCCGGTCCCAACCTGTTCGTCGGCAGCAACGGCCAGGGCAAGACGAACCTCGTCGAGGCGCTCGGGTACCTGAGCACCCTCGGCTCGCACCGCGTGTCGGTCGACCACGCGATGATCCGGCAGGGCCAGGACTCGGCGATCGTGCGCGCCCGCCTCTCGCACGATGAGCGCGAGGTGCTCGCCGAGGTGCAGATCAACCGCTCCGGTGCCAACCGCGCGCAGGTCAACCGCTCGGCGATCAAGACCCGCGAGCTGCCGAGGTACTTCTCGAGCGTGCTGTTCGCGCCGGAAGATCTGGCGCTCGTGCGCGGTGAGCCCTCGGGCCGCCGGCGCTTCCTCGACGAGCTGCTCATTCTCCGTACCCCGCGCATGAGTGCGGTGGTCGCCGACTACGAGCGGGTCCTGCGCCAGCGGAACACCCTATTGAAGACCGCGCGCAACGCGCGGGGCGACCTCTCGACCCTTGAGATCTGGGATGACCGGCTTGTCTCGCTCGGCGCCGAGATCATCATCGCCCGCAGCTGGCTCGTCGACGAGCTCAATCCCGAGGTGGCTCGCGCGTACGGCGCGATCGCGGGCGCGGACCACGCCGCGCGGCTCACCAGTCAGCTCAGCGTCTTCTCGTCCACGACCGACGACGACGTTCCGGATGCCGCGGCCACCCGTGCGGGCGCGCTCGAGCTCCCGGCCGTGACCGAGGGATTCCGCGCCGCGCTCGCGCGCCTTCGGCGCGCCGAACTCGATCGCGGGGTGACGCTCGCGGGTCCGCACCGTGACGACCTGGTGCTGGAGCTGAACGAGCTGCCGGCCCGCGGGTACGCGAGCCACGGGGAATCCTGGTCCTTCGCCCTCGCCCTCAAGCTGGCCTCCGCAGCGGTGCTGCGCCGGGAGTCGGCCATGGGCGACCCGGTCCTCATCCTCGACGACGTGTTCGCCGAGCTCGACGAGTCTCGGCGAGGCCGCCTTGCGGCGGCAGTCGTCGACTTCCAGCAGGTGCTCATCACCGCGGCGGTCTTCGGGGATGTGCCGGAAGAGCTCGCCTCCCACGTTGTGCGCATCCGCGCGGGAGCGGTGGTCGACGGTGCCTAGCCCCACCGACAACGACGGCGACGAGGTCGAGCGCGACGAGCACGTCGCGGTGTACCTCCGGTTCCGCCAGGTGTTCGGCGACGCTACCGGGCGGTCGGCGACGGCGCGCAAGCGGAAGACCAAGAAGGAGGGCGCGAGCGTCCCCTTCGCACCGGGCCGCGATCCGCACGGTCTCGGGGACGTGATGGACGGCCTGGCGCTGAAGATGGGGTGGACGTCCTCCCTCGCGAAGTCGGAGCTGCTCTCCTCGTGGGCCTTGATCGTCGGGGATGAGACGGCGGAGCACTCCGAGCCGGTCGGCATCGAGGAGGGCGTGCTCGCGGTGCGCTGCGACTCGACGGCGTGGGCGACGCAGCTGCGGCTCATGCGGTCGCAGGTGACGACGACCATCGCGCAGCGCTACCCCGACGCCGGCATCGAGTCTGTGCGCTTCGATGGGCCGAACGCCCCGTCCTGGAAACGCGGCCCCAGATCGATCCCAGGCCGCGGACCGCGGGATACTTACGGCTGACGAGGCAAATCAGGTCAACCCAACCGCGAAAACTCCCCAGAACGCGGATTTGCCGGCCTCAGGCCCGCACTTTTGGTAGGATAGACAGAGCCGTCGGGTGCCCCTCCCTCTGTGGAGATTCTCGCCCCGAATGGCCGTGATACCAAGTGGCAGGAGCCTAACTTCAGATGACATCGGTGCCCCCAGAGAACAGTTCCGAAGGCTCGACTCCCCCCGAAGAGGAAGCTCCCGACGACAGCTCGGCTCACGGCCACATCTCGAACGGGCACGTCGCTCCCGACAGTTACGGTGCCGACCAGATCCAGATCCTCGAGGGACTGGAAGCGGTGCGCAAGCGCCCCGGCATGTACATCGGCTCGACCGGCCCGCGCGGTCTCCACCACCTCGTGTACGAGGTTGTGGACAACTCCGTCGACGAAGCGCTGGCCGGCTACTGCGACAACATCGAGATCTGGATCCGGAAGGACGGCGGTCTGCGCGTGCGCGACAACGGCCGTGGCATCCCGGTGGACATCAACACCCAGGAGAACAAGTCGTCGGTCGAGGTCGTCATGACGATCCTGCACGCCGGCGGCAAGTTCGGCGGCGGCGGCTACGCCGTCTCGGGCGGTCTGCACGGCGTCGGCATCTCCGTGGTCAACGCGCTCTCGCGCGAGGTCGACACCGAGGTGCGCCGCCAGGGCCACGTGTGGCGCATCAGCTTCCAGAACGGCGTGCCCGAGGCACCGCTCGCGAAGGGCGAGGCCACTGAGGAGACCGGCACCCAGCAGACCTTCTACCCGAACGCCGACATCTTTGAGACCGTCGAGTTCGACTACGAGACGCTGCGCGCGCGCTTCCAGCAGATGGCCTTCCTCAACAAGGGTCTGCGCATCACCCTCACCGACGAGCGCGGTGAGGAGGAGGTGAGCGACAGCTACATGTACGAGCGCGGTCTCACCGACTACGTCGAGTACCTCAACAAGGCGAAGAAGAACGACCTCATCCACCCAGAGGTCATCGCCTTCGAGGCCGAGGACACCGAGAAGAAGATCTCGCTCGAGGTGGCGATGCAGTGGACCAACGGCTACACCGAGAGCGTCCACACCTACGCGAACACGATCAACACCCACGAGGGCGGCACGCACGAAGAGGGCTTCCGGGCGGCGCTCACCACGCTCGTCAACCGGTACGCGCGCGAGAAGAACATCATCAAGGAGAAGGACGAGAACCTCTCCGGGGACGATGTGCGCGAGGGTCTCACCGCGGTCATCTCCGTGAAGCTCGCCGAGCCGCAGTTCGAGGGCCAAACGAAGACCAAGCTCGGCAACACCGAGGCGAAGGCGTTCGTGCAGCGCATCGCCGGTCAGCAGCTCGGCGACTGGTTCGACCGCAACCCCACTCAGGCGCGCGACATCATCCGCAAGGCGATCCAGGCGTCGCAGGCGCGCATCGCCGCGCGCAAGGCGCGCGAGCAGACCCGCCGCAAGGGGCTGCTCGAGTCGAGCGGCATGCCGGGCAAGCTGCGGGACTGCTCCAGCAAGGACCCGGCGCTGTCGGAGATCTTCATGGTCGAGGGCGACTCGGCCGGCGGCTCGGCGGTGCAGGGCCGCAACCCCGAGTTCCAGGCCATCCTCCCGTTGCGCGGCAAGATCCTCAACGTCGAGAAGGCCCGGCTCGACCGCGCGCTCGGCAACAACGAGGTGCAGTCGATGATCACCGCCTTCGGCGCCGGCGTCGGCGAGGACTTCGACCCCGAGAAGGCCAGGTACCACAAGATCGTGCTGATGGCCGATGCGGATGTCGACGGCCAGCACATCACGACCCTGCTGCTCACGCTGCTCTTCCGCTACATGCGCCCGCTCATCGACCTCGGCTACGTGTACCTCGCGCAGCCGCCGCTCTACCGCCTCAAGTGGAGCAACGCACAGCACGAGTACGTGTACAGCGACCGTGAGCGCGACGCACTAGTCGAGTCGGGCCTCGCGTCCGGCAAGAAGATGCCGAAGGACAACGGCATCCAGCGCTACAAGGGCCTCGGCGAGATGGACTACAAGGAGCTGTGGGAGACAACCATGGATCCGGCCACCCGCACGCTGCTCCAGGTGACACTCGATGACGCCGCCGCCGCGGACGAGATCTTCTCGACCCTCATGGGCGAAGACGTCGAATCCCGCCGCAGCTTCATCCAGAAGAACGCCAAAGACGTTCGATTCCTCGATATCTGATCTTCCCGCCGGTCGAGTAGGTCGCTCAGCGACCGTATCGAGACCCCACCACGGAGCTAAACAATGGCTGATGTAACAGAACCAGAAGAAGAGCCCACCTTCGCCGACAAGGTCGTCGACACCGCGCACGACAAGATCTCGCAGGTCGACCTGCAGCTCGAGATGCAGCGGTCGTACCTCGACTACGCGATGAGCGTCATTGTCGGCCGCGCCCTCCCCGAGGTGCGCGACGGCCTGAAGCCCGTGCACCGCCGCGTGATCTACGCGATGTACGACGGCGGCTACCGTCCCGACAAGGGATTCTCGAAGTGCACCCGCGTCATCGGCGACGTCATGGGCCAGTTCCACCCCCACGGCGACTCGTCGGTGTACGACGCACTCGTCCGACTCGTCCAGCCGTGGAGCCTGCGGTACCCGCTCGCGCTCGGCCAGGGCAACTTCGGCTCGCCCGGCAACGACGGCGCCGCGGCCCACCGGTACACCGAGACCAAGATGGCGCCGCTCGCCATGGAGATGGTCCGGGATATCGAGGAAGAGACCGTCGACTTCCAGGACAACTACGACGGCCGCACCCAGGAGCCGACAGTCCTCCCCAGTCGGTTCCCGAACCTTCTCGTCAACGGATCCGTCGGTATCGCCGTCGGTATGGCGACGAACATCCCCCCGCACAACCTGCGCGAGGTGGGCGAGGCCGCGCTCTGGCACCTCGCCAACCCGGATGCGTCGCAGGAGGAGCTGCTCGAGGCGCTCATCCAGCGCGTGAAGGGGCCCGACTTCCCGACCGGTGCCCAGATCCTCGGCATGAAGGGCATCCAGGATGCCTATCGCACCGGCCGCGGGTCCATCACCATGCGCGCAGTCGTCAACGTCGAGGAGCTGCAGGGCCGCACGTGCCTCGTGGTCACGGAGCTGCCGTACCAGGTCAACCCCGACAACCTCGCGCTGAAGATCGCCGACCTGGTCAAGGAGGGCAAGCTCGCCGGCATCGCTGACATCCGGGACGAGACCTCCGGCCGCACCGGCCAGCGCCTCGTCATCGTGCTCAAGCGCGATGCTGTCGCGAAGGTCGTGCTCAACAACCTCTACAAGCACACCCAGCTGCAGGAGAACTTCGGCGCGAACATGCTCGCGATCGTCGACGGCATCCCGCGCACGCTCTCGCTCGACGGCTTCATCACTGCCTGGGCAGAGCACCAGATCGAGGTCATCGTCCGGCGTACGCAATTCCGCCTGAAGAAGGCGGAGGAGCGCGCCCACATCCTGCGCGGCTACGTGAAGGCGCTGGATGCTCTTGACGAGGTCATCGCCCTCATCCGTCGCTCGGCCACCGTCGAGGACGCCCGCGAAGGGCTGATGAGCCTGCTCGCTATCGACGAGCTCCAGGCCCGGGCCATCCTGGAGATGCAGCTCCGCCGCCTCGCGGCCCTCGAGCGCCAGAAGATCATGGACGAGCTCGCCGAGATCGAGCTCGAGATCGCCGAGTACAAGGTGATCCTCGCGAGCCCGCAGCGGCAGCGCGACATTGTGAGCGAGGAGCTCACCGAGCTGATCGCGAAGTACGGCGACGACCGCCGCACCGAGATCATGTTCGGGTTCGACGGCGACATGAGCGTGGAGGACCTCATCCCCGAAGAGGAGATGGTGGTGACGGTCACGCGCGGCGGCTACATCAAGCGCACCCGCAGCGACAACTACCGCAGCCAGCACCGCGGCGGCAAGGGAGTGAAGGGTGCGCAGCTCCGCGCGGACGACGTCGTCGACCACTTCTTCGTGACGACTACCCATCACTGGCTGCTGTTCTTCACGAACACCGGTCGCGTCTACCGCGCGAAGGCGTACGAGCTGCAGGAGGCCGGCCGCGACGCGAAGGGCCAGCATGTCGCGAACCTGCTGGCAATGCAGCCGGGCGAGGAGATCGCGCAGATCCTCGACATCCGCGACTACGCGGCCGCCACCTATCTGGTGCTCGCCACCCGCGGCGGACTGGTGAAGAAGACGGCGCTCACCGAGTACGACACCAACCGCACCGGCGGGATCATCGCGATCAACCTCCGCGATGACGACGAGGTGGTGTCGGCGATGCTCGTCGAGAACGATTCCGAGGTGCTTCTCGTGTCGCGCAAGGGCCAGTCGATCCGGTTCCTCGCCTCCGACTCGGCGATGCGCCCGATGGGGCGGTCGACCTCGGGTGTGAAGGGCATGGACTTCCGGGAGGACGACACCCTGCTCTCCGCGAGCGTCGTCACCGACTCCGGTTTCGTGTTCGTCGTGACCGAGGGCGGGTACGCGAAGCGAACCTCGGTCGACCAGTACCGCCCGCAGAATCGCGGCGGCCTGGGCATCAAGGTCGCCAAGCTGAACGACGACCGCGGAATCCTCGCGGGCGCCCTGATAGTCGACGAGGATGACGAAGTTCTCGTGGTTCTCTCCAGCGGCAAGGTGGTACGCTCGTCTGTCGCTGAGGTTCCGGCCAAGGGCCGTGACACGATGGGTGTGGTGTTCGCTCGCTTCGCCGAGGATGACAAGATCATCGCGATCGCCAGGAACAGTGAACGCAATTTGGAGAATCAGGAACTCGACGAGCCTGCCGAGCAGGATGAACTTGAGCCCACTGGGAAGGACGAATCAGTAGATGAGTAGTGTCGCGGAGAAGCTCCAGCGCAAATCCCAGCGCCAGGTAGCGGTCAAGCAGGTTCGGCTCAAGCTGGTCTACGTCGACTTCTGGTCGGCGGTCAAGCTGTCGTTCCTCGTGGCGGTGTCCTTGGGCATCGTGCTCATCGTCGCGACGATCCTGGTGTGGATCGTGCTCAACTCCACGGGGATCTTCTCCAGCCTCAACGGCATTCTCGTCGACATCCTCGGCGACCCGACGTTCAGCGTGACCAACACGTTCTCGCTCCCGACCGTCGCGCTGTTCTCGTTCATCATCGCGGTGCTCAACATCGTGGTCGGTACCGCCCTCGGTGCGATCGCGAGCATGCTGTACAACTTCAGCGTCCGCCTCACCGGCGGACTGCTGGTCGGATTCACCAACAACTAGGCGATTTCAGCTTGGCTTGCCGAATAAGGTAAGTTTGGCTGGTCCCCGGGGGATATAGCTCAGGCGGTTAGAGCGCTTCGCTGATAACGAAGAGGTCCGAGGTTCAAGTCCTCGTATCCCCACTGGAACCTCCACAAGAGGTTCCTTAGTGCTGATAGTGCGCTGCCGCTCCTGCGGCGCCGATAGCTGATTCACTCGAGGGGCCTTAGCTCAATTGGTAGAGCGCCTGCTTTGCAAGCAGGAGGTCAGGGGTTCGATTCCCCTAGGCTCCACGAACGTAGAGACGCCGCCAACTATTGGCGGCGTTCTTCGTTTAACCAGGCGTCGATTCCCCCACGCTCTCCGGCTCTTCCCAGCCCCATGGCGCACACTGCCCGGGTGAGTCAGCTCCGCGTGATCGTCGGTTTCACCGCCATGCTGCTCTTCGCCGTGTGCGCCATCGAGTGGATCGCCATGGTTCTCGTCCCGACGATGTCGGGCAGGACGGCGGTCGCCGACCTGGGCACGCTGACGTTCTGGACCGTCGTGACCCTTGCCGTGTGGCGGGTCGGCGCGGGCAAGGGCTGGGGCTTCGCCCGCTCGCGTTGACCGGGGTCGTCCCGACAGTCGCGCTACAGGTCTGCTGTCGCGCCACAGGTATTTCTGTAGCGCGACGCAAGAGGTGTAGCGCGGAACTAGTTAAACGGCAAGAGCGCCGACCCGAAGGCCGGCGCTCTTGTTGCAGTCTGGTGGATCAGCCCTCGTCAGCCAGGGGCGTCTCGGGCTCGTCGTCGATCCAGAGGTCGTCGTCGGCTCGGAGCGTCTGCCAGGCTGCGTAGGCGACGGCGGCGAAGGCGACCACTCCCACGCCGATCAGGATGTAGCGGCCGGGGCCGGCCGGCTTGGGCTTGATGATGCCTGCCTTGGTGCCGAGATCTGTGCCGATGCGGCTGGCTCGGCTGATGGCATCCCGAACCTGGCGGTTCTTGGCGACCTCGATAGCCGCCAGCGCCGTGCCGAGTGCCGAGGTCATGGCGGGCAGCACGTCGCTGACGAGCCGCTCGCGCCCGGACTCCGCTGCCGAGCGCGCGTTGCGCAGCCCCGTGCTCACCGCGGGGCGGACCGTGTCCTCGAAGGTGTCGCGCACGCGGGGCGCCACTTCCTCACGGGCGTAGTGGGCGGCCTGCCTGCTTGCATCGCGGACTACCTTCGACGCGTGGTCGAGGAGTTCCTTCTGGTCGTCCCAGAGATCCTCAGCCTGGCTCTTGAGCCGGTTCAGTTCTTTCCGGCGCTTGCGCGATAGTGCCATGGGGAAACCTCCAGTGGGGAATCAAAGCCGTGATCCAATACTGTCACGGTGCTGCCATCCGCACTAAAGCATTGCCTGTGAGGCCGCCGAGTGATATCAGGACTTGTGCAGAGAGCGCTATGCAAGAATTGAGCCCATGCACACCGCTGTCGCGACCATGAAGACCACCCTCGGAGACATCAAGCTCAACCTCTACGGCAACCACGCGCCGAAGACCGTTGCCAACTTCACCGGGCTCGCCTCGGGCACCAAGGAGTGGACCCACCCCGCAACCGGGAAGGCGTCGACCGACCCGCTGTACGACGGCGTCATCTTCCACCGCATCATCAAGGACTTCATGCTCCAGGGCGGCGACCCGCTCGGGCAGGGCATCGGCGGCCCCGGCTACGAGTTCGACGACGAGATCCACGGCGAGCTGAACTTCAACGAGCCCTACGTCCTCGCCATGGCGAACGCCGGCCTCCGCGGCGGCAAGGGCACCAACGGGTCCCAATTCTTCATCACGACGGTTCCGACCCCGTGGCTTCAGGGCAAGCACACCATCTTCGGCGTGGTCGCCGACGAGGAGTCGAAGCGGGTCGTCGACGCCATCGAAGCAGTCGACACGGATGCTCGCGACAAGCCCCTCACGGATGTCGTGATCCAGGGCATCACGATCGACGAGGTCTGATCCTCGGTGACGAGCGCGCCGAGCTCCTCGGCCAACTTCTGCTATCGGCATCCTGACCGGCAGAGCTATGTGCTCTGCCAGCGCTGCGGGCGCACGATCTGCCCGCAGTGCCAGACCCAGGCGGCCGTCGGAGTGCAGTGCCCGGAATGCGTGCGCGAGGGCCACGCGAGCATGCCGCGCACGAAGTCGCCGCTGCTGGCGCGGCTGCGCTCGCGCGACCAGCCGATCGTCACGTGGACTCTGATCGCGATCAACGTGATCATCTACGTGCTCCAGATGATCACCGACGCCGTGACGGTCTCGCTGCTCTTCGTGGCCAGACTGCCGTGGGAGGCGACCGAGCCGTGGCGCATGATCACCTACGCCTTCGTGCACTCGCCCGGCAGTCTGCTGCACATCGGGCTGAACATGCTCTCGCTGTTCCTCTTCGGCCCCCTGCTCGAGAGGTCGGTGGGTCGCTGGCGGTTCTTGGCGCTGTACCTGGTCAGTGCACTGGGCGGGGCGGTCGCGGTGCTGCTGCTCGTCCCGGGCACCTCCGTGCTCGGGGCATCCGGCGCCATCTTCGGTCTCCTCGGTGCGTTCTTCGTCATCCAGCGCAAGCTGGGCGGCAACACCGTCCAGCTCATGATCGTTATCGGGGCGAACCTCGTGATCGGATTCCTGCCGGGCACGAACATCTCCTGGCAGGCGCACGTCGGCGGTCTCCTGGCTGGCGCGGCGGTCGCTCTCGTCTACTTGCGCACCCGCCGCCGCGACCAGCAGATCACCCAGATCGTTCTGGTGGCGCTCGTCGTCGCGGTGCTCGTGGCGGTCAGTGCGGTGCGGATCGTGCTCGCGCAGCTAGCCTGACCTGCGAGTTATCCACAGGCCTCTCCACAGTGGGTATAACTACACCCGTGTAGTTCGACGAGGAATCAGCGCCACCGCGTGGTCATGAGGAAGCCGATGAACATGATGCCGAAGCCGACGAGGATGTTCCAGGAGCCCAGTGTGGGGATCGGAAGGGTGCTGCCGCTCACGTAGAAGACGATGATCCAGACCAGGCCGAGCAGCATGAAGCCGAACATGACGGGCTTGAACCAGACCGCATTGGGAGCCTGTTCACCCGAACGGGTCTCGACGGGACGGTCGGTCTTGGTGCGTGCAGACGTACGGGCCATGGCCACGATACTAGCGTGAACGGCTTGGCAGCGGCTGGGCGGAATGCCCCGGAGCCGCCTTCGGAGCGCCGTACTCAGCCGGTTCACCGCTTAGAATCGAGCCTATGTCGATCGAGCAGGGGCGCAGGGCGCGGGCGAGCAGCCCGGCACCGCGCCGGCGGGTGAGCGTCGTCGGGATTCTCGGCGAGCTGTTCATCACGGCAGGCGTTCTCGTGCTGATGTTCCTGGGCTGGCAGGTCTGGCTCGGCAACCTCATCGACGGCAGCGCGCAGAAGGACGACTCGGTCGCGCTCAGCCAGACCTGGAGCAAGGGCGAGGCAGTCAAGCCCGCGAGCAACGAGCGGCCCGATCCCGGCCCCCCGGTGGTGGGAACCGCGCCGGAGAATGCCGTGCAGTTCGCCAACCTCATCGTCCCGAGGTTCGGAGCCGACTACACGCGCCCCATTGCCGAGGGCATCGGTGTCGACGACGTGCTGCGCTACGGCGTCGGCCACTACCCCGGCACGGCCATGCCCGGCGCGGTCGGCAACGCCGCCTTCGCCGCCCATCGCACCGGTCACGGCTCGCCGTTCTTCGACATCGAGAAGCTCCAGATCGGCGACAGCATCTACGTCGAGACGGAGGCGGGCTGGTACCGCTACGTCGTCCGGAGCCTCGAGTACGTGCAGCCGACCGGCGTCGGCGTGCTCGACCCGGTGCCGCAGATGCCCGGCGTCTCGCCCACCGACCGCATCATCACCCTCACCAGCTGCAACCCCGTCTACACCGCCTCCGAGCGGATGGCCATCTACGGCGTCTACGACACCTGGTACCCGCGCGCCGGCGGCCCGCCCGCGGAGATCGCCGCCCTCGTGAAGGCGACGAGCTGATGTACGGGGCACTGTGGCGTGTACTTCCGGGCCCGTGGTGGGTTCGGCTCCTGATCCTGCTCGCGCTCATCGCCGCCATTACGACGGCGCTCGTGATCTGGGTGTTCCCGTTCATCGACCAGTTCGTCACCCCGCAGGACGTGACGGTGGAGCAGCCATGACCCGCGTTCTCGTCATCGACAACTACGACAGCTTCGTCTACACGCTCAACGGGTACCTCATCCAGCTCGGCGCGCAGACCACCGTGCTGCGCAACGACGCTTTCGGCCCGGATGCCGCAGCCGCCGTCATCGCGGACTACGACGCCGTGCTGCTCTCCCCCGGCCCCGGCACTCCCGCCGACGCCGGCGTGAGCATCCCGATTGTCACCGCGGCGCTCGCCGCAGGTCAGCCCCTCCTCGGAGTGTGCCTCGGACACCAGGCCATCGCGGAGGCGCTCGGCGCGACCGTGACGCACGCCGAGGAGCTCATGCACGGCAAGACCTCGCTCATCGAGCACGACGACAGCGCGTTCTACGACGGTGTTCCGCAGCCGTTCCGCGCGACGCGGTACCACTCGCTCGCCGTTGTCGACTCGACAGTCCCCGCGGAGCTCGTCGTCACCTCGCGTACCGAGGGCGGCGTGATCATGGGCCTGCGGCACGAGAGCGCGCCGATCTACGGGGTGCAGTTCCACCCGGAGTCGGTGCTGACCGAGGGCGGCTACCGGATGCTCGGCAACTGGCTCGCGGTGGCGGGCCTCCCCGAGGCTGCGGAGACCGCGCGAGGTCTCACGCCTCTCGTCAAGCTGTAGTCCGCGCGTCGGGCCGCGCCGGCCCTGCTACCCGCCGCAGTAGCGGAGTGTGATGGTCGACTTCTGGGGCTGGTCGCCGACGATGGACTGCTCCGCGACCGTTCCGCCCGAGCATCCCGTGTCCACGTTCACCTTGATGGAGAGCTGCAGCGGCGAGAGCGCGGCGTTCGCGGCGGCGATCGCTTGACCCGTGACATCAGGCACGTTCACCAGGCCGTTGGAGACCGTGAGGTTGATGGTGTCGCCGGCGTGCACCGGCTTGACGCTGTTGGCCGCCGGGTCGGATGCGATAACGACGCCCTTGGCGAGGTCTGGCGAGTACGTGGTGGTCGAGATGCCGTACTTGAGTCCGACCTTCTCGATGGCCGCGATCGCGTCGGCCTCGAGCATCCTGCTGACATCGGGAATGGCGATCGCCGCCTGGCCCGATGACACGTAGACCTTCACTGCGAACTGGGGGGAGACGTTCGTGCCAGCCTCGGGATCCGTGCGGATCACGAGGCCCTCGGCGACGGTCGTGCTCGGCTCGTCGATGCGCGTTGCAGTGAGCTTGCTCTCGTCGAGCGCCTTGGATGCGTCGTCGAAGGTCTGCCCGACGACGTTCGGGACGTCCGTCGAGAGGTCGGGCGCGAGCTGCGGCGCCGAGAGGTTGAGGGTCCAGAAGACGACCGCGACGATGATGACGACCATGCTCGCGATACCGGCCCAGATCCATGCGACCGGCGGGCGGCTCTGGGTGCGGACGATGCGGTCGTCCTCGTCCACGGTGAGCTGGCGGAGGGCAGCCTCGGATCCGGCGACCGAGCTCGGGTTCACGCCGAAGAGGGTCGCATTGAAGTCGTTGACCGCGACCTCCTTGCGCGCGGGGACGGACCCGGCGGCAGCGGCCTCGACGTCTGCCCGGAACTCGCTCGCGCTCTGGTAGCGCTCGAAGCGGTCCTTCGCGAGCGCGCGGAGCACGACCGCGTCGAGAGCGGGCGAGACCTTGGGGTTGAGGGAGCTCGGGGGCACGGCGTCCGAGTTGACGTGCTGGTAGGCGACGGCGACGGGGTTCTCGCCGCGGAACGGCGCGCGCCCGGTGAGCAGCTCGAACAGGACGATGCCGGTGGAGTACAGGTCGGTGCGGGCGTCAACGGTCTCGCCGCGCGCCTGCTCCGGGGAGAAGTAGGAGGCGGTGCCGACGATGGCACTCGTCTCGGCGATGGTGGCAGACGTATCGGAGATCGCGCGGGCGATGCCGAAGTCCATGACCTTCACCTGGCCGTTGCTGGCGATCATGATGTTGCCGGGCTTGATGTCGCGATGCACCACTCCGGCGCGATGCGAGTACTCGAGGGCGGTCAGCACCTGCTCGATGATCCGGCAGGCCTCGGCAGGCTCGAGGGGGCCCTCGGCGACGATGTCCTTGAGAAGGCGGCCGTCGACATACTCCATGACGATGAAGGGGACGAGCGTCTCGGTGCCGTGCGCGTCGTGCACGGTCTCCTCGCCGGCGTCGAAGATGCGCACGATCGTGGGGTGCGCCATCTTGGCGGCATCCTGGGCCTCGCGGCGGAAGCGGGTGCGGAAGGCCGGGTCGTTCGCGAGGGACGGCTTGAGCAGCTTGATGGCCACACGCCGGCCGAGTCGGTTGTCCTGGCCCACGTGCACATCGGCCATACCGCCGCGACCGATCAGCTCACCGATCTGGTAGCGCCCGGCAAGCTGGCGCACGCCCTGTGCAACGCCTTCAACCACGAACCCACCCCTGACTTGCGGACAATATCTCAGCCAGTGTAACCGCTGACCCTGACTGGTTAGGGTGTGACGCTGGTGGCGTCGGACTGCGGCGACTCCACACTGCTGCACAGCGCCGAGTAGGTCACGTTCGTGGCCGTGCCGGCCGGGCCCGTGAGGATGATGTCGACGGACGTGTCACCGGGCGGGCGGTTGGAGTTGCCCGTGACGAACGTGCCGTTCTGCACCTGCACGCTGAACCCGTTGAGGCTCTGCCCCGAGGGGCAGCCCGCATAGGTCGTCCAGCTGAAGGTGACCGTTCCGCCCACCGTGTAGGGGCCGGGCGAGGCGGTCATGGCCGAGGGCTTCGTCGCCTCGGGGGGCGGTGGGATCTCCGCGTAGAACGAGACGGTGATCGTCTCGCCCTTCCGCACGTTGCCCTTCGGGTTGACGCTGTAGGCGAGGCCCTCCTGGTCCTCGCTCGGCGCGACGGTGCCGATACGGGCGTCGAGCTTGAGCCCGAGCTCCGTCAGGCGGTCGGAGACGACATCCTGTGTGCGCCCGAGCAGCTCGCTGTCGTCGAGCTTGACCCGGTCGCTCGCGGAGGGGCTCGGCGCGGGGCTGCTCGGCTTGGTGTTCGAGGGCGGCGCGCTCGTCGGGTCCGTCGGGGTCGGTGTGGGATTGATGAGCAGCGCGATGATCGTGCCGATGAGCACGACAGCGAGCAGGGACACGAGCGCGACGAGCGGCCAGGTCCACGGGCTGCGTCGCTTGGTCTCGGTCGGCATCGACGGCGTAGTCACCGGTCCGTTGGCCGGCAGCAGCTGCGTGGCCTGGGTGTTCTGGCCGTAGTTCGGGCCGATGGTGGCAGCGTGGCCGCCACCGAGGATGCCGGGCACTGCTGCCGCAGCTGCCGCGACATCGCCCCGGCGAAGGGCCTGGGCGGCGCGAGCGAGGTGGGCGGCCGAGGAGGGGCGGTCGGCGGGGTTCTTGGCGATACAGGCGTAGACGAGGTTGCGGACCGGCTCGGCCACCGTGCTCGGCAGCTCCGGCGGAGTCTCGTTGATCTGCGCCATCGCGATGGCCACCTGCGACTCGCCCGTGAAGGGGCGGCGGCCGGCGAGGGCCTCGTAGGCGACGATGCCCAGCGAGTAGATGTCGGTGGTGGGCGACGCGGGATGCCCGCTCGCCTGCTCGGGAGACAAGTACTGCACGGTGCCCATGACCTGGCCAGTGGCGGTGAGAGGCACCTGGTCGGCGATGCGCGCGATGCCGAAGTCGGTGATCTTCACCCGGCCATCGGGCGTGATGAGCAGGTTCCCGGGCTTGATATCGCGGTGCACGAGGCCGGCGGCGTGCGCGGCCTGCAGCGCCATCGAGGTCTGGGCGACGATATCGAGGACGCGGTCGGCGGGCAGCACGCGCTCGCGCTCGAGAATCGCGCTGAGCGCCTCCCCCGGCACGAGCTCCATCACGAGGTAGGCGCTGCCGTCCTCCTCGCCGTAGTCGAAGACGTTCGCGATGCCCTCATGGTTCACCAGCGCCGCGTGGCGCGCCTCCGCGCGGAAGCGCTCGAGGAAGCCGGGGTCGCCGAGGTACTCGTCCTTCAGGATCTTGATGGCGACGGTGCGGCCGATGACGAGGTCGGTGGCCTGCCAGACCTCGCCCATACCGCCAATCGCCACGCGACTGGAGAGCTGGTACCTGCCCCCGAACGTGAGGCCACTGGAGGGTCTCATCTGCCTAGCACCGCCTCAAGTACTTTCCTGCCGATCGGAGCCGAGATCTCGCTCGAGGTCCCGTTCTGCCCGAGACCGCCTCCGTTTTGCACAACTACAGCTACGACGACATCCGGGTCACTCGCCGGGGCGAACCCCGTGAACCAGAGCGTGTACGGGTTGTCGCCGTCGTTCTGTGCTGTGCCTGTTTTTCCGGCGACATCAACCCCGTCTATTGTGGCATTACTCGCCGCGCCGTTGGCTACTGCATCAACCATCATCTGGGTCATCGCGGCCGCGGTCTCGCGGCTGATCGCCTGCTTGTAGACCTCGGGCTGGAACGCCTCGATGGTCGTCAGGTTCGAGGAGAGCACGCTCTCCACGAGGTTGGGCTTCATGATGGTGCCTCCGTTCGCGATCGCCATCGACACCATCGCCATCTGCAACGGGGATGCACGGACATTCGACTGCCCGAACGCGGAGAGCATCGTCTGCGGGGCGTCGAGGACGCGGGGGTAGACGCTCTCCGTCGAGGTCAGCGGAACGTCGATCGACTCGTTGAACCCGAACTTGTTGGCCTGGTCGAGGATCGCGCGGTAGCCGAGCTCAGCACCGAGCTCGGCCATCGGGATGTTGCACGACAGTCGGATCGCGGTGGCGATCGTCGCGGTCTCGCCCGGGCCGCAGGTGCCCTCGTCCGAGTTGCTGATGTCGAACGACGTCTCCGGAAGCGTGAGGGTGGCGGGGTTGGGGAACGCGCTGTCGGGGGTGTACTTGCCGCTCTCGAGCGCCGCCGAGGCGACGACGAGCTTGAACGTCGACCCGGGCGGGTCGAGCGCGCCCGCGAGCGTGCGGTTGATGAGCGGGTCGAGCGGGTCGTCCAGCAGCTGGTTGTAGAGGGCGATCACCTGGTCGGTGTCGTGAACCGCGAGCCCGTTCGGGTCGAAGGTGGGCTTGGACACCATGGCGATGATCTCGCCGGTCTTCGGCCGGATGGCGATGACCGCGCCCTGGTAGTCGCCGAGCGCATCCCAGGCGGCCTGCTGCACGGCAGGGTCGATCGTCAGCTCGACCGAGGCGCCCTTCGGGTTCTGGCCGGTGAGGATCGCGTTCACCTGGTCGAAGAACTGGTTGTTCGACGTGCCGGTGAGGTAGCTGTTGAGCGCGCTCTCGATCCCGGTGTTGCCCTGATTGAGCGTGAGGTATCCGGTCACTGGCGCGTAGAGCGGGCCGTTCGTGTAGACGCGCTGGAACTTGTAGTCGTCGTCGACCGGTTGCGAGTACGCGATCGGCTCGCCGTTGACCAGGATCGGGCCGCGCTCGGCGGAGTAGCTCGCGTACAGGGTTCGGGCGTTGCGGCCGTCCGCCTTGAGGTTGTCGGCAGTGACCACCTGGATGATCGTGGTCGAGAGGAACAGGCTGATGAACATCAGCAGTACGACTGTGCTGACCCGCTTGAGCTCCTTGTTCACTGGCCCACCACCAGTCGGTCGGAGGGGGCGAGGTCGTCGACGACGAGCCGCGGCTGGTTCCGGACGGTGTCCGACAGGCGCAGCAGTAGGGCGGCGATGATCCAGTTGGCGACGAGCGACGATCCGCCGGCCGCGAGGAAGGGCGTCGTCAGGCCGGTGAGCGGGATGACCCGGGTGACGCCGCCGATGACGACGAACACCTGCAGCGCGATAACGAAGGAGAGGCCGACGCCGAGGAGGCGGCCGAAGTCGTCCTGCCCGGCGAACCCGATGCGGAAGCCGCGCGAGACGAACAGGAGGTAGAGGCCGAGGATCGCGAAGAGGCCCACGAGCCCCAGCTCTTCGCCCAGGGCCGAGATGATGTAGTCGCTCTCCGCGAGCGGGGTGATCTCGGGGCTGCCCTGGCCGAGCCCGGTGCCGATGAGGCCGCCGTCCGCGAGTCCGAACAGGCCCTGCACGAGCTGGTAGCTGCCGCCGGTCGCGTCGTAGATGTCGGGGTTGAAGGGGTCGAGCCAGGCATCGACCCGCCCGCCGACGTAGCTGAGCAGTCGGCTGGCCGTGAAGGCTCCCACGACGAAGAGCGTGAGGCCGAGGACGATCCAGCTCGAGCGGCCCGTCGCCACGTACAGCATGACGAGGAACAGTCCGAAGTAGAGGAGCGCGGTGCCGAGGTCCCGCTGGAAGACGAGGACGAGCATCGAGGCCGCGAACACCACGAGGATGGGGCCCAGGTCGCGGGCGCGCGGGAACCGCATCCCGAGGATCCGCTTGCCCACCATCGAGAGCGAGTCGCGGGCGGTGACCAGGTAGCCCGCGAAGAAGATGGCGAGCGCGACCTTGCCGAGCTCGCCCGGTTGGAAGGAGAACGGGCCGACCGCGATCCAGAGCCGGGCGCTCGTGCCCAGGTCGCTGCCGATCAGGGGGAGCGCGGGCAGGATGAGCAGCACGATGCCGGTGAGCATCGCGACGTAGCGGTACCGCTGCAGGATTCGGTGGTTGCGCACCGCGAGCAGCACCACGATCGCGATGATGACGGCGAGGGCGGTCCAGGCGAGTTGGCGGATGCCGCCGTTGTCCCACCCGGACAGGTCGTACGCGAGGTCGATGCGGTAGATCATGGCGATGCCGAGGCCGTTGAGCACGGTGATCACGGGCAGGATGAGCGGATCGGCGTCCGGGGCCGTGACGCGCATGGCGAAGTGCATGCCGAAGATCAGCAGGCCGACGAGCGCGACCAGGCCGAGCATCCCGAACCCCAGACTGCCGAAGACCCCGAGCTGGACGAGCGCGACGGCGCCCAGGTCGATCCCGACGGCGAGGAGGAGCAGCACGAACTCGAGGTTCCGCAGCTTGGCGGGGACCCTCAGGCGCAGCCGGATCGTCGACGTGAACGTCGACAGGGTGCCGGTCGCGGGCGCGGCCTCAGGGTTTGCGGGCATCCGAGAGCCGGTCCACTATGCCTAGCGCTTCGGCCAGGCTGTTGGCGTTCATGGTCGACTCGACCTGCTGCTGGTAGTACGGCGACAGGTCGTCGAGGTCGATGGTGGTGGTCTTGTAGACGTGCGAGAGCTTGATCGGCCCGATGTCCTGCTGCACGCCCTGGAACACGGCGACCCGGCCGTCGACGGCGCCGACGAAGTAGTGGCGCTGGGTGAACTGGTAGCCGAGGATGCACGCCGCCACGATCACGGCGATCACGATCAGCACGAAGGCGAGCCAGGAGACGCGGCGCTTGCGGGCCCGGCGGCGGTCCTCCTGGATCAGTGCGGCGAGGTACTCGTCGGACTCGGGCTCGAAGTGGCTGTCGTCGGTCTGCGTCGCCTTGAGCGGGTGCAGCAGCAGGCTCGGCAGGCGCAGGGGGCGGCGCACGCTGTCGGCCTCGAAGACGAGCGGCGCCGCGGCGGAGCCAACCGTGAGGGGCGGCTCGTGCGCGGAGTCGCCGGACGCGTCCACGTCGACGAGCACGATGGTCACGTTGTCCGGAGCGCCCTGGTCGAGGCTCTCCTTGACGAGGCGCTCGGCGGCGTCCTGGGCGGTGGGGATCGAGCCGAGCACGGCCTGGATCTTGTCCTCGGCGACGTAGCTGCTCAGGCCGTCAGAGCAGATCAGCCAGCGGTCTCCCGGCAGGGTCTTCATGACGGCGGTGTCGATCTCGGGCGAGGCGTCGACATCGCCGAGCACGCGCATCAGCACGGAGCGGCGGGGATGCACGGCGGCCTCCTCCGGCGTTATGCGGCCGCTGTCCACGAGCCGCTGCACGAAGGTGTGGTCGGCGGTGATCTGCTTGAGCACGCCGTCGCGGAACAGGTAGATCCGCGAATCGCCGATGTGCGCCATCGCGATGTGGTCGTCCACGCGGACGATGCCGCTGACGGTCGTTCCCATGCCCGTGAGCTCGCCGTGCTCGAACACGGTCTCGGCGAGCAGGGAGTTGGCCGCGAGCAGGGCGGTGCGGAGCGCGAACTCGGCGTCGTTCGGAGAGGCGTACTGGCGGTCGGTCTCGGCGATGCGCTTCACCGCGATCGCGGAGGCGACGTCACCGCCGGCGTGGCCGCCCATGCCGTCCGCGACCACGAACAGGTACCGGCCGGCGTAGCCGCTGTCCTGGTTGTTGGCCCGGATCTTCCCGACGTGGGAGACGGCGGCGCTCTTGCCCGTAGTCGCCATTCACCTACCGCCGGAGTTCGAAACTTGTCGTACCGATCTTGACCGGCGTGTTCAACGGCACCTGGGTGGGGACGATGACTCGGATTCCGTCGAGGAAGGTGCCGTTGGTCGAGTCTAGGTCCTGGATCACCCAGCCGTCGTTCCACAGGAGGAGCCGGGCGTGGTGGGTGGAGGTGTAGTCATCGCGGATGACGAGGTCCGACTCGTTCGACCGGCCGATGGTGAGCAGCTCATCGGGGAGGTCGATCTCGAGCCCCTCCTTGGCGCCCGACGTGATGACGAGCCGGTGGGCGCCGAGCGAGGAGCCGGTGTCAGGGCGCGAGACCGCCGGCTTCGGGGCCGGGGCAACCGGTGCAGCGGGAGCCGTGAACTGCGGGGCCGACGCGGCGGCCGGGGCGGGCATCCTGCGCACCTTCTGCCCGAAGAGGTCGGACCGCAGCGCGTAGACGATCGCGAAGACGAACGCCCAGAGCACCACCAGGAATGCGACCCGGAGGATGAGGAGAGTCAGCTCGCCCATCTACACACCCGCCTGAGCTAGCACTCGGAACACGATACGCGTGCGGCCGATGTCGATGACCGAATCGGGCGGGAGCGGCGCTTTCGCGACCGGGTTGCCGTTGAGCTTGGAGCCGTTCGACGAGCCGAGGTCGTTGACCTGCGCCCGGGTGCCGTCCCAGAGGATCTCGACGTGGCGGCGGGAGATCGCCGAGTCGTCGACGGTGATGTCGGCGTCGCTGCCCCGGCCGATGACCGTGTGGGAGTGCTGGATCGGGTAGCGCTTGCCGTTGATCTCGAGCACCGGGGTCCAGGCGACCGAGCCCTGCACGTTGTCGGACTTGATCTCGAGCATCCCGGCGCTGAGGCTCGGGTCCTCGGAGAGCGAGATCGAGATGCCGCCCGCGAAGGAGTAGTGCTGCGCGGTGGCGTGCTGCTGGACGTGCTGCACGAGTTCGTCGGTGAGCGTGGGCCCGAGCGCGACCATCCGGTCGTAGTCGCTCTTCGAGAGGCGCACGGTGAACGAGTTGGGTACGAGGATGCGGTCGCGGGCGACGACGGCGGCCTTCGTGTCGAGCTCGCGTCGCAGGGCGGCCGTGATCTCGACCGGCTGCAAGCCACTCTTGAAGGTCTTCGCGAAGGCGCCGTTGACGGCGCGCTCGAGTCCCCTCTCGAAGTTGTCCAGCAGGCCCACAGCTCTCCCAAGATTGCTCGCGTCGGTAGAACGAATGTTAGCCGGTGGGCCTTGGAAGGGGCGGTACCGTTGTGCAGTGCGCGTACTCGAGCTCTGGCGGTATCCCGTCAAGTCGCTGCAGGGCGAGCTGGTCGCGTCGGTCTCGCTGGGTGCCGAGGGCTTCGCCGGAGACCGCCGGTACGCCATCTTCGACACGGCCACCGGCTTCGGCCTCACGGGCCGTCGCGTGCCGGAACTGCTGTTCGGCTCGGCTCGCTACACGGCATCCGGAGAGCTGGAGATCGTCCTGCCGGACGGCACGGTGGCCCGGGATGACGACGCCCTCAGCGAGTGGCTGGGACGCCCGGTCGCGCTCCGCTCCACCGATGAGGCGGTGTCACGCCGGTACGAGAGCCCGGGCGACTTCGAGAACGACGCCGAGTGGGACCCGTTCGAGGGCGCGACCGGATCGTTCCGCGACACGGAGGCGACGGTCGTGTCTCTCGTCTCCGAGGGGACGCTGCGCGGGTGGGACCGTCGGCGCTTCCGCCCGAACATCCTGCTCTCGGACTCGGGCGAGGACGACCTCGTGGGCCGGCGCGCAGCCCTGGGCGGTGCCGTGGTCGACATCGTGAAGCAGGTCGGGCGCTGCGTCATGGTGACCCGCCAGCAGCCGGGCGGTGTCGACAAGGACCTCGACGTGCTGCGCACCATCCACCGCGAGCGCGGCGGCAAACTCGCGATCGGCGCCGGAGTCGCGGTCGAGGGTTCCGTCTCCGTCGGCGACGAGCTCGTCGCCTTGTGATAATCTCGCTCAGTCGGCGGCTGAATGCCGGCAGGTGAGCGCGAGTGGCGAAATTGGCAGACGCGCACGGTTCAGGTCCGTGTGCCCGTGAGGGCATGGGGGTTCAAGTCCCCCCTCGCGCACCGCGACAAGAAGGACGTCCCATCGAGGGGCGTCCTTCTTTCTTTTAGTCACGCGCGGCATCGTGGAGGCCTACGATCGCGCTGCGGGGCTGGGTCGATCGGAGTTCGTTCGCCTGAGGGGCCTACCTCGCGGCCCATCGAAGGTCCATACTGGCGGCATGAGCATCCGTCGCCTCGTTGTCGCCGCTGCTGCGGCATCCGTCCTTCTCGCGGGTCTATCCGGCTGCGCCGCCGCGTCCGGGCCCGTCGTTGCTCCGATCGTGGTGAACTCCGGCGACATCCAGGGCTCCGTCGTCGAGGTGCCGCTCAACAGCACTCTCGTGATCAACACCGGGGACCTCGCGGTCGACAGCTACACCGCGGAGATCGCGGACCCCTCGATCGCCGAGTTCGTGCAGGGCAAGGACGACGGGTCCGCGTCGTTCAACCCCGGCCTCACGCCGAAGAAGGTCGGCGAGACCGAGGTGACGCTGAGCAACAAGGA
Source organism: Rhodoglobus sp. GW821-FHT12B09 (assembly GCF_058809925.1). Taxonomy (NCBI): domain Bacteria; kingdom Bacillati; phylum Actinomycetota; class Actinomycetes; order Micrococcales; family Microbacteriaceae; genus Rhodoglobus; species Rhodoglobus sp. GW821-FHT12B09. The sequence continues at coordinate 311,284 of NZ_JBXATB010000003.1, read as the reverse complement.
TGGCGGCATCCAGAACGTCGACTTCACGCTCAAAGTCACGCCGGTCCCGGCGGGTTAGTCAAGCCCACCGATCCGACCGCTGACGGTGCTACCGTCAGCAAATGTCCCGAATCGCGGCGGTCGCACCGGTGCTCCCTCCGTACGCCTACACCCAGGCGGAGATCACGCACGAGCTCGCGCCGCTGATCTCCTCCCTGCCCGGCAAGCGCGCAGTGCTCGAGCGGATGCACGCCGCCAGCGGCATCGGAACAAGGCACACCGCCCTGCCCCTCGAGCGGTACCGCGACCTGGGCACGTTCCGGGAGTCCAACGACATCTTCATCGAGGTCGCGACCGACCTCGCGGAGCGCGCACTGCGCACGGCGCTCGCCGAGGCCGGGCTCGAAGCGCCCGACGTCGACTTCGTGATGTTCACCTCCGTGACCGGTATCGCGGCGCCGTCGATCGACGCACTGCTGGTCTCCCGGCTCGGGCTGCGGCCGGACGTGAAGCGCATGCCGTCGTTCGGCTTGGGCTGTGTCGCCGGCGCCGCCGGACTCGCACGGGTCAATGACTATCTGGCCGGGCATCCGGACCAGGTCGGCGTGCTGCTGAGCGTCGAGCTCTGCTCCCTCACCCTGCAGCGCGACGACGAGACGATCGCGAACTTCGTCGCGACCGGGCTGTTCGGCGACGGCGCCGCGGCCGTCGTGCTCGTGGGGGACGACCGGCAGGAGCCGGGCATCCGGATCGTCGACACCCGCAGCTCCTTCTACCCCGACACCGCCGACGTGATCGGCTGGCACGTGGGCGGCACCGGCTTCGAGATCGTACTGACGGCGGGGGTCGCCGAGGTGATCGAGCGGCACTTCCCCGCGGAGGTCGCGGCGTTCCTCGGCGACCACGGAATGCAGGTTGCGGATGTCTCGGCCTGGGTCGCGCATCCGGGCGGGCCGCGCGTGCTTGACGCCTTCGCGAACTCGCTCGACGTGCCGGCGGAGGCCTTCCGGGCGTCGTGGGCGACGCTGGAGCGGGTGGGCAACCTGTCCTCCGCCGCCGTGCTGCACGTGCTCACGGACATGTGGGAGCAGCCGGCCGGGTCCACCGGCCTCCTGTTCGCGCTCGGCCCGGGGGTCAGCGCCGAGTTCGTACTGCTGGAGTGGCCGTGAGCGTCGTCCTCTACATCGTCTTCATACTGCTGACCGGCGGGGAGCGCATCGTCGAGCTCGTGGTCTCGAAGCGCAACGCGGCGCTCGCGCTGTCGCGGGGCGGGCTGGAGTACGGGCAGCGGCACTTCCCCTGGATGGTCGCGCTGCACACCGGCCTCTTGCTCGCGTGCATCGCCGAGGTCGTGCTGGCGGGCCGCCCGTTCATCCCGGCGCTGGGCTGGCCCATGCTCGCGATCGCCCTGCTGTGCCAGGTCGGGCGCTACTCGGTGATCCACTCGCTCGGCGCGCAGTGGAACACCCGCGTGATCGTCATTCCCGGTGCGGCCAGGGTGCGCGCGCGCGGGCTGTACCGCTTCATGCCGCACCCCAACTACGTGATCGTCGCGGTCGAGGGGGTGGCGCTCCCGCTCGTGCACACCGCCTGGGTTACCGCGATCACGTTCACCGTGCTGAACGCGGTGCTGCTGCTCGGCTTCCGGATCCCCACCGAGAACAGGGCGCTGAAGGAACTGGTGTGAGCAGCGACGTCGACGTCATCGTGGTCGGCGGCGGACCGGTCGGCCTCGCGTCGGCGATCGAGGCGCGGCTCGCCGGCCTGACCGTGGCGGTGGTCGAGCCGCGCGAGGGCGTGATCGACAAGGCCTGCGGCGAGGGGCTCATGCCAGGGGCGGTGCCCCTGCTCGCCCGCCTCGGCGTCGACCCCGAGGGGATGCCCCTGCGCGGGGTCAGCTACAACACGCCGCGGCACCGGGCGGACCACCTCTTCTCCACGGGGCTCGGGCGGGGAGTGCGGCGGACTGTGCTGCACTCCGCGCTGAGTGCCCGCGCCGAGGAGCTCGGGGTCGAGCGGGTCGTCGCGCGCGTCGAGTCGGTGGAACAGGATGCCGACGGGGTGGTGGCCGCGGGCATCCGGGGCTCCTGGCTCTTCGGGGCAGACGGACTGCACTCGACGGTGCGCCGGCTCGCGGGGCTGGAGCTGCCCGCGCCGCGCTCTCGGCGCCGCTTCGGGATGACGCGGCACGTCGCGGTGGAGCCGTGGACGGACCTGATCGAGATCCACTGGGCGCCGCGGGCCGAGGTGTACGTGACGCCGCTCGCGCCGGAGCTGGTCGGAGTGACGATCCTGGGGGCTCCGCGGACGGACTTCGACGAGACGATTGCCGGGATTCCGGCGCTGGCCCGAGTCGCGGGGCTCCCTTCGGTGTCGGGGCTCAAGGGTGCAGGGCCGTTCCGGCAGCGGGCCTCGGCGCCGTCACGCGGGCGGGTGCTGCTCGTCGGCGACGCGTCCGGCTACGTGGACGCGATCACGGGCGAGGGGCTGCGGCTCGGGTTCGACCAGGCGCGGCTCGCGGTGGGGCATGCGCTGGGCGAGCTGGGGTACGACCGCGCGTGGCGGCGGACCACCCGCGACTTCCGGGTGCTCACCAACCGGCTCGTGCTCGCCGCGACCTCGCCGGCGCGGCCCGCGATCGTGCCGCTGGCGCGGATGCTCCCCGGGCTCTACGGCTCCGTGGTGGAGAAGCTAGCCCGCTGACACCGGCTGCCGCGCCGGCACCCGCGAGATCGCGAGGCCGAACGCGGCCGCGATGAAGAACATCAGCACGCCGTAGACGGCGCCGGGCAGCGACATCTCGAAGTTGTCGAGCACCGACTGGGCGATGACGATCGCGAGGGTCGCGTTGTGGATGCCGATCTCGAACGAGCTGGCCACGGCCTGCGCGCGCTCTACACGGAAGAGCCGCGGGACGAGGAATCCGATCGTCAGCGACAAGACGCAGAACAGTACGGTGATGCCGGCCAGCGCGCCGATGTTCTCCATGAGCGGCTTCAGGTTCGAGGCGACGGCGCCCGCGATGACGATCACCAGGATCACGATCGACGCGATGCGCACGGGCTTGTCCATCCGGTCGGCGAAGGCGGGCCGGGCCCGTCGCACGAGCATCCCGAGCGCGACCGGCACCAGCACGATCGCGAACACCTTGAGCGCCTCGAGCACGTCGATGCCGAGCTGGCCCGCCGACGGGTAGAAGTACGCCAGGGAGAAGTTGACGATGAGCGGCAGGGTCACCACGGAGATCACGGAGTTGATCGCCGTCAGGGAGATGTTGAGCGCGATATCGCCCCGGAACAGGTGGCTGTAGAGGTTCGCGGTGGTGCCGCCGGGCGACGCGGAGAGCAGCATCATGCCGACCGCGAGCACCGGCGGGAGGTGGAAGAGCAGGACGAGCCCGAAGCACAGCGCCGGCAGGAGCAGGAGCTGGCAGGCGAGGGCGATGATCACCGCCCTAGGGTGCTTGGCGACGCGGGCGAAGTCGCCGAGCGTCAGGCTCAGGCCGAGGCCGAACATGATGATGCCGAGGGCGACGGGCAATCCGATGGTGGTCAACGCTGATCCCATGGCGCCCATACTGGCGGCTGGGAGGGGTCAGGCGCTAGAGGCGGCCAGCAGGCGGGTGAGTCCGTCGCGGATGTCCTCGAGCTCTCGCAGCGACATCCCGAGCCGTTCGACGATCTGCGCGGGCACCCTCTCGGCTTCGGAGCGCAGGGATGCGCCGGCCGCGGTCAGCGCCACGTCGAGTGCTCGCTCATCCGCAGCGCTCCGTGCTCTCGTGAGCAGGCCGGCCGCCTCCAGCCGTTTGAGCAGCGGGGAGAGGGTGGCGGGCTCGAGGTGCAGCGCCTCGCCGATGTTGCGGACGGTGCGCGGGCTCTGCTCCCACAGCGCGAGCATCACGAGGTACTGCGGGTGGGTCAGCCCCAGCGGTTCGAGCACGGGCCGGTAGAGGCCGATGACGCTCCGGGATGCCGCGGCGAGGGCGAAGCAGACCTGGCGGTCGAGGGCTAGGGGGTCAGGGTCCTGCTGAGTCGGCATTTAGTTAGTGTACTATCTATTTGTGAGCAAACTAACCTGGTGGCAGCGCCTCAACAAGGCGCTCTTCCCCTACATGGGCCCGGCACAACTGGGCCCGTTCAACGAGCCGCCCCTGCCCTCGGTGGCGGAGAAGCCCTGCCCGCTGTGCGGCAAGCCGATGAGCGGCCACACCTTCGAGCGCAGCCAGGACCACCACTCGACGCGGATGCACTGCCCGGTGGGTTGAGAGCGCCAGAGCGCCCTACTCACCCCGCTCAGCCGAGGAGCAGGCGGGTGAGCTCGGCCGCGTCGGACGCGGCGCCGATCGTGCCGACCTCCTCGGCGGGCGAGCCGTAGCCCCAGCGCACGAAGATCGTCGGCACATCGTGGGCGGCGGCGCCGTGCACGTCGTGGCTGCGGTCGCCGACCATGACCGGCCGGGTGATGTCGGCCCCGTGCATCCGGAGCCGTTTCAGGGCCTCCTCGACGACGTCCGCCTTCGCGCTGCGCTTCTCGTCGTCGGAGGCGCCGGTGATGATGTCGAAGTACTTGAGCAGGTCGTAGTGCTCGAGGATGAGCGTCGCCGGGGTCTCGGGCTTCGAGGTGGCCAGGGACAGCGGGATGCCGGACTCGTGGATTCTCCGCAACAGCTCCGGGATGCCCGGGTACACCTCCGCGTTGAAGACGCCGGTCTTCAGATACTGCGGGCGGTAGATGTCGAGGGCCCGCTGCGACTGCTCGGGGGTGAAGCCGGCGAGGTCGCGGAAGGAGTCGAGGATCGGAGGCCCCACGTAGGCGACGAGCTCGGCGGGCGAGGGGATCGGAAGCCCGAGCTGCTCGAACGTGTAGGCGAGGGTCGCGGTGATCCCGGGAGCAGAGTCGACGATCGTGCCATCGAGGTCGAACAGGATACAGCTGAACTCGGGCACCCGCTAAGCCTATCCGCGGGCCGGTGCCCGGGCTTACGGTGAAAAGATGTCAGAAACAGTCACCCCTCCGAGCCGTCGGCTGCACGACCTCGCCACGCTCGCGAGCTCCCTCCTGATCGCGTTCCCGCTGCTGGTGAGCTCGCTGGTCAAGGCCGTGCTCTTCGCGGGCAACCCCGCGAAGGTCGACATCACGAACGGCCTCGCCTACTTGCGCGAACTGCTGGGCTTCGGTTTCGGATCCCTCGGGCTCATCGTCATCGTGATCGTCGTGCTGTTCGTGCTCGCGTACCGGCAGTCGCGCTCGCTCGACACGCTCAAGCTCCCGCTGCTGATCCTCGTGGTGCAGATCGTGGCGGGGATCGCGATCCTGCTGTTCACCGCGATCTCGAACAACGCGCACGACACGTACGTGGCGGCGCTGGGCGTCGCGGGTTGAGTAGTGCGCTCTGGCGCGCGTATCGAAACCGGTTGTTCGACTGAGTGGTTTCGATACGGCGCTGGAGCGCCTACTCAACCCACCGGGTTTCGATACGGCGCTGGAGCGCCTACTCAACCCACCGGGTTTCGATACGGCCCTAGGGGGCCTACTCAACCGGCCGGGACTAGAACAGCCGCGAGTCGGCGTCGTCGAGACCGCGCATCGCGTCGTAGTCGAGCAGCAGGCAGCGGATGCCGCGATCCTGGGCCAGCGTGCGGGCCTGGGGCTTGATCTCCTGGGCGGCGAAGACGCCGGTCACGGGGGCGAGCAGCGGATCCCGGTTCATCAGCTCGAGGTAGCGGGTGAGCTGTTCGACCCCGTCGATGTCGCCGCGCCGCTTGATCTCGATCGCGACGCTCGCGCCCGTGGCATCCGTCGCCAGGATGTCGACCGGGCCGATAGCCGTCATGTACTCGCGGCGCACGAGCCGGTGGCCCTCTCCGACGAGCTCGATCTGCTCGGCGAGGAGCTTCTGAAGGTGGGCCTCGACGCCGTCCTTCTGCAGTCCCGGGTCAACGCCGAGCTCGTGCGCGCTGTCGTGCAGGATCTCGTGGATGGAGATGACGAGCAGGTCGGCGGTCTTGGCCTGCGCCACTCGCCACAGCTGCGTGACACCGGCCTCGAGCTGCTCGGGCTCCGGCTCCATGACCGTGAGGGTGCAGGGCGGGCTCATCCAGTTCAGCGGTTTGTAGGAGAGCGAGTCGGAGTGCACGAGCACGCTGCCGTCGGCCTTCACGAGCAGGAGCCGGGTTGCGAGCGGGAGGTGCGCGCTGAGCCGGCCGGCGTAGTCGACCGAGCAGCGGGCAATGACGAGGCGCACGGAGACGAGTCTAGGGTCGGAGAGTGGCCCGCACGCGGCGGCGCTACAGCTTTCGAGCTGCGCCACTGAAATTGCTGTAGCGCGAGTCGAAACCTGTAGCGCGGGGCTACGACTGCGGGTCGTCGAAGGTGTCGACGGATGCCGCGGCCGCGCCCCGGGGCTCGCGCGCGCCGCCCGCCACGATGGCCCCCACCGCGGTGAGCACGAGCACGACGAGGAGTGCGAGCAGCACGCCGGTGTGCTCGCCGATGAGGCCGATGACGGGCGGGCCGACGAGGAACGCGAAGTAGCCGATCGTCGCGACCGCGCTCACGCGGGCGGCGGCGGTGCGCGGGTCGTCGGCGGCCGCCGACATCCCGACCGGGAACCCGAGTGCGGCCCCGAGGCCCCACAGCACGGCTCCGCCCATGGCGACGTAGGGGTTGGGCACGACGATGACGATGAGCAGGCCGATCGACGCGAGCAGGAACGAGCCGCGCAGCACGGGGACCCGGCCGAACTTGTCGAGGAGGAAGACGCCCGTGAGGCGGCCCACGGTCATGGCGGTCACGAAGATGCCGAAGACGAGGGCGCCGGTCGCGTTGCTCACGCCGTGGCCGTCGACCATCGCGATGGCGAGCCAGTCGTTGGCCGAGCCCTCGGCGAAGGCGGCCGCGAGCACGAGCACGCCGATGAGGATCGTGCGCGGGTCCTTCCAGATGCTGAGGCGGCCGCGCCAGGTGTTCGCGTGGTCGTCCGCGGGGACGGGCTCGCCGTCGTCGCCGATCACGTGCTCGTCCTGGACGAAGGGCCGCGTCGCAAGGGTGCCGATCACCATCACGGCGGCGATGACCGCGAAGTGGAGCACGATCGGCACGCCCACCGCCTCGGCGAGGGCACCGAGACCGGCGCCGAGCATGGTGCCGAAGCTGAAGAAGGCGTGGAACACCGGCATGATCGCCCGGCCGAGGGCGCGCTCGTTGGCGGCGCCGGAGACGTTCATCGCGACATCGGTGCAGCCTGCCGCCGCCCCGAAGATCAGCAGGCCGACGAAGGCCACCGCGAAGTTCGAGACCACGGTCACGCCGACCCCGGCGACGGCGAGGCCGACCGCGTTGGTGATCATGCCCACGACGACGGTGCTGCGCGCGCCGAAGCGGGCGACGACGTGGCTCGAGGCGAGCAGGCCGAGGATGGAGCCGGCGGCGATGCCGAACAGGAGGAAGCCGACCTGCGCCGGGCTGACGTCGAGGATGTCGCGTGCCGCGGGGAGCCGGGACACCCAGGTCGAGATCGCCAGGCCCGGGAGTACGAAGATCGCGAAGACGGCATTGCGCCAGGCCACGACCTGCGGCCGCGTGAGGGTGGTCGTGTTCGTCATGCGCTCTCCCGAAGTAGTTCTCGAATCGATTCGATCGATTCGATTCGACTAAGCTACAACGCCATGGAGCCCGGAGCAAGCGACAAGCGGGCGAGACCCAATCTCGCGGCCGTTGCGGCGCTCGCCGGCGTCTCCGCCTCCACGGCCTCGCTCGCCTTCAGCGGCGCCGGCCCCGTCTCCGACGCGACCCGCGCGAAGGTGCTCGCCGCCGCCGAGCAGCTCAACTACGGCGGCCCCGACCCCCGGGCCCAGTCGCTGCGCCGCGGCCGTTCGGGCATCGTCGGCGTCTTCATGGAGGACCGGCTGCGCGAGGCGTTCCGCGACCCGATGAACATCGCCATGCTCGACGGCCTGGCGGACGTGCTCGGCTCCGCGGGGCTGGCGCTGCTCCTGCTCACCGAGTCGCAGGAGGACGGGCATCCGGAGCTGTCGACCGCGCCGATGGACGCGGTGGTGCTCGTCGGCTGCAGCACCCAGCTCGACAAGTCGGTCGTAGTGCTGCGTCAGCGCGGCATTCCCGTCGTCGCGATCGAGGCCGAGCACATGCCCGACGTGCTCGCGATCGACCTGGACAACCGGGATGCCACGGCCCGCGCCGCGCGCCACCTGCAGCAGCTCGGCCACACCCGCGTCGCCCTCGTCACCCTCCCGCTCGAGCCCACCCACGCGCGGGGAGAGCTCACCGAGGCGCGGATCGCGGGGTCGACCGCGTTCACGTCGAAGGAGCGCATTCGCGGGGCCAGGGACGTGTACCCGTCCATCGGCGGAGTAGTCGCGGCCGGGAGCTCGGTGGAGGAGGGGCTCATCGCCGGTCGGGCGCTGCTCGCGCGGGACCGGCCCACAGCCGTTGTCGCGCAGAGCGACCTGCTGGCACTGGGGGTGATCCGCGCGGCGGAGGAACTCGGCATCCGGGTGCCCGACGATCTGAGCGTGGTCGGCTTCGACGGCGCGCGCATCGAGGGCGCAGCGCCCTATGAGCTCACGACGCTCGTCCAGCCGGCGGTCGAGAAGGGGCGCGCGGCGGGGTCCGCGATCGTCGAACTGCTCGCGGGCGGCACGCCGGCGCCGCGCGGGTTCACGAGCGAGTTCCGCGAGGGCAACACCACCGGGCCGGCACGCGACTGACCGCGAGGCAAATTCATAAGATTCACAAAATCGTGAATCAGGCGTAGCATCGCGCTCATGACAGCTGTGATCCAGGCCTCGGGCCTGCGGAAGAACTTCGGTCGGGTCATCGCCCTCGACGGGCTGGACCTCAGCGTTGACGCGGGCGAAGTGCACGGCTTCCTCGGGCCGAACGGCGCGGGAAAGTCCACCACCATCCGGGTGCTCCTCGGACTCATGCGCGCGAGCGGCGGCGACGTGGCCGTTCTCGGCAAGGATCCGTGGACGCACGCGGTCGAGATCCACCGGAGGCTCGCGTACGTGCCGGGCGACGTGAGCCTGTGGCCGAACCTCTCCGGCGGCGAGACCATCGACCTGCTCACCGGGCTGTACGGCGGTGCCGATCCGCAGCTCCGCGCGGAGCTCATCCGCGACTTCGAGCTCGACCCGCGCAAGAAGGGCCGCAGCTACTCCAAGGGCAACCGGCAGAAGGTCGCGCTCGTGGCGGCGTTCGCCCGCCGCGCGGACCTCTACGTGCTCGACGAGCCGACGAGCGGCCTCGACCCCGTGATGGAGGCCGTGTTCACCGCCCAGGTGCGGCGCGTGAAGGGGGAGGGCGCTACCGTGCTGCTCTCGAGCCACATCCTCAGCGAGGTCGAGGAGCTGTGCGACCGGGTCACGATCATCCGGTCCGGGGCCGCTGTCGAGACCGGGACGCTCGCCGACATGCGCCACCTCACGAGCAACGCGGTGCGGGTGGTCACCGACGCGCCCGCGGCCGACTTCGAGGCGATCCCGGGGGTGCTGCACGTGCGGCGCGAGGGCGACGCGCTCCTGTTCGATGTGGAGACGGATGCCACGGCTGCCGCCCTGGCGCAACTGACCAAGCGCCCCGTGCACTCGCTGACGGTGACGCCGCCCTCGCTCGAGGAGCTCTTCCTCCGCCACTACGGCACGGAGTCCTGATGCTGCGACTGCTCCTGTTCCGTGCTCGGCGTGACCGGATAGTGGTGCCGATCTGGGTCGCCGCGACGGGCCTGCTCGCCTACGCGGGAGCGGCAGGGGTGCAGACCGAGTTCCCCACCGACGCCGGCCGGGAGGCCGTGCTGAAGGTCGCGATCGCGACGCCGTCCCTTCTCGCCCTGCGCGGCCTGCCGGACGGCGGCACCCTCGGCGCCTACGTCTACTTCCAGGTGTTCTGCTACATCGCGATCATGGCCGGGCTCATGAGCACCTTCCTCGTCACGCGCCACACTCGCGCCGACGAGGAGGGCGGCCGGCTCGAGCTCATCGGCGCGACGCCGGTCGGCCGCGCGGCGCCGCTGGCCGCGACCGTGCTGTGGGGCCTCGTCGCCAACCTCGCTCTCGGCGTGCTCGTGGCCCTCGGGCTCCAGGGCGGCGGCCTCCCGGCGCAGGGGTCGTGGGCGGCCGGGCTCGCGGCCGCGACGACCGGTGCCGTGTTCGTCGCGATCGCGGCCGTGGTCGCCCAGCTCGCGCCCACCTCGCGCGCGGCGAACGGCATCTCCGCGGCGATCGTCGGCGTCTCCTTCCTGCTGCGGGCGGTCGGGGATGCCACCGGCACGCCTGAGTTCGACACCATCACGGTCACGAGCGCCTGGCCGAGCTGGCTCTCCCCCATCGGCTGGGGCCAGCATGTCTACGCGTTCACCCGGGCGGACCTGTCGCCCCTCCTGCTCAGCGCGGCGCTCGCCGTGATCGGCGTGGTCGTCGCCCTCGCGGTGCAGTCCCGCCGGGACGCGGGGGCGAGCGTCCTGCGCGAGCGGAACGGGCGAGCCGCGGGCACTCCGCTGCTGCGCTCCGGCCTCGGCCTCGCGTGGCGGCTGCAGTGGCCGGCGGTGGTCGGGTGGGCGGTCGGCGGGTTCGTCCTCGGGTCCCTCGCGGGCACGCTCTCGGGCAGCCTCGCAAGTGCGGCGGGCCTGAGCGACCAGCTGCGGCGCGTGCTGGAGCTGTTCATCCCCGGCGGCACGGGGCAGCTCATCGACCTGCTCGTCGTGGCGGTGGTCGGCATCGCGGGCATCCTCGCCGGTGCCGCCGGCGCGCAGGCGATCATGCGGGCGCGCGGCGATGAGGCGGACGGCCGGGCGGAGCTGCTGCTCGCCGCACCGCTGCACCGGAGCGCCTGGCTGCTCGGCTACGTGCTCGTGGGGCTCGTGTCGGCGGCGGCGGTCGCGCTCGCCGCGGGCCTGGGCGCCGGGCTGTCGTTCCTCGGCACCGAGCCGGACCGGTTCTGGTCGAGCCTCGGTGCGGGCGCCGCACAGCTCCCCGCGGCGTTCGCGTTCGTCGCGGTCACCGCCCTCGTGTTCGCGGTGCTTCCGCGCGCGACGATCCCGGCCGGCTGGGCGCTCGTCGCCGTCGGGGCGTTCGTCGGCCAGTTCGGCGCGCTCGTGCAGCTGCCCGATGCGGTGCGGGACATCAGCCCCTATGCCCACACCCCGCTGCTGCCCGGGCCCGACCCGGACTGGGGCCCTGCCCTCGTCGTGGTCGCCGTCTCCGTCGCGCTTGTGGCGCTCTCGGTGCTGGCCCTGCGCAGGAGACAATTGACGGCATGACGGATGACGCACAGCGCAGCCTGAGGGACGACCCCGTCGCCCAGGCCGTCAGTGCGCTCGCCGCCAACGGATTCCCCCGCCTCCCCGCCACGGTGCTCATGACGCTGATGACCAGCGAGGAGACGGAGCTCACCGCCGAGGCCCTCGCGGAGCGGGCGCAGGCCAGTCCGGCGGCGATCTCGGGGGCGGTGCGCTACCTCACGACGATCGGCATGATCCGCCGCCACGTGCTGCCGGGCAGCCGCAGGTACGTGTACGAGCTGCCCGAGCATCCCTGGTACACCGTCTCTATAGAGAAGAACGACGTGTACGTGATGATGGCCGAGCTCGCGCGCCGCGCCGCCCCCGCCCTGGGCCCGCGGGGGGCGGCTCAGATGGAGGAGATGGCCGCGTTCTTCGAGTTCTTGAAGAAGCGGCTGCCCGAGGTGCTCGGGGAGTGGAGCGAACTGCGGAAGGGCTAGCGAACTAGGCTTTCCCGCATGAGTCTCGACACCCCACTTTCGGCAGGAATCGACCAGGGCGAGCTCGACTCGGCCATCCGCCCGCAGGACGACCTGTTCCGGCACGTCAACGGCAAGTGGATCGAGCGCACGGAGATCCCCAGCGACAAGGCCCGCTACGGGTCCTTCTACCTCCTGGCCGAAGAGGCCGAGAAGGCGGTGCGCGACATCATCGTCGAGTCGCAGTCGGCGGCGCCGGGCACGGAGGGCCGCAAGGTCGGCGACCTGTACGCGAGCTTCCTCGACGAGGCCAGGGTGAACGCCCTCGGCGCGGAGCCGATCAAGCCCGCGCTCGCGGAGGCGGCGGCCGTGGCATCCATCGACGACCTCCTCTCCACCCTGGGCCGCCTCGAGCGCGGCGGGTCGAGCGGGTTCTTCCAGCTCTTCGTGGACAACGACCCCGGCCAGCCCGAGCGCTACCTCGTGTTCGTCGAGCAGGGCGGCCTCGGCCTGCCCGACGAGTCCTACTACCGCGAGGAGAAGTTCGCCGACATCCGGACCAAGTACGCGGAGTACCTGGAGCGGATGCTCGCCCTCGCCGGCCTCGACGACGCACCCGCCCGCGCCGCCCGCATCGTCGCGCTCGAGACCGAGCTCGCCGGCCACCACTGGGACAACGTCGCCACCCGCGACAGCGAGAAGACCTACAACCCGATGCTGTGGTCCGCCGCCAACGACCTCGCGGGCAGCGTCGACCTCGACATCTGGCTGAACGCGCTCGGCGTGCCCGACAGGTCGTTCGACGAGGTCGTCGTGCGGCAGCCGAGCTTCATGTCGGGCCTCGAGTCGGTGCTCGTCGCGGAGAAGCTCGACGCCTGGAAGGACTGGCTGTCGTGGCAGGTCATCCGGTCGAACGCCGCCTACCTCTCGCAGGACTTCGTCGACGCCAACTTCGACTTCTACGGCAAGACCCTCACCGGCACTCCCGAGCTGCGCGCCCGCTGGAAGCGCGGCGTCTCGCTCGTCGAGGGATCGCTCGGCGAGGCTGTCGGGCGCATCTACGTCGAGCGCCACTTCCCGGAGGCCGCGAAGACCGCGATGGACGTGCTCGTCGCGAACCTCGTCGAGGCCTACCGCCAGTCGATCACCGACCTGGACTGGATGACCGCGGACACCAAGACCCGCGCCCTCGACAAGCTCGACAAGTTCACCCCCAAGATCGGCTACCCGGTGAAGTGGCGCGACTACTCGTCTCTCGAGATCGACGCCGCCGACCTCATCGGCAACGTGCGCGCGACGAGCGAGTTCGAGTTCCAGCGCGAGCTCGGCAAGATCGGCAAGCCGCTCGACCGCGACGAGTGGTTCATGACACCCCAGACCATCAACGCGTACTACAACCCCGGCTTCAACGAGATCGTGTTCCCGGCGGCCATCCTGCAGTTCCCGTTCTTCGACGAGACCCGGGATGCCGCGGCCAACTACGGCGCGATCGGCGCCGTCATCGGCCACGAGATCGGGCACGGGTTCGACGACCAGGGCTCGAAGTACGACGGCGACGGACGGCTCACCGACTGGTGGACGCCGGCCGACCGCGAGGCGTTCGAGGAGCGCACCAAGTCGCTCATCGCGCAGTACGACGCCCTGGCGCCGCGGCAGGTGCCGGACCACCACGTCAACGGCGCGCTCACCATCGGCGAGAACATCGGCGACCTCGGCGGGCTCTCCATCGCGTGGAAGGCCTACCTGCTCTCCCTGGACGGGCACGAGCCGCCCGTGATCGACGGGCTCACCGGTGCGCAGCGGTTCTTCCTCTCCTGGGCGCAGGCCTGGCAGCTGAAGGCGCGGGATGAAGAGGTCATCCGGCTCATCTCGATCGACCCGCACTCGCCCAACGAGTTCCGCTGCAACCAGATCGTGCGCAACATCGACGAGTTCTATGAGACATTTGGTGTAACCGAAACTGACTCACTCTGGCTCGACCCGAAAGAACGCGTCACTATTTGGTAGATGCAGCCCGAACCCGTGAACGCAGCGAGCGGGTGCGCGCCCCCAGGGTCGCGCGCCACGCTGGAGCTGGCGAAGTCGCGAACTTCGCCAGCACCTTTGCCGCGCTCGGAAAGCTCGCGTACGAGGGGGCGCAGGTCTCCGCGAGCGCCGTCGACCTGAACTCGGGCCGCACGCTGCTCGCGATCGACGACCGCATCGTGCTTCCCACGGCGAGCATCGGCAAGATCCTCCTGCTCATCGAGGTGTCGGCGCGGCTCACCAGTCGCGACTTCTCCGGCTTCGGCATCCTCGACAAGACCCCGCGCGACGCGGTGGGCGACTCGGGCATCTGGCAGCACCTGCAGGCGCCGTCGCTGCCGGTCGCCGACCTTGCCACCCTCGTCGGCTCCACGAGCGACAACCTCGCGACCAACGTCCTGCTTCGGCAGGTCGGGCTCGCGGCGGTCCGCGCCCGCACGGAGTCTCTCGGGCTCATGCGCACTGCGCTCCTCGATCTCGTGCGCGACAGCAGGGGCCCGGATGACGCACCGCAGCTCTCCGTGGGATCGACCGCGGAGCTCAGCTGGTTGTTCGGCGCCCTCGCCCGCAACGAGATCGTCGACCCCCTCACCAGCCAGCGGGTAATGGGGTGGCTCTCGCTCAACAGCGACCTCTCGATGGTCTCGAGCGCCTTCGGGCTCGACCCCCTCTCGCACCGCGGGACCGATCATTCGACCCTGCTCGTGAACAAGACGGGCACCGACATCGGGGTACGCGCGGAGGCGGGCGCACTGCGCGGCGGCCGGCGCGCGGTGTCGTACGCGGTGTCCATCCAGTTCAACGACGACGGCCTCGCTGCACGCCTGCGCGCCCTCGATGCCATGCGAACAGTGGGGTACGACCTTCTGGAGTACGTGCACTGAACCGGGGTACGTCCCCCAAAAGGAGGACACCCCCCGAAATGGTGGCTTGTCCGCATTTGGGGGGACCGTCTAACCTGAACACGCACCGACGCGGCTGAACCCGAAAATTTCGCCGCGTATCCGAAACGGTGCAGTCGAGTACCCGAGAAAACGACCGCGTCCCGAAACCGCGAGCGTCATACGGTTGTGCCCGAACTCCTACCCCTGGAGATCGACCGTGTTCAAGAAGTTCCTTGCCGTTGCGTCCGCGCTGCTCATCGCCGGGGGCCTTGCCCTCGTCGCGGTGGCCGCCCCCGCGTCGGCGCACCACACCGACCTGGCAGCCAGCGCGGTGTGTACGACCGACGGCGGCTGGGACGTGACGTGGAGCGTCATGAACTCCGAGAACTTCGACGGGAAGGTGACGGCGTCCAACAACGCCGCCGTCCCCGTCGGCACCGTTCTGCCGGCCAACCCCAACTACTACGGCTCGGACAAGTCGCTCTCGAAGCCCACCACCTACGTGCAGCACGTGACGAGCAACGCGGCAGTCAGCCTCGCGATCACCGTCACCTGGTACAAGCAGAGCGGCAGCGTCAGCAACAGCCAGAACATCACGTTCAACTCCTTCCCCGCGGGCTGCGGACCGAAGGAGGCGACCCCCGTCGCCCCCGACGTGGTCAAGGTCACCGACTGCGGCACCGTCGGCTCGGTCACCGCCAAGACCACGACCGGCGTCGTCTACGCCACCGTGTTCGACAAGGCGACCGGCGACTACACCGTCACCGCGACCCCCGCCTCCGGCTACTACTTCAAGGGCGACGCCGACCAGGTGATCACCTTCACGGGCAATGTCGGCACGACCTACGACTGCAACGTGAAGCCGCGGCCGGTCGCCGTGGTGGGCCAGTGCGTCTACGTCGCCGACGGCACCGCCTCCGACCGCACCTTCTCGATCACCTTCGACAACACGGCGAGCAACAAGCCGGTGCTGTTCCAGGTCGTCGGCAGCCCCGCTTACGACACGACGGTCGGCGCCGGCAAGAGCGTGACCGTCGACCTGCCGAACGTCTCGAACGCCGGCACCACCTACCAGGTCACCGCCGACGGCCAGGCCTTCGACCTCACCGCCGCACCGTGCCCGCCGTACACCAAGCCCGACCCCAAGCAGCGCGACGAGGTGAAGTCGGTCTTCGACTGCGCCGCCAACGACGCCACCGTAACCACGACGACGTTCACCACCGACTACGCCTTCGACACGACGAAGCTCGAGTGGGTCGAGCAGGCCGAGGTCAAGGGCACGCCCGTTGTCTCGCACCGCCCGCTCACCCCGGCCGAGGTCTCGAGCGAGTGCGGCGTGACGATCGGCACCGATCCGAGTGTCTCCCAGTGCAGCATCACCGACCCGAACACGGCCCTCACGAGCTGGATCCAGGTCGCCACGGATGCCCGCGTGGTCTACACCTTCGAGAACACGATCACCCACGTGGTGACCACCCCGACGGCGCAGTACACGAACGTCGATGCCGGCAAGTACATCGTCACCGCGGTTGCGGCGGCGGGATACGAGCTGCAGCCGACGGCCTCGCGAGTGTGGACCTTCTTCGTGCAGGACTCCAGCAAGTGCACGAACCCCACGCTGACCCTGGTGACCCCGAAGGTCTCGCAGACTCCGGCCACCTGCACCTCGGCAGCCACCTACACGATCGGCGCGGTCAAGGCCGGCACCATCACGTGGGAGGTCAACGGTGTGAAGAACACCCCCGCCGGCACGTACAAGGTCACCTCCGCCGGCAACGTCACGCTCATCGCGACGCCGACCGACCCCAAGAACGGCCTCGACCCGAGCTGGGTCAACCCGACCGTCCTGAAGTTCCCCTCGGCAAGCCTCGGCTGCGAGCTGACGACCCTCGCCTACACGGGCTCCGGCTCCATCGGCCAGCTCGGTCTCGCGGGCGGCATGGTCTTCATCGGCATCGGCGGCCTGTTCATCGCCCGCCGGAAGTGGACTGAGGCCAAGGTCGCTGCCGAGTAGCCACAGCAACGGCAGACGGAGGGCCCGGGTATTCGTACCCGGGCCCTTCGGCGTTTCCGGCACTCGGGCCGGTACATTCGACATCATGACGACGACGTCGATACCGACGGCCACCCCGCGCTTCATCGCGCTGTACGCGATCGGCTACGTCGGCTCGTACGTGGCGCTCATCACCCCGGTGGTGACGACCCTCGCTCTCAAGATCGCCGAGCTGGACCCGGCGGGCAAGGAGACGAGCCTCGGGCTCATCGCCGCGCTCGGCGCCCTCGTCGCGATCTTCGCCAACCTGCTCACGGGCGCGGCGAGCGACCGCACCCGGTCGAGGCTCGGCCGCCGCCGTCCGTGGATCATCGGCGGTGCGCTCGGCGGCGTCGTTGCGCTGTTCATCGTGGGCTTCGCCCCCACCCTGGCAGTGGTGGCGATCGGCTGGGCACTCGCGCAGCTCACGCTCAACATGGTGCTCGCCGCCCTGCAGGCGCTGCTGCCCGACCAGGTGCCGCTCGAGCAGCGCGCCCGGGTGAGCGCGGTGCTCGGCATCGCCCAGCAGGTCTCCCCCGTCGTCGGCATCGGCCTCGCGTACGGCGTGCAGGCCGCCGGCCTCGGCATCGCGAGCATGATCTTCATCCCGGGCATCGTCGGCGCCGTCCTGATGATCCTGCTCGCCGTCATGATCAAGGACGTGCCGCACGACGAGGTCGGTGCGTTCTCGGTCGGCGGGTTCGTGCGCAGCTTCGCCATCGCCAAGGGCAAGCGGTACGACGTCGCGTGGACCTGGTTCGGCCGCTTCTTCGTCATCCTCGGCTTCGCGGTGTACACGACCTACCAGCCCTACTTCATCACCGACCGGCTCGGGGTGGCCCCGAGCGACCTCATCCTCCAGCAGCTCATCGCGCTGCTGATCTTCGCGGGCTCGCTCACCGTGAGCGCCGTGCTGTGCGGGCGCGCGTCCGACCGCTCCGGCCGGCGCAAGCCGTTCGTGTTCGCGGCGGCGGCGATCGTCGCCGTGGCGCTGGCGATGCTCGCCCTCACTGACTCCCTCCCCGCCTTCTACCTCGCCGCCGTCGTGATGGGCGTCGGCATCGGCGCGTACTTCGCCGTCGACCTCGCCCTCATCACCGACGTGCTGCCCGACAAGGAGCACACGGCGGCCAAGGACATGGGCATCTTCAACATCGCGAACTCGCTGCCGCAGTCGGTGGCGCCCGCGATGGCGCCGCTCTTCCTGGCCATCGGCGGCGGGGGGAACTACACCGCGCTGTTCATCGCGGGGGCGGCTCTGTCGTTGCTGGGAGCGGCGCTGATCGCGCCGATTCGCGCCGTAAAGTAGCTGGATGCCAGACCTCACGCTCGAGCAGAAAGCCGCGCTCGTGGTGGGGGCGAACTTCTGGAGCACGCTCGCGATCGAGAGTGCGGGCATCCCCCCGGTCGTCGTCACGGACGGGCCGCACGGGGTGCGGCTCCAGCGCGGCGGCGGTGATGCGCTGGGCATCGGGGACAGCGTTCCGGCGACCTGCTTCCCGCCCGCGGCCGGCCTCGCGTCGAGTTGGAACCCCGAGCTCGTCGAGCGCGTCGGCGTCGCCCTCGGCGACGAGTCCCGCGCGGAGGGCGTGGGGGTGCTGCTCGGCCCCGGCATCAACATCAAGCGATCACCGCTGTGCGGGCGCAACTTCGAGTACTTCTCCGAGGATCCGCTGCTCAGCGGCGAGCTCGGAGCCGCCTGGGTGCGGGGGCTGCAGTCGCGGGGCGTGGGGGCGTCGCTCAAGCACTTCGCGGCCAACAACCAGGAGACCAACCGGATGACCGTGAGCGCGGAGGTCGACGAGCGCACGCTGCGCGAGATCTACCTGCCCGCGTTCGAGCGAGTGGTCACCGGCGAGCAGCCGTGGACGGTGATGTGCTCGTACAACCGGATCAACGGCGTGGCCGCCGCCGAGAACCACTGGCTGCTCACCGAGGTGCTGCGGGAGGAGTGGGGGTTCCGCGGGCTCGTCGTCTCAGACTGGGGCGCTGTCGAGCACCGGGTGCCCGCGCTCGCCGCGGGTCTGGACCTCGAGATGCCCGGACCGCAGGGGGACAGCGCGGAGGCGGTGGTCGCCGCGGTGCGGGACGGGTCGCTGCCCGTCTCCGTGCTCAACACCGCCGTGGGCCGGGTGCGGGCCCTCGCGGAGCGGGCGGGCTCTACGAGCGCCGCCGGGGCCGGGTCTGCGGGCGCGCATCATCAGCTGGCACGGGAGGCCGCGGCGGAGTCGATGGTGCTCCTGCGCAACGAGAGCGACCTGCTCCCCCTTGACACGGCACAGGCGATCGGCATCATCGGGGAGTTCGCCCGCAGTCCGCGCATCCAGGGAGCCGGGTCGTCGCAGGTGAACGCGACGCGGGTCGACACGGCACTCGAGTCGATCAGCGCCGTCGCCCCCGTGGAGTTCGCCCCGGGCTACGCCTTCGACGCGCGGGCCGACCCCGCGCCGCTCATCGCCGAGGCGGTGGCGGTGGCCGGGCGCTCCGACGTCGTGCTGCTGTTCGTCGGGCTGCCGTCGCGGGACGAGTCGGAGGGCTACGACCGCACCGACCTCGAGCTGCCCGGGGCGCAGGTGCGGCTCATCCGCGAGGTCGCTGCGGCGAACCCGCGGACCGTGGTCGTGCTGACCAACGGCGGCGTGGTGTCGCTCGAGCCGTGGCACGACTCCGTGCCCGCGATCGTGGAGGCGTGGCTGCTGGGCCAGGCCGGCGGCTCGGCAGTCGCCGATGTGCTGTTCGGACGGGTTGCTCCGTCGGGGCGCCTCGCGGAGAGCATCCCGATCCGCCTCCAGGACAACCCCTCGTACCTGAACTTCCCGGGCGACGGCGACACCGTGCGCTACGGAGAGGGGATCTTCGTCGGGTACCGGTACTACGAGACCGTCGACGTGCCGGTGCGCTACCCCTTCGGCCACGGTCTCACCTACACGACCTTCGGGTACGGCGACCTCGAGGTCTCCCGCGACGGCCGCACCGCGAGCGTCACCGTGACGAACACCGGCGACCGGGCGGGGCGGGAGGTCGTGCAGCTGTACGTCTCGGCGCCGACCGGGGGAATCTCGGTGCCGCGCCGGGAGCTCAAGGGCTTCGAGAAGGTCTCCCTGGAGCCCGGAGAGTCGATCCGTGTGCAGTTCGAGCTCGAATCCAGGGCGTACAGCCACTGGGACGTCGTCACGAAGGCCTGGGTGGTCGCCGGTGGGCGGTACCTGGTCGAGATCGGGCGCTCCGCGCACGACATCGCTGCCTCCGCGCCCGTGCAGCTCGCGGCCCCCCGCGCCGGGCGCCTCACTCTCGACTCCCGGGTCTCCGATTTCCTCGACCACCCGGTGACCGGGCCGATCCTCGCGCGGGCCGCCGCGGGCGCCGGGGACGGGGAGAGCTCGAACCTTCTCGACATGGTCTCGTCGATGCCGATGCGGCGGCTCATGCGGTTCCCCGGCGTCGGCGATTCCTTCAAGCAGGTGGGCGTTCTCATCGCCCTGGCGAACAACCCCGTGGTCCGCGGGGTCGCGAGCCTGTTCCGCCGCCGCTGAAAAGAGCCGGTCAGGCCTTCCTTTGGCGCGCCTTCGAGTACGCCTGTCGTTATGTATTGGACGTAGTACAACTCGTGTTGTACGGCGTCCAATTCCCCGACTCGCTCCACCTCCCGAGTTGCGGAGGACGCCGCGCCGCGTGTTGCGGAGGACGCCGCGCCCCGTGTTGCGGAGGACGCCGCGCCCCGCGTTGCGGAGGACGCCGCGCCGCGCGGCGGCACCGCGGGACCGCGGTCGCGGCGCGCCATCCTCCGCAACGAACGGGCGGGGACGGGACGGCACGGACGGGACGGGCTGTGCGGGGCTGGGGCGGGACGGGACGGGCTGGGCGAGGGCGGGGCTGGGACGGGGCGGGGCTGGGACGGGCGCGGGCAGCGGGCGGGCGCCGCAGCGGCCAGGGTCAGGCGGAGGCGGCGCGCCACTCCCGGTCGAGGATTGCGTAGACGCCGGTGTCGGCCCAGGCGCCCTTGAACTTGAGGTCTTCGATGTAGTGCGCTTCCTCGCGCATCCCGAGCCGGGTGCACAGGGCGATCGACGGGGTGTTGCGAGGGTCGAGCTCGGCGGTGACGCGGTGCACCTGCAGGCGGTCGAAGGCGAGCTCGAGCCCGGCGGCGCGCGCGGCCTCCGCGGCGTAGCCCTTGCCCTGGTAGGCCGCGGTCAGGGCCCAGCCCAGCTCGACGGTCTCGTTCTCCGCGCTCTTGAGCACGAAGTAGAGGCAGCCGATGACGCGGCCGTCGAGGTCGAGCGCGAACTCGACGAAGTCGTCGTCCTTCTCGATGTGGCGCGCGTCCTTCACCTTGTCGAGGTGCTCCTGCACCTGCTCGCGGGAGCGCACGTCGTAGAGCTGGTAGCGCGTGACCTCTTCGTCGGACATCCAGGCGTGCACGTCCTCGAGGTCGCCGTCGACCATGAGCCGCAGGAGGAGCCGCTCGGTGCGGATCGGCTCGTAGTCCCAGGGGATCACGCGGTGTCGGCCTTCCGCTCGGGCTCCGCCGGCCGCACCCCGTGCAGTGCGTCGAGCCCCGCGACGAACTCGTCGAGCCGGCCCTCCGCGGCCAGGGACCGGGCGCGCACGGATGGCTCGTGCAGCAGCACTCCCGCGAGGTGCCGCAGCGCGGCCTCCGTCTCGTCGCCGGCGCCGCGCCCCCGGGCCCGGGCGATCTCGGCGTCGAGCAGCTCGAACACGTGCGTGCGCAGCGCGACGATGGCGGGCTCGGCGGCGGCCTCCGCGGTGAACTCGGCCGCGGCCGTGCGGACCAGGTCGTGCGCCTGCTCCGAGAGCTGCTCGAGCGGGGCGTGCAGCCGCACGGTCTCGAGGTCCAGCAGCTCGACGCCCGGCACGGAGGCCACGGCCGGGTCGATGTTGCGGGGCAGGCCCAGGTCAATCACGAGGCGGCGGTCGGTGCCGGTGAACATCTCAGGCCCGATCACGGTGTTGGCCGTGCAGGCGATCACGACGTCGACGTCAAAGGAGTGGTCGTGCACGAGCCCGTGCTTGGCGGCGAAGGCCGGTCCGCGTCCGGTGCGGCTGAGCACCCGGATGTCGCGCGCGCCCCTCTCCCGCAGCGCGGCCACGGTGGTGGCGGCGTACCGCCCGGTCCCGATGATGAGCACGCGGGCATCCGCCCAGTCGCCGACCCGGCTCGACGCGAGCTCGAGGGAGAGGCGCACGAGGGAGCGGCTGGCCCCGCCCAGGGAGGTGAGGTTGCGCACGCCGCGGCTGGTGTGGGTGGCGCGCTGGAAGAGCCGCTCGAGGTCGCGGCTCGTGGTGCCCTCCGTGCGCGCGCGGTCGAGGGCGCGCCCGACCTGGCCGGCGATCTCGTCCTCCCCGACCACCACGGACTCGAGCCCGCTGGTCACGGCGAACAGGTGCGCCGCGACATCCTGGCCCTCATGCACGGTGATGCTCGCGCGCAACTCGGCCGTCGGGATGCCGCTCGCCTCGCTGAGCGACGAGAGGGTGGATGCCACCGCCACCGCGGTCGCGGCGGTGAGCGGCTCATCGATGTCGAGGTAGGCCTCGAAGCGGTTGCACGTCGCGAGCACGACGGCTCCGGTCACGAAGGCCGTGGAGTCGACCAGCGCCGCCGTGGCCTCGGGGGCGACGAACGACAGCTTCTCGAGTAGCTCGAAGCTCGCATTGCCATGGTTCGAGCTGAGGCACAGGAGCACGACCTAATGTTAACCCCGTGCCCCTGACCTCCGACCATCCCCTCCTCGACGGTCGGACCGGCTCCTCTCCCCTGGTGCGCGCCTACCGCGGCGACCGCCCCGAGGTCACGCCCGTGTGGTTCATGCGGCAGGCCGGGCGCAGCCTGCCCGAGTACCGCGAGCTGCGCGTGGGCAACGAGATGCTCGAGGCCTGCCTCACTCCCGCGCTGGCGAGCGAGATCACGCTGCAGCCGGTGCGGCGCCACCGGGTCGACGCCGCGGTGTTCTTCAGCGACATCGTCATCCCGGCCAAGCTCGCCGGTGTCGAGGTGTCGATAGTGCCCGGTCGCGGTCCGGTCTTCGAGAGCCCGATCAGGACGGCGGCGGATGTCGCGGCCCTCCGCCCGCTCGACCCCGAGGCGCTGGCGCCCATCCGCGAGGCCGTGGCGATGACCGTCGAGGCGCTGGGCACCACCCCGCTCATCGGGTTCGCCGGAGCACCGTTCACCCTCGCCTCCTACCTCGTCGAGGGAGGCCCCTCGAAGGACCAGCTGCGCACCCGCACACTCATGTACACGGAGCCCCAGGTGTGGGCGACCCTGCTCAACTGGTGCGCCGACATCGCGGGAGAGTTCCTCGTCGCGCAGGTCGAGGCCGGGGCATCCGCGGTGCAGCTCTTCGACTCGTGGGTGGGCTCGCTCAGCGAGCAGCAGTACGTGCGCCGGGTGGCCCCGCACTCGAAGCGCGCGCTGTCGCACCTGCGCGGCTACGACGTGCCCAAGGTGCACTTCGGCGTGGGCAGCGGCGAGCTGCTCAAGGCCATGCACGGCATCGGCGCCGACGTGATGGGGGTGGACTGGCGCATCCCGCTGGACACCGCGTCGGAGCGGCTGGGCGGCGGCGTTCCCCTGCAGGGCAACATCGACCCCGCCCTGCTCGGCGCCCCCGCTCACGTGCTCGAGGCGCACGTGGAGGACGTGCTCGACCGCGGCCGTTCCGCCCCCGCTCACGTCGTCAACCTCGGCCACGGAGTGCCGCCCGACACCGACCCCCACGTGCTCACCCGCATCGTCGAGCTGGTCCATGCCCGCTGATTTCACCGTCGTCGGCGGCGGGATCGGCGGCCTCGTGGTCGCGCGGAGGCTCGCCCTGGCGGGCCGCTCGGTCACCCTCCTCGAGGCCTCCGACCGCCTCGGCGGGACGGTGGCGCGCCACCTCGTCGGAGGCATCGATCTGGACAGCGGTGCGGAGAGCTTCGCCGTGCGCGGCGGCACCGTCGCGGCACTCGCCCGCGAGATCGGGCTCGGCGACGAGCTGGTCGTGCCGTCGCCCGAGGGCGCCTGGCTGCAGCCCGTGACGGGCCCGGCCGTGCCGCTGCCGGCGACGAGCGTCCTCGGGATCCCGGGCACGCCCCTCGCCGCGGACGTCATCGCCGTGGTCGGTGCGCGGGCGGCGCTCCGGGCCCAGCTCGACGCCCTCATCCCGTCGCTGTGGGCGCGCAAATCCCTCACCCTCGGCACCCTGGTGCGGCGCCGGATGGGGCGCGCCATGCTCGAGAAGCTCGTGGCGCCGGTCGTGCACGGCGTGCACTCGGTGCACCCGGACGAGCTGCCCCTCGACCGGGCGGGAGGCCTGCGCGCCGCGTTCGCGCACGAGGGCTCGCTCGCGGCGGCGGTCCGGTCGCTCCGGGATGCGGCGCCGGCCGGCTCCGCGGTCGCCGGCATCCGCGGCGGGGTGCACCGGCTCGTGACCGAGCTGGCCGCCGACCTCGAGACCTACGGCGTTGACGTGCAGCTCGGGCGGCGCGCGCGGTCGGTCGACGGCCTCGACGGCACCGTCGTGCTCGCCGCGCCGCTCGACCCGTCCGGCGGCCGAACTGTCGTGCTCGCGACACTCGTCGTCGAGGCGCCCGAGCTGGCGACGGCGCCCCGGGGCACGGGGGTGCTCGTGGCGCAGGGGGCCGTCGGCATCCGGGCCCGTGCCCTCACGCACTCGACCGCGAAGTGGGAGTGGCTCCGCGAGCGGGCCGGTGGGCGCGAGGTGCTGCGGCTGTCGTACGACTCCGAGCCCGAGAACCTGGCGGAGGCCGCCCGGCAGGACGCCTCGGCGCTGCTCGGCGTCGAACTGCCCGCACCGGTCGGCTTCGCCCGCGTCGAGTGGACGCGCTCCCGCGAGGGCGCTGCTGACGTCGGGGAGAGCGTCGCGGGCACGGGCCTCGCGGGCATCATCGCGCAGGCGGGCGCGAAGGCGGAGGAGCTGCTCGCGGGTTGAGTAAGGCGCTCTGGCGCCTGTATCGAAACCGGGTGGGTTGAGTAAGGCGCTCTGGCGCCTGTATCGAAACCGGGTGTGCGGGTGCGTGGTTTCGATACGGCCGTGGGCGGCCTACTCAACCCACCGGGTTTCGATACGGCGCTAGAGCGCCTACTCAACCCACCGGGTTTCGATACGGCGCTAGAGCGCCTACTCAACCCGCCTACTCAACCCCCCCGCCGCGCTCCCAGCGAACGTGGGGGAGGATAGACGTATGAGCGACAGCGAGTCCACGCCGCTCGGCTACGCACTCTGGGCAGTGCTGCGCCGAGACCCGAGCCGCGAGGTCGGCACTATCGACCTGGAGCCCGCGATCGCGGCGGTCGAGGCGGCGGAGGTCACGATCCGCGGCTTCTACGACGTCTCCGGCCTGCGCGCCGACGCGGACCTCATGATCTGGCTGCACGGCGACACCCCGGAGACCCTGCAGTGGGCCCTCCGCGAGCTGCGCCGCGCGCTGCCGGCTCTGCTCCCCACGTGGAACGCGATGGGCGTCCACCGCGACGCCGAGTTCACTGCCAACCACCTGCCCGCCTTCATGCGCGGCAAGGAACCGGAGGCGTGGCTCACCGTCTACCCGTTCGTCCGCTCGTACGAGTGGTACCTCCTGCCCGACGAGGAGCGCCGCGCGATGCTCGGCCAGCACGGGCGAAAGGGCTCCGAGTACTCGCAGGTGCTCGCGAACACTGTCGCGAGCTTCGCGCTGGGCGACTACGAGTGGATCCTCGCGCTCGAGGCCCCGGAGCTCGTCGACCTGGTCGACCTCATGCGGCACCTGCGGCAGACGGATGCCCGCCGCCACGTGCGCGAGGAGATCCCGTTCTACACCGGCCGCCGCATTCCCGCCGCCGAGGTCGCGGAGATCCTGAAGTGACGATCACCAACGGCCTCGTCCCCGGAGCCACCCCCGCCGCCCAGTCCGGCCCCGAGCACGTCGAGGAGCCCGTCGCCTACGACGCGATCCTGCTCGCGAGCTTCGGCGGCCCGGAGGGCCAGGACGACGTCATCCCCTTCCTGCGCAACGTGACCCGCGGCCGCGGCATCCCGGAGGAGCGCCTCGAGGAGGTCGCGCACCACTACCGCGCGTTCGGCGGCATCTCCCCCATCAACGCCCAGAACCGCGAGCTCAAGGCGGCCCTCGAGGCCGAGCTCGCGAGGCGCGGCATCGATCTGCCCGTCCTGTGGGGCAATCGCAACTGGAGCCCGTACCTGCGCGAGGCGCTCACCGAGGCGCACGAGCGCGGCTTCACGAAGCTGCTCGCGATCGGCACCTCCGCCTACTCGTCCTACTCGAGCTGCCGTCAGTACCGCGAGGACTACGCGATGGCCCTCGACGAGACCGGCCTCGGCGGAGCGATCCAGATCGACAAGGTTCGGCAGTTCTTCGACCACCCCGGTTTCGTCGAGCCCTTCATCGAGGGCGTGAGGCAGGGGCTTCGGGATGCCGCGGCTCAGGGCATCCGCCCCGAAGACACCCGCGTGCTCTTCGCCACCCACTCGATCCCGACGGCGGATGCCGAGCGCTCCGGCCCGCAGGGGAACGCGTACCAGGCGCAGCACCTCGCGGTCGCCGAGGTGATCATGCTCGACCACCCGGGCATCGGCTGGGACCTCGTGTACCAGTCGCGCTCCGGCCCGCCGACGCAGCCGTGGCTCGAGCCCGATATCAATGACCGCATCACCGAGCTGGCCGGCGAGGGAGCCAAGGCCGTCGTGATCGTGCCGCTCGGCTTCATCTCCGACCACATGGAGGTGAAGTGGGACCTCGACACCGAGGCGCTCGAGACTGCTGAGGAGCACGGTGTCTTCGCGGTCCGGGTTCCCACTCCCGGCGTCCATGCGGCCTTCGTGAGCGGCCTCGTCGACCTCGTCCTCGAGCGGCGGGACGGCATCCCCACCGCCGACCGCCCCGCGCTCTCGGAGCTCGGCCCCTGGTACGACGTGTGCCGGCCGGGCTGCTGCGAGAACGTGCGGCTCGGGTTCAAGCCGGCGCTCGCGGGGCTCGCGCCGTGACGCTCCGTATCGGCACGCGCGGCTCGGCGCTCGCCGTGGCCCAGACCGGCACGATCGCCTCCGCTCTCGCGGCCAAGGGCGCGGCGACCGAGATCGTCACGATCTCCACCGAGGGCGACCGCTCGACCGAGCCGCTCGCCACCCTCGGCGGCACCGGGGTCTTCGCGACCGCCCTGCGCAACGCCCTGCTCGCCGGCGAGGTCGACGTCGTCGTGCACTCGCTCAAGGACCTGCCGACGGCGGCGCACCCGGGCCTCGTGATCGGGGCGATCCCCAAGCGGGCTGACCCCCGTGACGCCCTGTGCGCGCGGGACTCCCTGACGATCGACACCCTGCCGCCCGGCGCCCGCATCGGGACCGGCTCCCCGCGGCGGGTAGCGCAGCTGAAGGCCCGCCGGCCCGATCTTGAGGTCGTCGGCATCCGGGGCAATGTCGACACTCGACTGGGCAAGGTCGCCTCGGGCGAGCTGGATGCCGTCGTGCTCGCCGCTGCGGGGCTCGAGCGCCTCGGGCGGCTCGACGCGATCACCGAGTTCCTCGGTATCGACGGCTGGCCGACCGCGCCCGGCCAGGGCGCGCTCGCGGTCGAGGTGCGCGCGGGCGAGGAGAAGCTCGTGTCCGCGCTCGACCACCGCACGTCGCGTGTGATCGTCGACGCCGAGCGCCAGACGCTCGCACTGCTCGAGGCGGGATGCTCGGCTCCGGTCGGGGCGCACGCGCTCATCGACGACGGCATGCTGTTCCTCTCGGCGCGGGTGTACGCGGCCGACGGATCGAGCCGTCTCACGAGTTCGCACGCGCTCTACGTCGACGACGTGAAGGACCCGGCCGGCGACCTCGCCGCGCGCGTGTCGAACGAGCTGTTCGATCTGGGCGCCCGGGAGCTGATGGCCTGATGGACCGCCCTCGCCGCCTGCGCCAGTCCCCCGCGATGCGCCGCCTCGTCGCGGAGACGCGGCTGCACCCCGCGGACCTGATCCTGCCGCTGTTCGTGCGCGAGGGCACGACCGAGGCGATCCCGATCTCGTCGATGCCCGGGGTCGTGCAGCACTCGCTCGACTCCCTGCGCGCCGCGATCGCGGAGGCCGCGGAGCTCGGCATCGGCGGCGTCATGCTCTTCGGGGTACCGGAGCACAAGGACGCGATCGGCAGCGGCGCGACCGACCCGGACGGCATCCTCAACGTCGCGACCCGGGTCGCCGTCGAGGAGGCCGGCGATGCGCTCGTGGTGCAGACCGACCTGTGCCTCGACGAGTTCACCGACCACGGCCACTGCGGCGTGCTCGACGAGGAGGGCCGCGTCGACAACGACGCCTCGCTGCTCCGCTACCGCGACATGGGCCTCGCCCAGGCGGAGGCCGGATCCCAGCTGCTGGGCCTCAGCGGCATGATGGACGGCCAGGTCGCCGCGGTGCGTGACGCGCTCGACGGCGCTGGATTCACTGACACCCCCCTGCTCGGCTACTCCGCGAAGTACGCCTCCGCCTTCTACGGCCCGTTCCGCGAGGCCGTGCAGTCGTCCCTCGTCGGCGACCGCCGCACATACCAGCAGGATCCGGCCAACCGCCGCGAGGGCACGCGCGAGCTGCTGCTCGACATCGAGGAGGGCGCCGACATCCTCATGGTCAAGCCCGCGATGAGCTATCTCGACGTGCTCGCCGATGCGGCGGCGCTCTCCCTCGTGCCGGTCTGGGCCTACCAGGTGTCGGGCGAGTACGCGATGATCGAGGCCGCCGCCGCGAACGGCTGGATCGACCGCGCGCGCGCCATCCACGAGTCGGTGGTGTCGATCAAACGGGCGGGCGCCGCTGCCGTGCTGACCTACTTCGCCGCCGAGATCGCGCGGGCCCTCCGATGAGGGGCGACGAGTTGCCGCAAGATGCTCGCTCGCGGCCCGGGGCGCAGCATTTAGGGGCAAGTCGCGAGGCGGGAGCACGATGACGACCAACGATGCGGCCTTCGCCCGCGCCCGCGCCGTGCTGCCCGGCGGGGTGAACTCCCCGGTGCGCGCGTTCGGCTCGGTCGGCGGCTCCCCCCGCTCGATCGTGAGCGCGCGCGGCCCGTACGTCACCGACGTGGAGGGCACCGAGTACGTCGATCTCGTGAGCGCGTGGGGCCCCGCGATACTGGGGCACGCGCATCCCGAGGTCATCAAGGCGGTGCAGGATGCCGCGGCGCGCGGTCTCGGATTCGGCGCCTCCACCCCCGGCGAGGCCGAGCTCGCCGAGCTCGTGCGAGACCGCGTGGGACCGCTCGTCGAGAAGCTGCGCCTCGTCTCCACCGGGACCGAGGCGACCATGACCGCGATCCGGCTCGCGCGCGGCGCCACCGGGCGCGACCTGCTCGTGAAGTTCGCCGGCCACTACCACGGGCACTCCGACGGGCTGCTCGCCGAGGGCGGCTCGGGCCTCGCGACGCTCGCGATCCCGGGTTCCGCGGGAGTTCCGGAGGCGATCGCCGCGCAGACCATCGTCATCCCGTACAACGACCTCGACGCGGTGCGCGAGGTGCTCAGCACGCGCGAGGTGGCCGCCGTGATCGTCGAGGCCGCCGCCGCGAACATGGGCGTCGTGCCGCCCGACTCGGGCTTCAACGCCGAGCTCACCCGCCTCGCGCACGAGCACGGTGCGCTCGTGATCCTGGACGAGGTGCTCACCGGCTTCCGCGTCTCCCCCGCCGGTTGGTGGGGCCTCGATACGTCCTACCTGCCCGACCTCGTGACGTACGGCAAAGTCATCGGCGGCGGTCTCCCGCTCGCGGCGCTCGGTGGACGCGCCGAGATCATGGACCTTCTCGCCCCTCTCGGCCCGGTGTACCAGGCGGGCACGCTGAGCGGGAACCCGGTGGCTGTTGCCGCCGGACTCGCGACACTGCGACTCACGGATGCCGCTGTCTACGAGCACCTCGACGCGACGGCGGCCACCATCTCGACGGCTCTCGGGGAGGCCCTCGCCGCGGAGGGAGTCGCCCACTCGATCCAGCACGCCGGCAACCTGTTCTCCGTGGCGTTCCGCGGCACCCCGCCGCGCGACTACGAGCAGGTCAAGGCGCAGGATGCGTTCCGCTACCCGCCGTTCTTCCACGCCATGCTCGACGCCGGGGTGTCACTCCCGCCGAGCGTGTTCGAGGCGTGGTTCGTGTCGGCGGCGCACGACGACGTGGCGGTGGGCCGCATCCTCGAGGCACTGCCCGCGGCGGCGAGGGCAGCAGCACTCGCGGGTTGAGCAGGGACCTCTGCGGCGCGGTTGTCCGAGAGGGTTTCGATACGGCCGCGGGCGGGCTACTCAACCCACTCCCGTTGACGTATTCCGCCGCCGGTATAAATGCGCGAGGATGAACCTTACTCGCTCCGACGCCGCCGCGTAACCCAAGAGTTCCTGTGAAGGCCGCGGTCTACTCTGGAACCAGACGTCACGACGAAACGGAGAACACCGTGAAAGGCAAGATCCTGCTGGTGGTCGGAATCGGCATCGGCTACGTGCTCGGCACGCGCGCCGGCCGCGAGAAGTACGACCAGATGAAGGCCAGCGCACTCAAGCTCTGGAACGACCCGCGCGTGCAGAAGCAGGTCAACAACGCCGAGGAGTTCGTGAAGGACAAGGCGCCGGATGTCGCGGAGTTCCTCTCCGACGGCGCGAAGAAGGTCGTCTCGCAGGTCTCGGGCTCGAAGGCCCCGGCCAAGCCGGCGGCGCGCAAGCCCGCGGCATCGAAGTCGTCCACGACGAAGTAGCCCGGCCATGACTGGCGTACCCGGTCCCGCTCCCAAGCGCGGCCTGTTCAAGCTGATCGCCGATATCCCGACGCTCCTCATGGACCTCGTCCGCGGCGAGATCGACTCGTTCAAGCAGGAGCTGATCAGCAAGCTCAAGCTCGCGGGCGTCGGCATCGGCCTCCTGGTCGGCGCGGCGACGTTCGCGTTCTTCGCGGTCCTCGTGCTGATCGCCGCCGCGATCCTCGGGCTCGCGACCGTGCTGCCGGCCTGGGCGTCCGCGCTCATCATCGGCGGCGGGGTGCTGCTCATCGCGGTCATCCTCGCCCTCGTCGGAATCTCCAGCCTCAAGAAGGGCGTGCCTCCGGCGCCCACCGAAACCATCAAGAGCATCAAGAAGGATGTCCGCGCGATCAAGGGCATCGGAAAGCGAGCTAACTCATGAGCGACGCATCTGCACGAGTCACCAGCGCCCGGGCCGACCTCGAGGCAACCCTCGATGCCATCGAGGACAAGCTGAACGTTCCCAAGCGGTTCGGCGAGATCACCGACAAGGCGAAGGCCTCGTACGAGAAGAACCCGGTGCCGTGGATCATCGGCGCGACCGCCGCGGCGATCGTCGTCGTCGGCCTCGTCGCGTGGGCCGTCCTCAGCGACGACGACGAGTAGGGGCATCCCCTCGATTCGCGCCCACCGCCGCAGTCGGGGAGGATAGGCACATGGCAGCCAAACCGCTCGGCGGTTGGCGCGTGCTCGTTCCCCGAGGCGGCAAGTGGGGTGACGGCGTTGCGGCAACCCTCAGGAGCTACGGCGCGATACCCGTCATCGCGCCGATGATCAATTTCGCGAGCGCTGACGACGGCGCCGCGCTCGCCAACGCGCTGCACGAACTGAAGGACGGCCAGTTCGACTGGCTCGTCGTCACGAGCGCCACGACCGTCGATGTGTTCGTCGGTCAGGGCGCGACGATCCCGCCCACGACCAAGATCGCCGCGGTGGGGGAGACGACCGCCGCCGCCCTCGTGCTCGCGGGCTACCGCGTGGACTTCGTGCCGGCGGCCGACAACTCGGCGCGCGGGCTCGTCAAGGAGTGGCCGCACTCGGAGATCACGGGCCGCGTGCTCGTGCCGCAGTCCGACATCGCCGAGCCGAACCTGGTCACCGGGCTCGGCAAGCTCGGGCTCGACGTGCAGTTCATCGCCGCGTACCGGACGGTCGGCGTACCGGTGTCGGACACGGTCGCGGCGGACGTCGCATCCGGCCGCATCGGCGCGGTGCTGGTGAGCTCGGGCTCCGTCGCGCGCCAGATCGCCGCTCAGCTCGCGCCGCTGCCGGAGGGCACTGTCGTCGCGTGCATCGGGCCCCGGACCGCGTTCGACGCGCGCGCGGCCGGTCTGACGGTGGACCTCATCGCGGACGACCGCTCCGCCGACTCACTCGTCGCGGCGCTCGTGGAGCACGCGGCACGGGGCGCTGCAGCCGACTAGCTGCCGCACTGAGCCAGCGCGCGGAGCCTGGCGGACGAAGCATGCCGCGCTACAGCTCTTGAGTTGCGCCACAACAGTTTCAGTAGCGCGAAACAGAACCTGTAGCGCGAACGACGCGCGGCGGGCTAGGCCGTCGTCAGCGCCAGCACCAGGAAGACGACGCCGATGAGCGGCGCCACACCCTGGATCGCGGCCGAGCGAGCGAGCTTCGGCGACGACGTGATCAGCACCAGGGCGGCGAGCACCATGCTCAGGGACGCGAAGATGCTCAGCGCGATGCCGCCCTGCTGCCAGTTCGTGGAGCCGAGCATGACGAGCCCGACGCCCGCGCCGAGCGCGAGGAACACGTTGTAGAAGCCCTGGTTGAACGCCATCGGCTTGACCGTGTCGGCCTCAGCCTGCGTCTTGAGGCCGAAGCGCCTCCAGACCGCGGGCCGCGACCACAGCACGCTCTCCAGGAAGAAGATCAGCAGGTGGATGAGGGCTGCGATGAGGACGAAGACCGAACCGATGATGACGAAGGCGCTCATGCCCGCCAGTGTGGCACGGATTCGGGCTCAGCCGAAGAGGATAGCGGCCTCGTCGTAGCGCGACTGTGGCACCGTGTTGAGCTTGCCGAGGGCGTCCTCGAACGGCACGTGGGTGATGGAGGTGCCGCTGAGCGACACCATGCGGCCCCAGCGGCCGTGGATCACGGAGTCGACGGCGGCCATCCCGTACCGCGTGGCGAGCACGCGGTCGAAGGCCGTCGGGGTCCCACCGCGCTGGATGTGGCCGAGCGTCGTCGAGCGGGTCTCGATGCCGAGGCGGGCCTCGATCTCCTGGGCGAGGATGTCGCCGATGCCGCCGAGACGGGGGCGGCCGAACGCGTCGAGCCCGCGCTCGGAGTGCGCGTCATCCATGGTGTCCAGCTTGAAGCCCTCGGCGACGACCACCAGCGGAGCGCGCTTGCGGTCCATCACCGACTTCACCCAGACGCAGATCTGGTCCATGCTCGTCTTCTGCTCGGGGATGAGGATCGCGTGCGCGCCCGCGGCCATGCCCGAGTGCAGGGCGATCCAGCCGACGTGGCGGCCCATGACCTCGGCGACCATGCAGCGGCCGTGCGAGTCGCCCGTGGTGCGGAGGCGGTCCATGGCGTCGGTGGCGATCTGCGTGGCCGTGTCGAAGCCGAAGGTGTAGTCGGTCGCCGAGAGGTCGTTGTCCACGGTCTTCGGGACGCCGACGATCTTGATGCCGGCGTCGGTGAGGCGCTTCGCCGCGGCAAGGGTGCCCTCGCCGCCGATGGCGATGAGGGAGTCGACCCCGAGGCGGTCCATGTTCGCCTTGACGACGTCGGCGCCGCCGTTGCCCTCGAAGGGGTTGGTGCGGGAGGTGCCGAGGATGGTTCCGCCCTGCTTGCCGATGCCCTGGATGTCCTTGCGCTCGAGCGGGATGACGTCGCCGTCGACCACGCCGCGCCAGCCGTCGCGGAAGCCGAGGAACTCCTGGTTGTAGATCTGGGTGCCCTTGAGGACCGCCCCGCGGATGACAGCGTTGAGCCCGGGGCAGTCGCCGCCGCTGGTGAGGATGCCGATTGCCATGAATCAATCATGGCGCATACCGGGAAACCCACTTTCCACGCGCCGAATAGGGCATGTACCTGAAAGGCACCTGAGCGCTAGAGTCATGCCGACGTGCTCCAACGTGGTGCACGCAAACTCTCTTGGAGAAATTTAATGACTGCAGCTGCCCCGGCTCCCGCCGCCGCCCCCGCCACCGTTCCCGGCAAGGTCCTCGGGATCGTCTCCATCCTCCTCACCGTCCCGCTGGGCCTCTCGCTCATCGGCCTCATCCTCGGCATCGTCGCGCGCGGCCAGTCCAAGCGCGCCGGTTTCAAGAACACCCCGGCCACCGTCGGTATCGTCCTCGGCATTCTCGGCATCATCGCGACGATCATCATCGTCGTGGTCGTCGTCGGTGGCGCTGCGGGCCTCGCCGCGCAGTGCGCCGAGCTCGGCAGCGGTGTCCACGAGCTGGACAACGGCGTCACCGTCACCTGCGGCTAGTCACAGCACAGCGGAGCGCCCCGGTTCGCCGGGGCGCTTCGTCGTTGGGCTGGGTTTCGATACGAGCGCTGGAGCGCTCTACTCAACCCGCTGGGTTTCGATACGAGCGCTGGAGCGCTCTACTCAACCCGCGCAGTAGACCTCGGGGCCGCAGCTCTCGCACACCACGAGCTGCTCGCGGCAGGCGAGGTCGCTGCAGTTCTGCATGCGGCTCGTCGGCTCCCCGCACACTGTGCACCGCCCGATCACCGCGGCGTCGTCGCTGAACTGCACGGCCATGCGGTTGTCGAACACGTAGAGCGAGCCCTCCCAGAGCCCGGCATCCCGGTACTGCTCTCCGTAGGTCGCGATGCCGCCGTCGAGCTGGTAGACCTCCCGGAAACCCCGCGCGACCATGAGTGCCGAGAGCACCTCGCAGCGGATCCCGCCGGTGCAGTAGGTGACGACCGGCTCGTCCTTCAGGTGGTCGTACTTGCCGCTGTCGAGCTCGGCGACGAAGTCGCGGGTGTTCGCGACATCCGGCACCACCGCGTTCCTGAAGCGCCCGATCTCGGCCTCGAAGGCGTTGCGCCCGTCGAAGAAGGTCACATCCTTGCGGGCGACCAGGTCGTGCAGTTCGGTAGGGCTGACACGGATGCCCCCGCCGACGACCCCGCCCTCATCGACGACGAGCTCGCCGGGGGCTCCGAAGCTCACGAGCTCGTCGCGCACCCTCACGCTCAGCCGCGGGAAGTCGTCGCCCTTGCCGTCGCTCCACTTGAAGTCGATGTCGTGGAACGGCGCGTACTCCCGGGTCTTCTTGCGGTACTTCTTCACCGCGTCGAGCTCGCCGCCGACCGTGCCGTTGATGCCGTCCTTGGAGAGGATGATCCTGCCGCCCAGCCCCAGTGACTCGCACAGGTCGCGCTGCCACAGCCGCAGGGCCTCCGGGTCGGCGAGCGGCGTGAACGCGTAGAACAGGAGGACCTTGGGGACTGCCACCCGGCAATGCTACGTGTCGGCCAGTGCACGTATCCTCGACCCGTGACGATCGTGGATGCGCAGCCCCTCCGCACCACGTATGCCCCCGCCCGCGCGGTCAACCTGCTTCTCACCCTGCGACCCCTGCAGCGCGGCCCGGTCGAGCCGACCTACCAGGTCGACGCATCCGGAGTCTGGCGCACCCTGCGCGCGCCCGACGGCCCCGCCACCCTCCACCTTGCGCAGCGCGCGGACCGCATCGAGGCCACCGCGTGGGGCCCCGGCGCCGAGTGGGCGATCGCGGGCGTGCCCGAGCTGCTGGGCGACGGCGACGACTGGTCGGGGCTGGATGTCTCGGGCAGCCCGTTCCTCGCGGACTCCCTGCGCCGAAACCCCGGGCTTCGCCTTCTGCGCACCCGCCAGGTCTTCGAGATGATGGTCGGCGCGATCGTCGAGCAGAAGGTGACCGGGCTCGAGGCACGGCGGTCGTGGCGGGTGCTGTTGGCCAAGTACGGAACGCCCGCGCCCGGGCCCGCGCCCGCCACCATGCGTGTCTTCCCGGCGCCCGAGACGTGGCGCCGCATCCCGTCGTGGGAGTGGCACCGCGCGGGGGTCGGCCCCGAGCGCTCGGCCACCGCCGTGCGCGCGGCGATCGTGGCGGAGTCCCTCGAGCGCACCCTGGCCCACGGCCGCGGCGGGTCCGTCGTCGAGCGGGCACTGCGCAGCGTCCCGGGGGTCGGCGTGTGGACCGCCGCCGAGACCACTCAGCGCGCCCACGGCGACCCCGACGCCCCGAGCGTCGGCGACTACCACCTGCCCGCTCTGGTCGGCTGGGCCCTCATCGGCAAGCCTGTCGACGACGACGGGATGCTCGAACTGCTGTCACCGTGGGCCGGCCACCGCCAGCGCATCATGCGCCTCATCGAGTCGAGCGGCTTCACCAAGCCCCGCTTCGGCCCCCGCATGACCGTGCAGGACCATCGAGCGCACTGAGGTTCCAGGCTGGTTGAGTGGGGCGCGCTGGCGCTTGTATCGAAACCTCACCCGGGGTTTCGATACGAGCCCTGGAGGGCGCTACTCAACCCGCGACGCGGTGGGCGACCAGCTCCACCTCGACCCTCACCCGGGGTTTCGATACGCGCCCTGGAGGGCGCTACTCAACCCGCGACGCGGTGGGCGACCAGCTCCACCTCGACCAGCATTGCCGGGTCGAGGAAGGGGAGCACGTGGAGGAGCGAGAGCGCGGGGCGGATGTCGCCGAAGACCTCGCCGTGGGCCTTCGCCGCCAACTCCCAGTCGGCGATGTTCGTCACGTAGACCTTGGACTGGACGACGTCCTCGTAGTGGAAGCCCGCCTCGGCGAGTACAGGGCCCAGCTTCTCGAGGGCGAAACGGGTCTGCTCGTAGAGGTCGCCCGAGACGGAGCCGTCTGCGGCAGCCGCAGAAGTCGCCGAGATGTAGAGGGAATCTCCAACCTGCACGGCCCGGGAGTAGCCCATTTTGTTCTCCCAGGCTGACCCGGAGGAGTAGAGAGTGCGCATTCGAATAACCTAACGCGGTGCACCTGATCTTCCGGACACTCATCCATATGATCCGCAGCCGCAGGAAGCCGCCACTGGGCATCCACGACGTGAGCCGGCTTCCCCTGCGCGTCGTCGCCACCGACCTCGACGTGCTCGGCCACATGAACAACGGCGTGTACTTCTCGCTCATGGACCTGGGGCGGATGGACCTGATGATCCGCGCCGGGCTGTGGAAGAAGTTCATCGCAAAGGGGTATTACCCGGTGATGGCCAACGAGACCGCCACCTTCCGGAAGTCCCTCACCCACGGCACCAGGTTCGTGCTCGAAACCCGCATAGTCGGTTACGACGACCGCGCGGTGTACGCGGAACAGCGCTTCGTCGTGAACGGCGAGATCTACATGAGCGCCATGACCCGGGCGCGCTTCCTCAAGAAGAGCGGCGGAACCGTGAGCCTCGCCGAGCTGGCGGAGCTCACGGGCACCGACACGGCGCTGCGCCCACCGGCCTGGGTCGCCGACTGGGCAGCGAGCATCCAGCTGCCGCCCACCCGGGACGCGGCGCCCAGCGAGTGGGCCTAGGCCTCGCGCCGACGTGCTGGCGGGCCGACTAGCTCGCGGGCCAGGCGTCCGGGTCGCCGTCCATCGCGAGCCGCTCGTAGTAGGGCTGCTGCGGGAGGTACGACTCCTTCGACGGCATGGCCCCGCCCGACTGCGCCGCGACGAGGCGGTCGAGGGCGAACTCGAGCGCTGGTCCGCTGACGCCGGCCTGCCGCGCGCTCGGCACCCGGTGAGACACGTACACCATCGTCGAGCCGTCGAGCTCGGCGAGCGAGACCGTCACGGGCGCGGCATCCGGCCCCCAGCTCGCGGTGAGGCGGGACTGCGGCTGGCTGTCGAGGACAGTGACGTGCTCGCCCCAGCGCTTGAGGCGCCGGGGGGAGGTGAGCCACTCCCACGCCGTGGCGGACGGCACGGGCAGTCGGCGCTGGACGAGCAGCTCGAGCCCGTCGCGATCCCTGACCACCCGTCCCGTCGCCTGCAGCATGCTTCGACCCTAGGCCTCCTTCGGGCCATACGCGAAGACTCCCTGCGGGTCCACTGCCGCGCGAACTGACGCGAGCCGCGCGAAGGTCTCCGCCGGCCAGGCCTTCGGGAAGTCGGCCGCCGACGGGCCGCCCGCGAAGTTGATGTTCGTCTCGGGCGACAGCCAGGCCACCAGGCTGCCGAGCACGGCGTCCGTGGCGCCCGGCAGCACGGTCTCGAACAAGGCGGGGTTCGGCGCGCCGATGAGGGACAGCGTGTAGCCGGATGCCCGCCCGCCCGCACTCGACCCCTCGGGCACATCGTGGGCGGTGGCACTGCCGATGTGCCGTACCTCGGTGACCATGACGGGCGACTGCACCCCGGGGCCGGCGGACTGCAGCAGCGCCGTCGCGAACTCCTGGTCGACGGACGACAGCAGGGCCCCACGGCTGTACGCGGGCGAGGGGTCCGTCGGGTCGTTGTGGATCTGCGCGACGTCGGCCAGCGGTAGCGGGCGTACGCCGTCGATCATCGGGGTGCCCAGCGCGCGCAGCGGGGCGGCGAGCTCCTCGCCGCGGGCGGTGTCGCCGGGGTACGCGAAGCGCAGCATGGCGAGGGTCTTTCCGCGGAAGACCTCCGGCACCTGCTCGACCGGCGGGAAGTGGATGATCGCGATGCTCGTGGTCACGTCGGCCGGGGCCGAGGCCGTCCAGTCGACCCAGCCGCGCAGGACGGGCTCGATGCTCTCCTCCGGGAAGACGAGCGCGCCGGCGTAGAGCCCGGGCAGTGCGACGAGCTGCACCTCGACGGAGGTGACGACGCCGAAGCCGCCCTTGCCGCCGCGCAGCGCCCAGAACAGGTCCGCGTTCTCGGTGCCGCTCGCGTGCACCACCTCGCCCGAGGCGAGCACGACGGTCGCCCCGCGCAGGTAGTCGCTCGAGAAGCCGTGGCTGCGGGCGAGCGGGCCGAGGCCGCCGCCGAGGATGTAGCCGACGACGCCCACGTTCGTGGAGGAGCCGGTGATCGGTGCGAGACTCAGCTCGGCAGCAGCCGCGACGACGGCGCCCCAGCGGACGCCCGCGCCGATCGTGGCGACGCCGTCGGCGATGGTGAGCTCGTCGAGCCGGCCGGTGGTGACCAGCACGCCGTCGGTCACGAGGGCGTGCGAGCCGTGGCCGGTCGCCAGCACGCGCACGGGCATCCCGTTGTCTCGTGCGAAGGTGACGGCCGCGACCACGTCGGCGACGCTCGTCGCGCCCACGACGACGGCGGGGGTGTGGGAGTAGTAGAGGTTGAAGCCGGCGGCCTCGGCGGCGAAGCCCTCGTCGGAGGGGGTGAGGACGGGGCCGGACACGGCCGAGCGCAGGGCGGAGAAGTCAGTCATGGGTCGACGCTAGCGCCCGCCGGCGACAGCCCGACAGGTGGATCTAGCCCGCCTCGAGCACCGCCATCGCCGCGTTGTGGCCGCCGAGGCCGCTCACCCCGCCGCCGCGCTGGGCGCCGGCGCCGCACAGCAGGATCCGGGGGTGGTCGGTCGCGACTCCCCACCGCTGGGCGGGGGTCTCCAGCGGGGCGTCGTCCTCGGCGAACGGCCACGACAGCGGGCCGTGGAAGATATTGCCGCCGGGCAGCCCGAGGGCCCGCTCCAGGTCGAGTGTCGTCTTGGTCTCGATCGTGGGGCGGCCCGCCGAATCGGCGAGCAGAAGCCCCTCGATGGGCTCGGCGAGCACGCTGTCGAGGGAGGCGATCGCCGCAGCCTGCAGGGATGCCCGCATCTCCTCGTTGTTCGCCTCGGTCACGAGCCGCGCCGGGGTGTGCAGGCCGAAGACCGTCAGGGTCTGCGCGCCGCTCGCCCGCAGCTCGGGGGAGAGGATCGTCGGGTCGGTGAGCGAGTGGCAGTAGATCTCGCACGGGAGCGGATCGGGCACGCGGCCCGCGCTCGCCGCGTCGTAGGCCGTGGAGAGCTGCGACCACGTCTCGTTGATGTGGAAGGTGCCGCCGAACGCCGCGGCCGGGTCGACTGCGCTGTCGCGCAGGCGGGGGAGGCGCGAGACGAGGAGGTTGACCTTCACCTGGGCACCCTCGCTGGTGTAGGTGGCAGCCTGCGGCCGTGTCGAGACCAGGCGCTCCAGGGTGGAGGGCGCCACGTTCGCCAGCACCCAGTCCGCCGCGAGGACGCGCTCCTCGTCGCGGTGCCGGTACGCGACCTCGCCGTCGGGAGTGATGCCGGTGACCTCCGCGCCCGTGACGATCTCGGCGCCGGCGAGCCGCGCGGCCCGCGCGAGCTCGCCCGTCACGGCGCCCATGCCGCCGACGGGCACGTCCCAGTCTCCGGTCCCGCCGCCGATCACGTGGTAGACGAAGCAGCGGTTGCCCGCGAGAGTCTCGTCGATGTTGGGGGCGAAGGTGCCGATGAGCGCGTCCGTGAGGACCACCCCGCGCACCAGGTCGTCGGTGAAGGCCTCCGCGATCGTCTCGCCGATCGGCCGCTCGATGAGGGATGCCCAGAGCGCGTCATCCCCGACAGCCCGCCGTGCCTCGGCGCGGGTGAGCAGCGGCTCGGTCACGGTGGGGAACAGCGCCCGCGCGAGGCGGCCGGTGCCCGCGTAGAAGTCGTGCCAGCCGTCGGGTGCGCCGGGGGACTCGTTGTCGACCAGCAGGCCGCGGTCGGTCCCGGGGTCCGGAGTGTAGGACGAGTACCGGCGCCGGGCGAGGGTGATGTCGAGGCGCAGGTCGCGGATGATGCTCGCGGGGAGCAGCGAGACCAGGTACGAGTAGCGCGAGAGGCGGGCATCCACCCCCTCGAATGCCTGCGCGGAGACGGCGGCACCGCCGACGTGGTCGAGCCGCTCGAGCACCGTCACGCGCTTGCCCGCGAGGGCGAGGTAGGCCGCGGCGACCAGTCCGTTGTGGCCGCCGCCGACGATCACGACATCGCGCTGCTCAGGCAGGAGCGTTCACTTCGTCGCAGATCGGGGGCTTGATCGTGTCGAGCACCTTGTGCGAGATCCGCAGCAGCGCGTCCTTCTCGTCGTCGTCGAGCACGTCGAAGAAGTACTGGCGCACCGCCTCCTGGCGGTCGTTCGCGGCGTTGAGCACCGCGCGGTCGCCGTCCTCCGTGAGGACTACCCACACGCCGCGGGCGTCATCGCCGCACTCCTGGCGCTTGACGAGGTCGCGCTGCTCCATGCGCGTGATCTGGTGCGAGACCCGGCTTTTCTCCCAGCCGATGATGTCGCCGATCTGGCCGGCGCGGAGGCGCTTCGCGGGGTCGTTGAAGAGGGCGATGAGGATCTCGTAGTCCGCGGTGGAGATCCCCGCGTCAGCCTGCAGGCGACGTTCGAGGGTGAGCTCGAGCTGCCGGCGCATGATGTAGAAGGAACGCCATAGTTCCTTCTCGTGCTGCGTGGTCTCGGTGGTCATGTCACCTATCCTACTCGGTAGTTGACACGTCATCCATGATGGAGTTACGGTGACACGTCAACTACTGAAAGGGCATCCGTGTCAGACCTCAAGATCGGCATCATCCTCGGCAGCACCCGTCCCGGCCGCAGGGGCGAGCAGGTGGCGAAGTGGGTGCTCGAGCAGGCGTCGAAGCGCGACTCGGCCACGTACGAGCTCGTCGACCTTGCCGACTTCGCACTACCGCACCTCGACGAGGCCATCACCGCCTCGCAGGGCCGCTACGAGAATGAGCACACCAAGGCCTGGGCCGCCGCGATCGCCCAGTACGACGGCTTCGTGTTCGTGACGCCGGAGTACAACCACTCCACCTCGGGGGCCCTCAAGAACGCCATCGACTTCATCTACGCCGAGTGGAACAACAAGGCCGCCGGCTTCGTCAGCTACGGCGTCGCGGGCGGCACGCGCGCGGTCGAGCACCTGCGCCTCATCGTCGGCGAGCTCCAGATCGCCGACGTGCGCCAGCAGGTCGCCGTGTCCCTGGTCACCGACTTCGAGGGCTACACGACCCTCAAGCCCCTGCCGCACCTCGAGCCCGGCCTCACCACGATGCTCGGCCAGGTCGAGTCGTGGGCGGGCGCGCTGCGCACCGTGCGCGAGGCGGGTTGAGTAAGGCGCTCTGGCGCCTGTATCGAAACCGGTTGTTCGCGGGCGTGGTTTCGATACGGCCCTAGGGGGCCTACTCAACCCACCGGGTTTCGATACGGCCCTAGGGGGCCTACTCAACCCACCGGGTTTCGATACGGCGCTAGAGCGCCTACTCAACCCACCGGGTTTCGATACGGCGCTGGAGCGCCTACTCAACCCACCCCAGCGCACGGATCCTGCGTAGGCGCCCAATCGCACACAGGTTCCGTGCGCACAACTCCATTCCTCGCCGCAACTGCCACACCTAAGCTCGATACATGCCTTCTGAGCTTGCCGACGAGACCCTGGCGACCGTCCGCCGCTGGCTGGCCGAATCCGCGGATGTGAAGCCCGACCCCAGCGCTGCCCGACTCGCGGGCGTGCTGAAAGACCCGCGCGGCCTCGAGTTCACCATCGGCTTCGTGGACAAGGTGGTGCGCCCCGAGGACCTGCGCGTCGCCGGCCGCAACCTCGAGCGGCTGAGCCGGCTCGTGCCCTCGTTCCTGCCGTGGTACCTACGCGCCGCGATCGTCGTCGGCGGCGGGTTCGCCGCGATCCTGCCGTGGCCGATCGTCCCGATCGCGCGGCGCGTGCTGCGCGGCATGGTCGGGCACCTCGTGATCGACGCGACCCCCGAGAAGCTCGACAAGAGCCTCGTGAAGCTCCGGCAGCGGGGCATCCGGCTCAACCTGAACCTGCTCGGCGAGGCGGTGCTGGGCGATGACGAGGCCAACAAGCGCCTCGCCGGGACGCGCGACCTGCTGGCCCGCGACGACGTCGACTACGTGTCGATCAAGGTGTCGTCGGTGGCCGCTCAGCTGAGCATGTGGGCCTTCGACGACATGGTGGAGCGCGTGGTGGAGCGGCTGACTCCGCTCTACGAGCTGGCCGCGGCATCCCCCACCGCCAAGTTCATCAATCTCGACATGGAGGAGTACCGCGACCTCGATCTGACCGTCGCGGTGTTCCAGAAGCTGCTCGAGCAGCCGAGGCTCCGCAATCTCGAGGCCGGGATTGTGCTGCAGGCCTACCTGCCCGACGCGCTCTCCGCACTGCAGGGCCTCACCGACTGGGCGATCGAGCGGCGACGGCAGGGCGGCGCGGGCATCAAGGTGCGCGTGGTGAAGGGCGCCAATCTCGCCATGGAGAATGTCGACGCGACGATGCACGACTGGCCGCTCGCGACCTGGGGCAGCAAGCGCGAGACCGACACCAACTACAAGCGCGTGCTCGACTGGGCGTTCACGCCGGAGCGCACCGACGCCGTGCGGATCGGCGTCGCGGGCCACAACCTCTTCGACATCGCGTTCGCCTGGCTGCTCGCGAAGCAGCGCCGGGTCGAGCACCGGGTCGAGTTCGAGATGCTGCTCGGCATGGCCACCGGGCAGGCCGAGGCCGTGAAGAAGGACGTCGGCGGGCTGCTGCTCTACACCCCGGTCGTGCACCCGGGGGAGTTCGACTCCGCGATCAGCTACCTCATCCGCCGCCTCGAGGAGAACGCGTCAAGCGAGAACTTCATGTCCGGGGTCTTCGAGCTCGCCGACAACCCAGCGGTGTTCGCGCGCGAGGCCGAGCGCTTCCTCGACTCGCTCGACCAGCTCGACACGACGGTGCCGTCGTCCCACCGGGTCCAGCACCGCGGCCATGAGAACGGCGTGCGCGAGGATGCCGCGTTCCACAACGAGCCCGACACCGACACCGCCATCGCGGCGAACCGGGTCTGGGCGAACGCCGTCCTCGCGCGCGTCGCGGACTCGGCGATCGGCAGCGACACGATCCGCGACGCCCACGTGGGCGACGAGAACACGCTCATGCAGCGCATCATCGGCGGCGCCCGTGCCGGCGAGGGCTGGGGCGCCCGACCCGCGGCGGAGCGCGCGCGCATCCTGCGCGATGCGGCAGACGTGCTCGGCGTCTTCCGCGGGCGCCTCATCGAGGTCATGGCGAGCGAGACCGGCAAGACGATCGCCGAGGGCGACGTCGAGGTCAGCGAGGCTGTCGACTTCGCCCGGTACTACGCGGAGCGCGCGCTCGAGCTCGACGGCGTTGAGAACGCCACGTTCCGCCCGTCGCGGCTCACGGTGGTGACGCCCCCGTGGAACTTCCCGGTGGCGATCCCGGCCGGCTCCGTGCTGGCGGCGCTCGCCGCGGGCAGCGCCGTCATCATCAAGCCCGCGCCACAGGCCCGCCGCAGCGGCGCCGTGATGGTCGAGGCGCTGTGGGAGGCCGGCGTCCCGCGCGACGTGCTCGCGCTCGTCGACATCGAGGAGGGCGAGCTCGGCCGCCGGCTGGTATCGCACCCGACCGTCGACCGGGTCATCCTCACCGGGGCGTACGAGACGGCCGAGCTGTTCCGCTCGTGGCGGCCCGACCTGCCACTGCTCGCGGAGACGAGCGGCAAGAACGCCATCATCGTGACCCCGTCCGCCGACCTCGACCTCGCGGTCGGCGACGTCGTGCGGTCGGCGTTCGGCCACGCGGGGCAGAAGTGCTCCGCGGCATCCCTCGTGATCCTGGTCGGATCGGTGGGCACGAGCGAGCGGTTCCGCCGCCAGCTCATCGACGCCACGAAGACCCTGCGCGTCGGCTACCCGCAGGACCCGCTGAGCCAGGTCGGCCCGATCGTCGAGCCCGCCCACGGCAAGCTGCTCAAAGCGCTCACGACCCTCGACCCGGGCGAGCACTGGCTGGTGCGCCCCCGTGAGCTCGACGAGTCCGGCGCGCTGTGGGCGCCCGGCGTGCGCGGGGGAGTGCAGCCCGGCAGCGAGTTCCACCTCACGGAGTACTTCGGCCCCGTGCTGGGCGTCATGACGGCGTCGAGCCTCGACGAGGCGATCGCGCTGCAGAACGCCGTTCCGTACGGCCTGACGGCGGGCATCCACTCGCTGGATGCCGCGGAGGTCGCCCACTGGATCGACACTGTCGAGGCGGGCAACCTCTACGTGAACCGCGGTATCACGGGCGCGGTCGTGCGCCGCCAGCCCTTCGGCGGGTGGAAGCGCTCCACGGTCGGCACCTCGGCCAAGGCGGGCGGGCCCAACTACCTGCTCACCCTCGGCTCGTGGGAGGCCGTCGAGCACGAGCCGCACAACGACATCCTGCTGCCCGGCATCTCCGACCGCGTCGCCTCCGTGATCAAGAAAGCGCAGGGCGGGCTCGACTTCCCCGAGTTCGACCGGGTGCGCAGGGGCGCGCAGAGCGACGAGCTGGCGTGGCAGTCGGAGTTCGGTGTGAACCGGGATGTCTCGGCTCTCGGCGTCGAGCGCAACGTGTTCCGCTATCTGCCCGTGCCGGTAACGATCCGCCTCTCGGAGGGGGAGTCGCTCGGGCACCTCGTGCGGCTCATCGCGGCGGCCGCGCTCGCCGGGTCGCGGGTGACGATCAGCTCGCC
Organism: Rhodoglobus sp. GW821-FHT12B09; assembly: GCF_058809925.1. Classification (NCBI taxonomy): domain Bacteria; kingdom Bacillati; phylum Actinomycetota; class Actinomycetes; order Micrococcales; family Microbacteriaceae; genus Rhodoglobus; species Rhodoglobus sp. GW821-FHT12B09. The sequence goes on along the minus strand of NZ_JBXATB010000003.1, from coordinate 266,407 downwards.
CGTTCCCCTGCCCACCGCGCTGGTGCAGTCCTTCGACGACCCGCTGGCGCCCGCGAGCGTGCGCTCCGTGGAGATCGAGTCAGATGCGGCGTGGCTCGGGCGGGTGGCCGCGGGCGAGCTTCGCACCAGCCGGGTGCGACTGATCGGAGGCGACCCGCTCGCCCTCGCGCAGGCGCTCCAGGGCAGCGTGGATGTCGCGGTCTGGTCCGGCCCGGTCACGACCGCGGGGCGCATCGAGCTGCTCCCGTTCCTGCACGAGCAGGCCGTCAGCATCACGGCGCACCGCTTCGGCAACCCCGACTCCGACATGGCGGGCCTGCCGGTCTAGGCGGGTTGAGTAGGCCGCCCGCGGCCGTATCGAAACCACTTCTCAACAGGGTTTCGATACGAGCGCCAGAGCGCTCTACTCAACCCACCACTCGGCGGGTTGAGTAGGGCCCGCTAGGGCTCGTATCGAAACCACTTCGCAACCCGGTTTCGATACGAGCGCCAGAGCGCTCTACTCAACCAGCGGAGAGCGCAGCCCTCACGAACTCCAGGGCGGCGTCCGCCGGGATGCCCAGCTCCCGCGCCCGCGCCGCATACTGGCTGGCGGCGAGCTGCAGGGTGGACTCTGCGGTGTCCTCCCGAGCACTCACGACGGTGCCGTTGCGGCCGCGCGTCTCGAGGAAGCCGTCCTGCTCCAGCAGCCGGTAGACCCGCGCGGCCGTGTACGGTGCGACGCCGAGCTCGGCAGCGAGCTGCCGCACCGGGGGGAGCTTCGTGCCGACGATGAGCTCGCCGCTCGCGACCTGCTCGATGATCTGGGTGCGAAGCTGCTCGTAGAGGGTGACCTTGGAGTCGTGGTCGACGGTGAACAGGGCCATCAGTCGTGCGTCCGGTGGATGAGCCGCGAGAGCACGATCGCGCTGCGCGTGTGATCAACGTTCGGCGCTAGCCGCACCTTCTCGAGGGCGACCTCGAGCGAGGCGATGTCCCTCGACCGCATGTGCACTATCGCGTCGGCGGAGCCGGTGACAGTTCCGGCGTCCACCACCTCGGGGACGCCGGAGAGGATCCGCTTGAGCTCCTCCGGCGCGACGGTGCCGCGGCAGAACAGCTCGACATAGGCCTCGGTCGCGAGGCCGTCGACGTTCGGGTCGACCTGGATCGTGAACCCGCGGATCACGCCGTCGGCAACCAGCCGGTCGACCCGGCGCTTGACGGCGGACGCGGAGAGGCCGATCACCTCGCCGATGTCTCCGTAGCCCGCCCGCGCGTTGAGCCGCAGGAGGTCGATGATGCCGTAGTCGAGATTGTCCATCCGGCGAGCCTATGGTGATTTCGTGTGCAGGGCCATGCTTTTGCGCACGTTTGGTGCGCTCCACGCCCTGACAGTGCGGATAGGTGCGTGTGACACTGGACGTATGACGATAACCTCGCCCACTTCTCCGGCGCCGGAGCGGATTGCCACCACTCGCACCGTGCTCATGTGCCGCCCCGACCACTTCACGGTGAGCTACCGCATCAACCCGTGGATGCACCCGGAGGACCCGACCGACACCTCGCTCGCCGTGCGCCAGTGGGAGACCCTCTACGCGAAGTACCTCGAGCTCGGGTACGAGGTGCACCTGATCGAGGGCCTGCCCGGCCTGCCCGACATGGTCTACGCGGCCAACGGCGGCTACGTGCTCGACGGCATCGCCTACGGCGCGCTGTTCGAGTACCCGGAGCGCCAGCCCGAGGGCCCCGCGTACATGGACTGGTTCCGCGACAACGGCTTCGACGTGCGCGTGCCCGTCGCGACCAACGAGGGCGAGGGCGACATGCTCCTCGTCGGCGACACGATCTTCGCCGGCACCGGCTTCCGCACGGATGTCGCGAGCCACGACGAGCTCCGCGAGATCTACGGGCGCGAGGTCGTCACCCTCCACCTCACCAACCCGAGCTTCTACCACCTGGACACCGCCTTCGCGGTGCTCGACTCCAACGGCGGGCCCGACAGCGTCGCGTACCTCCCGAAGGCGTTCAGCCCCGAGTCGCTCGCGATCCTGCAGGAGCGCTTCCCCAACGCGGTGCTCGTCAACGACGAGGACGCCGCCGTGCTCGGCCTCAACAGCTTCTCCGACGGGAAGAACGTCATTATCGCGTCGCGCGCCGTCGACTTCGAGCGCCAGCTGCGCGAGCGCGGGTTCACCCCGCACGGTCTCGACCTCTCCGAGCTGCTGCTCGGCGGAGGGGGTGTGAAGTGCTGCACGCTGGAGCTTCGCCGGTGACGGACTACCTCGCGCACAACTACCACCCGCTCGACGTCACTGTCGAGTCGGGCGACGGCGCGTGGGTGACGGACGTGACCGGGCGGCGCTACCTGGACTGCCTCGCGGCCTACTCGGCCGTGAACTTCGGCCACGGGCATCCCGCGCTCATCGCCGCCGCCAAGGGCCAGCTCGACAAGATCACCCTCACCAGCCGCGCGTTCCACAACGACCGCCTCGGGCCGTTCGCGGAGGCGCTGGCGAAGCTCGCCGGCAAGGACATGGTGCTGCCGATGAACACGGGCGCCGAGGCCGTGGAGTCGGCGATCAAGGTCGCCCGCGCGTGGGGCTACCGCGTGAAGGGCGTGCCGGCCGGCAAGGCCACGATCATCGTCGCCGACGGCAACTTCCACGGCCGCACGACGACCATCATCAGCTTCTCGAACGACGAGCAGGCCCGCGCCGACTTCGGGCCGTTCACGCCCGGCTTCGTGAGCGTGCCGTACGGCGACGCGGCGGCCCTCGAGGCCGCGATCGACGAGAACACCGTCGCGGTGCTGATCGAGCCGATCCAGGGCGAGGCCGGCATCATCGTGCCTCCGGAGGACTACCTGCCGGCCGTGCGGGCGCTGACGAGCAAGCACAACGTGCTCTTCATCGCCGACGAGATCCAGTCGGGCCTCGGCCGCACCGGCGCCACGTTCCAGTGCGACAACGCGGGCGTCGTGCCCGACCTCTACCTGCTCGGCAAGGCCCTCGGCGGCGGCATCGTCCCGGTGAGCGCGGTCGTGGGCAACAGCGACATCCTCGGCGTGCTCCGTCCAGGGGAGCACGGCTCGACGTTCGGCGGCAACCCGCTCGCGTCCGCGGTCGGGCTCGCGGTCGTGGAGCTGCTCGCCACCGGCGAGATGCAGGAGCGGGCCCGGATGCTCGGCGAGCGGTTGCAGGCGAGCCTTCGTCTGCTGCTCGGGCACGGCGTGGTGGCCGTGCGGGGTGCCGGGCTGTGGGCGGGCGTCGACATCGACCCCGCTCTCGCGACCGGTCGGCGGGTGTGCGAGCTGCTGGCGGAGCGCGGGGTGCTCGCGAAGGACACCCACGGCTCCACCATCCGCTTCGCCCCGCCGATCGTGGTCGCGCCCGAGGACCTCGACTGGGCGGTCGACCAGCTCGAGGCCGTGCTGCAGGAGCTCGGCGCGAAGTAGGCGGCTAGCGGTCCAGCACGTAGCGCTGGATGGCGAGCACCGCCGCGCCGCGGCACCACTCCGTGTTGTCGCCCGGCGTCGAGATGAGGGTGAGGGGCGTGGCGCGAGGATCGCGGTGCTGCGCGATTCCGTCGTCGATCGCCGCGCGCGCCACCTCGACGAGCCCGACCCCCTCACCGCCGAGCACGATGAGCTCGGGCGTCGTCAGGTTGGCGATCGCCGCGAGCAGGGCCCCGAGGCCCCGGCCGGCATCGTCGACGAGACGCCGGGCCGCGGGCTCGCCCTCGGCGGCCAGGCTCATCGCCTCGTCGTAGTCGACGGTGCGCCCCAGCGCCGCTGAGACGTTCGTGATGATGGCGCCCTGCTCGAGGACGCTCTTGGCGCAGCCGCGGTGGCCGGAGGGGCAGACCGGCCCGAACGGATCGAGCGGCCAGTGGCCGACCAGCCCGATGCCCGAGTCGTCGCTCACCACGATCTCGTCGTGGATGACGAGCCCGAACCCGATCCCGGCGCCGAGCGTGAGCACGGCGAAGTCGTCGACACCGCGGCCCGCGCCGAACCAGTGCTCGTACTCGGTGAACGCGACGAGGTCGTTGTCGACCACCGTGGGCAGCCCGGTGCTCTCCTCGAGCAGAGCGCCGAGGGGCACGTCCGCCCACTCGAGGAAGGGGGCGCTGCGCACGAGGCCGTTGGCTCCGACGAGCCCGCCGATGCCGACGCCGAGGGCGGTGACCGAGTCCACGCCCGCGGAGAGGGTGCGCGCCACTGCCGCGATGGTCTCGACCACGGCGGCAGGGTCGCGCGACTCGAGCCGCACGGCGACTGAGTCGAGCACGGTGGCCCTCAGGTCGGTGACGACTCCCAGCACCTCGTCGGCGGTGAGCTTCATCCCGATGAAGTGCCGGGAGGCCGGGACGACGTCGAGGAGTCGCGACGGGCGTCCCGCGCGCCCGTCGGTGCGCTCGCCGACCTCGACGAGGAGGCCGGAGTCGATGAGGGGAGTGCTGAGCCTCGTGAGCGACCCGGCGGAGAGGTCGAGCCGTCGGGCGATCTCGGTGCGCGAGATGGGCCCGTGGATGAGCACCTCGAGTGCGACCGCGAGGGAGGCTCCGCCGTCGTGGGTCCAGGGCGATGTGGCGATGCGCAACCGTGCTCCTTCCTCGCAACCCGCTCAGTCTATTCCTTTTGTGACTGAAGCAAACACCGGGGATCTGTCGCCTTTGAGGTCATGATTGACAGCAATTACTTTTGCTGTAAAACTAACCCCAGCACCCCCGCCCGCACTTGGGCAAGACTGCTCACACTCACCGAAGAGGAGAATCGCAATGAAGCGTTCACGCATGATCGCCGCAACAGCGGTGGCGGCATCCCTGGCCCTGATGGCCACGGGCTGCGCGGCCACCGGCGGCGACGAGGGCTCGGCCGACGACCCGGTCACCATCACGTTCTGGGGCGCGTACGGCAACGGCGGCAACTCCGCCCAGCAGGACGTGCTCAACGAGACCCTGATCCCCGCGTTCGAGGCCGAGCACCCGAACATCAAGGTCGAGTACGTCGACGTGCCCTACGACGACCTGCTCCAGAAGCTCACCACGAGCGCGGCCGGCGACGAGCTGCCCGACCTCGTGCGGGCCGACCTCGGCTGGGTCCCCAAGTTCGCCGACCTCGGCGTGCTCGTGCCGCTCTCGCAGGCCATGCCCGACTTCCAGGAGCTCGCCGACGCGACGTTCCCCGGCGTGCTCTCGACGAACCTGTGGAAGGGCGACTACTACGGCCTCCCGCTCGACACGAACACCCGTGTGCTCATCACGAGCCAGGCGGCCCTGGATGCAGCGGGCCTCGACGCCCCGCCGGCGACGTTCGACGACCTCGAGAAGGCAGCCGCCAAGCTGAACGGCACGGGCATCTCGCTCTTCGCCGATGGCGGCCTCGGCGCGTGGAACATCTCCCCGTGGATCTGGTCGGGCGGCGGCGCGATCACCGACGACAAGATGACCACCGCCACCGGCTACCTGGACGGCGACAAGACCGTGGCCACCGTGCAGATGCTCGTGGACCTCTACAAGGAGGGACAGATCTCCAACGGCATCACGGGCAACGCCGGCGCGATCTCGACGTCGGAGGGCCTGCCGGGCAACAACTACGCGACGATCTTCGACGGGCCGTGGATGAACGGGATCTGGGCCGACCAGTTCCCCGACTTCACCCCGATCTACGCGCCCATCCCCGCCGGCGACGGCGGCTCGGTGAGCGTCGTCGGCGGCGAGGACATCGTCCTCACCGCGTCGTCGAAGCACCAGGAGGCGGCCATGGAGTTCATCCGGTTCACGCAGAGCGAGCAGTTCCAGCTCGCCCTCGTGCCGACCGGCCAGCTCACGGTCATCAAGGACCTCGGCGACAAGCAGGTCGAGCTGGTTCCGTACTACAAGGTGTTCACCGACCAGCTCGCGACCGCCAAGGCCCGCCTGGCGATCCCGCAGGGCTCCGAGGTCGACACGATCCTGAACGAGGAGCTGGTCCCCGCGTTCGAGGGAACGGTGTCCGTGAAGGACGCCCTGGGCAACGCTGCGAAGCGCATCGACGAGCTCCTGGCGGAGCAGTAGTCGCGTGAGCATCAGCACACTGGGCGAGAGCCTGGGCACGGATGCCGCGGGGCAGCTCCCCGCGGCATCCGTGCCGGCCCCGCCGAAGAACCCCCGCCGCCGGTCGGCGACCCGCGCCGGAGCCGTCCCGTACCTCTTCCTCGCGCCGGGCATCGCGCTCTTCGCCCTGACCGTGCTGTACCCGACCGCTCAGGCGTTCCAGCTGAGCTTCTTCGACTGGAAGCTCATCGCGAGTGCGAGCAAGTTCATCGGGCTCGACAACTACATCCGGGCATTCCAGGACGACCACTTCTGGCTCGCGCTCAGCAACAGCGGCATCTACATGGTGCTCACCGTGGTGCCGCAGATCGTCATCGGGCTCGCCATCGCGCTGCTCCTCGCGCGCAAGAGCCCGACCCAGCCGCTCTTCCGCGTGCTGTTCTACCTGCCCGTGGTCACGAGCTGGGTAGTGGTGTCCCTGCTCTTCCGCTTCCTGTTCTCCGACAACGGGCTCATCAACTTCACCCTCGGCGACTTCCTGCACCTCACCGACGGGTCGACGCCGTGGCTCGCCGACCGCTGGACGGCGCTGCTCGCGATCTGCGCGCTCGGGGTCTGGAAGGGCATCGGATGGTCGATGATGATCTTCCTCGCCGCACTCCAGGGCGTTCCCACCGCGCTGCTCGAGGCCGCGGAGATGGACGGCGCCAACCGCTGGCAGCGCTTCCGCGCGGTCACCGTGCCGGCCATCTGGCCCGCGCTGCTCTTCGTGACGGTCATGCTCGTCATCGGCGGCTTCAACGTCTTCGTCTCCGTCTACCTCATGACGGGCGGCGGCCCGGCCGGCCGCACCGACGTGCTGCTCACGTACATGTACAGCCAGGCGTTCGAGAACCTCGACTTCGGCTACGGCTCGGCCATCGCCGTGCTGCTCACGATCATCGTGTTCGTGCTGTCGGTAGTACAGCTGCGGGTCTTCCGCGATCGCAACGGGGAGGGCGCACTGTGAGGGCCAGATCACGCTGGGGGGCGCTGCCCGCCGCACTCAGGATCGTGCTGCTGTCGGTCGGGGCGATCATCATGATCATCCCGTTCCTGTACATGGTCTCGACCTCGTTCAAGACGGCCACCTATGTCTTCACGAGCCCGCCCGAGTTCTTCCCGAACCCGGCGACCACCGCGAACTACGAGCAGGCGTTCTCGACCCAGGACTTCGGGCGGTACTTCCTCAACTCGCTGGTCGTGGCGACGATCTCGACGGCGATCTCGCTGCTGGTGAGCTCGATGATGGCGTACGCGTTCGCCCGGTTCACCTTCCGCGGCAAGGAGGCCATCTTCCGGGTGCTCCTGCTCGGCCTGATGATCCCGGCGATCATGCTGATCATCCCGCAGTTCATCCTCGCCAAGAACCTGCACCTGCTCGACTCGCTCGCGGGCCTCATCCTGTTCTACGTCGCAGGCTCCCTCTCCCTCAACACGTTCCTGCTGCGCGGGTTCTTCGAGTCGATCCCGGCGGAGCTGGACCAGGCGATGCAGGTCGACGGAGCCGGACCCTGGCGCCGGTACTGGAGGCTGGCGATCCCGCTCGCGAAGCCGGGGCTCGCGACCGCCACCATCTTCACCTTCCTCGCCTGCTGGGACGAGTTCACCCTCGCCCTGACCCTGACCAACTCGCCGGAGAACCAGACGCTGCCGATAGCGATCAGGCTCTTCGCCGGGTCGGGCAACAACGCGGTGCAGTGGGGGCTCGTGTTCGCGGCATCCGTCATCGCCGTGGTCCCGGTGATCATCGTGTTCCTCGTGTTCCAGCGGTACTTCGTGCAGGGCCTGACATCAGGAGCGATCAAGGGATGACCGAACTACTGCCCCTCCGTTCGACCTTCGCCAGCGGCTCGCGCATCGAGCTCGAGGTGCGCGGCGACCGCGCGCCGGGCGAGCTCACCGTGTGGCACCTCGGAGACCTCGTCGCCCGCCTCGCCTACGACGGCGCCGAGCTCGTCGACCTCGGCGAGCTGCCGGCGGGCGGCTACGGCGTCGAGCTCGCCCGGGGCGCGGCCGTCACGCGCACCGCGGTCGAGGTGGGCGACGGCTCCCGCATGCGGTACGGCTTCGTCGTGGACTACGCGCCCGACCGCGACGTCTCGGGCGTCACCGATCTCGCACGCCGGCTTCACCTCACCGACATCCAGTTCTACGACTGGGCCTACCGGCACGCAGACCTTCTGGGCGGGGGCGAGGAGTACCGGGATGCCCTCGACCAGCCCGTCGCGCTGTCGACGGTGCGGCGGCTCGTCACCGGGCTGCGCGCGGTGGGGGCCCGCTCGCTGGGCTACGCCGCGGTGTACGCCGCCGGCCCCGCGGAGTGGGCGGACTGGGAGCACCGCGCCCTGCTCACCGCGACCGGCGCGCCGTACTCCCTCGGCGACTTCCTGTTCATCGTCGACCCCGCCGCCGACGACTGGCTCGACCACTTCGGCGGCGACCTCGCTGCGGCCCTCGAGCAGGTCGGCTTCGACGGCTTCCACCTCGACCAGTACGGCTACCCGAAGCGCGCCGTGAGGCCCGACGGCGTCGTCGTCGACGTCGCCGAGTCGTTCGCGACCCTCCTCGCGGCTCTGCGCGAGCGGCTGCCGGAGGCCCGGCTGGTATTCAACAACGTCAACGACTTCCCGACCTGGCGCACCGCCCGCTCGCCGCAGGACGCGGTGTACATCGAGCCATGGGCGCCGACGCTCACGCTCGGCGGCCTCGCGGAGGTCGTGGGGCGCGCCCGGTCGGTCGCGGACGGCAAGCCCGTGGTGATGGCGGCGTACCAGCACGTCTACGACTCGGCGCCCGTGCGCGCGTCCGACCTCGCGACGGCGTTCACGATGGCCGCCCTGCACTCGCACGGTGCCACGCAGCTGCTCGCGGGGGAGGCCGACCGCATCCTCGTCGACCCCTACTACGTGCGCAACCACGCGGTCGAGCCCTCGACCGCCGACCTGCTGCGGCGCTGGTACGACTTCCTCGTGGAGCACGACGAGCTGCTGCTCGACCCGTCGATCGTGGACGTGACGGCGTCGACCGCGGGCACGTACAACGACGACTGCGACGTCGCCTACGCGGTCCCCGTGACCGAGTCGGCAACGCCGGGCGCCGTCTGGCGCCGCATCACGGAGTCGGCCGGCCGCACCGTTCTTCACCTCATCAACCTCGTCGGCCAGGACGACACGCTGTGGGACGCCCCGCGCAACGAGCCGGGAGCCACGGGCGCAGGCACCCTGCGCGTGCGCAGGCTGGGATCGGCCGTTCCGCGCGTGCGGGTCGCGGACCCGGATGCGGGCGGCCGGCTCGTCGACGTCGAGGTGGCCGTCGACGGCGACTACGCGACGGCGCAGCTCCCGCCGCTCGGCGTCTGGCAGCTCGTGCTCGTGGAACCCCGGGGGAAGGACCTCACATGACGTCTGTCGAATCGCTGGCGCATCCCGCCGGCACCGCTGAGGAGGAGTGGTGGCGCACCGCCGTCGTGTACCAGGTGTACCCGCGCAGCTTCGCCGACTCCGACGGTGACGGCATCGGCGACCTGCGCGGCATCATCGGCAGGCTCGACCACCTCGAGTCGCTCGGCGTCGACGTCGTGTGGCTCTCGCCCATCTACGCCTCGCCGCACGACGACAACGGGTACGACATCAGCGACTACCGCGCCATCGACCCGGTCTTCGGCACCTTGGACGATTTCGACGAACTCGTCGCCGCGCTGCACGCGCGCGGCATGCGCCTCGTCATGGACCTCGTGGTGAACCACACCTCCGACGAGCACGAGTGGTTCCGCGAGGCGGCGTCCTCCCCCTCCAGCCCCAAGCGCGACTGGTACTGGTGGCGTCCGCCGCGGGACGGGGCGGAGCCCAACAACTGGGAGTCGTTCTTCTCGGGCTCCGCCTGGCAGTGGGACGAGGCATCCGGCGAGTACTACCTGCACCTCTTCTCGCGCAAGCAGCCCGACCTCAACTGGGAGAACCCCGAGGTGCGCGCCGCTGTGCACGAGATGATGGGCTGGTGGCTCGACCGCGGGGTCGACGGCTTCCGCATGGACGTCATCAACCTCATCTCGAAGGACCCGGCGCTGCCGGACGGCGTTGTCGAGCCGGGCAAGGCCTGGGGCAACGGCTTCCCGCACTACAGCTACGGCCCGCGCATCCACGAGTTCCTGCGCGAGATGAACGACGTGGTGTTCGCGCCGCGCACGGGCACCTACCTGACCGTCGGAGAGATGCCGGGCGTGACTGTCGACCAGGCGCGCCGGTTCACCGATCCCGAGCGGCGCGAGGTCTCGATGGTGTTCCAGTTCGAGCACGTCGGCCTCGACCACGGGGAGGGCGGCAAGTGGGATGCCCGGCAGCTCGATGTCGTCGAGCTCAAGCGGTCCCTGCAGCGCTGGCAGGAGGGGCTCGCCGCGGTCGGCTGGAACAGCCTCTACTGGAACAACCACGACCAGCCGCGGGCGGTGAGCCGGTTCGGGGACGACGGCGAGCACTGGGCGGCCTCCGCCATGCTGCTGGGAGCGATCCTGCACCTGCAGCGCGGCACGCCCTTCATCTACCAGGGCGAGGAGATCGGGATGACGAACTCGCCGTTCGCGGCGCTCTCCGACCTCCGCGACATCGAGTCGCTCAACTACATCGCGGACGCGCTCTCGGCCGGCGGCACGACGGAGGAGGCCGTGCTCGCCGCGGTGCGCGGCGTGAGCCGCGACAACGCCCGCACGCCCATGCAGTGGGATGCCACGCCCCACGGCGGGTTCACGACGGGCGCGCCGTGGATCCCCGTGAACCCGAACCACGTGAGCGTCAACGTCGCCGCGCAGACCGGGGACGGGGCATCCGTCCTCGCCTTCTACCGCCGGCTCATCGAGCTGCGCCACAGCGACCCGCTCGTCACGAGGGGCTCGTTCGTCATGCTCGTGCCCGAGCACCCGCGGCTGTTCGCGTTCGAGCGGGCCGACGGCGATGACCGGATGCTCGTGCTCGCGAACATGGGCGGCTCCGCGCTGGGCGTCGCCGAGGAGGTCGACCTCGCCGACTGGCGCGACTCCGACCTCGTGCTCGGCAACCTCGACCCCGTGGACGTCCGCGCGCCGCTGCGGCCCTGGGAGGTGCGGGTCCTCCGGCGGCAGTAGATTCTGAAGCATGACGACGCTCCCGGAACCCATGAACGTCCCCCTCCGCGGCGGGCCCGTGCTGCGCTGGGGGGTCCTCGCCCCCGGGCGCATCGCGACGGAGTGGGTCGGCACGCTGCACGCCAACACCGACCAGCGGGTCGTGGCCGTGGCATCCCGCACGCTCGCCCGTGCCGAGGAGTTCGCGGCGGCGCAGGGAGTCCCGCGCGCCTACGGCAGCTACGAGCAGCTCGTCGACGACCCCGCGGTCGAGGCTGTCTACATCGCCGCTCCGCACAGCGAGCACCGCGCCCTCGCGCTGCTGGCGATCGCCGCGGGCAAGCACGTGCTCATCGAGAAGCCGATCGCCGTGAACGTGGCCGAGGCGGAGGAGATCGTGATCGCCGCCCGCGCGGCCGGCGTCTTCGCGATGGAGGCGATGTGGACGCGCTTCCTGCCGCAGACCTCGGTCGTCGAGCAGCTGCTCGCCCGCGGCGACCTGGGCGAGGTGCTGCGCGTGACGGGCGACTTCAGCGTGAAGTTCGACGTCGACCCCACGAGCCGCGCGTTCGATCCGGCGCTGGGCGGTGGTGCGCTGCTCGACCTCGGCGTGTATCCCGTGTGGTTCGCGCACTTCGTGCTGGGCGCCCCGCGGTCGGTCACCGCGACCGGCAGCCTGGCGATGACGGGCGTGGACGCCCAGTCCGCCCTCATCCTCGACTACGCGTCCGCGGCGCAGTCCGTCATCACGACGAGCATGATCGTGCAGGCGCCGGTCGCGGCGACGATCACGGGCACCCTCGGCCGCATCGAGTTCCCCACCGAGTTCATCGGCCCGAGCTCGTTCACCCTCACGGTGGGCGAGGAGCGCACCGAGTGGGTGGAGCCCACCGGCTTCCGCTGGGGCCAGGGCCTCTGCTACCAGGCGGTGGCCGTGGCGCAGCACATCGCCGACGGCCTCACCGAGTCGCCTCTGCACTCCCTCGACGACACCCTCGACATCATGGCGGTGCTCGAGTCGGCGCGGACGCAGCTCGGGGCCCTGTGAACCCGCGCGACGCCTCCGACCCGCTCGCGCAGTACCGGGCGCTCTTCGTCGAGGCGCCCGGGGTGGGCGCCTACCTCGACGGCAACTCGCTCGGCCGGCCGCTCACGGCATCGGTCGAGCGGGTCGGCGCCTTCCTGCGGGACGAGTGGGGCGGCCGCCTCATCCGCGGGTGGGACGAGGGATGGCTCGACCTCCCGCTCACCATCGGCGACGAACTGGGTCGCGTCGCCCTCGGCGCCGCCCCCGGGCAGGTGGCCATCGGGGACTCCACGACCGTGCTGCTCTACAAGCTCGTGCGCGCGGCGCTCGACGCGCGACCGGGGCGCACCGAGATCGTCATCGACCGCGACAACTTCCCCACTGACCGGTACGTCGTCGAGGGCATCGCCGCCGACCGCGGGCTCAGCATCCGCTGGATCGACACGGATGCCTCGGCCGGTGTCACCCCGGATCTTGTCGCCATGCGCGTCGGGCCGAGCACGGCGCTCACCCTGTTCAGCTCGGTGGCGTACCGCTCCGGCTTCATCGCCGACGTGGAGCGCATCACGGGTATCGCCCACGCCGCCGGCGCCCTCGCCCTGTGGGACCTGTCGCACTCCGCCGGGGCGGTGCCCACCGACCTGGACGGCTGGGGAGTCGACCTCGCGGTGGGCTGCGGGTACAAGTACCTGAACGGCGGGCCGGGCGCCCCGGCGTTCCTGTACGTGCGGCGGGAGCTGCAGGAGTCCGTGCGCCAGCCGATACAGGGGTGGCTGGGCAGTCGAGCGCCCTTTGAGATGGGCCAGGGGTACACGCCGGCGGCGGGCATCCGGGGCATGCTCAGCGGCACCCCGCCGATCGTCGGCATGCTCGCCATGCAGGACATGATCGCGCTCATCGACTCGGTCGGCCTCGACGCGGTGCGCGCGAAGTCGGTGGAGCTCACGGACTACGCGATCGCGCTCTGCGACGAGCTGCTGCCCGAGGCGCGGCTCGCGAGCCCGCGGGACTCCGCGCGGCGCGGCGGCCACGTGACGATCGACCACCCCCGCTTCGCCGAGCTCATGCCGGTGCTGTGGGAGCGCGGCGTGATCCCGGACTTCCGCCGGCCCAACGGCATCAGGCTCGGGATGTCGCCGCTCTCCACCTCGTTCGCCGAGGTCGAGCTGGCGGTACGGACGATAGCCGAGCTCCTCGCGGGCTGAGGAGGCGGGTTGAGGAGGCCGCCCGCGGCCGTATCGACACCGCCGGCCCCGAGCGGCCCACTCAACCCGCGCTAGCGTTGCTCGCATGAAGGCGATCCGCACGCGCGTGAGGGCGCGGGACATCACCGAGAACCACCGGGTGTCGAGCCCGCTCGAGCTTCTGTTCGACCTGACGTTCGTCGTCGCGGTCAGCTCGCTCGTGGCGCAGCTCGCGCACAAGATCGCCGAGGGCGAGACGGCCTCCGCGATCGGCCCGTTCCTCATGGTCTTCTTCGCGATCTGGTGGGCGTGGAACCAGTTCACCTGGCTCGCGAGCGCGTACGACAACGACGACGTGCCGTACCGCGTGCTCACCATGGTGCAGATGGGCGGCGTGCTCGTGCTCGCGGCGGGCGTGCCGGGCGCCTTCGCGTCGCAGGACTTCACCGCCATCACGATCGGCTACCTCATCATGCGGCTCGGGCTGCTCGCGATGCTGCTGCGCACGCTCATCGACGACCCCGGGTCGCGCCCCAACGCGCAGCGCTACGTCATCGGCATCTCGCTCGTGCAGGTGGGCTGGCTGCTGCGCCTGTTCTTCGTGCCGGTCGAGTACGTGGTCCCGGCGTTCATCGTGCTCGCCGTGCTCGAGCTGCTCGTCTCGCCCTGGGCCGACCGCGCGGGGCACCTGCAGTGGCACCCGCACCACATCGCCGAGCGGTACGGGCTGTTCGCGATCATCCTGCTCGGCGAGAGCGTGCTGGCCGTGACGGTGGCGGTGCAGGAGAGCCTCGCCGACGGCGTCAACGCTCCGCTCGTGATCGTCGCGGTCGCGGGGCTCGTGCTCCTGTTCACGCTCTGGTGGCTGTACTTCTCCGAGCCCGCGGCGGAGGGCCTCGTGAAGCGCCGCGACCGGTCGTACATCTGGGGGTACGGCCACTACGCCGTGTACGCGTCGCTCGCGGCGATCGGCGCTGGCCTCGAGGCGGGGGTGAAGGTGGTCACGCACCACGCGGAGGTCGGGGAGGTCGCCGCGGGCTACGCGCTCGCCGTGCCGCTGGCGATCTTCCTGCTCCTGCTCTGGCTGCTGCACGCGCCCCTGGGACCCGTGTCGATCCCGCCCGTCGCCACGATCGTCGCGGCGGTCGCGATCCTCGTCGCGCCGCTCACCGCCGCCGGCATCGGGCTCCTGGGCTCGACCGTCCTCATGACAGCGATCACGGTCGCGCTGCTCGTGGTCGCCCTCGTTGCGGCGCACCGTCCTAGGCTGCAGTCATGACGCTCGACCACGCCCTGCTCGACCGCATCCGCTCGCGCGCGGCGGGCTACGACCGCGAGAACGCGTTCCCGTTCGAGGACCTCGCCGAGCTTCGCGAGGCGGGCCACCTCGCGCCGCGCTCGCTCGCCGAGACCGCCCGCGACCAGCGCCAGCTCGCCGCGCACGCCCCCGCCACGGCGCTCGCCGTCAACATGCACCTGGTCTGGGTTGGGGTGGCGCGTGTGCTGCACGACCGCGGCGACACCTCTCTGGACTGGATCCTCGAGGAGGCAGCCGCGGGCGAGCTCTTCGCCTTCGGCAACAGCGAGCAGGGCAACGACCTCGTGCTGTGGGACTCGCTCACCACGGCCGAGCCGGTGCCCGAGGGCTGGGCGTTCACCGGCACCAAGATCTTCACGTCGCTCTCACCGGCCTGGACGCGCCTCGGGGTCTTCGGCAAGCACGAAGACAAGCTCGTGCACGGCTTCATCACCCGCGACACCCCCGGCTGGCGCTCGCTCGACGACTGGGACACCCTCGGGATGCGCGCCACCCAGTCGCACACCACGGTGCTCGAGGGGGCCGTGGTGCAGACCGAGCGGGTCGCGCGCGTGCTGCCCGTCGGGCCCAGCGCCGACCCGTTCGTGTTCGGCATCTTCTCAAACTTCCTGCTGCTCATCGGCTCGGTGTACGCCGGCATCGCGGACCGAGCGCTCGAGCTCGCCGTCGAGGCGGTCACCCGCCGGACCTCGCTCAAGACGGGGAAGACCTACGACCAGGATCCGGACTTCCGCTGGCGCATCGCCGACGCCGCTCTCGCGCTCGACGCCCTCGCGCCGCAGCTCGAGTCGCTCGCGGCGGACGTCGACGGGCTCGCGGACCACGGCGCGAACTGGTTCCGCTACCTCACGGGCGCGAAGCACCGCGCGACAGAGACGGCGCGCTACGTCGTCGACCAGGCGATGCGGTGCGCGGGCGGCGGCGGGTACCGCTCCGCCTCAGAGCTGGCGCGCCTGCAGCGGGACGTCCTGGCCGGCATCTACCACCCGAGCGACACCGAGTCGATCCACAGCACGGTCGCTGCGAACCTCCTCGGGCCGCTCGGATAGGTACGGGCTAGCGCCAGAACACCGCGATCACGACGTTCGCGAGCGTGAGCACGCCGATCGTCGGCACGACCCAGACCGGCGCGGTGGCCTTCTTGCGGTTGACGAAGGCGATCACCGTGATGGCGATGAGCACGGCGAGCTTCACCGCGATCTTGACGTTGTTGACGTGGTCATCGGTTCCGGCCGCGATGACCCCGACGAGCGCGATGCCGCTGATGAGCTGCAGCCACGCTCCGTGCATGATCGCGGGGAGGACGCGGGCTGTCTGCGACCTGATCGCGGTGATCTGCACGAGCACCCCGCCGAGCAGCGATGCGAGGCCGACGAGGTGGAGGACGAAGAGAACCTGCCTGAGAATTTCCATGCGGCCATACTAACCGACACGCTGTCGGTAACATCCGTCGACCATAATCGGAGGATGCCCCGCATCAGCGCACCGACGGTCGCGGAGCACCGCTCCCGCCAGCGCTCGGCGCTGATCGCCGCGGCGCGGGAGGAGCTGCTGCTCAACGGCCCTGCCGCGGTCACCCCCGCGGCGGTGGGCAAGCGCGCCGGCCTGGCGCGCAGCAGCGTCTACGAGTACTTCTCCTCGGCGCCGGAGATCCTCGCCGAGCTGGCCGTCGCCGCCCTGCACGAGTGGGCGGACGAGCTCGAGGCCGCCCTCGAGCAGTCGGGGCCGGGAGCGGCTCGGCTCGAGGACTACATCCGCATCACCCTGCGCATGGTGGCGGAGGGCAAGCACGCCCTGGCCGGAGCCCGGGCGGGCGCGCCCCTGCCCGAGGCGAAGCGCGCCGAGTTCGCCGTGCTGCACGTCGCCCTGCTGAGTCCGGTGAGCCGGGCCGTCGACGAGCTAGGCCTCGACGAGCCCGGCGTGCGGGTACAGCTCGTCCAGGGCGTCGTCGACTCCGCCACCCGGCAGATCGAGGCCGGTGCCGATCCGGCGGCGGTCACCGCTGCCGCGGTCGCGCTCGTGCTGCGCGGAGTCGGCTCCGCCTAGCGCCAGCCGGGCGTCGCCGACCCGCCGCTCCGAGGGGTGGTGGGTCACGAGCACCACGATCCGGTCGGCCAGCTCGTCGCGCAGGTTCGCCATGAGCAGCTCTGCGTTCGCCGCGTCGAGGTGCGCGGTGGGCTCGTCGAGCAGCACGACGTCCGCGCGGGCGAGCACCGTGCGGGCGACCGCGAGCCGCTGGCGCTCGCCGCCCGAGAGGAAGCCGCCCCCCGGGCCCACCTTCGTGTCGAGGTCGAGGTGCAGCGCGGCCACGTCGAGGGCGTGGCGGAGCTCCGCGTCGGTCGGCCGGTCGTCCCGCGCGCGGGCGAGCAGCAGGTTGCCGCGGACCGTCGAGTCGAAGAGGTGGCCTTCCTGCGGGCACCACGCCATGCGGGTGCGGTCGCCGCCGCCGGCCACGCCGTTGACGAGCAGGTTCCCGGATGCCACGGGCAAGAAGCCCAGCAGCGTCGCGAGCAGCGTCGACTTGCCGGAGCCGGAGGGCCCCTCCACCACGATCCAGTCCCCGCGGCGCGCCGACGCCGTGAGCGGCCCGAACGGCTCAGCGCCCGGCCACGCCACGCTCGCGCCGTCGAGGGCGAGCGAGGTCACCCGAGGCCCGAGCGGGAGGGCGGCTGCCGGTGCAGCAGTGACCGCTCCGACCTTGGCGAGCGCGGCGCGGAGGGCGGGCCACTGCTGCACGGCGTCGACCGTGGCGAGCATGGGGTCGATGAGCGCGATCGGCAGGAGGACGAGGATCGCGAGCACGGGGCCGGGCGTCGGGCCGACGGTGAGCATGAGCGCGGTGCCGGCGGTCCCGGCGAGGACGACGAGGGCGTGGCCCAGCCCGAGGGCGCCGGCGGCTCGGCGGGATTCGGCACCCGCGGCGGCGTCGAGCGCGTCGAGGCGCGCGAGCATCCGGTCGCCGATGCCGTTGGCCCGGAGGTCGTCGGCAGCGGCCACGACGGAGGCGAAGGCGCGCAGCAGCCGCGAGCGCGCGGCCGCGGTGCGCCTGCTCGCCGAGCGGTCGGCCACCAGTGCCACCGCGGGTGCGCCGACGAGCCCGACCGCGAGAACCGCCCCGAGGACGGGCAGCGCGCCCGGCTGCAGCGCGGCGACCGCGAGGAGGCTGGCGGCGGCGGTGAGCGCGGCGGCGACCGGGGGGATCACCACGCGCGGCACGAGGTCGCGCACCCGATCGGCCGCGGAGACGAGGTAGTCGAGCGCGAGCGCCCCCGTGGCGAGGGAGCGGGACGCGACCCCGCGCTGGGCGAGGCCGGCCCAGAGCCGCAGCCGCAGGTCGCCGACCGCGGTGAGGACCCCGTCGTGCGTGGCGAGCCGCTCGGCGTACCGGAGTACCGCGCGGCCGATGCCGAAGAACCTCACGCCCACGATCGCGACCGTGAGGTACATGATCGGGGGCTGCTCGCTCGCCCGCACGATCAGCCAGCCCGAGAGCGCCGTGAGCGCGACGGCGAAGAGCGCCGCGGCGGCCCCGAGCAGCACGCCCACCGGCAGCCGCCACCCAAAACGCAGGAGGAACGCGCGCAACTCGCGCCCCGCGCTGCCGTCAACCGCATCACTGCCGCGGTTCTCCTGCGTTCTTGTCAGGGGCTCGGCGGCCTCCACCTCGCGCGCGCCGCCGGTGCCGGCGAGCAGCACCCGCCGGTCGGCGAGACGGGTCATGCCCGCCTCGTGCGACGCGAACACGATGGTGACCGTTCCGCGCAGGTCGGCGATGGCGCGCTCGACGAGTCGCGCGTGCGCGGAGTCCAGGTGCGCCGTCGGCTCGTCGAGCAGCAGCAGGTCTGCTCCGGCGGCTACTCTGACCAGGCCGCGGGCGACGGCCAGCCGCCGCAGCTCCCCGGGGCTCAGGCGCTGCGGGTCGGCATCCGCGACCGCGGTGAGCGCGAGCTGCTCGAGGGCGCGCTGCGCGTCCGCGGGGTCGTCCGCGTAGAGCTCGAGCTCGTGCCTGACGGTGTCCGCGACGGTGGCGGGATGCTGCGGCACCCAGGCCACTCGGTGGTCGTCGATCCCCGCCACCGTCCCGGCCCGCACGGGCACGATGCCGGCGAGCACGCCCAGCACCGTCGACTTGCCGGACCCGGACGGCCCCTCGAGCGCGACCGTGGAGTGCCGGTCGACGACCAGGTCGAAGCCCTCGAGCGCCGCCGTCGGGCGGTCGTCGTAGTGCACGACGAGCTGCTCGAGGTGCAGCCGCGGCCCGGTCACGTGGTGCGCGGTGGAGAGGGGGGCGGTCGTGATCTCCTCCACGCGCCGCACCGCCGCCAGCCCGTCCTGGGAGGCGTGGAACGCCGACCCGAGCTCGCGGAACGGCGCGAAGCACTCCGGTGCCAGCACGAGCGCGATCAGCCCGACCTCGAGCGGCAGGTCGCCCGAGACGAGCCGGACGCCGACGAAGACCGCGACCACGGCCACGGAGAGCGTCGAGATCAGCTCGAGCACGAGGGACGAGAGGAACGCGCTGCGCAGTGTCGCCATGGTCGTGGAGCGGTGGGCGGTGGAGACCGCGGCGAGGGCCGCCGACTGCTCCACGACGCGCCCGAGCCCGACGAGCACGGGCAGTCCCTTGGCGAGCTCCACGAGGTGGTCGGAGAGGCGCTGCAGCGAGGCGGATGCCGCGTCGGCCCGCTCTCGGGTGTGCAT
The DNA here is from genome assembly GCF_058809925.1 of Rhodoglobus sp. GW821-FHT12B09. Classification (NCBI taxonomy): domain Bacteria; kingdom Bacillati; phylum Actinomycetota; class Actinomycetes; order Micrococcales; family Microbacteriaceae; genus Rhodoglobus; species Rhodoglobus sp. GW821-FHT12B09. The sequence continues at coordinate 247,022 of NZ_JBXATB010000003.1, read as the reverse complement.
CCCCACGAGCGCCATGAACACGGGCACGAGAGGCACCGTCACGACGATGACGAGCGCGCTCACCCAGTCGGCGAACAGGATGCGGGTGCCGATGAGCAGGGGCACCACCGCCGTGGTGACCACCGCGGGGATCACCGAGCGGTAGTACGTGTCGAGCTCGTCGAGCCCGACCGTGGCCACGGCCGTCGCGCCGCCGACCCGGGTGGAGCCGCCGGCCACGAGCCGTGCGGCGAGGTCGTGGCGCAGACCCTCCTTGCGGCCCTGGGCGACGTGCGCCGCGAACACCGGCACCGCCCAGGTCACCACCGCGCGCAGGGCGCCCGACGCGATTCCCAGGGCGACCGCGCCGTGCCAGGCGTCCGTGCCCGCGATCACGGAGACGATGCCCGTCGCGACCGCCTGCGCGATGCCCACGAGTGCAGCGGCCTTGAGCGCCGCGAGCAGACCGAAGACGAACAGCGCAGACGGTCGCGCGTCGAGCTTCATCGCTGGGCCGTTGCCGGCTTCACGACGTGGGCCTCGGGCAGGTGCTGTACTCCGAGGCGGCGGCGGAACACCCAGTACGTCCAGCCCTGGTACAGCAGCACGAGCGGGAGGCCGAAGGCGGTGACGACGCTCATGACGCCGAGCGTGTAGCTGCCGCTCGACGCATTGTCGATGGTGAGGTCGAATGCCCCGTCGAGGGTCGAGGGCAGCACCACCGGGTAGACCGCCGCGAAGATCGAGGCGGCGCCGAGCACGAGGAACAGCGACAGGCCGATGAAGGCGCGACCCTCCCGGCCCTTCCGCGCCGAGAGCCAGGCGAAGGCGACGGCGACCACGGCCAGCACCACCAGCGCCCAGGTCAGGATCGAGCCGGTGCGGAACTGGATGACGAGCACCCAGGCCACGATCGGCAGCAGGGCCACGGGAGCCCAGCGCACCAGGAACCGGCCGGAGCGCTCGCGCACGTCGCCGAGGGTCTTGAGCGCGAGGAAGGCCGAGGCGTGCACGAGGCAGAACCCGACAACCGCGAGCCCGCCGAGCACCGCGTACGGCGTCAGCCAGGCGAACGGGCCGCCCACGCGGTCGCCGTTCGCGTCGATCGGGAGCCCCGTGGTGGTGAGGGCGAGCGCCGCGCCGACGCCGAACGCGGCGACGAACGAGCCGATCCCGAGCGCGCGGTCCCACCAGCGCACCCACGTGTCGGACGCGCCCTTGCCGCGGAACTCGATCGCGACCGCCCGCAGGATGAGCCCGATGAGCACGAGCGTCAGCGGGATGTAGAGGGCCGAGAACAGGGAGGCGTACCAGAGGGGGAAGGCCGCGAACGTGGCCGCTCCCGCCGTGATCAGCCACACCTCGTTGCCGTCCCAGACGGGACCGATGGTGTTGAGCATGAGCCGGCGCTGCTTGTCGTCCTTCGTGCTCGTGAGCAGCAGCATCCCGACGCCGAGGTCGAAGCCCTCGAGCAGCAGGTAGCCGATCCACAGCGCCGCGATCGCGACGAACCAGAGGGTGGGGAGGAAGTCCATGGTCTGCTCCTAGTAGGCGAACGCGAGCACGTCGTCGCGCTTGTCGGGGTCGGTGTCGTCGGGGTGGTCTGCCGGATGCGCGAGCTCGGGCATCGCGGAGGCGACACCGCCGCGCACGTACCGGACGAGAAGCCGCAGTTCGAGGGCGAGCATGACGCCGTAGACCAGCGCGAACGCGATGAGCGAGAACACGATCTCCTCGCCCGAGACGCCGGGGGAGACCGCCGCCGCGGTGAACATGTAGACGCCGTCCACGCCGCCGGGCGTCGGGTTGGGCGCCACCACGAAGGGCTGCCTGCCCATCTCGGTGAAGACCCAGCCGGCGATGTTCGCCCCGAACGGTGCTGCGATGCTCAGCAGCGCCGTGCCCATCATGAGCTTGGACTTCGGGACTGTGCCCTTGCGGGTGAGCCAGAGGGCCAGGACGGCGAAGGCCGCGGCGAGGATGCCGAACCCGATCATGAGGCGGAAGCCCCAGTAGGTGACCTCCATGACCGGGAGGTAGTTGATGCTCTGGCCGGCGCGCTCGCCGTAGATCGGGTCATCCGGGATCGTCGTCCCGTACTTCGCCTGGTACTCGGGGATGAGGGTGTTGACGCCCTTGATCTCGGTGGTGAAGTCGCCGTGCGCGAGGAACGACAGCAGCCCGGGGATCTCGATGATGCCCACCACGTCGTTGCAGTTCTGCGCGCCGAGGTTGCCGATCGAGAGGACGGAGAAGCTCGTGCCGTCCGCGCAGGCCGCCTCTGCCGCTGCCATCTTGAGCGGCTGCTGCTCGAACATGAGCTTGGCCTGCAGGTCGCCGGTGAGGGCGACTCCGCCGAAGCCGATGATCGCGACCACGGCGCCGATGCGCAGGCTGCGGATCCAGACCGAGTGGTCGACGCGGTCGCGGCCCGGGATGGCCGGGTTCTCGCCGACGACGACGCGGCCCGTGGCATCCACCGTGTCGATGCCATCGCGGCGGCGCTGCCAGAGCTGGTACCACGAGATGCCCACGAGGAACGCGGCCCCGACCGCGAGGGCTCCCATGATGGTGTGCGAGTACGCGGTCAGGGCGGTGTTGTTGGTGAGCACGGCCCAGATGTCGGTGAGTACCGGACGGCCGTCGACGAGCTCGACGCCGACCGGGTGCTGCATCCAGGAGTTCGCCACGATGATGAAGAAGGCGCTCACGATGCTGCCGAGCACGGCGATCCAGAGCGTGGCGAGGTGGATCTTCTTCGGCAGGCGGTTCCAGCCGAAGATCCAGAGGCCGAGGAAGGTCGACTCGAAGAAGAACGCGAGCAGGCCCTCCATCGCCAGCGGGGCCCCGAAGACATCGCCGACGAACCGTGCGTACTCGCTCCACGCCATGCCGAACTGGAACTCCTGGACGAGCCCGGTGACGACGCCGACGATGAAGTTGATCAGGTAGAGCTTGCCCCAGAACTTGGTCATCCGCAGGTACCGCTCGTTGCCGGTGCGCACCCACATGGTCTGCATGATCGCGACCATCGGGCCGAGGCCCAGGGTGAGCGGCACCATGACGAAGTGGTACACCGTCGTGATTCCGAATTGCCAGCGGGCGATGTCGAGCGGGTCCACGGTTCTCCTTATGGGCATGGGACTGGCGAGTGCCGGAACCAAGGCTCCGGCAGCGGGCTGCCGGCCGGTAGGGACCAACGTCCCTTCCGTTTTTCTACTGCTTGTAGAATTAGTTCTACACCTTGGTAGAAAACTTTTCTACTGTGCGTAGAATGGTCCGCATGGCAACCCTGGGCGAGCTCGAGCGATCGATCATGGAACTGCTGTGGGCGAACGACGCGAGCCTCTCCGCGTACGACCTGCAGGAGGAGCTCGCCGACCGCAAGCTCGCGTCGACCACGATCCTCACTGTGCTCTCCCGCCTTGAGAACAAGGGCTTCGTGAAGCGCTCGCGGGATGCCCGCCCGCACCAGTACCGTGCAGCGGCAAGCCGCGAGGAGCACATGGCCGACCTCATGCACGAGGTGCTCGGCGGTGCCTCCGACCGCACGGCCGTGCTCGAGCGGTTCGTCGGCCAGGTCAGCCCCGAGGAGGCCGAGACCCTCCGCCGCCTGCTCGGCAGCTAGTGATCGCGCCGATCGCGCTCGCCGCTCTGGCGGTGCTGCTGGCGTGGCCGGTCCCCCTCCTCCTCGCCCGCGCCGCCTGGCCGTCCCGCTCCCCGGCCGCCGCGCTCGTGCTGTGGCAGGCCATCGCGATCGCGGGAGGCCTCTCCATGATCGGCGCGCTGCTCACTTTCGGGCTCGCGCCGTTCGGCCCCGACCTCCTCACCGCCTCCGTGAACCTCGTGACCGGCGAGGTGGACCGCATCGAGTCGTGGAACGCCCTCGCGCTGGCCGGTGCCGCGCTCCTCACCGGGCACCTGCTGCTGAACCTCGTGCTGACCGTGGTGCGGTCGGAGCGCCAGCGCCGCCGGCACGAGCAGCTCGTCCGGCTGCTGAGCTCGCCGCTCGAGTCCGGCGCGCGCCTGCTCGACAGCCCGGCGCCCGTCGCCTACTGCCTGCCCGGCGCGCTGCGCTCCATCACCGTCGTCTCCGCCGGACTGGTCGCGCTGCTCTCCGACGACGAGATGGAGGCGGTCATCGAGCACGAGAAGGCGCACGTCACCCAGCGGCACGACGTCGTGCTCGTGCTGTTCCGTGCCTGGTACGCGTCGCTCCCGTGGTTCCCGATCGCGTTCCGCGCCCAGCGCGAGGTCGGGATGCTCGTGGAGATGCTCGCGGACGACACCGCCCGCAGGGCCGTCCCCGACGGGGTGCTCGCGCGCGCGATCGTGCTCGTCGGCGCCGGCCAGGACCGCCCCGTGGCCGAGCCCGGCCCGGCGGAGTGGGGCGGCGAGGCATCCGTCACCGAACTCGGCGCCCGCCTCTCGCGCCTCGACGCGGCGCCCCTGCCCCGGGCGGTCGAGGCGCTCGTGGTCGCCGTGGCGGTCGCGCTGCTCGCCGTGCCGACGGTGCTGCTGCTCGCCCCGGCGCTCGTCGCGCTGCTGTAGCCGCGGCCCCTTCGTTACGGAGGACGCCACGCCGCGCGACGGGCTCGGGATGGCCTTCGGCCGGCGCGCCGTCCTCCGCTACGGGCTTCTCGTCGACCGCGGTCTACGTCGGTTTCGATACGGCCGCGGACGGCCTACTCAACCAGCCGCGCGCTTCACGGGCGCCTCGAACGACTGCGGCACGGCCCGCGGCACCAGCCGCTGCAGCTGCGTCACGTGCTTGGGCTCGAGCTCGGCGATCGACGCGACCTCGAGGAGCTTCATCGTGCGGACGACCTGGTCCGAGAGGATCTGGATCGTGCGGTCGACTCCCGCGCGCCCGCCGGCCATGAGGCCGTACAGGTAGGCGCGGCCGATGAGGGTGAACTTGGCTCCGAGCGCCATGGCGGCGACGACATCCGCGCCGTTCATGATGCCGGTGTCGACCATGACCTCGGTGTCGTTGCCGACCTCGCGCACCACTTCGGGCAGGAGGTGGAACGGGATGGGCGCGCGGTCGAGCTGGCGGCCGCCGTGGTTGGAGAGCAGGATGCCGTCGACGCCGAGATCGGCAAGGCGGCGTGAGTCCTCGACGTTCTGAACGCCCTTGATCACGATCTTGCCGGGCCACATGGCGCGGATGATCTTCAGGTCCTCGAAGTTGATCGACGGGTCCATCGCGGAGTCGAGCAGCTCGCCCACGGTGCCGCCGGTCGAGGCGAGCGACGCGAACTCGAGCGGAGGCGTGGTCAGGAAGTCCCACCACCACCACGGCCGCGGGATCGCGTTGATGATCGTCCCCGGCGTGAGCTGCGGCGGGATGGAGAAGCCGTTGCGCTTGTCGCGCAGTCGGGCGCCCGCCACCGGGGTGTCGACGGTGAACATGAGCGTGTCGAATCCCGCCGCCGCCGCTCGTTCGACCAGGCCGTAGGAGATCTCGCGCTGCCGCATCACGTAGAGCTGGAACCAGTTGCGCCCGTTCGGGTTCGCCTCTTTCACCGCCTCAATGGTGGAGGTGCCCAGGGTCGAGAGCGTGAACGGGATGCCCGCCGCCGCGGCCGCGCCGGCGCCCGCGATCTCGCCCTCGGTCTGCATGAGGCGCGTGAAGCCGGTCGGGGCGATGCCGAACGGCATCGAGGAGGTGCCGCCGAGGACGCTCGTGGTGGTGTCGAGCTTCGACACGTCGCGGAGGATCGAGGGGTGGAACTCAATGTCCTCGAACGCCTGCCGCGCGCGGGCGAGCGACAGCTCGCCCTCGGCCGAGCCGTCCGTGTAGTCGAAGGCGGCCTTCGGGGTGCGGCGCTTCGCGATGTCGCGGAGGTCGTAGATGGTGAGGGCGGCGTCGAGGCGGCGCTTCTTGCCGTTGAGCTCCGGCGCCTTGAACTTCATGAGCTTGGCGAGCTCGACGGGGTTGGGGAACTGGCGCTTAACCATGGGCTTTCCTATCCAGGTGGGTGAGGAGGGCGTCTCGCGAGTACTCGATGTGCTCGCGGGCGAGTCGTTCGGCGGTGGTCGGGTCGCCGGCGGTGATGGCGTCGAGGATGCCCTGGTGCTGGGCGGCGACCTCGGCGGTGGTCAGGAGGTGGGCCGCCTGCACCTGGCCGATGCAGAGCTCCACCTCTCCCATGAGCAGGCCGTGGAGGTGTGCGAGCCGGGGGCTGTCCTGCCCCTCGACGAGTGAGCGGTGGAACGCGATGTCGTGCGGCGCGAACTCGTCCGTGGCGGAGAGAGCGCGGTGCGCCTCGAGCGCCCGTGCCGGGATGGTGCCGCCGCTCGCGAGCCGGGCGGCCGCCGCGCCCTCGACGATCGCGCGGGTCGTGTAGAGGTCGAGGATGTCCTCGCGCCCGAGCTCGGGCACCCGCGCGGCCCGGTGCGCCTCGCGGCGCAGGATGCCGTCGGCCACGAGCCGTTCGATGGCAATGCGCGCCGTGGGCCGCGCGACGCCGAAGCGGACGGCGACGGCGGACTCTGTGATCGTGGAGCCGGGCGCCTCGAGCTGCGCGATGATGCGGGCGCGCAGCTGCTCGGCGATGGCGCCGGGGAGTACAGCGGTGGACTCGGTTGTCATGATTGTCTAGCAATCTAGCAGATTGTCAGACAATCCTAACGGTGGGTTGAGTAGGCCGCCCGCGGCCATATCGAAACCGGCAGTTCAACCCGCGGTTTCGATACGCGCGCCAGAGCGCCCTACTCAACCCGCGCGCACGCCGATCGTCAACAGCAGGTTCGCGAACACGCGCTGGTCGCCCGTGGCGATCACGATTGCGACATCCGATGCCCGCGCCGCCGCGTAGAACTCAAGGCGCTCGTGAGTGGTGAAGGGAACGCCCGGCAGCATCGCGCGGTACCCGGCGACCGCCTCGACCTCGCCGTCGGGCGACGCCATGACCTCGGCCGCCTCCACCGGCACAGTGGCGAGGAGGGGCGCGAGCACCTGGTCCACCCGCAGCAGCCCGGGCGCGACGTTGAGGTAGATGCGCTCCGCCGCCGGGTTCGCCCCGGTGCCGTGCGGGAAGTTGCCGTCGGAGAGCATGATCTTCGAACCGTGCCCGGCGCGACCGAGGGCGGCGAGCAACTGCGGGTGGATGAGGTCGGTGTTCAGCATCGGTCTCTCAGTTCAGTGCGGTGTGGAGCCAGGACTCGATGCCGCTCACGTGGACGGTGACCCAGGACCTCGTCATCTCGGGGTCCCGCGAGGCGAGGGCATCGAGGATCGCGCGGTGCTCCTCGAGCGTCCGTGTGACGGCCCGATCCTCGGTGATGCCGCGCCACACCCGGGCGCGGATGGTCGAGCTCGACATCCCGTCGAGGAGGCTGGCGAGGTACGCGTTGCCGCCGGCCTGGCTAATGAGGCGGTGGAACTCGATGTCGTGCGCCACGAGCTCCTCCACCGGGGTGGACTCGTCGACAGCGGAGAGCATCTCCCGGAGCGCGGCGATCTGCTCGTCGGTGATGTCGCGAGCCGCTCGCCACGCCGCGTGCGGCTCGAGCACGCGGCGCACCTCGAAGATCTCGATGATCGACTGGTCGTGGTGCAGGTCGACCACGAACGACATCGCCTCGAGCAGCAGGTGGGGCTCCAGGCTGGTCACGTAGGTGCCGTCCCCCTGGCGCACGTCGAGCACCTTGATGAGCTCGAGGCCCTTCACCGCCTCGCGCAGCGAGTTGCGCGAGAGGCCGAGGCGCTCGCTCAGCTCCTTCTCCGGCGGCAGTCGCTGGCCGGGCTGGAGGTCGCCGGAGACGATCATCTCCTTGATCCGAAGGATCGCCTCGTCGGTCACCGCCATGTCGACATCCTAGAGTCGCCTGACCATGGCGCTCGCGCTGGCCCGGCGGGGCTCAGCCATCGGCGCGGAACGTGTACTCGTCGATCGAGGCGCGGAGCATCTCGGTCCCGCCGCCGGGCGCGGTGGGCGCCCAGTAGCGGCCGGAGTGCACCTCGATCGGGGTGACGAAGTGCTCGTGCAGGTGGTCCACGAACTCGATCACCCGGTCGTCGAGACGGCCGGACACCGCGATGAGGTCGAACATGGCGAGATGCTGCACCGCCTCGCACAGGCCGACGCCGCCGGCGTGCGGGCAGACCCGCACCCCGAACTTGGCGGCGAGAAGCAGGATGGCGATGTTCTCGTTGACGCCCGCAACCCGGGTGGCGTCGATCTGGAGCACCTGGAGTGCCTCGGCCTGCAGGAACTGCTTGAACATCACGCGACCGCCCCCGTGCTCGCCCGTGGCGATCGGGATGGGTGAGACGGCCCGCGCGATCGCCGCGTGGGCGAGCACGTCGTCGGGGTTCGTCGGCTCTTCGACCCAGGCCAGGTCGAAGGGCTCCAGCTCGCGGATCCACTCGATCGCCTCGTCGCGGTCCCAGCGCTGGTTGGCATCGACTGCGATCCGGATGCCCGGGCCCACGGCCTCGCGGGCGATAGCCAGGCGGCGGCGGTCGTCGCCGCGGTCGCCGCCCACCTTGAGCTTGATCTGCTGGAACCCCTCGGCGACGGCCTCGCGGCAGAGGCGCTCGAGCTTCTCGTCGGAGTACCCGAGCCAGCCCGGGGTGGTGGTGTACGCGGGGTAGCCCTCCGCGAGCAGGAGCGCCTCGCGCTCGGCTCGGCCGGGCTCGGCCGCCCGGAGGATGGCCAGCGCCTCGTCCCGGGTGAGGGCGTCCGAGAGGTAGCGGAAGTCCACGAGGTCGACGAGCTCCTCGGGGCTCAGCCGCGCGAGGAGCTGCCAGAGGGGCATCCCGGCGCGCTTGGCCTTGAGATCCCAGAACGCGTTGACCACGGCGCCGATGGCCATGTGCATGACGCCCTTCTCGGGCCCGAGCCAGCGCAGTTGGGAGTCGTAGACGAGCTCGTGCCACAGCCCGCCCAGGTCGGAGAGGAGCGCCTCGACGTCGCGGCCGAGGAGGTAGCCCTTCAGCGCGTCGATCGCGGCGACCTCGACGTCGTTGCCGCGCCCGATGGTGAAGACGAAGGCATGGCCCTCGAGGCCGTCCTGCGCGTCGGTGCCGATGCGCACGTACGCGGCGGAATAGTCCGGATCCGGGTTCATGGCGTCGGAGCCGTCGAGCAGCGCCGAGGTCGGAAACCGAACGTCAATGGTCTCGAACTCGATGACTCTGGACACGGGGTTTCCTCCCTGTATGGTTGTGCCGAGCCTAAAGATCGGATGTATGCAGTGTCAAACATGAGACGGAGAAGTTGATGAAGCTGGCAAGACTGGGCGAGCCCGGGCAGGAGACTCCCGTTCTGGTCGTCGATGGCACCTACTACGACCTCTCCGGGGCGGTAGACGACATCACACCCGCCTCGCTCGAGGGCGGAGCGCTCGACCGGATCCGCGCCGCGGTCGCCAGCGGGAGCCTGCCGGTGCTCGACGGCGCTGCCGACCTCCGCATCGGCTCGCCGATCTCGCGGCCGGGCACCATCCTGTGCATCGGCATGAACTACGCGGCGCACGCGCTCGAGTCCGGCTCGCAGCCGCCGACCAGCCCCGTGCTGTTCCTCAAGACCCCCAATACTGTGGGCGGGCCGAACGACCCGGTCGACATCCCGCGCAAGAGCACCAAGACCGACTGGGAGGTCGAGCTCGGCGTCGTGATCAGCAAGCGCGCCCTGTACCTCGACTCGCCCGCCGACTCGGCGGACCACATCGCCGGCTACCTCGTCGCGAACGACCTCTCCGAGCGCGAGTTCCAGCTCGAGGTCTCCGGCGGCCAGTGGAGCAAGGGCAAGTCGGCGCCGGGCTTCAGCCCGCTCGGCCCGTGGCTCGTCACGCCCGAGGACGTCGACCCCGCGAACCTCCGACTGCGCAGCTGGGTCAACGGCGAGCCGCGGCAGGACTCGAACACCGCCGACCTGATCTTCCCGGTCGACTTCCTCATCTGGCACCTGAGCCAGTTCCTGGCGCTCGAGCCGGGCGACGTGATCCTGACCGGCACGCCCGAGGGCGTCGGCCTCTCCGGCCGCTTCCCGTACCTCAAGGCCGGGGACGTCGTCGAGATCGAGATCGAGGGCCTGGGCCACCAGCGACAGGTGTTCGGGCAGGCGTAGGCCGCCCGAGGGAGAGGAAGAGAAATGTCCAAGGAGTTCGACGGCCTTGTCGCCATCGTCACGGGCGGGGCGTCCGGAATCGGCGCCGCCGTCGTGAGCCAGCTCATCGACCGGGGTGCCCGCGTCGCGGTGTTCGACATCGACGTCGCGACCGCGCATCCCGCGTCTCTCGGCGTCGTCGCGGATGTGAGCAACGACGCCTCCGTCCGTGCCGGCGTCGAGGCCGTGGTCGCCCAGTACGGCGGCATCGACATCGTCGTCAACAACGCGGGAATCGGAGCGCAGGGTACCGTCGAGGACAACTCCGACGACGAGTGGGCCCGCGTGTTCGACATCAACGTGGTCGGCATGGCGCGGGTGAGCCGCGCGGCCCTGCCGCACCTGCGGAAGTCTTCGGCGGCGGCGATCGTCAACACGTGCTCGGTCGCGGCGACCGCAGGGCTGCCCCAGCGCGCGCTGTACAGCGCCTCCAAGGGCGCCGTTCTCGCGCTGACCCGGGCGATGGCTGCGGACCACCTGCGCGAGGGCGTGCGGGTGAACTGCGTCAACCCGGGCACGGCCGACACCCCCTGGGTGAACCGACTGCTGCAGAAGGCCGACGACCCGGGCGCGGAGCGCGTCGCCCTCAACGCGCGGCAGCCCCACGGCCGCCTGGTCTCCGGCGAGGAGATCGCCGGCGCGATCCTGTACCTCGCGAGCCCGAGCTCAGGCTCGACCACGGGCACGAGCATCGCGGTGGACGGCGGGATGCAGAACCTCAGGCTCCGCCCGGAGTGAGGTCCGATGTTTGCGGCGATTGACGCCCACCACCACCTCTGGGACCCGCGGGCCCGCGAGTACCCCTGGATGGCGGGCGACGCAGTACTGGACCGGCCGTTCGTGGTCGACGACCTCCGCGGCGCGATCGCCGGGACGGGGGTCACCGGGACGGTCGTGGTGCAGGCCGCGACGACCGACGAGGAGACCGACTGGCTCGTGGCGCTGGCCGAGTCCGCGCCCGAGATCGTCGGCGTCGTGGGCTGGGTCGCGCTCGACAGCGCGGGAGTCGGCGACCGGCTCGCGCAGCTCGTCGAGCGCAGTGCTCTCGTGCGGGGCATCCGGCACCCGGCGCAGGGCGGCCCGGATCGCGGCTGGCTCGCGCGCCCGGAGGTCGTCGACGGCGTGCGCTCCGTGGGGGAGGCGGGGCTGGTCTACGACCTGCTGATCAAGCGCGAGGAGTCGGCAGCGGCGGAGCGCCTCGTGCGAGCGCTGCCCGGCGTGCAGTTCGTGGTGGACCACGCCGCCAAGCCCGGCATCGCGGAGGGGGAGTGGAGCCACTGGCACGCGGACCTCGCCGCGCTCGCGGCCCACGAGAACGTGGCGTGCAAGGTCTCGGGGCTGGTGACCGAGGCCTCCCATTCGCTGTGGCGCGAGCAGGGCATACCGAGGTACATCGACGCGGTGCTGGAGCTGTTCGGCGCCGAGCGCTGCATGTTCGGCTCGGACTGGCCTGTCTCGCTACTGGCCGCGAGCTACGGCGAGGTGGTCGAGCTCGCCAGGTCGGCGACGGCGGCCCTCTCGCCCGCTGAGCAGCGGGAGCTGTTCAGCGGCACCGCGACGCGGGTCTACGGGCTGGCCCGCTGAGTCAGAGGCTCGCGAGAGGCACCGAGGGGTGAGTCTCCCGGCGGCCCACCACAGTCCGCCGGGAGAAGGTGTCACCCTCGGGGGCTGTACCGCTTCGGTGAGAAGGCTGCGGCCACCAGGGCGCGCAGCGACTCGAGAGAGCCCGACGTGAAGCCCTGGGCGCGGGCCTGCACGAGCACGTTCCCGATCGCGGTGGCCTCGACAGGGCCGGCCAGGACGGGCAGCCCGCTGCGGTCGGCGGTGAGCTGGCAGAGCAGCTCGTTCTGCGAGCCGCCGCCCACGATGTGGATCACGCGGACGGTCTTACCGGAGAGCTCGCTCGCGGTGCGCACGGCGGCGGCGAACGCCACGGCGAGGCTCTCGACGATGCTGCGGACGTACTCCACCGGGGTCGCCGGCACCGGCTGGCCGTGCTCGCGCAGCCAGGCCGCGATGCGCTCGGGCATGCCGTCGGGCGCGAGGAACACGGGGTCGTTGGCGTCGAACACCCCGACCGGGGTCTCGAGCGCGGCCGCCGCGGACAGCAGGCCGGGCAGGTCGTCGTGCCTCCACTCCCGCACGCACTCGCTCAGCAGCCACAGGCCCATCACGTTGTGCAGGTAGCGCACGCGGCCGTCGACGCCCCCCTCGTTGGTGAAGTTCGCCGCCCGGCTCGCCTCGGTGAGCACGGGATGCTCGAGCTCGACCCCCACGAGGCCCCAGGTGCCGCACGAGATGTAGGCGAACTCGTCGGTCTGCGCGGGGATCGCCACCACGGCCGACGCCGTGTCGTGCGAGCCGACGCTCGTGACCGAGATCGGCCCCGTCGCGCCGATCTGCTGCGCCACCGCGGGGTCGAGCGGGCCGACGAGGGACCCGGCGTCGACGAGCTGCGGGAAGAGCCGCCTCGGCAGTCCGAGCCGCTCGATGAGCGCGTCATCCCACTCGCCGGTCGCAATGGAGAGCAGGCCGGTCGTCGACGCGTTCGTGCGCTCCGCGAACTGCCGGCCGGTGAGCCAGAAGTTCACCAGGTCGGGGATGAGGAGGAAGGAGTCGGCGGAGTCGAGGTCTGTCTCTGCACTGAACTGGTACAGGGTGTTGAACGGCAGGAACTGCAGGCCGTTCGCGGCGTACAGCTCGGCGGGGGTCACGCTCTGGTGCACGCGGTCCGCGGCGCGCTGGTTGCGCTCGTCGCGGTAGTGGAAGGGCTCGCCGAGGCGCTGGCCGTCCTTGATGAGCGCGTAGTCGACTGCCCACGAGTCCACGCCGATGCTCGTGACGCCGTGCTCCTCGCGGAGGGCGCTCGCGAGCCCCTCGAGGATGCGCACGTGCAGGCCGGTCGCGTCCCAGTGCAGGTCCGTCCCCGCGCGCACCGGACCGTTGGGGAACCGGGCGACCGGGCGCACGCTCAACTCGTTGTGGCCGACGTGCCCCAGCATGACCCGGCCGCTGGTGGCACCCAGATCGACTGCTGCGACGGCTGCGGTCATCGCAGGAACGCCGCCGCGACGCCCGCGTCCACGGGGATGTGGAGGCCGGTCGTGTGGCTCAGGTCGCTCGTGCAGAGCACGAACACCGCGTTCGCCACGTTCTCGGGGAGCACCTCGCGCTTGAGCAGGGTGCGCTGGGCGTAGTACTTGCCCAGCTCCTCCTCGGGCACGCCGTAGACGGCGGCGCGCTTGGCGCCCCAGCCACCGGCGAAGATGCCGGACCCGCGGACGACCCCGTCGGGGTTGATGCCGTTGACCTTCACGCCGTACTCGCCGAGCTCGGCCGCCAACAGCCGTACCTGGTGGGCCTGGTCGGCCTTGGTGGCCGAGTACGCGATGTTGTTCGGCCCGGCGAACACCGAGTTCTTCGACGAGATGTAGATGATGTCGCCGCCGAGCTTCTGGTCGATGAGCACCTTCGCGGCGGCCCGCGAGACCAGGAACGAGCCCTTCGCCATGACGTTGTGCTGCAGGTCCCAGTCCGCGACCGTGGTCTCGAGAAGGCTCTTCGACAGCGAGAGGCCGGCGTTGTTCACGACGAGGTCGAGGCCGCCGAACGCGAGCACGGTCTGGTCGATCGCGGACTGCACAGCCGCCTCGTCCGTCACGTTCGCGACGATGCCCACGGCCACGTCGCTGCCGCCGAGCTCGGCGGCAGCCTCCTGCGCCTTGGCGAGGTCGAGGTCCGCGATCACGACGCAGGCGCCCTCCGCTGCGAGACGGGTGGCGATGGCCTTGCCGATGCCGCTGGCGGCCCCGGTGACGAGGGCGATGCGGCCGGCGAGCGGCTTCGGCTTGGGCATCCGGGCCAGCTTCGCCTCTTCGAGCGCCCAGTACTCGATGCGGAACTTCTCCGCGTCGCTGATGGGGGAGTAGGTCGAGATGGCCTCGGCGCCGCGCATGACGTTGATCGCGTTGACGTAGAACTCGCCTGCCACGCGCGCGGTCTGCTTGTTGGCGCCGTAGCTGAACATGCCGACACCGGGCACGAGCACGATGGCCGGGTCGGCGCCGCGCATGGCGGGGGAGTCGGCGACCGCGTGCTTGTCGTAGTACTTCGCGTAGTCCTTGCGGTACTGCTCGTGCAGCACGTCGAGGCGCGCGAGGGTCGCCTCGACCGTCGCGCTCGACGGCAGGTCGAGCGCGAGCGGCTTGACCTTGGTGCGCAGGAAGTGGTCGGGGCAGCTCGTGCCGAGGGCCGCGAGCCTCTGGTAGTCCGCGGCGGCCAGGAAGTCGAGCACCACGTCGGAGTCGTTGTAGTGGCCGACCTTGGGGTCGTCCGTGGAGGCGAGGCCGCGGATGTGCGCGGCGATCGCGGCGGCCTTGGCGTGGCGCTCAGCGACGGGCAGTGCGGCGTTCTTCGCGATCGTGCGGCCGAACGGCGCCTTCTTGCCCTTGGCGGCGATGTACTCCTCCGCGGTCTTGATGATCCAGAGGCTGTTCTTCTCGGCCTCCTTGCTCGTCGCGCCCCACGCGGTGATGCCGTGGCCGCCGAGGATGACGCCGATCGCCTGCGGGTTGGCCGCCTTGATCGCCGCGATGTCGAGGCCGAGCTGGAAGCCGGGGCGGCGCCAGTCGACCCAGGCGACCTTGTCGCCGAAGGCCTTCTTGGTCAGCTTCTCGCCGTCCTTGGCGGTCGCGAACGCGATGCCCGAGTCGGGATGCAGGTGGTCGACGTGGGCCGCATCGACGAGGCCGTGCATGGCCGTGTCGATGGAGGGGGCGGCCCCGCCCTTGCCGTGGAGGGTGAAGTCGAAGGCCGCGACCATCTCGTCCTCGCGGTCGACGCCCGGGTAGACGTCGACGAGCGCGCGGAGGCGGTCGAGGCGGAGGACTGCGAGCCCCGACTCGGTGAGCGTGCCGAGGTCGCCGCCGGAGCCCTTCACCCAGAGCAGCTCGACCGGCTCGCCCGTGACGGGGTCGGTCTCGGTGCCCTTGGCGGAGGTGTTGCCGCCGGCGTAGTTGGTGACGCGGGGGTCTGACCCGAGGCGGTTGCTGCGGGCCACGAGTTCCGCGCTGGTTGAGCTTGTCGAAACCATCAGGCGCCCCATCCCGCCTGCACGCCGCCGACGCGCTCTGCCGCGATCTGCTTCTGGTAGCCGGATGCCGCGTACGCCGCCATCGGGTCGCCCGCCAGGCCGCGCGACTCGCGCCACGCAGCGAGGTCGCCGCGCACATCCGTGTAGAACGCGTCCATCAGGATGCCGTTGGCGCCGAGCACGTCGCCCGCGTCCTGCGCGGTCTTGAGCGCGTCGAGGTCGACGAGCAGCGCTCGCGCGGTCATCTCCTGCACATTGAGAACGGAGCGGATCTGGCCGGGGATCTTGTCCTCGACGTTGTGGCACTGGTCGAGCATGAAGGCGACGCCCGACTCCGTGCCGTAGCCGCCGCCGCGGACGACCTCGAAGAGGATCCGGAACAGCTGGAACGGGTCCGCCGCACCCACGATCAGGTCGTCGTCGGCGTAGAAGCGCGAGTTGAAGTCGAACGAGCCGAGCTTGCCGAGGCGCAGCAGCTGCATGACGATGAACTCGATGTTGGTGCCGGGCGCGTGGTGGCCCGTGTCGAGGCACACGAGCGCGCGGTCGCCGAGTGCGGCCACCTGGGCGTAGCTGGTGCCCCAGTCCGGGACGTCGGTGTGGTAGAACGCCGGCTCGAAGAACTTGTACTCGAGCACCAGGCGCTGGTTCTCACCGATGCGCGCGTAGATCTTCTCGAGCGAGTCGGCGAGGCGGTCCTGCCGACCGCGGATGTCGCCCTGGCCGGGGTAGTTGGTGCCGTCGGCGAGCCAGATCTTGAGGTCGCGGGATCCGGTCGCATTCATGATGTCGATGCACTCGAAGTGGTGGTCGATCGCCTTCTGGCGGACCGCGGCATCGGTGTGCGTGAGCGAGCCGAACTTGTAGTCGTCGTCCTGGAACGTGTTCGAGTTGATCGTGCCGAGCTTCACGCCGTGCTCCTGCGCGAAGTCGCCCAGGGCCTTGTAGTCGTCGACCTTGTCCCAGGGGATGTGCAGGGCGACGGTCGGGGAGAGCGCCGTGTACTTGTTGACCTGGGCGGCGTCGGCGATCTTCTCCTGCGGTGTGCGAGGGGTGCCGGGGGTGCCGAACACTTTGAAGCGGGTGCCCGAGTTGCCGAAGGCCCAGGAGGGAAGTTCGATCGCCTGCTCCGCGAGGCGCGGTGCGATCGTGTCGAAGCTGGTCACGAGTTGTCCTTTTCTAGCTGGTGTTCGAGGTTGAAGATCTCCGTGAGCCGGAGGGAGTTCTGGTCGGGCCGGCCGTCGAGGCTCACGAAGAAGCCGGCCATGTCGGCCTCCCATGAGGCGGTGCGCGGGTCGGCCTCGAGGGCTGCCTGGGATGCGGCGACCGACTCGGTCTCGTAGTAGCCGATGAGCATGCCGTCCTCCCGGAGGAAGAGGGAGTAGTTGTGCCGCCCTGAGTCGGCGATGGCCTGGAGCATCTCCGGCCAGACCGCGGCGTGGCGCTCGCGGTACTCGGCGAGCCGGTCGGGCTTCACCTGAAGCTGGAAGCAGACGCGCTGCACTGTGACCCGTCCTTTCGCCATTGAATCGTTTTAACTACGCGATGAGATTAGATCCAGTGCCGACTGCAGCGCAAGCCCGCTCCGTGCGAGGCGCCTCTGCGGGGCCGTTCCCCGGGTGCTGGCGGGGGCCGCCACCTCGCTCGCGCTACAGGATTCGCGCCGCGCGACTGAAATTGCTGGCGCGCCACGCAGAAGCTGTAGCGCGGCACGCGGTGACGGGCTGGCGGGATGCTCGGCGGGCCGGTCCGGCGAAAGCCGCAGTTGACGTCGCGCTCCGCTGCCTCTATCGTGACTGAACACCGAACTGAATCGATTCAGTTTGAAACGATCCACTTCCACCAGAGGTAATGACGACGATGTCGAACAGCACCGAGCCGCCCGCTCTCGAGCTCTCGCGAATAGCGAAGGCCTTCGGCGCGGTCATCGCCCTGACCAACGGGACCCTCCAGCTGCGCAGGAACTCGATCCACGCGCTCGTGGGCGAGAACGGCGCTGGCAAGTCCACCCTCGTCAAGATCATCGCCGGCCTGTACCAGCGCGACACCGGCGAGTTCCTGCTCGACGGCGAGAGCGTCGACTTCAGCTCGACCGCGCAGTCGAAGGCCGCCGGCATCGCGGTCATCTACCAGGAGCCCACGCTCTTCCCCGACCTCTCGGTCACCGAGAACATCTTCATGGGCCGCCAGCCCACCCGCTCGCTGGGCCGCATCGACCGCAAGCTGATGCGCGAGGAGGCCGTCGGGCTCTTCTCGCGGCTGGGCGTGCGCATCGACCCCGACCGCCCCACCCTCGGCCTCTCCATCGCCGACCAGCAGATCATCGAGATCGCCAAGGCCATCTCGCTCGACGCCAAGGTCCTGGTGATGGACGAGCCGACCGCCGCCCTCTCCGGCGTCGAGGTCGAGCGCCTCTTCACCGTCGCCCGCAGCCTGCGCGACGAGGGGCGCGCGCTCCTCTTCATCTCGCACCGCTTCGACGAGGTCTTCGACCTGTGCGACACGGTCACGGTCATGCGCGACGGCGCGTACATCGCCACCAGCCCGATCGCCGACACGACTGTCGAGCAGATCGTGCGCCAGATGGTCGGCCGGGATGTCTCGGCGCTCTTCCCCAAGGAGGACGCCGTGATCGGCGACGACGTGCTGGTGGTCGAGGGCCTCAGCCAGCCCGGGGTCTTCCACGACGTGTCGTTCACCGTGAAGTCGGGCGAGATCGTCGCACTCGCGGGCCTCGTGGGCGCCGGCCGCAGCGAGATCGCGCGCGCCGTGTTCGGGGTCGACCCGTACAGCTCCGGAACGGTCACGATCAACGGCGCGAAGGTGCCGCGCCGCAATCCCGCCGCCGCGATGAAGCTCGGTCTGGCGCTCGTGCCGGAGGACCGGCGCAAGCAGGGGCTCGTGCTCGAGACATCCGTCGCCCGCAACACCACCCTCGCCATCCAGCGCTCGCTCGCCAGGTTCGGGTTCATCACCGACCGGGCCGAGAACTCCGCCGCCCGCATCTGGGACAGCCGCCTCGAGGTCAAGACCGCGTCGCTCGACACGGAGGCCGGCACCCTGAGCGGCGGCAACCAGCAGAAGGTCGTGCTCGCGAAGTGGCTCGCCACCAACCCGAGCGTGCTCATCGTCGACGAGCCCACCCGCGGCATCGACGTCGGGACGAAGGCCGAGGTGCACCGCCTGCTCTCACAGCTCGCGGGCCAGGGCATGGCGATCATCATGATCTCGTCGGAGCTGCCCGAGGTGCTCGGCATGGCCGACCGCGTTCTCGTCGTGCACGAGGGGAGCATCACCGCCGAGATCGACCGGGCGGATGCCACGGCCGAGACCGTCATGTTCGCCGCCACCCACAGCGCCGCGGAGGTTGCCCGATGAACTCATTCACCAGGGGCCTGCGCGCCTTCGTGACGGCGCGCGAGACGGGCATCCTCCTCGCCCTCGTCATCGTCATCGCGGCGGCGACGATCAAGAACCCGACGTTCCTGTTCAGCTCCGACGGGTTCCGCGACCTGCTGCTGACGCCGTCGATCCTGCTCCTGCTCGCCGTCGGCCAGGCCATCGTGATCATCACGCGCAACGTCGACCTGTCGGTCGGCTCGGTGCTCGGCCTCACCGCGTACCTCACCGGCCGCCTGTTCATCGATGTGCCGGGCATCCCGATCATCGTCGTGTTCCTCGTCGGCATCGTCTTCGGCGGGCTGCTCGGGCTCGTCAACGGCGCTCTGGTCGCGTTCGCGAAGGTGCCCGCGCTGGTGATCACCCTCGGAACCCTCTACGCGTACCGCGGCATCAACGTGGTGTGGACCGGCAGCGACCGCATCAACTCCTCGGACATGCCGAAGGCCTTCCTCGCGCTCGGCACGCAGTCGATCCTCTTCATCCCCGTGCTCACCATCATCGCCGTGGTCGTGCTCGTGGCCGCCGCCTGGTACCTGCGCAACCGCCGCGCGGGCCGGGAGCTCTACGCGATCGGCTCCGACCC
Source organism: Rhodoglobus sp. GW821-FHT12B09 (assembly GCF_058809925.1). Lineage (NCBI taxonomy): Bacteria > Bacillati > Actinomycetota > Actinomycetes > Micrococcales > Microbacteriaceae > Rhodoglobus > Rhodoglobus sp. GW821-FHT12B09. The sequence continues at coordinate 227,845 of NZ_JBXATB010000003.1, read as the reverse complement.
GGATGCCGCGAACCTCTACGGCCTCAAGGTCACCCAGCGGCTGCTCGTCGCGTTCGTGCTCTCCGGGGCTCTCGCCGGGCTCGCGGGCGTGCTCTACGCCGCCCGCTACGGCACGGTCAACTCGCAGGCCGGCACCGGCTTCGAGCTGCAGGCCGTCGGCGCCGCGGTGATCGGCGGGGTCGCCATCTTCGGCGGCAGCGGCAGCGTGTGGGGCGCGGCGATCGGCGCGTACCTGCTGCTCACCATCAACCGCGCACTGCCGATCCTCGGCGTGCAGGACTTCTGGCAGCGGTTCGTCGTCGGCATCCTCATCATCGGCGCGATCGTGCTCGACCGGGTGCTCGCACTGCGACAGGCCAAACGACTCACGGTAGCGAGGAACATCTGATGACGGACAACACCGTGTCCACCCGCACGTACCGCGACTACGCCCAGCCGCTGTGGCGCCGCCTCCTCGTCTCGCGCGAGGGAGCGGTGATCGCCGCGCTCGTGCTCGTGGTGGTCTTCGCGATCAGCTTCGTGCCGCACTTCGCGCAGCCGATCACGCTGACCTACCTGCTGCTCGACATCACCCCGATCCTCCTGATCGCCCTGCCGATGACGCTCATCATCATCACGGGCGAGATCGACCTCTCGGTCGCGAGCACCATGGGGCTGGCGAGCGTCACGCTCGGCGTACTGCACCAGTCCGGGATGCCCATCCCCCTGGCCGGCGCGATCGCCCTCGTCGTGGGCGCCATCGCGGGCGCGCTCAACGGGTTCCTCATCACGGTGGTGGGACTTCCCTCGCTCGCCGTCACCATCGGAACCCTCGCCCTCTACCGCGGCCTCGCCGTCGGGCTGCTCGGCACGACCGCCGTCACCGAGTTCACGGAGTTCTGGACCGACCTCGCGAAGTCGAAGATCGCGGGCACCTCGGTGCCGAGCGTGGTCATCGTGATCCTCGCGCTCGCGATCATCTTCGTGGCGCTGCTGCACTTCACGCCCTTCGGCCGCGGCATCTTCGCGATCGGCCTCAGCCCCGAGACCGCCCGGTTCTCCGGAGTGAAGGTCGAGCGCACCAAGTTCATCCTGTTCGCGCTGAGCGGCCTGATCTCCGCCCTCGCCGGGCTCTACTACACGCTGCGCTTCAGCAGCGCCCGCGGCGACAACGCGACCGGCTACGAGCTGCAGGTGATCGCGGCCGTCCTGCTCGGGGGCGTCTCGATCTTCGGCGGGCGCGGCTCGATCGTCGGCCCGCTGGGCGGCGTCTTCCTCATCGGAGTGCTCGCGAGTGCGCTGCGGCTCGCCAACGTCACCTCCGACGTCATCAACATCATCACGGGAACGCTGCTCGTCGCGTCCGTGGTGGCAACAAGCTTCCTGGCCTGGCTGCGCACCAAGCGCGCGCGACCGGCCGGCAAGAAAACGGAGAACCTCGCCGCCGCCAAGGGCTAGGACCTCCAGCGACACCGTCGATGCAATCACATCGGCTCTATTCGACAACAACAGGGAGAACAATGATGTTTGGATTCACCAGGAAGGCCCGCGTCGGCGCTTTCGCCGCCATCGCGGTGACCGTCGCGCTCGTCGCGACCGGTTGTGCCGCCACCGGCACCGACAGCGGTTCCGGTGAGGGCAGCGGCGACGCCAACCTCGCCATCACGTTCCTGCCGAAGAACCTCGGCAACGCGTACTTCGACACCTCCGACAAGGGCGGTGCCGATGCCATCAAGGAGTTCGGCGGCACCTACGCCGAGGTCGGCCCCGCCACCGGGTCGCCCGACGGCCAGGTCAGCTACATCAACACCCTCACCCAGCAGGGCGTGGGTGCGATCGCCCTCTCGGCCAACGACCCCGACGCCCTGTGCGACGCGATCGGCGAGGCCCGCGACGCCGGAGTGAAGGTCGTCACGTTCGACGCCGACACCAACAAGGACTGCCGCGACATCTTCATCAACCAGGCCGAGGCCGAGGGCATCGCCAAGGTCGAGGTCGACCTCATCGCCGAGCAGATCGGTGACGCGGGCAAGATCGCGATCCTCTCCGCCACGGCGAACGCCACCAACCAGAACGCCTGGATCGAGCTCATGAAGGCCGACCTCGCCGCCAACCACCCGAACATCGAGCTCGTCGATGTCGTGTACGGCGACGACGACGACCAGACGTCGTTCGACAAGACCGCGGCCCTGCTGCAGACCTACCCCGACCTCAAGGGCATCATCTCGCCCACCACGGTCGGCATCGCTGCCGCTGCGCGCTACCTGCAGACCTCGGAGTTCAAGGGCAAGGTCGCACTGACCGGCCTCGGCACCCCGAACCAGATGCGCGACTTCGTCAACGACGGCACGGTCACCGCGTTCGCGCTGTGGAACCCGGCTGACCTCGGCTACCTTGCCGCCTACGCGGCCAAGGCGCTCATCGAGGGCACCATCACCGGCGCCGAGGGCGACAAGTTCGACGCCGGCAAGCTCGGCAGCTACACCGTTGGCAAGGACGGCACCGTTCTCCTGGGCGACCCGTTCACGTTCAACAAGGACAACATCGCGGACTTCAACTTCTAAGTCCCTTCGGGTGCGGCCCGGCCGGCTGACGCCGGTCGGGCCGCACTTGTCCACCACTGAGCACCGTCGCCCTAGGAGAGACATGACCACCACGAGCATCCGCGATGTCGCGCGGCTTGCCGGGGTCTCTGTCGGGACCGTCTCCAATGTGCTCAACAAGCCCGACGAGGTCTCGTCCGACACGATCGGCCGCGTGCAGCGGGCGATCGAGGAGCTGGGCTACATCCGCAACGACGCCGCGCGCCGGCTTCGCGCCGGCGTGAGCTCGACAGTCGGGTTCGTCGTCCTCGACGGCCAGAACCCGTTCTTCAACGAGGTGGTCCGCGGCGCCGAGGACGAGGCGTCCAAGAACGGCATCGCCATCCTCGTCGGCAACACCGATGAGGACACCCGCCGCGAGGGAATGTACCTCGACCTCTTCGAGGAGCAGCGCGTGCGCGGCGTCCTCATCTCGCCGCACGGCGATATCGGCTCGCGCCTGGACCGGCTCAAGTCGCGCCAGATCCCGGCCGTGCTCGTCGACCGCATCAACGTCGACGGCAAGTTCAGCTCCGTGGCCGTCGACAGCGTGGCCGGGGGCGAGATGGCCGCGCAGCACCTCATCGACTCCGGTCGCCGTCGGATCGCGTTCGTGGGCGGCCCCTTCGACATCCGCCAGGTGCGCGATCGCCTCGAGGGCGCGCGCGTGGCCGTGGACAACAGCGACCACGACGTGGACATCGAGGTGGTGGCGACCCAGGCCCTCACCGTCGAGGAGGGCGTGCTGGCCGGCCGCCGCATCATGGAGCGCCCGCCCTCCGCCCGCCCGGACGCGCTGTTCGCCGCGAACGACCTGCTTGCGCTCGGGCTGCTCCAGTCGCTGGTGGTCGGCGGGAGCCTGCTCGTGCCCGACCAGATCTCGCTCATCGGCTTCGACGACATCGCGTTCGCCGGCGCCGCGGCCGTGCCGCTCTCGTCGGTGCGCCAGCCGAGCCGGATGATCGGCCAGACCGCGCTGCGGGTTCTGATCGAGGAATCCAACGACCCGGGCATGATCCCGCGGCAGACCGTGTTCCGCCCGGAACTCGTGGTGCGCGCCTCGACGCAGCCCCACTAGTGCCACTATGGGGGCAATGTCCACAGTCAGCGTCCGAGATGTAGCCCTGCGCGCCGGGGTCTCGGTCGGCACTGTCTCGAACGTGATGAACCACCCGGACAAGGTGGCGCAGTCGACGGTCGCCAGGGTGCAGGCGGCGATCGACGAGCTCGGCTTCATCCGCAACGAGGCCGCGCGCCAGTTGCGCGACGGGCGCAGCAAGACCATCGGCCTCGTCGTGCTCGACGTGCGCAACCCGTTCTTCACCGACGTCGCCCGCGGCGCCGAGGACAAGGCGGCCAGCGCCGGCCTCACCGTGACCCTCGGCAACAGCGACGAGAACACCCTCCGCGAGGCGACCTACCTCGACCTGTTCGAGCAGCAGCGCGTGCACGGCGTGCTCATCTCGCCCTACGCCGACATCACCGGGCGGCTCCACGCCCTGCGCCAGCGGGGCATCCCCGCGGTGCTCGTCGACCGCACCAGCAACGACCTCACGATCAGCTCCGTCTCGGTCGACGACCTCGCGGGCGGCCGCCTCGCCGTCGAGCACCTCGTCTCGCAGGGCCGCCGCCGCATCGCGTTCGTGGGCGGCCCGCTGGAGATCCGCCAGGTCGCGGACCGCCTGGAGGGCGCCCGGCAGGCTGTCGCAGTGAATCGGGATGTCACGCTGGAGGTCATCGAGATCGAGGCCCTCAGCGTCATCGCGGGCCGGGCCGCCGGTGCCGCGATCGTTGCCCGCCCGAAGTCCGAGCGGCCGGACGCGATCTTCGCCGCCAACGACCTCGTCTCCATGGGGGTGCTCCAGGCCCTCATGATGCAGGGCGCCGTCGTGAACGTGCCGGCCGAGATCGCCCTCATCGGCTACGACGACATCGACTTCGCGTCGGCCGCCGTCGTGCCGCTGTCGTCGATCCGCCAGCCCAGTGCCCTCATCGGCGCCACCGCGGTCGAGATCCTGCTCGAGGAGGCCGCCGACCCGGACATCGCGGCGCGCCAGATCGTGTTCCAGCCCGAGCTCGTCGTGCGGGCATCCACCCGCTCCTAGCTGCCGCCTAGGCTGGCCGGATGAAGCGCGCCGCCGTGGTCCTCAGTGTGCTGGCGCTCGCGGGCTGCGCGTCGCCCGGGCCGGCCGTGTTCGCCGCCGGAGCGGTCGCGGACTACCAGCTCGGCGGCGCCTACCCGCCGCCCGGCGGTGTGACCGTGGTGGAGCGGGACAGCCTCGACGAGCCCGCCGACGGCCTCTACTCGATCTGCTACCTCAACGGGTTCCAGACCCAGCCGGGCGTCGAGTGGCCGGACGGCCTGGTGCTGCACGACGCCTCCGGCGAGCGTCTCGTCGACCCGAACTGGCCGGACGAGAACATCATCGACATCTCCACGCCCGACCGGCGTCAGCGGGCGGCCGATCGGCTGTTCGCAGACATCGACTCCTGCGCAGCCAAGGGCTTCGACGCCGTCGAGTTCGACAACCTGGACTCGTACAGCCGCTCCGGCGACCGCCTCACGCTCGACGACGCTGTGCAGTTCGCGTCCCTGCTCGCGGACCACGCCCACGCGGCGGGCCTCGCCGTGGGCCAGAAGAACACGGGGGAGCTCGGCGCGCGCGGCCGCGACGAGATCGGCTTCGACTTCGCCGTCGTTGAGGAGTGCGACCAGTTCGACGAGTGCGCGTCGTTCACCGACGTGTACGGCGACCGGGTCATCGACATCGAGTACACGGACGCGCTCAGGCGGCCCTTCGCCGAGGTGTGCGCGGATGCCGCAACCCCCGCGACGACGATCCTGCGCGACCGCGACCTCACCCCGAAGGGCTCGTCGGACTACGTCTACGAGCACTGCTGAGCCCGGGCGCGCTCGCGAGTCGTCCCGTGGGCGAGTCGTCACCCGGGTCTCCCGAGGAGCTCCAACCGTGAGTCGTCACCCGGGTCTCCCGAGGAGCTCCAACCGTGAGTCGTCACAACCTGCTCCTCCCAGCCGATTGTGGAGCAGTTTCTGACGAGTCGGCGGGGAGGGGGGGCTAGGGCTCGTCGAACTCGATCTCGACGAGGACGCTGCCGTCGAGCCAGGCCTGCACCGAGGTCGGCTGGGCGATGTTGCCGGGGTTGCCGGGCTGGTTCAGGTCGTCCACGATCGCGGTGAAGACACGGCGGCGCTCCCCCTCGTCGATGACCGGATGCGCGGTCGCGCGGAGGTTCGCCTGCACGCCGTGCTTGAGGTGCAGGGTGAACCTCGGGTTGGCCTCGAGGTTGCGGAACCAGTCGGGCGTGGCGGCGGGCATCCCGCTCAGGTAGTTGGTGTCGCCGACGCGGTAGAACCAGATCTCGATGCGGCGGGGGAGGCCGCTCCGGGCGCCGACGGTGGTGATCTCGGCGGTGCGGTCCCAGGCGGTGGAGGCGGGGGTGAGCGCGAGGGCGTCTCGGGCGGCGTCGTCCATCCGCCCAGTGTGGCGCAGTAGCAACCGCTTGCAGGGGTGATTCGTGGACAAACCGGCCGCTGAACCGCGGAGGATCAGGGTGGTCTGCCCCCCGGTTTTGGCAGGACGTACCCCGGATCGAGCGGTTTGAGGTAGGCGTGCACATCGAGCGGGTTGAGTAGGCGCCCTGGCGCCGTATCGAAACCCAGCGGGTGACAATGGAACCATGCCACTGACCGGAGAGTACGAACCGAGCACGTCCGAATGGGCGCGCAAGCAGGCCGAGCTGTTCGAGGCCACGAACGGCCAGGAGGCGAACACCCTCCGCGGCAGGCCGATCATCGTGCTGACGTCGGTCGGCGCGAAGACCGGCAAGCTGCGCAAGAACGCCCTCATGCGAGTCGAGCACGACGGCACGTACGCGGTAGTCGCCTCGCGCGGCGGCACGCCCGAGCCGCCCACGTGGTTCTACAACCTGAAGGCCAACCCGCACGTCGAGCTGCAGGACGGCGCCGTCAAGAAGGACTACCTGGCGCGCCAGCTCGAGGGCGACGAGCATGCCACCTGGTGGGAGCGCGCGGTCGAGGCCTGGCCCGACTACGCGAACTACCAGAAGAAGACGGATCGGCAGATCCAGCTGTTCGTGCTCGACCCGTTCGAGCCCTGAAACACCCGCGCAACACGGCGGGCATATGCTCGCTCCATGGCTGACCTGTTCGATGGCTATGGCGCCACTGCCACCAAGAGAACCGGCACGCCCGCCTGGGACGAGATGTTCGCCACGCCGGGCGCCGCGCGGCAGTCGTACAAGGAGATCCACGCCGCTCTCGCGCAGATGACGCAGGACGAGCTGCGCGGTCGCACGGATGCCCTGGCCAGCTCCTACCTCGCCCAGGGAGTCACTTTCGACTTCGCGGGTGAGGAGCGCCCGTTCCCGCTGGACGCCGTGCCGCGCGTGATCGACCAGGCGGAGTGGGTGAACGTCGAGGCCGGCATCAAGCAGCGCGTCCGCGCGCTCGAGATGTTCCTCGCCGACATCTACGGGCCTCAGGCCGCGGTGAAGGACGGGGTGATCCCGGCCAAGCTCATCACGAGCTCCAGCCACTTCCACCGCGAGGCCGCCGGCATCGAGCCGGCCAACGGCGTGCGCATCCAGGTCAGCGGCATCGACCTCATCCGGGACGAGCAGGGCGCGTGGCGCGTGCTCGAGGACAACGTGCGCGTGCCCTCCGGCGTGAGCTACGTCATCTCCAACCGCCGGGTCATGGCGCAGACGCTGCCCGAGCTGTTCGTCTCCATGCGCGTGCGACCCGTGGGCGACTACCCCCACAAGCTGCTGCAGGCCCTGCGGGCGTCCGCCCCTCCCGGTGTCGACGACCCCACCGTCGTCGTGCTGACCCCCGGCGTCTACAACTCCGCCTACTTCGAGCACACCCTGCTCGCGCGCCTCATGGGCGTCGAGCTCGTCGAGGGCCGCGACCTGTTCTGCTCCGGCGGGCGGGTCTGGATGCGCACGACCGCCGGTCCCACGCGCGTCGACGTGATCTACCGCCGTGTCGACGACGAGTTCCTCGACCCGCTGCAGTTCCGCGCGGACTCCATGCTCGGCAGCCCCGGCCTCATGCTCGCCGCCCGCCTCGGCAACGTCACCATTGCGAACGCAGTGGGCAACGGCGTCGCCGACGACAAGCTCGTCTACACGTACCTGCCCGAGCTCACGAAGTACTACCTGGGCGAGGAGCCGATCCTGCCCAACGTGCAGACCTGGCGCCTCGAAGACACTGGAGCCCTCGAGGAAGTGCTCGACCGCCTCGACGAGCTGGTGGTCAAGCCCGTCGACGGCTCCGGCGGCAAGGGGCTCGTCATCGGCCCGGCAGCGTCCAAGACCGAGCTGGAGGAGCTCAAGCAGCGCCTGCTCCGCGACCCGCGCGGCTGGATCGCGCAGCCCGTCGTTCAGCTCTCGACCATCCCGACGCTCGTCGACGACGGCATGCGGCCCCGGCACGCAGACCTGCGGCCCTTCGCGGTGAACGACGGCACGGATGTCTGGGTCCTCCCCGGAGGGCTCACCCGGGTCGCCCTTCCCGAGGGCGAGCTCGTGGTGAACAGCTCGCAGGGCGGCGGCTCGAAGGACACCTGGGTCGTCGGCCAGGACCCGCTCACGGTCTCCCGCCACAGCATCCAGGGACTCGTGGCCGGCCAGGCCGCCGCGACCGAGTCGATCTCGGTCATCACGCCCGAGATGCTCAAGGCCGCCTCGCAGGACCACGGCCCGCACGAGCGACCGCTCGGCCACGGGCAGCAGGAGCAGCAGCAGCAGTCCGGCGGGTTGAGCGGGCCCGCCAGGGCCGTATCGAGACCGGCTGTGCCACTACTCGGTTTCGATACGGTCGCAGAGCGACCTACTCAACCAGCGGATGGTGGATCATGCTGAGCCGCATAGCCGAGTCGCTCTTCTGGATCGGCCGCTACATCGAGCGCTCCGACGGCACGGCGCGCATCCTCGACGTGCACCTCCAGCTGCTCCTCGAGGACCCCTGGATCGAGGAGGACCTCGCCTGCCGCTCACTCCTGAGCGTCATGGGCGCCGAGGCCCCCGACGACGCCGAGCTCACGCGCCAGGACATCCTGTCGATCCTCGCCGTGGACCGCTCGGAGCCCGCATCCATCGCCTACTCGCTCGGGGCCGCCCGCGAGAACGCCCGCCGCGCCCGCGAGATCGTGAGCACCGAGCTCTGGGAGTGCCTGAATACGACGCGCGCCCGGATGCCCCGCAAGGTGTCGAGCGACAAGGTGCACGAGTTCTTCGCCTGGGTGAGAGAGCGCAGTGCGCTCGCGGTGGGGATCATCGAGTCCGCGACGAGCCGGGATGAGGCGTGGCAGTTCTTCACGCTCGGCCGCTCCATCGAGCGTGCCGACATGACCGCGCGACTGCTCGCGACGCGGTCGCTGACCGAGGCATCCGGGCCCTCGTGGACCACCATCCTCAGGTCGTGCGGCGCCTACGAGGCGTACCTGCGCACCTACCGCGGCGTGCCGAGCGCGAAGAACGCCGCCGAGTTCCTGCTGCTCGACCGGCTGTTCCCGCGCAGCATCCTGTTCTCCGTGTCGCGCGCCGAGGCCTGCATGCGCGAGATCGAGCCGCGCACGGACCGCGTCGGGGTCTCCGACCTGTCGCAGCGCCTGCTCGGCCAGATCCGCAGCGAGCTCGAGTACCGGCCGATCGCCGAGATCCTCGAAGACCTCCCGTTCCACATGGACAACGTGCAGCTCGCCACCAGCGCTGCCAGCGAGGCGATCCGCCAGCGCTACTTCCCGACCAACGCGGCACCAAGCTGGGTGGGGGAGACGAGTTGAACCGCCTGCGCATCAAGCACATGACGGGCTTCCACTACGGCGGCGACGTCACCGCCTCCTACAACGAGGCCCGGATGCTCCCCGTGAGCTCCGACGGACAGCTCGTGCTGTTCTCGAACCTCGAGATCCTGCCGATGTCGAGCCACCACAGCTATGTGGACTACTGGGGCTCGCGGGTGTCGTCGTTCGAGATCCTCACGCCGCACAAGGAGCTCTCGCTCACCGCCACCTCGCTCGTCGAGGTCCGGCCGCGCCCCCACGCCGACGACAGCCTCAGCTGGGCCGAGCTCGAGCTCGCGGTCGAGACCACCACCGAGACCGTCGAGCACCTCAAGCAGACCCGGCGCACGAACCCGCCGGCCGACGTCGAGACGATCGCCCGCGATATCCGGAGCGCGACCGACAACGTGTGCGACGCGGCGCTCGAGATCTGCAAGGCGATCGGCGAGGCCGTCGAGTACATGCAGGGTGTGACCGGGGTGCACTCCACTGCCGCCGAGGCCTGGGCGCAGCGCAAGGGCGTCTGCCAGGACATCGCGCACCTCGCACTCGGCGCGCTGCGGTCGGTGGGCATTCCGGCGCGGTACGTCTCCGGGTACCTCCACCCCAAGCCGAACGCCGCGATCGGCGAGACGGTCGCGGGCGAGTCCCACGCGTGGGTGGAGTGGTTCTGCGGCGGCGAGTGGCGCGGCTACGACCCCACCAACCTCATCGACATCGGCGACCGCCACGTGCTCGTGGGCCGCGGCCGCGACTACAACGACGTGCCCCCGCTGCGCGGCGTCTACGCCGGCCCGTTCGGCTCGACCCTGTTCGTGAAGGTGGAGATCACGCGCGAGGCGTAGGGCGCCGCTCCGCTCATCCCCTCCACCCCGCGCCCCACCGCGCCCGCTCCACCCATGCGGACCTTTCGACACCATGCGCCCGCCGAAACCACCGCATGGGGCCGGATGCTCCGCGCCGATGAGCAGCCGGGGGAGGGGCGGGAGCAGCAGGACGAGCGCGAGGCACGGGAGCAGCGGGAGCAGCGGGAGGGGCGGGAGCAGCGGGAGCAGCGGGACGAGCAGCACGAGCCGCCGGGCGAGCGCCGCTACGACGTGCGCTCGGCCGTCGCCCCGACGATCCCGATCTCCTCGGTCGCGAGCTCGCGGTTCTCGCGCACGACGGGGATCGCCGCGGTGGCCGTCGCCTGGTTGCGCTTGCGGGAGAGCCAGACCACGGCGATGAGGGCGGCGAGGATGCCCGAGGCCGCCCCGATCGCGAGCGACCACCGCGGCCCCCACACGTTGGCGACGAGCCCGACGATGGGCGCGCCGATCGGAGTGCCGCCCGCGAAGATCGCCATGTACAGCGCCATCACGCGCCCGCGCATCGCCGGCGCCGTCGTGGTCTGCACGTAGGCGTTGGCGGTGTTCATCATCGTGAGCGAGCACGCGCCGACGAGCACGAGCACGACCGCGAAGAACAGGTACGTGGGCGAGAGCGCGGCGACGACGCAGACGAGCCCGAACGCTCCGGATGCCACGACCACGATGATGAAGCGAACGCGCTCACGCCGCGCCGCCAGCAGCGAGCCCGCCACCGCTCCCACGGCCATGACCGACGACAGCAGGCCGAACTCGGCGGACCCCTTGCCGAACTCGACAGTCGACATCGTCGAGATGAAGATCGGGAAGTTGAAGCCGAACGTGCCCACCAGGAACACCATGACGAGCACCACGAGGATGTCCTTGCGGTCGCGCACGTAGCGCAGCCCGTCGCGGATCTGCCCCTTCGCCTTCTGAAGCCGCGGCGACGGCACGAGCTGGCTCTTGCGGATGAGGACCAGCGAGAGGATGACCCCGATGAACGAGACCCCGTTGACGAGGAACACCGGGCCGGAGCCGATCCACGCGATGAGCACGCCGGCCACCGCGGGGCCGATCAGCCGGGCGCTCTGGAAGGACGTGGAGTTCAGCGCGACCGCGTTGGAGATGTCCTTGTCGGTCACGAGCTCGGAGACGAAGGCCTGCCGCGCGGGGGCGTCGATCGCCGTGCACACCCCGAGCAGGAGAGCGAACACGTAGACGTGCCACAGCTGCACGTGCCCCGAGAGCACGAGAACGCCGAGGCCGAGGGCGAGCACGCACTGCACGGCCTGGGTCCAGATCAGGAGGCGGCGGCGGTCGAACCTGTCCGCCATGAGGCCCGAGACCGGCATCAGGAGGAGGATCGGGCCGAACTGCAGGGCCATGGTGATGCCGAGCGCCGCGGCATCCCGATTCGTCAGTTCCGTCAGGACTATCCAGTCCTGTGCGGTTCGCTGCATCCACGCCCCGGTGTTGGAGACGAGTGCCCCGGCGAACCAGAGGCGGTAGTTGAAGACGCGGAGCGAACGGAACATGGCACTCACGAGTCGGCGAGCTCCCTGAGGATCGGGGTGGCCGCGTCGATGATGGCGCGCTGGTCCGGTGTGAGGGTGGCGAGCTGGCGGGCGAACCAGGCGACCCGGCGGCGCTTGGTCTCCTTCGCGATTTCGAGCCCGGCCTCGGTGGACTGGATGAGCACCTTGCGGCCGTCGTCCGGCGAGCTGTCGCGCGTGGCGAGCCCGGCCTCGACGAGGGCGTTGACTGTGCGGTTCATCGACGGGGGCGTCACCCGCTCGTGCTCGGCGAGGGAGCCGAGGGTCTGCGCGCCCTCCTTCCACAGCACGAAGAGCACGGAGAGCTGGCCGTCGGTGACGTCCTCGCCCGCGCGCTCCGCCCGGGTGCGCCGCGCGAGCCGCAGGATGGCGAGACGAAGGTCGTCATCGGAGGTCTCGGTCATATCGTTAGCGTAGCAAATTAGCCTTGCTAACTAAAATCCTGGCTGATCGAGTGGGCCGCCCGGGGCCGCATCGAAACCTGTGGCAATACGATGATGCTGAGCGAGGAGGCTCCCATGCCCACAGTCACGCGCACCGCCAGCACGTTCGTCGACGCCCAGGGCGTCACCATCCACTACTACGCGTGGAAGGCCCCCAAGCCCAAGGCCGTGCTGCAGCTGACCCACGGCCTCGGCGACCACGCTCTGCGCTACGAGCAGGTCGCGCAGGACCTCGTCGCCGCGGGCTACACCGTCTATGCCGACGACCACCGCGGCCACGGCGCGACCGGCATGGAGCAGTACGGCGGGGATGCCACGAAGCTCGGCAAACTCGGACCGGGCGGGCTGCGCGCCACCATCGAGGACGTGCGCCAGTTCACCAGGGTGATCCGCGAGGCGAACCCGGGGCTGCCGCTCGCGCTGCTCGGCCACTCCTGGGGCTCCCTCATGGTGCAGAGCATCCTCAACGAGCACGCCGCGGACTACGACGTCGCCGTGCTCACCGGCACCGCCTACCGCACGCTCACGGACATGAACGGCGGCAACCTCAACAAGCAGCACCAGCACCTCGGCACTACGGGCAACGAGTGGCTGAGCCGTGACCCGGCCGTGGCGCAGGCGTTCGCGGACGACCCGCTGACGTTCTACGCGGCGGCGATACAGCTGTTCGGCCTCGCCGACGGGCTCCGCCTGCTGGGGCGGCCGGCGAAGAACCTCGCCAAGGACATCCCGCTGCTCATCATGATCGGCAGCGAGGACACGCTGGGCGGCGAGAAGAGCATCGCCAAGCTCGCGTCGGCGTACGTGACGCGCTCGAAGCTGAGCGACGTGAAGGCGATCGTCTACCCGGAGGCGCGGCACGAGATCTTCAACGAGACGAACCGGGACGAGGTCATCGGCGACCTGGTGGCGTGGCTCGACGAGCACCTGGCGGGTTGAGCAGGGCGCGTATCGAAACCGGCTTCGAGCACCTGCTCAACCCGCGAGTTAGGCTTGCCTTATGCACGGTGAGTTCAAGGTTCCTGGCGGCAAGCTCGTCGTAGTCGACTTCGATGTCGTGGACGGCCGGATCGCCGACTTCCGCCTGGCCGGTGACTTCTTCCTGGAGCCGGATGACGCGCTCGCGTCCATCAACGGCGCCGTCAACGGGCTGCCCGCGGACACCGAGGCCCCCGCGCTCGCCAAGGCCGTGCGGGACGCGCTGCCCGAGGGCGCCCTCCTACTCGGCTTCGGCCCCGAGTCGGTGGCGACGACGATCCGCCGCGCACTCCAGAAGGCGACGGCGTTCACGGACTACGAGTGGCAGATCATCCGGGGCCCGGCTGTCGACCCCGTGCTGCAGATGGCACTCGACCAGGTGCTGAGCGAGGAGGTCGGCGGGGGCCGCCGCAAGCCCACGCTGCGCATCTGGGAGTGGGAGAAGCCGGCCGTCGTGATCGGCAGCTTCCAGTCGGTGAAGAACGAGGTGGACCTCGACAACGCGAAGAAGTACGGCTTCGACATCGTGCGCCGCATCTCCGGCGGCGGCGCGATGTTCATGGAGGCCGGATCCGTCATCACCTACTCGATCTACGCGCCCAGCGAGCTCGTGCAGGGCATGAGCTTCGCCGACTCGTACGCCTTCCTCGACGAGTGGGTGATCGTCGCGCTCAAGTCGCTCGGCATCGAGGCCGCCTACGTGCCGCTCAACGACATCACGAGCCCGACCGGCAAGATCGGCGGAGCCGCGCAGAAGCGCCTCGGCAGCGGCGCGGTGCTGCACCACGTCACCATGAGCTACGACATGGACGGCGACAGGATGGTGGAGGTGCTCCGCATCGGCCGCGAGAAGATGAGCGACAAGGGCACCAAGAGCGCCAACAAGCGGGTCGACCCGCTCCGCAGCCAGACCGGGCTCCCCCGGGCCGAGATCATCGAGAAGATGGTCGGCACCTTCAAGGGGCTGTACGGCCTCACTCCCAGCGAGATCACGCCGGAGGAGTACGCGAAAGCGGAGCAGCTCGTTACCGAGAAGTTCGGTACCGAGGAGTGGCTCTACCGCGTTCCGTGACGCGCACCCGCCGGGCGGCCATCCTCTCCGCCGCGCTCGCCGTGCTGCTCTTGGGCGGCATCATCGCGTCGGCGATCGTCGGGCAGCTGCCGGTCAGCCCCGCTGAGGTCGTCGGTTCGGTGCTGAGGGCGGCGGGCATCCAGAACCCCTGGGCGCCGGATGACCCGATCATCGAGTCCACGCTCTGGATCGTGCGCTTCCCGCGCATCGCCATGGGGCTCGGGGTGGGGGCCGCGCTCGCGGTGGCCGGTGCGGTCATGCAGGCGATCTTCGGCAACCCCCTCGCGGAGCCCGGCGTCGTCGGCGTCTCCTCGGGCGGCGCGTTCGGCGCGTCCGTCGCGATCGTGCTCGGGCTCACCGCCCTCGGCAGCGGCACCGTCGCGGTGTTCGCGTTCGCGGGCGGGCTACTTGCCACCCTCCTCGTCTACGCGGTCTCGCGCGCGAACGGCCGCACCGAGGTGGTCACGCTGCTGCTCACCGGCATCGCGGTGAACGCCTTCGCGGGGGCCGGGCTCGCCTTCCTGCTGTTCGTCGCCGACTCCGGCGGCCGGGAGCAGATCGTGTTCTGGCAGCTCGGGTCGCTCAATGGCTCGCTCTGGGCGGAGGTGCTCATCGTCGTCGTGGTTGCCGCGCTCGGCACCGCGGTCGCGATCGTGCTGGGCCGGCGCTACGACCTGCTCGCGCTCGGCGAGCGGAACGCCCGCCACCTCGGCGTGAACGTGGAGGCGCTGCGCATCGGATCGATCGTGCTGGTCGCCCTGCTGACCGGCGTCGCGGTGGCGTTCTGCGGCATCATCGCGTTCGTCGGCCTCGTGGTGCCGCACGTCATCCGCATGGCCATCGGCCCCGCGCACCGGCCGCTCATCGTGGCGAGCGCGTTCGGCGGCGCTGCGCTCATGGTGCTCGCCGACCTGCTGGCGCGCTCGGTCGTGGCGGGGGCCGACCTGCCGATCGGCCTGCTCACGTCGCTCATCGGCGGCCCGTTCTTCTTCTTCCTCCTGTTCCGGCAGCGGCGGCGCAGCGGCGGGTGGGCATGATGATCAGCGCAGTGGACGTGGGTGTCGACCTCGAGGGGCGCACGATCCTCGCGGGGGTCTCGATCGACGTGGTGCCGGGCGAGCTGCTCGTGCTCGTCGGGCCGAACGGCGCGGGGAAGTCCACGCTGCTGGGAGTGCTGAGCGGCGAACGCCGGCCCAGCCGGGGGAGCGTCACCCTCGAGGGGCGCGAGCTCGGCAGCATCCGCCACGCAGAGCTCGCCCGCCTGCGCAGCGTGCTCACGCAGGAGAACACGGTGAGCTTCCCGTTCCTGGTCTCCGAGGTGGTGGCCATGGGGCGCAGCCCGTGGGCGCGCACCGTCGAGGGCCGCGACGACATCGCGGCGGTGGCCGAGGCGATGGATGCCGCGGACATCGCGCACCTCGCCGCGCGCCGGTACACGAGCCTCTCCGGCGGCGAGAAGGCCCGGGTGTCGCTGGCCCGCGTGCTCGCGCAGCGCACGCCCGTGGTGCTCCTCGACGAGCCGACCGCGTCTCTCGACCTTCGGCACCAGGAGGACGTCATGCGGGTGGGCCGCCGGGCAGCCGACGAGGGCCGCGCCGTGGTGGTCGTGCTGCACGACCTCTCGCTCGCGAGCGCCTACGCCGACCGGCTGGCCCTCGTGTCGGGCGGACGGCTCGAGGCGCTCGGCACCCCGGGTGAGGTCCTCACCGAGGAGCGCGTCGAGCGCGTGTACGGCCTGCCGGTGTCACTGCACGAGGTCGCCGGGCGGCCCGTGGTGGTGCCCCGCCGCTAGCAGCCCGCCGGAGCCCCCCGCAGCGTAAACTGTGCGGGTGGAGCCCTGGGTCGTCATTGTCATCGTCGTGGCGATCGGCCTCCTGTTCTGGGTGGCGCAGCACTTCGGCTGGATCGACCTGAGCAACAAGAGCCGCACCTCGGGTGGTGGCGGCGGGATCGCCGGTATCGGCGACGAGGTGTTCCACCCCACCCGCCACGAGGCGCAGGTCGAGCTCGACCGGCAGACCATCCTCCCCGCACCGGCGCCGCTGCCGGGCGACGACGACTTCGGCTTCGGCGAGATCCGCGGCGTGGCGGCGCAGACCGTCGAGGACAACAAGAACTACGACGGACAAGTGCGCATCGACCTCTCGAACACCGAGGAGTCGAAGCGCGGCAAGCACGCGGCTAGCGACGGCGTCGACTCAACGCGTTAGCAGGTCCTGGTACTCCGGGTGCTTGTCGATCCACGGCCCCGCGAACGGGCAGGTCGGCACCACGCGGTAGTCGGTCTCCGCGCGGATGAGGTTGAGCGCCCCGCGCACGAGCTCGCCGCCGAGGCCCTCGCCCTGGTGGGAGGGGTCGATCTCGGTGTGGGTGATCACGATCGTGTTGTCGCGGATCTGGTAGTCGAGCTCCCCGGCGCTCTGGCCGTCGACGAGGAGCTCGAAGCGGTTCATCGACGCGTCCTGGATAACTTCGGTGGCCATGGGGCAAGCCTACGCGCTCGCGCGCACGACCATCCGGGTGGGCATGACCCGCTCGCGCTCCGTCGTCTCGCCGCGCAGCAGCGCGAGCAGCATGCGAGCCATCTCGACGCCCATCTCCCGCGACGGCTGGTGCACGGTCGTGAGCGGGATCTCCCCGCTCTTCGCCGCGGAGCTGTCGTCGAACCCCACGACGGCGACGTCCCCCGGCACCGCAAGCCCGCGGTCGCGCAGCACCGAGATCGCGCCCGCCGCCATCAGGTCGCTCGCCACGAAGACCGCGTCGAGCGCGGGGTCCCGGTCGAGCAGGGCGCGCATGGCGGCCGCACCGCTGGCCAGGGTGAAGTCCCCGTACTCCAAGAGGTCTGCGGGATGCCCGGCCTCGCGCATCGCGCCGGCCCAGCCCTCGGCCCGGTCGATGGCGGCCTGCATGTTCGCGGGGCCCGCGATGGTCGCGATCCGGCGCCGCCCGAGGCCGATGAGGTACTGCGTCCCCATGGCAGCACCCGCGGCGTTGTCCACGTCGACGTAGTTGTTGCGGTGCCGTTCGGGGTGGAACGGGCGCCCGCCGAAGACCACCGGGATCGTGGCATCCAGAGTCGTGAAGAAGTCGTCGCCGGAGTGGTGCGACACGACGATCGCGCCGTCGACGTTGCCGCCGAGCAGGTACCGGATGGTCTTCTCGGAGGGCGAGCTGGGGGAGGCTAGCTGCAGGTTGAGCACGTAGTCACTGTCTTCGAGGCCCTGGGTGATGCCCTGCACGATCTCCGCGAAGAACGGGTCGCCGAAGAAGCGCGTGGTGTCCTCGGGCACGACGAGCGCGATGGCCATCGTCTGGCGGTTCGCGAGCGACCTCGCGGCGCGGTTGGGGATGTAGTGCAGCTCGTCGATCGCCGCCGTGACGGCGGTCACGACATCCGGCCGCACATGGCTCGACCCGTTGACCACCCGCGACACCGTGGAGCGCGAGACGCCCGCCGCGGCGGCCACCTCCTCGAGCGTCGGCGCCGCGCGGCGGCTGGTCGCGTCGAGGGTCATGGGGAGAGTCTAATCAGAGGGCGCGCCCAGTGATTATGCGGGTGTAAGCGATTGCACTGTCCTTGGGCGTGCGCACCTGCGTGTCGTAGTCGACCCGCACGATCCCGAAGCGCTTGTCGTAGCCCCAGGCCCACTCGAAGTTGTCCAGGAGAGACCAGTAGAAGTAGCCGTGGACGGGCACGCCGAGCTCGATGGCGTCGAGGATCGCGCCGAGGTGCAGCTCGAGGAACTCCGCGCGGTCGGCGTCGTGGACGGCGCCGTCGGGGGAGAGCACGTCGTTGTACGCGGCGCCGTTCTCGGTGACGGCCAGCTTCACTCCCGGGCCGCTCGTGTACTCGCGGTGGATGCGCTCGAGCAGCCGGGTGAGGCCCTCCGGCTGCACCTCCCAGTTCATCGCGGTGAGGGGCAGGTCGCGCAGGTGCCAGTAGACGCCCTCCGCGGCGGGGAAGGGCGAGCGCTTGGGGCGCTCCGACGGCGCCTCGGTGCTCATCGGCAGGTCGGAGGGATGCGCGCTCACGAGCTCGCCGTGGTAGTAGTTCACTCCGAGGGCGTCGATGGGCGCCGAGATCACGTCGAGGTCGCCCGGCTGCACGACCGCGTCGAAACCGAGGTGCGCGACATCCTCGAGCAGGTCCGCCGGGTAGGACCCGCGGAAGATCGGATCGAGGAAGAACCTGTTGAACTGGCCGTCGATGCGGCGGGCGGCATCGAGGTCGCCCGCGTCGGTCGGGTCGACCGGGTCGGGGACGGTGAGGTTGAGCGTGATGCCGAGGCTGAGCGTCGCGTCCCGCTCGCGGAGGGCCTGGACGGCGAGGCCGTGGGCGAGCAGGAGGTGGTGGCCGGCGGCGAGCCCGGCGGCGGGGTCCTGCCGGCCGGGGGCGTGCTCGCCGCCGATGTAGCTCAGGAAGGACGCGCACCACGGCTCGTTGAGCGTGGTCCAGTTCGAGACCCGGTCTCCGAGGGCGTCGTGCACGGAGAGCGCGTAGTCCTGGAAGAGGTAGGCGGTGTCGCGGTTGGTCCAGCCGCCCTTCTCCTCGAGCGCCTGCGGGAGGTCCCAGTGGTAGAGGGTGAGCCAGGGCAGCACGTTCTTCTCGAGCAGCTCGTCCACCAGGCGCGAGTAGAAGTCGATGCCCTTCGCGTTCACCGGTCCGCCGTCGGGCCGCACCCGGGCCCAGGATGTGGAGAAGCGGTACGTCTGCAGGCCGAGGTCGGACATGAGCGCGACATCCTCCCGGTACCGGTGGTAGTGGTCGCACGCGACATCGCCGTTGTCGCCGTTCACGACGGCTCCGGGCACGCGGCAGAACGTGTCCCAGATGGAGTCGGTGCGCCCGTCCTCATGGGCGGCGCCCTCGATCTGGTACGCGGCGGTGGCCGCCCCGAACAGGAACGTCGGGGGGAAGGTGCGACGGGTGGTCACGGGAACTGTCCTTTCGTGGCGCGCCGGGTTCCGGAGCGCTCGGTTGTCATCATCGCGTCAGACCGAGGCTCGCTCGACGAGAGTGGTGGGGATGATCGTGGTGCGGGGCACGGCCTCCCCCTGCAGGATGCGCACCAGCACCTCGGCGATCGTCGAGCCCTGGATCATCGACGGCTGGTCGATGGTCGTCAGGGGCGGCGTCGAGTTCTGCGCGAACCAGTCGTTGTCGATCGTGATCACGGAGACGTCCTCGGGCACGCGGAGGCCGTGCTCGCGGAGCACCCCGAGGGCGCCGGAGGCCATCTGCGCGGAGGCCACGAACACGGAGTCGAACTCGGCCCCCGAGGCGAGCATCCGGCGCATCGCCTCCGCACCGCCCACCGGGGTGAAGTCCCCGACCTCGAGGGCGCCGGGCTCGAGGCCGGCCTCGCTGATCGCGAGCCGCCACCCCTCGACCCGGTCGAGCCCCGCCGCCATGTTCTGCGGGCCGGTGATCGTGGCGATCTTGCGGCGGCCGTGCTCGATCAGGTGCCGGGTGGCGCGCGCCGAGGCATCCACGTTGTCGACATCGACGATGTAGTTGTCGGAGCCCTCCTGGCTCATCGGCCGGCCTCCGAACACGACGGGGAGGCTTCGGGCGAGCTGGGTGAACGAGCGGTCGTCGCTGTGGTGCGACAGGATCAGCGCGCCGTCCACGTTGCCGCCCTGGAGGTACCGCCGGGTCTTCTCGGGGTCGGTCTCCGACGCGATGAGCAGGGTGAGGGTGTAGTCGGTGGTCGCGAGGTACATCGCCACGCCTTGGATCACCGAGGCGAAATAGGGGTCGGCGAAGAACTTCGCGGTGTTCTCCGGGATGACGAGCGCGATCGTGTTGGTGTGGCGGCTCGCGAGGGTGCGCGCCGCGCGGTTCGGCACATAGCCGAGCCGGTCGATCGCGTCGTTGACCGCGGTGATCGCCTCGGGGGCGACCTTGGTCGATCCGTTCACCACCCGTGAGACTGTCGATCGCGATACCCCGGCGAGGGCAGCGACCGCCTCGAGGGTCGGCGCGGTCTCGGTCGTCACGGCGGACAGTCTAAGCCGCCTGTTCTGGCGCGAGCGGGTGGAGCGGGGCGATCATCCCTTCACGGCACCCTGCATGATGCCGGCGATCAGCTGCTTGCCGGCGACGATGAACAGGATGAGCAGCGGGATGACGGAGACGACGGCACCGGCCAGGACCATCGAGTGGTCCGGGGTGTGCCCGCCCGCAGCACTCAGTGCGGCGAGGGCGGTCTGGACGCTAGGGTTCGTCGGGCCGAGCACGAGCAGCGGCCAGAGGAAGTCGGTCCACGCCGCCATGAAGGTGAAGAGCCCGAGGACCGCCATGGCCGGGCGGGCCGCCGGCAGGCCTACGTGCCAGAACGTGCCCCACATGGTCGCGCCGTCGACGCGCGCGGCCTCGATGAGCTCGTCCGGGATGACGTCGACCAGGTACTGCCGCATGAAGAAGACCCCGAAGGCGGTGACGAGGCCGGGCACGATCACGGCGCCGAGCGTTCCCGTCCAGTGCAGGTACTTCGACATCAGGATGAAGAGCGGGATGATGCCGAGCTGGGTGGGGATCGCCATCGTCACGATGACGCCGACGAGGAGCCCGTTGCGGCCACGGAAGCGCAGCTTCGCGAAGGCGAAGCCCGCAAGGGTGGAGAAGAACACCACGGAGACCGTGATGGTGCCCGAGATGATGAGGCTGTTGAGCAGCGCCTTCGCGAAGTCGACAGTCTCGAAGGCCTTCGCCACGTTCGTGAGGAAGTTCGGTCCCGGGATGAGCGCGATCGGCTGCAGGTTGATGTCGGAGGCCTGGCGGCTGCCGATGACGAACGACCACCAGAGCGGGAACGCGGCCCCGGCGACGACGGCGATCAGCAGCGCGTAGCTGAAGGGGCCGGGCCGGTCGATGGGGCGCCGACGACGGCCGGCCGTGGCGGGCGCGGACATTCCTTCGGTGTTGCGGATGAGCACGCTCATGACTGGGGTCCTCCGAGGGTCTCTCCGGCGACGGCGCGGCGCGCCCGTCGTGTTCCGCGGCGCGGGCGGGCGTCCTGTCCTGCGATCGTGCGCGAGATCAGGAAGTTGATGATCCCGAAGATCACGATCAGGAGGAAGAGCAGCCAGGCTACGGCGGCCGCGTGGCCGAAGTCACGACGGGGGAAGGCGAGCTCGTACAGGTAGAGGACGAGCGTCTGGTACTGCCGGTTGGAGCCGCCGTACACGTTTCCCGCCGAGCCCTGGTCGAAGAGCTTCGGCTCCGCGAAGATCTGCAGGCTGCCGATGGTGGAGGTGATGATGACGAAGATCATCGTGGGGCGGATCATCGGGATGGTGATCGACCAGAAGCGGCGCACGCGCGAGGCGCCGTCGATCGCCGCGGACTCGTAGAGGTCGCGGGGCACGGACTGCATGGCCGCGAGGAGGATGAGGGCGTTGTATCCGGTCCAGCGCCAGTTGACCATGCTGGCCACCGCGATGTGCGACGGGATGACGTCGAACGACCAGCGGATGGGCTCGACGCCGATCCACTCGAAGAAGCCCGCGATGGGGCCGTTGAACTGGCTGAAGATCTGCGTGAAGATCACGGCGACGGCGACGGGGGCGACGATGTACGGCAGGAGCACGGACATCCGCCAGAAGGTGCTCCAGCGCAGCGCCTGGTCGAGAACCGCGGCGATGATCACCGCGAAGACCAGCTGTGGCACCGCCGACAGCAGGAAGATGCTGATGGTGTTGCCGAAGGCGTTCCAGAACAGTCCGTCGGTGAGCACGTCGGCGT
The DNA here is from genome assembly GCF_058809925.1 of Rhodoglobus sp. GW821-FHT12B09. Taxonomy (NCBI): domain Bacteria; kingdom Bacillati; phylum Actinomycetota; class Actinomycetes; order Micrococcales; family Microbacteriaceae; genus Rhodoglobus; species Rhodoglobus sp. GW821-FHT12B09. Next base: position 205,810 of record NZ_JBXATB010000003.1, on the reverse strand, counting down.
AGTTCTGCAGCCCGACGAACGCGCCCTGGCCCTTCAGCAGGTGCCAGTTGTAGAGCGACACGTTGAGCGTGTACAGGATCGGGAAGAGCCCGATGAGGGCGAAGAGCAGGAAGAAGGGGGAGACGTAGAGGTACGGGGATACCTTCACGTCGAACCGCGAGGCGCGCTGGCGGAAGGTGAGGCCCGGGATGCGCGGGGCGGGCGTCGCGGTCATGGTGGAAGCCGATCTGGTGCTGGTGTGGCGAGGGAGGGAGGGTGGCCCCCCGCGTGCGCGGGGGGCCACCGGGTAACTGTGTGCGCTGTACCGGTCGCGCTAGTTGCTCTCGGGAACGAGCTGGTGGAGCAGGTCCATGGCCTGCGCCCACGCATCCGCACCCGTGGTGATCTCGCCCTGGCTGACCTTGTCGAGCACGGCACCGAACACGTTGTCCTGGATGACGGAGTCCTCAGCGCCCTTCACCTGCGCGACGACGCCCTGCGAGCGGCTCGAGAAGATCTGCCCGACGGGAGCGTCGTTGAAGAACGCGTTGGTCGAGTCGGCCACGAGGGACTGGCCCTCCTTCGAGCTCGGGAACGGTCCGGCAGCCTCGAAGGCGACCTTGTTCTGCTCGGGCGCGGCAAGCCAGAGCGCGAGCTCGGCAGCAGCCTCCTTGTGCTCGGACGAGGCCGAGACGCCGAGGAACGAGCCGCCCCAGTTGGCGGAGCCGCCGGGCATGACGTCAGCGAAGTCCCAACCGGTGCCGGTGGTGCCCGCGTCGTAGTAGCCGCTCACCACGCCGAGCATCCAGCTCGGGCAGATGTAGGTCGCGAACAGGTCCTGCTTGGCCTGGTCGCCGACGCCCCAGGCGGGCAGGCCCGCACCGAGCTTGGCGTTGTCGACGATGAGGGACAGCTGGTCCTTCATAGCCTGGTTGTCCTCGATGTTGAGGGTCGTGCCGTCCTTCTTGTAGTAGCCCTCGTCGAGCTGGTTCACGAAGGCGTTCCACTGGAACGACGGGTTGTGGAAGAAGGGCTTGCCGGTCGCCGCCTGGTACTTGGCGCCCACGGCGTAGTAGTCCGCCCACGTGGCGTTGTCGCCGCCGAAGAGGTCGCGGACCTCGTCGCGGTCGCTCGGCAGGCCGGCAGCCGCGAACAGGTCGCCGCGGTAGCAGAGGCCCTCGGGGCCGATGTCCAGCGGGACGCCGAAGAGGCGGCCGGACGCATCAGTGCCCTGCGCGACCTTCCAGTCGAGGAAGCCCGCCTTGTCGGCCAGGTCGGAGAAGCCGTAGTCGTTCAGGTCGACGAAGGCGTCGGAGACGTCGCGGATGCTGGAGAGCCAGCCCTCCTCGATGGCCACGACGTCCGACAGGCCGGTGCCCGCGGCGATCTTCGCGTAGGCGTCGTCACGAGCCGATCCGCCGTCCGCGAGGTTGGTCGCCTCGATCGTCACGTTCGGGTGCTCTTTCATGTACGCGTCGTAGTTCGCGTCGATGCCCATGGTGCCGAAGGTGGTGATGGTGAGGGTGATCTTCTCGTCATCGCCGCCTCCCGTCGTGCCGCCGGTGGAACATCCGGTGGTGACGAGGGCGATGGTTGCTGCGCCGGCGATTACCGCGGCGATTGTGCGTCGTGATGTTCTCACGGTCACTCCTTTGTGTGCGTGGTGGGGGATTCTTTGGGCTGGTTCTACTGCTGTGAGAGCGCTCTCTCCAGATGCGTGAGAGCGCTCCCACGGCGGTCTGGGACAGAGTAGGTGCGCTCTTCGAACCCTGTCAAGTACTGGCTGAGAGCGCTCCCACGAGAAGGCGAGGGCTGCAACCGCTTACTCCCGCAAGATTCCGCGCCTCTGGCGCCGTCGGGCGCTGCCGAAAAAACTCCCACGCGCAGGCGCGAAAAAGGGGCCGGATGCGGCATCCGGCCCCTTCTCGGTGGAACTACTTCTTGCGCGGCGAGGGGCTCTCCGGAGCCTCGGCGGCAGGCTCGGACTCGGCGTCCGGCGCGACCATCGCACCCATCTCGGCGGCCGCCGCCTGGGCGGCGAGGGCGGCGTCGTTGTCCGAGTTCTCCTGCAGGGCGGACTTCGCGCGCAGCGGCGCCGCCTTGAGGAAGAAGCTCAGCACGAACGCGACGAGCACGACCGCGAGGCCGACCCAGTAGATCGACACCGTCGCGTTGTTGAACCCGTCGAGGAACGGCGCCGCGAGGCGCGGGTCGGCGTTGTTCAGGAACGAGGTGTCGCCGTCGAGCGCGTTGCCCACCGAGCCGCCGTTCTGGGCAGACTGGAAGAGCTCGAGGATCTGCTTGTTCTTCGGGTCGGCGAGCACCGCCGGGTCGGCGGTCGCCGCCGCGATGCCCTCCTGGACGCTCTTCGAGGCGAACGCGTCGGCGATCGTCTGCGGGATGCGCGAGAACAGCACGGAGAACAGCACCGCGACGCCCAGCGTCCCACCGATCTGGCGGAAGAACGTGCTCGACGAAGTGGCCACGCCGATGTCGCGCGGGCCCACCGAGTTCTGCGCCGCGATCGTCAGCGTCTGCATGAGCTGGCCGAGGCCGAGGCCGATCAGGAACATCCCGATCATGATCCAGATCACGGGCTTGTCCGTGGTGAGGAAGGTGAGCCAGAAGAAGCCCAACGCCATCAGGATGGTGCCGGTCTTGGGGAAGATCGCGTACTTGCCGGTGCGGGCGATGATCTGGCCGCTCACAATCGAGGCGATCATGAGGCCGAGGATCATCGGGAGCATGAGGAAGCCGCTCTCGGTGGGGGTCGCGCCCTCGACGAGCTGCAGGTACAGCGGGATGGTCATCATCGCGCCGAACATGCCGAAGCCGACGAGCACTCCGAGCACGGTCGACATCGAGAACGTGCGGTTCTTGAACAGCTTGAGCGGGATGAGCGCGTCATCGCCCATGAGCTTCTCGCTCACGATGAACGCCGCGATGCCGAGGGCGCCGATCACGTAGCAGGCGAAGGCGGCGGGGGAGTCCCAGCCCCAGTCGCGGCCCTTCTCGGCGACGAGCAGCAGCGGGACGAGGGCGACCACGACAGTGGCGGCGCCCCACCAGTCGATGCGGACCCTGCGGCGCGTGTGCGGGATGTGCAGGAAGCGCAGGACGATGCCGAGCGCCACGATTCCGATCGGGAGGTTGATCAGGAACACCCAGCGCCAGCCGGTGATGAACAGGATCTCAGGCGTGCCGGAGAGCAGGCCGCCGATGAGCGGGCCGATGACGCTGGAGATGCCGAACACGGCGAGGAAGTACCCCTGGTACTTGGCGCGCTCGCGCGGGGCGAGGATGTCGCCCATGATCGCGAGCGGGAGGGCCATGAGGCCGCCGGCGCCGAGGCCCTGGATCGCGCGGAAGATCGCGAGCTGGTACATCGAGTCGGCGAACCCGGCGGCGACCGAGCCGACCAGGAAGATGACGATCGCGATGATGAACAGCGGCCGGCGCCCGAAGATGTCGCTGAGCTTGCCGTAGATCGGCGTGGCGATCGTGGAGGTGATCAGGTAGGCCGTGGTCACCCAGGCCTGCAGGCTGAGCCCGTCGAGGTCGTCGGCGATGGTGCGCATCGACGTGCCGACGATCGTCTGGTCGAGGGAGGACAGGAACATCCCCGCCATCAGCCCGAAGATCACGAACAGGATCTGGCGGTGGGTCATGACGCCGCCGGCATCGGCGATTGCCTGTGCCTGCTGCTTGCCCTTGGATTCGACGCGCGACATGGTGTCTCTCTTCGACGTGGTGTGGTTGGTGAGCAAAAAGACGGCCATCGACGGAGACGCGTCCGACGATGGCCCAGAAAAGTTTGCGTGGAGTGCAAAGTTACACCCGACGCACACAGGTGGGCAAGCTCCCCCGTACTCCCTGGGGAGTCAATCGGCGCTTATGATCGGGGGGTGTCAGATCTGCGCCCCCGTCGTAGGCCGTCGAAGGCCGTGAGACAGCGGCGCACCATCGTCCTCTTCTCCGTGATCGGTGGCGCCCTGGTGGTCGCGCTCGTCGTCGCGATAGTGGTGCTCTCACCCAAGGCGGAGCCGGTCGCCACCCCGCTCCCGACCGCGTCGAAGACCCCGACGAAGACGCCGAGCCCGACGCCGACGCCCACTCCGACGCCCACCTTCGACAAGACCGCCCTCTCCATCGACGACCCGGCGAGCATCTGGCTGGTCGTCGACAAGCTGCGCCCCCTCAACCCCGCGGACTACGAGGCACCTGACCTCACCGAGGTCAACATGCCGTATGTCGCCGACTACGTGCCGTACCTGCGCGCCGAGGCCGCCACCGCGCTGGAGGGGATGCTCGCCGCCTTCACGTCGGAGAGCGGCGGCCGCACCATGAGCAACCAGAGCTCCTACCGCCCGTACTCCAGCCAGGAGCGCGTCTACGCCGGCTGGGTGGCGACCTACGGCCAGGAGGGCGCCGACCTCACGAGCGCTCGGCCCGGCTACAGCGAGCACCAGACCGGTCTCGCCATCGACCTGAGCGCGGACGACGCGACGTGCTCGCTCGACCAGTGCTTCGCCGACACCGTGCAGGGCACCTGGCTCGCCGCGAACTCGTGGCGCTTCGGATTCATCCTGCGCTACCCCAACGGGTACACGCCGATCACCGGGTACGAGTTCGAGCCGTGGCACTACCGCTACGTCGGCGTCGCCCTCGCCACGGAGATGCACAACACCGGGGTCATGACCCTCGAGGAGTTCTTCGGGCTCCCCGCGGCGCCCGACTACGCGGACTGAGCGCGCGGCACCGTCGCGGCGAGCGCCAGGACGGCGCCGGTCATAGCGCCGCGTCGACGATCGTCTTGGCCTCCGCCTGCACGAGCTTCAGGTGCTCCGGCCCCCTGAACGACTCCGCGTAGATCTTGTAGACGTCCTCCGTGCCGCTCGGGCGGGCCGCGAACCACGCGAACTCGGTGACGACCTTCACCCCGCCGACCGCGGCCCCGTTGCCGGGCGCCTCCGAGAGCCGCGCGGTGATCGGGTCGCCGGCGAGCTCGGTGGCCGTGATCGCGCCGCCGCTCAGCTTGCCGAGGCGCGCCTTCTGCTCCTTGGATGCCACGGCGTCGACGCGCTCGTACGCGGGATCGCCGAACTCCGCCACGAGCTCCGCGTAGAGCTGTGAGGGCGTCTTGCCCGTCACGGCCAGGATCTCGCTCGCGAGCAGGGCGAGCAGGATCCCGTCCTTGTCCGTGGTCCACGCCGTGCCGTCCTTGCGCAGGAAGCTGGCGCCCGCGCTCTCCTCGCCGCCGAAGCCGACTGAGCCGTCCACAAGGCCCGGGACGAACCACTTGAACCCGACGGGCACCTCCCACAGCCGCCGGCCCAGCGACTCCGCCACCCGGTCGATCATGCTGCTCGAGACGAGGGTCTTGCCGATCGCGGCATCCGGGCGCCAGTTGGCGCGGTGGGTATAGAGGTAGCGGATCGCGACCGCGAGGTAGTGGTTCGGGTTCATCAGGCCGCCGTCGGGGGTGACGATGCCGTGGCGGTCGGCGTCCGCGTCGTTGCCCGTGAGGATGTCGTAGTCGTGGCGGCGCGCGACGACGGAGGCCATGGCGCTGGGGGAGGACGGGTCCATGCGGATCTTGCCGTCCCAGTCGAGCGTCATGAACGCCCAGGCCGGGTCGACGAGCGGGTTCACCACAGTGAGGTCGAGCCCGTAGTGCTCGGCGATGAGCTTCCAGTAGTTCACGCTCGCCCCGCCCAGCGGGTCCGCCCCGATCCGGACGCCAGCCTTCTTGATCGCGTCGATGTCGATGATGTTCTCGAGGTCCTCGACGTAGTGCTTGCGGTAGTCGTAGGTGGCGACGCCGCTGGGCTCGGCCCTGAGCACGCCGCGGAGCCCGTCGGCGATCAGCGCGTTCGCGCGGTCGGCGATCCACGTCGTCGCGTCGCTGTCGGCGGGACCGCCGTGCGGCGGGTTGTACTTGAAGCCGCCGTCGCGGGGCGGGTTGTGGCTCGGCGTGATCACGATGCCGTCGGCCTGCGGCTCGCCCGGGTGCTCGACGTTGTACTTGATGATCGCGTGGCTCAGCGCGGGGGTGGGCACGTAGTCGTCGAACTCGTCGACGAGGGCTTCCACGCCGTTCGCCTCCAGCACCTCGAGGGCGGTGGTCTCCGCGGGGCGGGAGAGCCCGTGCGTGTCCTTGCCGATGAACAGCGGGCCGGTGATGCCCTGGCCGGCCCGGTACTCGACGATCGCCTGCGTGATCGCGGCGATGTGCGTCTCGTTGAAGGCGGTGTCGAGGGATGACCCGCGGTGGCCGCTCGTGCCGAACACCACGCGCTGCTCGGGGATCGAGACATCCGGCACCCGCTGGTAGTACGCCTCCACGAGCTCGTGCACGTCGATGAGGTCGGAGGGCTGGGCGGCAGTGCCTGCGCGGTCGTTCATGCCCTCAGTCTGGCACCGCCCTAAACTCGTCACCATGCCAGACAGCACCGCGCCCGAGACCTACTCCTACCTGGGTCCCGCCGGCACCTTCACGGAGGCGGCGCTCAAGCAGGTGCCCGACGCCGTGGGCAAGAACTGGCGGTCGGTCAACAACGTGGGCGAGGCGCTGGACGACGTGGTCGCCGGGCGCAGCGTCGCCGCGATGATCGCGATCGAGAACTCGGTGGAGGGCGGGGTGAGCGCGACGCAGGACGCGCTGGCGAGCATCCCGAACCTGCGCATCCTGGGGGAGTACCTGGTCCCCGTGAACTTCGTGCTCGTCGCCCGGCCCGGTACGGCGCTCGCCGACGTGAAGGTCATCAACGCGCATCCCGTCGCGTACGGGCAGACGCACCTGTGGCTCGACAAGCACCTTCCGTCGCACGGGCACATCCCGGCGACGTCGAACGTGGCCGCCGCGGCATCCCTCCTCGAATCGGAGCTGGCGGACGCCGCGATCGCGCCCCCCGGCATCACCGACCACCACGACCTCACCGTGCTCGCGGAGAACATCGGCGACAACCCCAACGCCGTCACCCGCTTCGTGCTCGTCTCCCGCGTCGCGCCGCTGCCGGCCCCCACGGGCAGCGACAAGACGAGCATCATTGCCGAGCTGCCGGATGACACGGCCGGCCGCCTGCTCGAGATGCTCGAGCAGTTCGCCACCCGCGGCGTGAACATGAGCCTGCTCGAGTCCCGCCCGATCGGCGACGCGCTCGGGCGGTACCGCTTCGTCATCGACCTCGACGGGCACATCCTCGACGAGCGGGTGGCGGACGCGCTGCTCGGCCTCAAGCGCTTCAGCCCCAAGGTGATCTTCCTCGGCAGCTACCCGCGCGCCGACAAGCTGCCGATCACGGTCATCCCCCGCTACGACAATGACGCGTTCGTGGACGCCCGGGACTGGTTGCGGGGGCTGGTCGCAGGGGAGGACGAGTAGTGGCGGACGACGAGGCGCCCGAGGTCGACCCCCGGTTCGACCCCGTCTTCCAGCGCGGCTACGACCCCGCGGTGCACGCTCCTGTGGCACGCCGCTCGGTACTGCGCACCCCCGCGGAGCGCCCCGCCCCGCTGCCGGCCCCTCCGGAGCGCGCGCCAGAGCCCGCGCCAGCACCTGTGCTCGAGGAGGAGCCCGAGGACGTGGCATCCCGCCGCAACCCGTGGCTGCTCGCGCTGCTGCTGGTGAGCATCGGGCTGCTGATAGCGGCGGGAGTGCTCCTGTGGCGCGTGGGCCAGCGCGATGTCTACTCCGGCTCGAACCTGCCCACCGGCGCCGAACTGATGGTGCAGCAGCTCGCCTACATGCTGCCGCCGGCGCTCCTGGTCGCGGGCTTCGTCGGCATCGTCCTCCGGCTGGCCATCGGCGCGGTCAAGGCCGGGCGGGCGTAGCGGTGCGCATCCGCCTCGCGGTGCTGTGGAGCATCCCGGTCGCCCTTGTCGCTCTCGGGTTCGCCGTCGCCTGGGTGAGCGCGGTCGCCACCGCCGAGAGGTATGCCCAGTTCGCCGCCGGCCCCATGGTCGAGCCCGACGTGGACTGGGCGTCAATCGCCGGCACCAGCGCGTCACCGCTGCTGCTCGCGGGCTTCGTCTCGCTGGTCGTCGTCCTCGCCGTGCACGGGCTCCTGTGGAGGGCTCGGGCGGACTAGCGGCTACTCGGCCGCGGGCACCTTCACCGTGAGCGCGCCCGGGTCGACCCAGGCGTGCACCGAGCGGGCCTCGCCGAACTCGTCGCCGTCGAGCTGGAACTCCTCGGGCTTGCCCTCGACGGTCATCCGAAGGTCGGTGCCGGTGAGGTAGGTCACGTCGCGCACGTCGGCGGAGAGGTCGATGATCTTGCGGCCCAGGGCCGACTTGCGCAGCACCCCGTTCTCCCACGCGACCTTCCGCCACACCTTGGCCCAGCCGAACGGGCCGCGGGGGCGCAGGGCGGCGATGTCGAGGATGCCGTCGTCCGGCTTCGCCTCGGGCATCAGCAGCAGCCCGCCGGGGAGCATGCCGCAGTTGCCCACGATGATGGTGTGCACGCTCATCGCCCGCTCCGCAGCCCCGTTGAGGCGGTACCGGATGCGCACGGGCTTGAGCTCGGGCAGCGACCGGGTGATGCCGTCGATGTAGGCGAGCCAGCCGACGGCCTTCTTGAGCTTCGTGTTCGTGTTCTTGATCATCTTGGCGTCGAGGCCCAGGCCCGCCATGACGAGGAACGCGTGCTCCTCGCTGTCGCCGTCGGCCCGCACGATCTCGACCATGCCGAGGTCGACCTGGCGGTCGTCGCCGGTGAACGCGATCTCGACGGCCTGCTCGAGGTTGGTGAGCGGCAGCTCGAGGTTGCGGGCGAGGAGGTTTCCGGTGCCCGAGGGCAGGAGCGCGAGGGACACTCCGCTGTCGCGCAGGGCCTCCGCCACGGCACGCACAGTGCCGTCGCCGCCCGCTGCGATCACGACGTTGGCGCCGCGGCGGACCGCGCTCTCGGTGACGCCCTGTCCGGCATCCTCTTCGCTCGTCTCGAACCAGATCGTGGGAGCCCAGCCCGCCGCCTTCGTCGCAGCCTGCACCGCGTCCTTGAGCTTGGAGATGTCTACCTTGATCGGGTTGTACACGACAGCAGCCCGCATCTTCTTGTCCACCGAGGGAGTCGCCACGCTGCCAACGGTACGCCATGCGCTGCGTAGGATTGACCGGTGATCGATCCCCAGCTCCTGCGTGATGACCCGGACTCCATTCGACGGTCGCAGGAGTCGCGGGGCTCCTCCGTGCAGCTCGTCGACGACGCGATAGCAGCCGACGCCGAGCGCCGCACCACCATCCAGGCTTTCGAGAAGCTCCGGGCGGAGCAGAACGCGTTCGGCCGCACCGTGGCCACCGCGCCCTCCGACCAGAAGAAGGCGCTCGTCCTGCAGGCCCAGGCCCTGGCCAACCAGGTCAAGGAAGCAGGCCAGAAGGCGACGGATGCCGAACTCGAGTTCACGCGCATCGTCGGCTCACTCGGCAACGTGACGATCGAGGGTGTTCCCGCCGGCGGCGAGGAGGATTTCGTCACCCTCCGCGAGGTCGGCACCCCCCGCACCTTCGACTTCGAGCCGCGCGACCACGCGGACCTCGGCGAGCTACTCGGCGCCATCGACATCGCGCGCGGAGTGAAGGTCTCGGGCAGCCGGTTCTACTTCCTGCGGGGGGTCGGCGCGCGGCTCGAGATCGCGCTCATGAACATGGCCCTCGACAAGGCGCTCGCCGAGGACTTCGTGCCGCTCATCACCCCCACCCTCGTCCGGCCCGAGATCATGGCGGGCACCGGCTTCCTCGGCGAGCACGCCGACGAGGTGTACCACCTCGACAAAGAGGACGACCTCTACCTCACCGGCACGAGCGAGGTGGCGCTGGCCGGGTACCACTCCGACGAGATCCTCGACCTGTCGAACGGCCCCCTCCGCTATGCGGGCTGGTCGACCTGCTACCGCCGGGAGGCGGGCTCGGCGGGCAAGGACAACCGGGGCATCCTCCGCGTCCACCAGTTCAACAAGCTGGAGATGTTCACCTACGTGCTCCCGGACGACGCCGAGGCGGAGCACGAGCGCCTCGTCTCGTACCAGGAGTCGATGCTCGCGGCCTGTGAGCTGAGCTACCGCGTGATCGACGTCGCCGCGGGGGATCTCGGCTCGTCCGCCGCCCGCAAGTTCGACATCGAGGCCTGGGTGCCGACGCAGGGCACCTACCGGGAGCTCACGAGCACGAGCAACTGCACGACCTACCAGGCCCGCCGCCTCGACATCCGGTACCGCACCGAGTCGGGCAAGACCTCGCCCGTCGCGACCCTCAACGGCACGCTCGCGACCACCCGCTGGCTCGTCGCGATCCTCGAGACGCACCAGCAGGCTGACGGCTCGGTCGTCGTGCCTGCGGCGCTGCGCCCCTACCTGGGAGGCCTCGAGGTCTTCGAGCCCGTCGCATGAGCGCGGGCCGCTGGCTGATCGCCCTCGACATCGACGGCACCGTGCTCCGCGAGGACGGCGTCATGAACGACGCCGTGATCGCCGCCGTGGGCAAGGTTCGGGATGCGGGGCACGAGGTGATGCTGGCCACCGGCCGGTCCGTGGCGATGACCCTGCCGATCCTCGACCGGCTGTCGATCACGCCCGAGTACGTGGTCTGCTCCAACGGCGCGATCACCCTGCGCCGCGACCCGGACGCCCCCACCGGCTACCGCCGCGAGCACGTGGAGACCTTCGACCCGAGCGAGGTGCTCACGACGATCCGCACGAACCTCGAGGGCGCCAACTACGCCGTGGAGGACGAGGCGGGGCTCTACAAGTTCACGGGGTCGTTCCCGGACGGCACGCTCGGCGCCGTGAGCGAGAAGGTGCCGTTCGAGGAGCTCCTCGCGCAGCACGCCACCCGGGTCGTCGTCATCTCTCCCGGCCACAAGATCGAGGACTTCCTCACTGTCGTCGAGCGCATGGGCCTGCACAAGGTCAGCTACAACGTGGGCTGGACGGCCTGGCTCGACATCGCCCCCGACGGAGTCAACAAGTCCACGGCGCTGGAGCGGGTGCGGGGCATGCTGGGCATCCCGCGCAACCGCGTGATGGCGATCGGAGACGGCCGCAACGACATCGACATGCTCGAGTGGGCGTCGGTCGAGGGCCGCGGGGTGGCCATGGGCCAAGCTCCGGACGAGGTTCGCCGGGTCGCCAACGAGACCACCGGCACCGATCTCAACGACGGCGTCGCGACCGTGCTGGACGCCTTCTAGGGCGTATCCTCAGGGTTTTGCGCGGCCCTGTCGGGTAGACTCGGAGCTTGGTCACGCCGGGAGGGCTGTCCGAGCGGCCGATGGAGCCAGTCTTGAAAACTGGTGGGCAGCAATGTCTCGTGGGTTCGAATCCCACGCCCTCCGCTCAGCCTGACCGCACTTTTGCCGGGCCATACGGTCCCGAACAACGAAAAGGACTGTCATGAGCGACTTGACTCCCCGTTCGGAGCTGCGACCCCGCTCCGAGCTAAGGTCACGCACGGGCGTGCCGAAGATCGCGGGCATCGCGCGCCACGGGCGTCTGCGCCGCGCGAACCCCTGGCCGACCGTCCTCAAGTTCATCGGCGCCGCCCTCGCGGTCATCCTCGTGAGCGGCGCCTCCGTCGGCGCGATCGCGGTCAACAGCCTCACCTCCAAGACGAGCACCGTCCAGCTCATCGGCGAGACCGAGGGCCCGCCCCCGGAGATCGGCAAGATCGACGGCGGTTTCAACATCCTCATCGTCGGCAGCGACACCCGCGAGGGCCAGGACGGCATCGGCGGCGACGCGGAGGACGAGACCTCCGTGCTCAACGACGTCAACATCGTGCTGCACGTCTCACAGGACCAGACGAACGCGGTGGCCATCAGCATCCCGCGCGACATGGTCGTGGGCATCCCAGAGTGCCCGTGGAATGACGGCTCCGGCGACGTGAAGGGGTACTCGACCGAGCCCATCAACGTCGCCCTCTACTACGGAGGCCTTCCCTGCGTGGTGCTCACCGTCGAAGAGCTCACCGGCCTCGACATCCAGTTCGCCGGCATGATCACGTTCAAGGGCGTCATCGCCATGGCGGACGCCGTCGGCGGTGTGCCGGTGTGCGTCGACGGCCCGTTCTACGGCGACGGTGTCACGTTCGACCAGGCGGGCACCTACAACCTCAGTGGGTGGGACGCGCTGGCCTTCCTCCGCACACGCTCGGGCGTCGGCGACGGCAGTGACCTGACGCGCATTAGCTCGCAGCAGGTGTACCTCTCGTCGCTCGTCCGCGTTCTGCAGAGCTCGAACACGCTCGGTGACGTCAAGAAGGTCTACAACCTCGCCAACGCCGCGCTCAGCAACATGACGCTCTCATCGAGCCTCGGCAATGCGCCGACCATGGTGTCGATCGCGCTGGCGCTCAAGAACATCCCGATCGAGAACGTGACGTTCGTGCAGTACCCGGGCACGACCGGGAACACCGAGGCCCCCTACACGGGCAAGGTCAAGCCGAACTCGCAGCTCGGCGACGAGATGATGCAGTACATCCTCGCCGACCAGCCGTTCAAGCTCGACGAGGCCGGCGACGGCGAGGGCTCCGCGCTCAACCCGAACGCCACCCCGCTGCCGACGAGCACGACGGCACCGCCGGTCGACCCGAGCACCCTCCCGGTGCTGTCGGGCGTGCGCGGCCAGACCGCAGCGGACCAGACCTGCACCGTGACCAACGGCGACGGGCCCAACTGGGGCTAGGTCGGGCGTGCCTGGCTGGCGCCGGGCCTGCAGGGGCTGATGCCCCGGCGCCGCAGTCTGGCCCCGCCCCCGCCGTGTGGCATGATGGTTGTCGAACACTGGAGACGTCGCATAGTTCGGCCTAGTGCACCACCCTGCTAAGGTGGAGAGGGGTTTAAACTCCTCCGTGGGTTCAAATCCCACCGTCTCCGCTCTGCGTCACGACGAATTAAGACCGCCCATCCGGCGGTCTTTTTTCTTGGCCGGATGCCACGGCTGCGGCACACTGGACCGCATGAGATCGGGCATCCCGCTGGCGATCGTGGCCGCCGCCGCGCTCGTGGCCCTCGCCGCCTGCTCGCCCTCGCCGAGCGGACCGGTCACGGCCACCGTCGCCTCGGCTCAGGTCGACGACGCGGGCTACCTCACCGCCGACGGCTACGTGTCGGGGGTCGCGGAGGATGGCGGCACGTGCAGCTTCACCTTCTGGTCGGAGGGCGGGGGCGCGTCGCGCCTCAGCTCGACCGGCGAGGCGGACGGCGACCGGACCGCGTGCCCGGCGGTCGACGAGCGGATCCGCACGCTGTGGCCCGGCGCCTACACCGCGGTGCTCACGTACTCCTCCGGCACGGTGACGGCGGAGAGTGAGCCGTTCAGCTTCGAGATTCCGTAGCCAGGAACCGCGCGGCCAGTCGCTTCGGGGCACGGCAGAGCCAGGCATCCGTCAGCACTTCGCGCAGTTGCTCGAGGTCGATCTTCTCGAGGTGCACGAGCACGGCCGGGTAGTCGGCGTAGTGCGGGATGGTGAAGAAGACGTCCGGGTTGCTGCCGATGAGGCCGCGCTTGTCGTCGAGGTCGGCGACTCGGACTCCGAGGATGTCGCCCTCGGGCGTCGCGTCGCCCAGCTCCTCCCGGTCGCGCTTGCGCATCGGGCGCTCGTAGGCGAAGTGCACCTTGTGCACCTCCCACTTGTAGCCCTGGCTGTCGGTGCCGGCCACGACATCGGGCAGCTCGAGGGCCAGTCGGTTGACGTCATCCCAGGTCGCCATGCCCACAGGGTACAAGTGGCCCCCGACTCGCTGGTATAGTTTTCAGGTTGGCTTCGGCCGATGGTCTGCGCCCGTAGCTCAGCGGATAGAGCAATTGACTACGGATCAATAGGCCGGGGGTTCAAATCCCTCCGGGCGCACCAGCCAACAGCCCCGTAATCTCAACGATTACGGGGCTGTTTTCGTCGCGGGAAGGGCAAAAACCCTACGAAAACCCTACATACGCATCCGCGCGGACCTTATCCATGCGGTCCGAAACGGCGTCAAGGTCGTCTTCGAACAGATCCGCATAGGTGTCGAGGGTCATAGCAGCCGACGCATGCCCGAGCATTCGCTGCACCGCCTTGGGGTTCGCACCGGAGCTAATTGCGAGGCTCGCGGCCGTGTGACGGAGGTCGTGGGGAGTGACCTCAGGGAATGTCGGATCTTCTACTCGGGCCCGCTGTACCGCGGACCAGAACCAGCCGACCCCGCTCTTCGGAGCCACCTTGTGAACGACTCCATCGCCGAAGACCAGCTGTTGTGGCGACTTGCCGGAGCACTCGGCTATCAACATCTCCGAGAGGAACGCCGGGTACGGCACGCTGCGACGTTCGTGCGTCTTGGGTGTTCCCACCACAATCCGGCCGCCGATGCTGACGGCGTTCTCCTGAATCAAGAGGCGCCTACGTCGGTCGTCGACCGCTTGTACGCGGAGGCCCGTAGCCTCACCCCAGCGCAGCCCGGTGTACGCCAACGTGTAGATCAGGGACGCGTGATCCCCGCGCAGTTTCGAGATCAACAGCTCGACCTGTGCCGCCGAAAGGTACGCCCGCCTCTTCTTAGACTTCCGAGGGAGCTTAACGCCCCTCGCCGGGTTGACGGAGATTCTTCTATCTCGTACGGCGACATCCAGGATGGATGCGAGCACGCCGTACGCGCGAAGCGTCACGGTCGCCGATTTAGGCTTTGCCGTCGGGCTGCCCGCGGCTAACCGAGTGAGCCAGCTCTGAATCTCTGAATGCTGGATTTCCGAGACTCGTCGAGCGCCCCAGATCGGTTCGACGTGCACTCTCCATGCAACTTCGACGGCACTGAAGGAGGATGGCTTCAGGTGCGCCTGGTTCGCAAGCCACTCTGTGCCGAGCTCTCTAACCGTGGCCTTGCCCTGTGACGGATCGACGTACTCGCCGCGGAGCGAGGTGACGACCACGCTGGCGAGAAACTCTTCGGCGTCGCGTTTGCGCCTGAAGCCAGCCTTTTCGCGATTGCGGCGATCTGGGTCTCGGTAATGGGCTCGGTAGCGCTTACCGTCCTTCGTGTCGTAGCTAGATATGCTTCCCACGCTCTCGATTTTAGGTAGCGACTCCGACGGCGTCTAAGCATCGCCACTCAGCATTATCCGGAGATTGGCGCAGAGTACTCGCGAGGAGTCATATTCGCGGTGATGTGCGCCGCCCCCTCAGTCCATAAGGAGGGGAACATGGCTTCATGTCCGGAACGATGAGCTAACAGCACAATGCCCGCCGAGGCGAAGCTCTCTGCCAGTTGGAGTACCTCGGTCATCTTCCGGACGTCCGGTATTGCGTACTCGCCATCGGGTTCATCCACGACAGGCTGAAACTCCCATTCTGGCCAGCGCTTGCCGTGCGCCGCCCCTGCCGCGGAGCGCCAGAGTCGCTCGACGCGATCGGGGCCAGGGGTTTCTGTTACGTCGACGCGCTGGGCTCCGAGTCGGCCTATATCTGTCGTCTATGCGGATTCTGGCTCGTCACGCAATGGCGCGGAGACCAGATCTACGACGCCGGCGACGCTTCAAGCGACTCGGGATCCTGACCGGCACACAATCAGTTTCAGACCGGCCCTGAAGCACCTGCGGCGTTGCGAGACGGATCAGTTCGCGGGCAGCCGCAGCCGCCGAAGGAGCAGCGCGTTTATGGCGACAATGGCGCTGGAACCTGACATGGAGATGGCGGCGATCTCAGGGCTGAGCATGAGACCGACGCCCGCGAAGACCCCGGCGGCGATCGGCAGTGCGATGGCGTTGTAGCCGACCGCCCAGCCCAGATTCTGGCGCATCTTGCGCACTGTTCCCTTGCCGATGCGCAGTGCGATGGCTACATCCAAGGGGTCGGAGCGCATCAGTACGACATCTGCGGTCTCGATCGCGACATCGGTGCCCGCACCGATCGCAATGCCCAGGTCGGCTTGTGCAAGTGCAGGCGCATCGTTTACTCCGTCCCCGACCATCGCCACCTTCTTGCCGGCGGCTTGCAACTCAGCGACCTTAGCGGACTTGTCCTGCGGCAGGACCTCGGCGATAACAGTGTCGATACCCAGCATTGTCGCGATCCGCTGAGCTGTCGCCTCGTTGTCGCCGGTCAGCATCGCCACCTCGATACCGGCGTCGTGGAGGGCCGTGATTGCCGCTTGGGCGGTGTCGCGGGCGGCGTCGGCCAGCGCGATCACTCCTGCGGCTTTCCCGTCGACGGCGACGAGCACCGCGGTGCGGCCGGTGGATGCCAACTGTTCGCGCTCGTCGAGGACTGTGGTGATATCGACGTTCTCGGTGGCCATCAGTTTCCGGTTACCGACGAGCACACGGTGACCTTGGACCGTGGCGCCCGCACCATGTCCGGGCACGTTTCGGAACTCGGTGGCCACCACCTTCTGGGCACCTTGGGCTTCGGCGTAGGTGACGACCGCCGCCGCGAGGGGGTGTTCGGACTCTCGCTCGACCGCAGCGACGAGGGCAAGGAGTTCGTTGCTGGGGATTCCGATGTTGATGAAGTCCGTCACTTCCGGTTCACCCTTGGTCGGGGTTCCGGTCTTGTCCATGACGACCGTGTCAATATGGGCTGCGGTTTCCAGCGCTGCAGCGTTCTTGAACAGCACTCCGCGTTTGGCGCCGAGGCCAGTGCCCACCATGATTGCGGTCGGAGTTGCTAGGCCGAGCGCATCGGGGCAGGTGATGACCACCACCGTGATGGCGAACAGGAGCGCGGCCTGGGGCGTCGCGCCAAGAAGCAGCCAGGTGACGAATGTCACGCTGCCGCCGATGAGGGCGACAAGAACCAACCAGAACGCGGCACGGTCAGCGAGACGCTGGCCAGGAGCCTTCGAGTTCTGCGCTTCCTGAACCAGGGCCACGATCTGCGCCAGGGCAGTGTCGGCACCAACCTTCGTTGCCCGCACTCTCAAAGTGCCGGTGGTGTTCACCGTCGCACCGATGACCGCAGACCCGGTCGACTTCGCCACCGGGAGGCTCTCACCCGTGACCATCGATTCATCGACATCCGAGTCTCCCTCCTCGACCGTCCCATCAGTTGGGATCTTCGCGCCGGGGCGCACCAGCAGCAGATCACCGGGCATCACGTCCGCGGTGGAGACTTCGACCGGCTCGCCATCGCGAAGTACGATCGCTCGTGCCGGTGCGAGCTCGAGCAGAGTGCGAATGGCATCGTTGGCGCCCCCGCGGGCACGCATCTCAACCCAGTGCCCTAGGAGCACGAACGAGGTCAGCACTGTGGCCGCCTCATAGAACACCTCCCCGCCGCCAGTCAGGGTCACGGCGAGGCTGTAGATCCAGCCAGCACCGACACCTACGGCGACGAGCACCATCATGTCCAGCGTGCGTGCCCGCAGTGCCCGGAAGGCGCCATCGAAGAAGATCCATGCGGAGTAGAAGATCACCGGCAGGGACAGGATCAGCGCGAAGACGTCGTCGCGCAATCCGAATGGGGCGGGCACGGTGAACCCGAATACCTGCCGACCGATCGGTGACCACAGGATGATTGCGACCGAGAGGATAGCTGCCACCAGGAAGCGGTTTCGCATGTCGCGGATCATGGACGCCATCGACATGCTGCCGTGACCGCCACCGTGCCCCATGACGTCCTGACTTGTCCGAGGGGGAGCGGCATGTTGGCTGTGCGCATGGGCTGTTGCCGAGGTGTCTGGTGCGCCGGTTGCGGTTGGGGGAAGTAGCTGATCTGGTTTCGTGGTCGGCGATCCACTCTGCATCGCGGCGCTGTCGAAGGCGGGATCGCAGATGTGCTCGGGAACGGATTGTCCTGCGCAGTGATAGCCGCACTCGACGATCCACTTCTGCAGTTCAGCTTGGGAGGTGGCTTGGGTGTCGTATGAAACATTGGCGGTTTGGGCGACCGGGTTCGCCTCCACCGAGATCACCCCCGGTTGACGGCGCAGGGTTGACTCGACGACTGATTTTGAGGACGCCCATTGGACCCCCGAAACCTCCAGGACGACGGTACGAATGTCGGCACTCATGTGCTGCTTCTCTCCGGTGCTGCTCATGACGCGAGGTAGCCGAGGATTGTCATCATCCCGGACTCGGCGTGGTAAATGTTGTGGCAGTGTGCCGCCCACAGGCCCGGGTTGTCCGCGTCGAACTCGACAGTGAGACTCTTGCCGGGCAGCACGATCGAGGTGTCCTTGCGGGGACCGCCGCCGAGGTGCTGGTAGGTGTGACCGTGCAGGTGGAACGGGTGCCACATCGTGGTCGTGTTGTCGATCCGCAGACGCACACGCTCACCCTGCTGAACGCCGAGGGCAGCGGCCATGGGGTTGCTCGCGTCGAAGCGGTGACCGTTGATTCCCCAGTCGTAAGCCATCATCGAACCTGTCAGCGCAGCGGTCAGTTCGCGATCAACGCTCTTTTTGGCCAAGGAAACTTCGGTGGTCGCGGACAGCATGGCCGCGGTCAGGACCGTGCGAGTCAGCTCTGGGATCGACGCTGCCGACACCGGTTTCGCGCCAGCACCGGTGCGGACGATCGCCAGGGCGTTGGCGCTTTTGCCTTCTGCGGAGGCAATCAGCGGGAACGCGCCGTCGCCAAGGGTGACGAGCGCGTCGTACCGTTCGCCCATCCCGAGGAGGATGGCGTCGGTATCGACGGGGTTCACCGGGTACCCGTCGCTGTGGGTGACGGTGAGGCGGTGACCGCCAAGCGCCACCCGGAATGCGGTGTCGCTGCCGGCGTTGATGATGCGTAGGCGGATCCGCTTTCCCGGCGTGCTGGTGAAGGTCTCTGGGTCGGCGGAGGGGCGCCCGTTGATGAGGAAGTAGGGGTAGGCGACATCGCCGGCGTCTCCGCCGAGCAGGTCGGAGCGGGTTCCCATCATCATGTGGCTGCTCGAGCCGCTCATCATCCCACCCATGCCGCCGCTGAGCTCTTTGAGCACGTCGTCAGGGGTTCCGGTGACGCCGTCGAGCCAGTCATCCAGGACGATTACCCACTCGGCGTCGTAGTTGAGTGATTCGTGGGGGTCCTCGACGATCAGGACGCCGTAGAGGCCCCGATCCAGTTGCGTTCCGACGTGGGGATGAAACCAGTAGGTGCCCGGTTGGTCTGTGATGAAGTCGTAGGCGAAGTCATGGCCGGCCGCGACGGGTGCTTGGGTTGCTCCGGGCACCCCATCCATGTCGTTGCGCAATCGGAGGCCGTGCCAGTGCACGGAAGTGTCGGTCGGAAGTTTGTTGTGGAGTGTCGCCCGGAGGGTGTCGCCGGCACTCACCCGGATCGTGGGACCAGGGATTGTGCCGTAGCTCCAGGTGTTCGCGGTGGTTCCGGCAAGATCGATCTGAGTAGGGGCAGCAGTCAGGTCGATGGTGGTGATCCGACCGGTGCCGACACGAGCTGCTTCAGCGCTGCGCACAGGTGCACCGGTCGGGGTGACGTAGCGCGGCGTCGCTGCGCACGACGCGAGCACCATGGCAGCAAGCGCGCCGGTGCCGACCGCGAGGAAGCCGCGCCGAGAGAAGCTTGCGCCGGGAAGTGCGGAGTTCATGGATATCCAATCGTGAGAATTAACGCTGGCCCGTGTGCGGGCGTGGCGGCAGGGCCGAAAGTCCTGTCAGCCACCGATGTTGGCCACAGCGATGACAGCGACCCCGAGGGCGACGGCGAGGGCCACCAAGCATGTCAGGAACAGTGCAATGGAACGTGAACCCATGAGGGAACGTCCTCTCTTCAGCGCCGCGCGAAATGACAACGGCAGCGTGCGGTGACGTGCTGCGGCCGACTCGATGAGTCGACCGCAGCACGAGAGGGGTGACCGTTAGAGGGTCGCGAGGATCTCGTTCATCTTCGCGATCTCGGCCGTCTGCGCATCGGCGATCGTCTTGGCCAGGGCGAGCGCGTCGGCATTCTTGCCCGTGGACAGTTCCTCGTTAGCCATGTCGATGGCACCCTGGTGGTGCTGGATCATTTGCTGGAGGAACAGCTTCGACGAGTCCGCGCCCGAGGCGTTGGTGAGCGCGTTCATATCGTCCGGCGACATCATTCCATCCATCGCCATGCCATCCATCGGCTCCGGCGAAGGCTGACCCCAGGACTTCAGCCACGAGGTCATCGTGGTGATCTCGGGGCCCTGTGCGGCCTTGATTTGCGTGGCGAGATCCACCACGCGCGGGTCAACACCAGTCTTGCCCAGAAGGATGTCGGCCATCTCGACCGCCTGTTGGTGATGGGGGATCATCTGCGTGACGAAAGCGATGTCCGGGTCGTTGAACTGGGATGCGTCGCTGGACGAGCCGTGATCCATCCCCGGCATATCCGAGGGCATTGTTGTAGTTGTGGTCGTGCTGCAGCCCGCGAGGACGAGCGCAACAGTGAGGGCGCTGGCAGCCAGCGCGGCGGTTCGAATGTTCATCAAAGTTCTCTCTTGTTCAGTGGGAAAAACAGAATTCGGGCACCCCGGTGGGGTGGATACGGTCTGGGCGGGCCAGATCGTCCGAATCAGGTTCGACTGATCGAGAGAACGTGCAGTGATGGGGGATTAGGGGGCGCTAGCGCAGCAACCGTCAGACGGAGTGGTCTGAGAATTCGCACGAGAGTCGGCCAGCCCGTGAGTGCCAACTGCAGGGCAAACAAGATGACACCCGCGAGGAGTGCGAGAACACACATCATCCCGAGCATGTCGTGGGCGGGCATGCACACCCCGCCACAATCATCCGCAAGGGACCCGGATTCAGAGCTCGGAGCCATCGCCATTTCGTCGACCGCAGCCGCTGCGAGTGAGACGCTGGAGTGGTGATCGGCGGTGTCGGCCATGTTCCCGGTGGTGAGAACGTGCATGGCCAGAAGCCCAATAACGATCGCGGGCACCGCGAACAAGGCAAGCGCCAAGCGGCCATGCGGGGAGGCGCGGAGCGCAACAAGGATCGCTTTCATCTCCGCACCTCCTTCACGTTTGTGTATCTTTCCAAACCTAATGTCCGCATCATATCCGCGTTGCGGCGAGTGAAGCTTAGGAGCGGACGAGGCGCGCAATCGCCGCGCTTGCCTCACGCAGTTTCTCTTCGGCTACGGGGCCGCCCTGTTCGGTGGCTTCAGCGACGCAATGCATCAAGTGGTCGTCCAGCAGTGCGAGAGCGACCGCTTCGAGGGCCTTGGTCGTGGCGGACACCTGGGTGAGAACGTCGATGCAGTAGGTGTCGTCTTCGACCATTCGGGCAAGTCCGCGCACCTGCCCTTCTACTCGCCGCAGACGGGCCAGCAGGGCATCCTTGTTTCCGACATAGCCGTGCACTGATTGTTCTCCTGTTCCGCTGACTCAGTGGGCGTGGGGGTGGCCGTACTTGTGCGGGTCGGCGTCGAAGCTGGCAGCGCAGCCAGTGGAGCAGAAGTAGAACGTCGTTCCGTCGTGCTCTCGCGATGCTGCCGCGGTCTTCGGGTCGATGTTCATGCCGCAGACAGGGTCGGTGACGAGCGCCGTTGCGCTTGCGGGTGCGGTGTCGTGGTCGTGTGCCATGGCAGTGTCCTTGCTTTCGTGTTGGGTGCCGATCTCAACCACCGGATTGGTGATGGAGGCCGTGGCCGGGATGGCCGCGGGCTTGGGGGTGAACCGGCGAAGCCGACTCGAGTTGGTGACGACAGACAGCGACGAGAGCGCCATTGCGAGGGCGGCGATCATCGGGCTCAGTAGCAAGCCGAACGCCGGGTACAGGACCCCAGCGGCGAGGGGGATGCCGATGATGTTGTAACCGAAGGCGAACCCGAGGTTCTGCTTGATGTTGCGCATGGTGGCGCGGGATAGGTCGATCGCAGTGACAAGGCCGGACAGGTTTCCGGAGATCAGGGTGATGTCGGACGCTTCGATCGCAACATCAGTGCCCGTACCGATCGCCGAGCCCACGTCGGCCTGGGCGAGGGCCGGGGCGTCGTTGATTCCATCCCCGACCATGCCGACAACGCGGCCCTCCTCCTGCAGGCGGCGAACCTCGCGTGCCTTGTGCTCGGGCATGACCTCCGCCACGACCCTGCCGATGCCGACCTGTCGGGCGATGGCCGCCGCAGTGGCTCGGTTGTCGCCGGTCATCATTACGACGTCGATGCCGCGGGCGACTAGCCCGGCGATCGCGGCCGCGGAGCCTTCTTTGATGGTGTCTGCAACACCCAGAACCCCAGCTGCACGGCCGTCAACGGCCGCGAGCATCGGGGTCTTGCCGTCAGCGGCCAACGATTCCAGATCAGCGGTGAGAGCTGAGCTGTCTACGCCTGCCGCCGACAGAAGACGAGTGTTGCCGATCAGGACTGTTCTGCCGTCGACGGTGGCGCGAACGCCTTGGCCGGTGATCGACTCGAACAGCGACGAGCGGCCCACGTTGATGCTGCGCTCTTTGGCGCTGGCGACGATCGCGGCGGCCAGGGGATGTTCAGAGTCGCGTTCGGCGGTTGCGATCAGCGCGAGCAACTCGTCCGAGTCGAACCCGACTGCAGGAAGCACGTCGGTGAGGAGGGGGGTGCCGTTGGTGATCGTGCCCGTCTTGTCGAGCACAACAGTGTTGATCTTGTGGGCGCTCTCGAGCGCCTGAGCGGACCGGATGAGAATGCCGTTGCTCGCTGCCTTCCCGGTGGCGACTGTGATGGACAGTGGCGTCGCGAGACCGAGCGCGCAGGGGCAGGCGATGATGAGGACGGCAACCGCGGCAACCAGAGCAAAAACGCCGGACGGCGGCGGACCGAAGACCCACCACGCGGTGAACGTCCAGATGGCAATGGCGATCACCGCCGGTACGAAGTAGCCCGAAACCTTGTCGGCCAAGCGCTGGATGGGCGCCTTTGAACCTTGGGCTTCGCGCACGAGCCTGATGATCTGAGCGAGCATCGTATCCGCGCCCACTTTGGTAACCGCGTACCGGAATGAGCCGGTCTGGTTGATCGTCGCCCCGATCACCGTGTCGCCAATAGTCTTGACCACCGGCAGCGGCTCGCCCGTGATCATCGACTCATCCACCGCGGAGCTGCCCTCGACGACCTGACCGTCAACAGGAAGTTTCTCGCCGGGGCGGATGACCACAATGTCGCCAGCCAAGACCTCGCCGACTGGGATTTCCAGCTCGCTGTCGCCACGGACGACCCGAGCGGTGCGCGGCTGCAGGCCGATCAGTGTGCGGATCGCCTGTCCTGTGCCCGCCTTGGCGCGCGTCTCCAACAGCCGGCCAATGAGAATCAGCGTGAGGATGACGCCGACAGCCTCGAAGTACACTCCGCGTGCTTCCGCGGGCAGTGCCGAGGGAAGAAACGTGGCGACGAGGCTGAATCCGTAAGCAGCGATCGTGCCGAGTGTGATGAGCGAGTTCATCTCCGCTGCCCGGTGGGTCAGCGCCAACCAGCCAGTGCGGTGAATCGGCCAGCCCGTGTAAATCATGACTGGGGTGATCAGCAGGAATTGGAACCACGGCGTCATCAGCAAGGCGGGCACCCACATCGCCCCGAAGAGGTCAACGGCCATTACCGACAGGAATACGGGAAGCGTTAAGACGGCGCCGACGATCACGCGGCGAATCAGATCGCGGATCTCCTTTGCGTGCTCCTCCGCCTCGTGGTCTCCGTCATCCCCCAGAGCGAACTCGTCGATGCCGCCCTCGTGAGATTCAGTGATTGAGGGGGCGTCGAGCAGTGCCGTCGCAGTTTGGCCTTCAGCTGCGGCAACGACCCGTACCGTGCCGTGCAACATGTTCATTCCGCAGGCGAAGCTGAACTCGCCAACCTCGTCGGGAGTGAACTCCACGGCTGTCGTTACAAAGGCTGGCAGGGTCTGGTTCACCTTGAAATCGGGGAACACCACACGGGAGGAGCAGTCGCCGGTCTCTTGGCGGTCGAACAGGAGACGCGTGGGTACTCCCTGCACCACCTCGACAACGCTGGGGGAGTAGCCCCCTCGGACCGTGACGGTCTGCACCTGTAGATCTCCCTCGATCGCGGCACGTTTCGATGCGCGAGGTGCGAAGAAGTACCAGGCGAGCAGGGCCGTCAGAACGACGGCGCCAATTACGACAATCACATTCACAAAGAGTGCTCCTTGGTCTCGCCCAGGCCGCACTGCGGCAGGGACTGCGTTGACTATACCCCCTAGGGGTATAAGTTGGCTGTGGATAGATACATTCCGCGCGGATTCGGTAGAACGATCCAGATCGCCGACGAGGAGACATGCACATATGCAAAAGACATCACTAACCGCCCTCGCCCGGGAAGAGCTGGCCCAGGCGCTGACCGTGCCGAGCGGTCGTAGCGCGCGAACGGTGTTCGGCGGTCATGAGCACCACCTACACCAGACGGTGATGGCGATGCGTGCCGGTGAGGTCCAGTCAGAGCATGAGAGCCCGGGAGAAGCGACCATCCACGTGCTCCACGGGCGCGTGCTGCTCAGCGCGGGCGACGACAGCTGGAGCGGATGGGTGGGCGATCTCCTCGCTATACCGGAGAGCCGACACTCATTGACAGCGGTTGAAGACTGCGCGTTCCTGCTGAGCGTTGTGAAGGATCTCTAGGCGCCCCGGCAGCGGCACGCGTGGTTGCGGCACCGCGCCACCAGGTGCGGTCCGCTTGAGCAGAAAGCCTTGCGCTGCTAATAGACGCAGCCCACATGCGTCGTTGACGCCGGCGGGCTATTGCTGGCGCTAGTCGCCGCGAATTTGACCACCCGAGCTGCGACGTCTAAGCGCACCTGGGGATTTGCCCGCGCCGAGGTACTCGCGGCAACCGTTCAAGCTGCCGTGCTCCTCGCAGTCGGGATCTTTGTGTTCGTCGAGGGTGTCCAGCGCCTCATCAACCCGCCTGAGATCGCTTCAGGGGAGTTGATCATCTTCGGCATCATCGGGCTCCTCGGAAACATCGCCTCAATCGTGGTGCTCGCCGGTGGCCGAAATTCCAACTTCAACCTGCGAGCCGCCTTCCTCGAGGTCGTCAACGACGCCCTCGGCTCGGTCGCTGTGATCGTCGCAGTCATCATCATCGCGACTACAGGTTGGACAAGAGCGGATGATGCTGCCGCGATGCTCATCGGGGTGCTGATCCTCCCGCGAACCTTCACCCTTCTGCGCGAGACGATCGACGTACTCCTCGAATCCACCCCGCGCGATCTCGACCTGGATTCCGTGCGAAGCCACATCCTGGAACTGCCGCATGTGCGGGCCGTTCACGACCTTCACGCGACGCAGATAGCCACTGGTCTGCCAATCCTCACGGCCCACGTCGTCGTCGATGACGAGTGCTTCTACGACGGGCGCGCCCCGCAAATGGTCGACGACCTTCAAAAGTGTGTAGCGGAACACTTCGCCGTCTCTATCGAGCACTCAACCTTCCAGCTTGAGCGCGCCGAGCACAGTGAGCACGAACACGAGACTCACCAGCGAGCTGAATTCTGCGGCACGGGTGCACCAGCGTGCCGGATGCGAGGTCAGGTGAGCTTGCGGCCACTTGAGCACATTGTGCCAACACCCCTCGAGCGCCCGGATCGACTCGCGTAGTGCCTCTGACCGTACCTCAGGGCTCTCATCGTGCTCTCACGGTGCCCTGAATACGGTCGGCACTATGACGAACTCAGCAATCGCGACGGACAACCTGTCGAAGTCCTACGGATCCACGCTGGCCCTCCACGCACTCTCGCTGGAGGTCGCGGCGGGCGAGGTCTTCGGCCTGCTCGGCCACAACGGCGCCGGCAAGACGACCACGGTCAATGTGCTCACTACTCTGCTCGAGCCCACCTACGGCAATGCCGCGGTGGCGGGCCATAGCGTCACCGCGGATGCCATGGGCGTGCGGCGGTCGATCGGATACCTCCCCGAGAACGTGCAGTTCTACGACAACCTCACGCTCATGGAGAACCTGCGCTTCTTCGCCGAGCTGTCGGGCCTGCGCCGCCCCGAGCAGCGCATCCGCGATGTGCTGCGCATCCTCGACTTCGAGGGGCACGACCGGCAGAGGCTGGGCACCTTCAGCAAGGGGATGCGTCAGCGCGTGGGAATCGCGCAGGCGATCCTGCATGCGCCGTCGGTGCTGTTCTTGGACGAGCCGACCTCGGGCCTTGACCCGGAAGGTGTGCGCACCCTTCGCGAGACGATCGTGCGCCTGAACTCCGAGTTCGGCATGACGATCTTCATGAATACGCACTTGCTGTCCGAGGTCACCAAGACGTGCACGAGCATCGGGATACTCCGGGGCGGCACCCTCGTCCATCACGACACGCTGGCTAAGACCCTCGCCGACTTCCCGGGCGAGGATTCTCTGGAGGAGATCTACTTCCAGCTTGAATCGGAGCCGGTCTCGTGAATACGTTCCTGGTGAGCGCTCGGCACGAGATGCTCAACACGCGTCGTGCTCGAACCGCCCACATCCTCTTGATCGTGTTTGTCGGGATGGTGATCGCCTCGTCTGTGATTGGTTGGGTCACGAACCAGACCGTCACCGGGGTGTATGAGAAGGTCGTGGCCGACGGTCTGACCACAGCACCGAATCCGTTCGCCGGCATGACGCCGCTGTACTACGCCCGTAATGCAGTGATCTACGTTCTGCTCATCGGGTCCCTCATGGCGATCGTGCTCGGGGTGCAGGCCACGCTGCGCGACCGCAAGGCCGCCACCGTCGACCTGGTGCTCAGTCGACCGGTCGCGACCCCTGCGCGGCTGCTGGGGCAGCTCGCCGGGCTCGCGGTGGTGCTCGCGGCCGTGATCGGACTCAGCTTCTCGGTGAGCTGGTTGATCATCAGTATCATCAACGGGGCGCCGCTCGGCTGGGATGACACGGGCCGCCTCATCGCCTTCGGCCTGCTGTCCTGGGTTCTCCTGACCACATTCGCCCTTCTCGGGATGCTCACCGGTCTGCGAAGCAAGCAGGAGACCACCGCGTTGCTGGTGCCATTCGTGATCTGGAGTGCGGTCGCTTTCGTGCTCCCGCAGATCGGCACCGCGGCCCGCCCGGTCGCCCTACTTAATCCCGTACCAGCGGTGGCATCGACGGGCGGCTACTTCGACGTGGTGTCCGCCTTCACCGGTCCCCTGTCGTTGACCGAGCAGTTCAAGCGGGCGTCCAGCATCATCCTGCAGGACCCGAACGTCACGGGCGAGGCGACGTCGAGCATCCTCATCCTTCTCGCCTTTCTCGTCGTCATGACGGTCGTCGTCGTGGTGACTCCGCGCAATCGAATGAGGAGTGGTCTTAATGAGTAGCACCTGGGTCATCGCCAGCAAGGAGCTGCTCGACCTGCGCCGGGATCGCCTCTTCGCCGTACTCATTGGATTCCTCGCGATCGCGACGCTGATCTCAGTGGGCGTCGCGGCGGCGGCCTTCCGTACCGAGCTGGATGCCTACAACCTCTATGTTCAGCAGCTCGCCGCTAGTGGCAGCACGACTGCGCCCGCGGCTCCGCAGCTGTTCCCGCTACAGCTGCTGCGAGGCGGGGTGGAGTACCTCGAGATCCTCGGCGCGCTGTTCGCGATCGTTCTCGGATACGGCACGGTCGCCAAGGAGAAGTACCGGGGCACTCTGCAGTTGCTTCTCAGTCGGCCGGTCGGCCGGTTCGCGATCCCGGCCGGCAAGGTGCTCGGCCTCGCTATCGTGTGGCTCGTCGTGGTCGCAGTGCTGACAGTGCTGACGACCCTCGCCATGCTCCTTATCGGCAACGCGCCCTTGCAGGGGATCGACCTTGCGAGGATCCTTATCGCCGCGGTCGTGGCGTGGGTGTATCTCGTTTTCTGGAGTTCCCTGGCGATCGGGATCACGGCCCTCTCACCCCGATTGAGCACGGGTCTGATCGTGTCCATCGTGGTCTGGTTGGCATTCGTGCTGATCATCCCGCAGATCGGCGACACCATGGATCCGGATAACCAAGTTCCAGGCGGACTGTTCGCCACCCTTCAAATCCAGAAGCCGGACGAGCTGAAGGTACTGGCGAACTTCGCGGCCTTCGACGGGATCCGCAATGGCCTGGAAGTCTCCTCGATCACCAAGCACTTCGAGCGACTGTCGTTCGCCTTCCTGGGCATCAAGGACAAGTACAACCAGCAACCCCTCGCCTTCATCTGGGCTGACATGTGGGGCTACGCCATCACACTCGCGGTCGCGACCCTCGCCTCCGTGACCTTCGCCGTCGGGACCACTACCCGACGCAATTTGCAAAGGAAGATCTCATGAAATTACGACTGCTCGTTCCCGTCGCCCTCGTGGCGTCCCTCTCAGTGGTCGCGCTGACCGGCTGCCAAGTATCGAGCCCGACTCCGGCCAGTTCATCCGCGGCCGCCGGCTCGACGACTACGGCGGTTCTCCCGGTGAATTCGAACCCGATCGTCAACGCGAGCACCGCACCGGGACTCACGATCGTGTCCGCGGCGGCCGAAGACAATGTAGACCCCGTCACGAAAGCGGCGATCGACGACCGGCTCCAAGTGACACTGAAGAACGACACCACAAGTGAGCTGTCTACCTTCGAGATCTACTACGTCATGAAGGACGTGAAGACGGGCCAGAGTGAGGCGTACTACCAAGCATTGACCGGGTTCACGCTCGCGGCAGGTGCGACGAGTACGCTGTCGTTCGACGGTGAGACGGGTCCTGGCCACTTCCCCGAGAACACCTTCAGCATCTACCGCAGCTCCAAGAATCAGGTGGACTTCACCATCGAGGTCAGCGCCGCCGGAGTCCAGGTGGCCAACGCCACGGCGACGAAGGGATCAGGAGCAGGAGATGCAGCAGACTGACCCGGGCCACCAGGTCTCCCTATGAAACTGCTTGTCGTCGAGGACGACGTCCGCATCGCGGACGTCGTCCGACGAACGCTCTCTGAAGCCGGCTACGCGGTCGATGTTGTCCACACCGCTCCCGCCGGGGTCGAGGCATTCGAGATCGAGACCTATGATCTTGTGGTACTTGACCTGATGCTTCCCGGGCTGCCGCGAGGGGGCATGGATGTGTGTGCCCGCATTCGCGAACTCAACCGCGACATCCCGGTGCTCATGCTCACTGCGCTGGACTCCACTCGCAAACGCGTGGAGGGGCTGGATGCGGGAGCCGACGACTACCTCGTCAAACCGTTCCACCTCGTTGAACTCGTCGCTCGCGTTCGCGCCCTGCTTCGGCGAGCCCCGCGGGCGCACGCGCCCATCCTGACCGCACAGGGAGTGGCCCTCGACCCTGCAACCCGCACCGCAACGCGCAACGGACGCACCATCGTGTTGACCGCGAAGGAGTTCGCTGTGCTGGAATACCTCATGCGAAATCCCGGTCAAATCATCAGCGCCTCGGAGCTGATCACCCACGCCTGGGACAGCAACTACGAGGGGTACAGCAACGTGGTGCAGACATACATCAGATATCTCCGGCAGAAGCTGACCCTGCCCGGCGAGATCGAGATCATCGAGACCCGCCGCGGCGCTGGCTACGTGATCGCCGCCGACCGATGATCTTCCGCCGAGCCATCGTCCGGCTCACCCTGACCTACACCATCGTGCAGCTGCTGCTTTTCGGAGCGTTCGCACTAGGCATCTACGCCTTTGTGACCGGAACCTTCGACTTCGACGTCCCCGAACTCGATGGTGAAGCTTTCATCGCCAGCGCCGAGCAAGGTTTTGCGCTGCTGCGAAACGGACTTTTAGTGGGATATGCGGCACTCGTCGTGGTGCTGCCTGTATCGAGCTACCTCATGGCTCGCAGTGCTCTGGCGCCGGTGCGACGCAGCTACGAGTTGCAACAACGCTTCGTCGACGGAGCCTCACACGAGTTCCGCAGTCCATTGAGCGTCATTCAAGGCGAACTTGAGCTCGCCCTCTCGCGATCACGAACGCCGGCCCAATATCGTGCAGCAATGGCAGCTGCCCTGGAATCTGCTGAAGGTTTGACTAGGTTGACCAACGACTTGCTCCTTCTCACGCGTGAGGACTCCGACGAGCTAGAAGCAACCTTCGAACCAATTTCCCTCAACGATCTCGCTCACAAGATCGCACGCAATCACGGAGCCGCCTCAAGAATCGTCGTTACCGGGTCTCGAAGCGTCCTCGTGCAAGGCTCTTCCGAGCTTCTCACCCGCGCACTCACCAATCTCGTCGACAATGCAGCCAAGTTCACCGATGCGTCCGGCAGCATCGACATCATCATTTCGGCCACCGGCCGTATTGCGTACATCCAAGTCACCGACAACGGAATCGGAATGACCGACGCCGAATCGGCGCACGCATTCGACCGCTTCTGGCGTGCCCAAGACGCGAGAGCAACACCCGGCTTCGGTTTAGGGCTGCCGCTGGTGAAACAGATCATTTCCGCCCACAGGGGCAAGGTGAGCATCGCCTCTGCGCCAAGATCCGGAACTACTGTCACCCTCACGCTCCCCGAGCTGCAGGCCTGAATCGACGTTCCCGACCGGTATGGCGTCGCTTTCACAGCACTCGCCAAATGTGGGCACTGAGCCCTGTCGAGCTTGCCTGAGCGCAAGCCGTGAACTGGACCCATTCGCCCGTCACTCTCACGCTCATCTCACGGTCACCTTTCTAGCGTTGAGCCAACGTCATGCACTTCGCATGGCGCAGCTACATGAAAGGACATGACCATGCAGAAGAAAGCAAAGGTCGCCGCAGGCTCCGCAGCTGCGCTCGCGATCCTCGTCGCTGGAGGGCTCGCGATTGCGCTGCCCGCCCAGGCGGCCCCTGTCGGCAAGTCCGTGTCGGTCGTCGAGCCCGTCGACGCCACCGACACCGACAACGTCCAGAACGAGGTCGAAGACGGCACCGCCGATGGCGAGACCGCCGACGACAACGGCGCAGCGGTCGAGGACGGCACGAACGACGGCGAGACCGCCGACGACACCGGAACCGAGGACACCAGCGACGACATCGGTGGCGTCGCTGTTGAAGACGGCACTCAGGACTAAGTAGGGCAGCGGGCCGGCCAGCAGTCGTTGGTCGGCCCGCAGTCTCACCTGTCATGACGATCAAGCCGCTGACGCGCATTTTGGCGCGCATCCGCAGGATCGCCCGGTTCGAAGTCCACGCTTACTGGCGCCGACACCAGATCCGAGCGAGCACCGTGCTCTACGAGTCCTTCGCCGGCAGCGGGATGCTGTGCAATCCCGAAGCCATCTTTCGCGAACTACTGAGTGCCCCCGACATGGCCCACCTTCGACACATCTGGGCGATCTCCCAACCGCGTCACAATCGTTCCGCGCAGTCAGAATTCGCCGCTGACCCCCGAGTGACCATCGTTCGATACGGATCGGCTGCGTATTTGAGGGCGCTTTCGACGAGCCAGTACCTCATTAACAACGCCACGTTCCCGGCCGACTTCGCCAAAAGGCCCGGGCAGCAATACATCAACACTTGGCACGGAACCCCTCTCAAGAAGATGGGATACGACATGCCAGGCGGCGCGAAAGAGGCCGCCAACGTCATCCGGAACTTCGTCGCAGCGGACTTCCTCATTTCCGCGAATCCAGTCATGACCGACATGTACTGGCGCGCATACCGCCTCAAGGGCATCTATCGAGGCACCATCATCGAGGAGGGGTATCCCCGCATCGATCGCCAGATGCTCGCCTCCGCGGCAATCAACATCGAGCGCGGGAAGCTGATCGAAGCGGGGCTGCCGATTGGCGACCGGAAAGTCATCCTCTACGCGCCAACGTGGAAAGGCGCCACCTTCGCCCGCCCTACAGATGATCTCGATGCGTTGGCCGACCACGTCGCCGAGCTCACCGGGCTGATCAACTCCGACGAGTACGTCGTGCTCCTCAAGACTCACCAGTCGATCTACTCACTGGGACGAGACCGCCCCGATGTGCGCGGTGCGCTCGTGCCGAACGACATTCCAACCAACGTGGTGCTCGGCCTGACCACGATCCTCGTCACCGATTACTCGAGCATCGCCTACGACTTTCTCGCGACCGGCAAGCCCGTTCTTTACTTCATCCCGGACTTCGACGAATATGACGGCTCCCGCGGGCTGTATGCCGATCCCAAGGACTGGCCCGGTCCGATCTGCACCTCAGTGCGGGATCTGGCGAACGCAGTCTCGAACGTTACCCCGACCTCCGTTGCCGACCAAGAACGCTATCGGGCGACGAGTCACACGGTGGTTCCATACGAGGACGGACACAGCACCCACAGAATCGTCGACATAGTCTTTCGAGGTATCCCTGACGGCGCCCGGATGCACAGGGGCACCGAGGACGGGCGGACCTCGATGCTGATCCACCTCGGTGGAATGCGATCGAACGGAATTACCTCCTCGGCGCTGAACCTTCTCACCTCGCTTGACCACGATCGGTTCGACGTGTCGGTCTTCTACCCCGCTTCCGCCTCCGCAGACTCTCTCCGAAACCAGCACGCGATCGATCCGCGGGTGCGTCAATTCCCTCGGGTGGGCGGCATGAACGGATCCAAAGCCGACCAGTTCGTGCGGTACATGGACTTTCGTCTCGGCCGCATCCGAAACCACAACCGGGACGCTCGGCGACAACAACTCTGGGATGACGAATGGACACGCTGCTTCGGATCTGACACTCGGTTCGACCACGTTATCGACTTCAGTGGGTACGGCCCGTTCTGGGCCGCTCTGCTTCTGCACGCGCCCGGGGCGGTGCGATCTATCTGGCTCCACAACGACCTCGCGGCTGACGCTCATCGCGTCGTTCGCCGCCGGAAACGCATGAGGCACAGCCTCACTCAGATTTTCAAGCTCTACGACGAGTACGACCATCTCGTCTCCGTCTCGGCCGAACTATCCGAGATCAACCGCCAATCTCTCGGCGCGTACGGCCCCGCTGCAAAGTTCACATCGGCACCAAATACCATCGACTCAACGCAAATCGAATGGAACGCGAGGCAATCCATCGATGGTCCGGCGGCCGACTTTCTTGCCCGACCGATGATGACGACCTTCGTGAACGTGGGCCGACTATCGCCGGAGAAAAACCACGCGCGACTCATTCGGGCGTTCGCCCAAGTGCATGCCCGCGACCCTGCGACCCAGTTGCTCATCGTCGGCGATGGGCCACTCACCAGTGACCTCCGCGACCTCGCCGATAGGCTGCGGCTCGGCGGCTCAGTTCTCCTCTGCGGCCACTCCGAAAACCCCTTCGCCCTCATGGCCGCAGCAGACTGCTTCGTGCTCTCGAGCGACTACGAAGGTCAGCCGATGGTCCTCCTCGAGGCGCAGATCATCGGGACGCCAATCGTTAGCGTGGATTTCAAGTCAGTTGGAGGTGCGCTGGCACCGGGCGCCGGCCTGGTGGTTCAGCAGTCTGACGATGCCCTCGCCGCAGGGATGGAGTCCTTTCTTGCCGGGAAGGTACCAACGGCGAGATTTGACCCCAGCCGGTACCAATCCGAAGCAGTGAAGGCGTTTCTTGCGGCGATCAAGGCCGGCAGCAATGCGCCCTCCGACGGAGCTCCACGTGGACAAAAGAATGCGCTAGCAGGTGCCGATGAGGTCGATCCCGATCGACGGCTGGAGACCTCACCTTGAAGCCTCTCGCCGATCGCCAATCTGACATCCACCGAGTTTCTCGGCCCATCACCACAGACGGCTCGGCATCCGTGATGAATTGAAGCCCGAGGCAGTCGAAACGGTCAAGCAGCTCGCCGCCGCGGGCATCGGCACCGTCATGCTCACGGGAGACAACGAGCGCACCGCTCGCGCGCTTGCCGCGCAGGCGGGCATCACGGACGTACGGGCTCAATTGCTTCCCGCTGACAAGGCGGCAGCAATTGAGTCGTTCGTTGCGATTCAGAGCACAGCAATGGTTGGCGACGGAATCAACGACGCGCCCGCCCTCGCAGCCGCGGACGTAGGTATCGCCATGGGTGTCACCGGCTCCGACGCGGCCCTCGAGTCCGCGTCCGTCGCATTCACCGGCAACGACCTTCGACTACTCACCACCGCACTTCTGCATGCGCGCCGCGGCCGACGGACCATGACAGGCAACATTGTTCTGTCTCTCGGCATCATCATCGTGCTGTTCCCGTTGGCCCTCCTCGGCGTGCTGGGGCTCGCGGGTGTTGTACTCGTGCATGAGATCGCGGAGCTGGTGGTCATCCTCAACGGCGTGAGAGCTGCGCGCCGGCCGAAGTCGATCCCGGCCGCTGTCGCTCGCGCCGCGGAAGTGACTCCGCCCATCGTCGAGGTGTCGCTCTGACAACGACCCGGAGTGCATCGCCCTGGGGTTTCTCACAGCGAGATCAGTGCTGTCGGGCCCTGTGTCGCATTCGCGGCAGACGGCGCGACAGCGAGGTCGTAGACGTCGATCCCGCCGATATTCACTCGCGCGAAGTTTGCCTTTACCCATCTGACAATCAACGCGGATTGGGAGGAGCCGCCCGTGGAGCTCGGCAGAAGGTAGTGAATCGCGTGTGCCCCGACCAGTGCTTGGAAGGCCTCGAGTGTTGGTGCGGGATCGCTCCTCTTGAAGCCGCCCAGCGGCATGACTGGATGGCCCGTGGCGAGCTGCAGGTCGGCTGCGAGCGACGATCCCACGGCGGCGGCAACCCAACGGTAGGACGCGGCGTCCTTTGACAGAGCCGCTGCGGCAGAAGCCGAGATCCCGTTGGCGCTCTTCTTGCTGGGCCCCGATGCTGGCCCGGCGATCGGACCGGATCCTGTGTGCGAGGCCGTAGTGGTCTGGATCGAGTAGGCGAGTTGGCCCGACGTAAGGCTGGCGAGGGCGGTAGTTGCAGCTAGCGCCGCGATGAACCGTCCCCGCGGTGGGAGGGTGAGCAGGACCGACGCCATCACGGCAAGCAAGAGCGTGACCCAGTCGAGCCCGCCGAGAACCGGGTAGCGGCGGAGGATGGCGAATGCCCATCCGGCTGAACCTGTGACGATAACCGCGAGGGCAACGCGGGCGCGTAAGTCGCGGCGCTCCTGCCAGAGAAGCGTCGCACCCATGGCGACGAGAGCCGCGATGCTCGGGACCATTGCGACGACGTAGTAGCCGTGAAAGATTCCCGACATGAAGCTAAGGGCGAGCGTCGTTGCGACGAGTGTGCCACTGAAGAGCAGAATTATCGCTCGGGGAAGGTCTGAGCGACTCGCCCGACCTACGAGCATGAGCGCGATCGCAAGCAGGACGATGGCTGCGGGTAGAAGCCAGCCAATCTGGCCGGCCAGGTAGCCGCTGAGGAGTCGATCGATTCCAGCGGAGCTCGACGATGATGAGCCGTTGCCGTACCCGTTGCCGGTGATCCTGCCTATGCCGTTGTATCCGAGCACGACGTCGAGAAAGTTGTTGGACTGCGATCCGCCGACGAACGGGCGAGAGGTCGCGGGTACTAAGAGGATGAGGGCGACCCACCAACCCGCCGACACGATGAGGGCACCTAGTGCAACCAGGAGGTGGCCGATCCGTCGCCGGAGGCTGGTCGAGGCGAAGACGAGGTACATGATGACCAGCGCGGGAAGGACGAGAAACGCCTGCAGCTCCTTGGTGAGGAAGCCCACGCCCACGGCCGTCCCCGCGAGGGCCATCCACTTCGCACTCGGACGCTCGATCCCGCGCACGGTGAAGTAGATGGCTGAAGTCAGCAGCAGCACGAGGAGCGCGTCTGGGTTGTTGTACCGGAACATGAGAGCGGCTACTGGGGTCACCGCCGCGAGCACACCAGCAAGGAGCGCCGTCGCTGCCGGGAATCCGCGACGCACGCTCGCGTAGAGCACCGCGACAGTTGCGACTCCCATCAGGGCTTGTGGCAGCAGGATCGACGCGGCATTCAACCCGAACAGGCGGATCGAAAGCGCGATGGGCCAGAGCGCTGCGGGCGGCTTGTCGATGGTGATGGTGTTGCCGGGGTCGGAGGATCCGTAAAGGAACGCCGTCCAGTCCAAAGAGCCGGCTTGTGCGGCGCCCGAGTAGTAGGAGTTGGCCCAGCCGTTCACGGCGGGGTTCACGAGATAAAGCAGTGCGGTGAGCCCGAGCAGTGCGCCGAGCGCGAGCTTCTCGCCGTGCCGACTGATCCAGATGCTCATCTGCCGAGAACCCTGTCGCGCGACATCTCATCGCGTGGCGTGAGGGAGAGAATCGCGGGAACCGCGCGGTTGCGGAACACCCACACCCGCAGGAGGACAAACCGCACGGCCGTGCCGAGCAGATTAGCGCCCGTCAGAACGACCAGCTCGAGCTGAGGGGACGCGGCCGGCATGACAGCATGCAGCGATCCGAGCGCGCCGGCTGTGATCGCCCATGCGATCGCGAACACCACGAGGCCTTGCACGTGGTGACGTGCCGCGCCGGGGCGGCCCCTCACCCCGAACGTGAATCGGCGATTTGCCCAGGTGTTGGCGACTGCTGTGCTGAGCAGGGCGACGAAGTTCGCGACTTGAGCGGGCATGACAGTCTGAAGCAGAAGGTAGAGCAGCGCGTACGCGACGGTGGATGCTCCACCCACGAGCGCGAACCGCACCACTTGGCTCAGAAAGCTCTGCTTCGGGCGCTCGAACGGATGCCGGCCGATCTCCGCGTAGAGCGTCTCGACGGGAATCGTCCCGTCGGCCAGTGATCGTGCGATACGCGCCAGCCCTTTGAGGTCAGCAATAGCGGTGGTGACGACGTCGACGCTGGAGTTCTCATCATCAATCCAATCCACGGGTACTTCATGGATGCGCAGACCTGACCGCTCGGCGATGACGAGCAGCTCGGTATCGAAGAACCATCCGGTGTCTTGCACCAATGGCAGCAGGCGCTCGGCCACGTCGCGGCGCATCGCTTTGAAACCGCATTGGGCGTCGGTGATCGAGACCCCCATGCCGTACTTGAGTATGGCGTTGTAGGACCGGGAGATGAACTCTCGCTTGGCACCGCGCACTACTCGCGAAGTCGGAGTGAGGCGCGTTCCGATCGCGAGGTCGGAGTGGCCCGAGACAAGCGGAGCGATAAGCGGAGCGAGAGCGCGCAAGTCGGTCGAGAGATCGGCGTCCACGTAGGCGACGATCTCGGCGTCGGAGGCCAGCCAGGCAGTCTTGAGTGCGCGTCCTCTACCCGGTTCGCGAACGCTGAGCAGCGTGACTTCCGGGAACTCGAGGGCGAGCCCTTGGGCAATCAGAGGCGTGGCATCCGTGCTGCCGTTGTCGGCAATGGTGATGCGCCATGGTTTCCGCAGAAGTTCGGAGAGCGTGGCATGGAGTTCGCGTACGCTCGCTGCGAGCCCCAGTTCCTCGTTGTGCACGGGGATGACGACATCGAGCTGGAGTTCACTGGCCATGGAGTGACTCTTGCGATTGCGGCTCCGACGCAGCCCCGGAATCGGGCCCCGCACGGTGAGACTCTTCTCAGGAGATCGTCTCGTCGAGCGGGCGCTCCGCCACCGAGCTACCCAGGCGAGTAAGGGTCACGCTCGTGAGCACGCCGGCGGCGAGGATGCAGGCGAGCACGACGACCTGGAACCGTCCGGCCTCGAGCGGGGAGGCGCCCGCGAAGATGGCGCCGACGAAAGCGCCGGGCAGCACCACGATTCCCGTGGTCCGGGTCTGGTCGATGGACGGCAGCAGTGCAGTGTGGATGGCGCGGCGACCGAGGTCGAGTGTCGATTGGCGCGGGGTAGCGCCGAGGGCGAGCCAGCCCTCGACCTCGTCCCAGTGGTCGAGCACTGAGGTGCGGAACACGCGCTGAGTCAGGATCGCGATGGTCATTGTGTTGCCGATGACGATGCCGCCGATCGCGAGCACGTAGCGCGGTGAGAACTCGATGGCTCCGGTGAGGAAGACGATGGTCATGGCGATGAGCGGGCCGAGCAGCATGGATGCCGCCAGTGGCAGACACGGGGACCGCGATCGTCGGGCAGCCGTACCCACTGCCGCTACGAACATGACGGCGAGCCCGACACCCACCCAGAGCGGATCCTTCAGGATGCCCGTGAGCACGAGGCTCAGCGCGCCGAGCTGCAGTACGGCCCGACCAAGGGCGAGCAGGGCAGCGCGAGGCTGGGCAATGCGGAAGCCCGTGAGACCGATTGTCGCGATGGCCGCGAGCAGCAGAAGTGCCACTGCCGTTCCGATCCACAGGGCCATACCGATGACCCTAAGTGACGACTACCGCGTCAGTCGCCGGGGCGAGTCTCGTTGTGGGGTGGCGGTACAGCCAGGCTCGCACCGCAACGAACCTGAATGCTGAACCCAGGGCGAGCCCCAGGACGTTAGCTGAGAGGTTGTCGTCCAGCGGCGTGGTGAATCCGAAGACGTAGTGGGTGAGGCCGAGACATCCGAGCGAGATCGCGCTGCCCGCGAGGCTGATTATGAGGAAGGCGAGAGCTTCACGCCCGGCATGCGACCCGCGTCGATCGCGGAACGCCCACCACCGATTGCCCGCCCAGTTGGCGCCGATCGCGGCGAGAACGGAGATCGACTTCGCGACGAGCGGCGCCTGTGAAAGGGCCGTGAGCAGCAGGAGGTTGAACAGGCCGACGTCGATCAGGAAGCCGAGGCCCCCGACGAGCCCGAATCGAAGCAGATCCCGCAGCAGTCGCCTATACACGGGTCAGGTGCCTCGCGGGTACGGATGCTCGATGGTCGAACATCGCCCGGATGCCCCATATCGTGACTCGCGCCATGGCTTCGAGCACGATCATCCCGCGCATCTTGGAGACGCCCCAGCGACGCTCAGTGAAGGTGATCGGTACTTCGGCGATGCGAAGGCCCGCGCGGTTGGCGCGCCAGAGCATCTCGATCTGGAAGCAATAGCCCTGGCTCGTGACGTTCCCGAGCCCGATCGCCTCCAGCGCGCCGGTGCGGAATGCCCGGTACCCGCCCGTCACGTCGCGCTGGTGCAGCCCGAGAAGGATTCGTGCGTAGAAGCTGCCGCCGCGCGAGAGCAGCTCGCGCGAACGCGGCCAGTCGACGACCCTGCCGCCGAACACCCAGCGCGAGCCGAGCACCATGTCGTGCGTGTCGAGCGCATCGAGCAGGCGGTGAAGCTCCTCGGGGTGGTGCGAGCCGTCCGCGTCGCACTCGACCACCACGTCGTAGCCGGCGGTGATCGCCCAGGCGAAGGCCTCGAGGTAGGCGGCGCCGAGCCCGTTCTTAGCCGCGCGGTGGAGCACGCGGACGCGCGGGTTGGCCCGCGCGAGACGGTCGGCGAGCTGTCCCGTTCCGTCGGGGGAGTTGTCATCAACGACGAGGATGTCGACCTCCGGTGCGCTCGCGCCGATCCGTGTGACCATCTCGACGAGGTTGTCCTTCTCGTTGTACGTCGGGAGAACGACGAGGGTGCGTTCGGGCATGGTCACTCCTTGATCAGGTGGTAGACGGTCGTGCGATGGATTAGGGTGCTCGAGTCGAGGCGGTAGCCCTGTGCTTCGAGCAGGGCAACGTCAGCGGGTAGTTCGTTCCCGTGGGCTAGCTCGACGGCCCACACGTCCGTCCCTGCGGGAGTGTCCGCGAGCGGGGCCACACGATCCCAGAGCCCGGATGTCTCGTCGAACGGTGTGACGAGCGCGATGTCACGCAGCCCCGTGAAGCTGTTTGGGTAGAGACGCAGTGCCAGGCGTGGGTCTCGCGACGGCTTGGTGGTCTGGTCGAAGATGACGGCGTCTCCGGGATGTGCGTTGGCCTGCACGTACTCGGCGACGAGCCGCCAGTCGCTTCCGCCATCCTTCGCCCACGGCGTGCGCTGGGCGAAGTACGTCGGAACGGCGAGTAGGACCACTGCGGCGACTAGGACCGCCGCCGCGGGCATCCGGAATCGCGCGACCGTCGCGACGCCCACCGCGATCAGAATCGCTGCGGCGGGAGTACTGAACGTCAAGTACCGCACGTTGTATATCGGGGAGAGGGTCGCGTTGCCGACGAGCAGCGCGGCGGTCGGCACCACCAACCATGCGAGCGCGAGAATGCCCAGCGGTCGACGGTTCCTGATCAGCACGACGAGGGCGACCACGATGAGCGTCCAGCACAGAACGGCCGGGGGCACGCTTCCGAACCATTGGTTGACGAGCACGTTCTCAGCAGTCGCATAGTGGCGTCGGGAGAGGAAGTCGATCTGCTCGCGCTGCGCGTATCCGAGCCGAACCATGGGTGCCGCGAGCACGAGCGCCAGGATCGCGGACTTCACCCAGTGCCGAACGACGTCCCGCCCAGCAAGGAGCAGGTAGGCCCCGTGCACCACAAGGAGCAGGCCGAGGTGCAGGAACAGGTAGACGCTGCCCGCCATGGCGACGCCGTAGACGATCCACCATCGTGAGGCCGAACGTCGACGGATCAACGTTACGAGCAGCACCGTCAACCAGACCGCGGCGGCCGCCCCCATGGCGTATGACCTCGCCTCGGTTGCCATGAACGTCGTTCGCGGTAGCACGATCGCGACGACGCCGGCGATGACGGCGAGTCGCGAATCTCCGAAGTGCCGCACGAGAACGACCGTGCCCGTGACCATGAGCCCGGCGGCGATCGCGCTCGGGAGTCTGGTCGCAAGCTCGGAAGTTCCGAAGAAGGTCGTCCACAGCTTCAAGAAGACGTAGTAGACCCCGTGGACGGCGTCGATCGTTGAGAGTTCGGCGGCAAGGCTCGGCCAACTGCGCGACGCGGACATCACACTCGCGGCCTCGTCGCCCCAGTACGACGGATTCCAGGAGCCGAGGAAGCCGACGATGCCGCCGACCACACCCAACAGAAGTGCGGGTCGGATGCGCGTGCCCCGCGCCGCCGACGGACGGGTTGGGGGTGCCGTTAGGACTGTCATCCGGTTCCCTCCGGCCATTCGACTCTCGAGCAGCTGGTATGCACCCTTCACGGTCAACATCGGAGAACCACCCGCTGAGAACGGTGGCGGGTGAGAAGGCTCTCAGGAAGTAGACCGCCGCTGGACCCCAGTGATCAGGGCAGCAATCCCGGCTAGTCCGATCAGGCTCACTACCCCGGTGCCGACGCCCATCCCGCCGCGGCTACCGTCGACGGCGATCCAGTCCGCGAAGGAGGCGCCGAGCGGGCGGGTGAGCGCGTACGCAATCCAGAACGTTGTGATCTCCGTGATTCGGAGGCTCGTCAGAGTTAGAGGGATGACGAAGAGCCCTGCGAAAATCAGGCCGGAGGCGAGGTAGCCGAGCCCGAGAGTAACCGCGGTTAGGTCACCAAAAGCCGTTCCGAGTGCGAAGGTCACCAGCACTGCGGACCAGTAGAAGATCTCGCGGCGGCGGGAGGTGATCGAATGGATGGAGATGGTTCGCTCGACCCGCCACCACAGGAGAAACACGACACCTAGGAGGATGGCGAACACCATTGTCGAAATGGCGTAGGGCACCTCGAGTGCGATGTGCATGACATCCGCGACCATCGTGCCGAACACGGCGACCATGAGCACGAAGAGCCAATACCGCCAGGTCGAGTACCTGCCGACTGAGATCTTCAGCAGAAAGCTTGCGACGAACACCGCCGCGGCGATGAGAACTACCGGCACCGGATCAAAAGTCTTCACGAGGAAGTCGGATGCGGTCTCGCCGGTTCCAGTGGTGAGCAGTTTGAGTATCCAAAACAGAGCAGTGACCTGAGGGACGCGATTGATGGGCACGGCACATGCTCGCAGTCCGAGATCTCTCAAACCCTGCCCGAGCGGGCCGATTCTGTGAGAAGACTTTCAGGAGCGGGCGCCGCCATCTCGCGTCACTGCACAGCTGCACTATCTAGCGTCGGCGGGATGACCCCCACCAGACCCCCCGCCGCTTTCCTAGGCGCCCTCGGCATCGTCATCGTGATAGTTGCGGGTCTAGTCATCGCGACGACAGGCCGCGACCTGCCGTTCGGGCTCGACCAGCCCTGGCACGACTTCCTCCTCAGTCAGAAAAACCCTGTCGCGTTCGCGGTGGCCCGCTTTCTCAACGTGGCGGGGGGCACGCTCTCCATGACGGTCGTCACCGCTGTTCTTACTGCTGGTCTTGCGATTCGACGACACTTCACTGCGGCCGTCTCGGTTGCCCTCACAGTAGCCGTCGCCTCCGGGCTGTCCTCGCTCATCAAGTTGGCCGTGGCCCGCCCGCGCCCCTCGGACGGGATCGTTCCGGCGGGGTCGACGTCATTCCCCTCTGGTCACACCACCACAGCGGCAGCGATCACGGTCGCCCTGGTGATCGCCTTCCCGTTTGTTTGGTCGAGGGTTCTGGCGGCGGTGTGGATCCCCCTCATGGCGGCCAGCCGCAACTACCTGCTAGTGCATTGGCTCTCCGACGTGCTCGCCGGCGCGGTGCTGGGGGCGTCTGTTGCTCTGCTCGTTACTGCGGCCGTGAGCGCCGTCAGGGCTCGCATCCTGAAAGAACCTTCACCGGATCGGGCCCCGATCACGGGCTGACAGTCAGCAGACCCCGGGAGCCTACGGGCATGACAAACGCCACTCTGCCCGATCACGTCCGCACCATCCTGTTCAACAGGGTGCCCGAGATCACCTTCGCCTTTTGGGTGATCAAGATCCTCTCCACCACTACCGGCGAGACATTCGCCGACTATCTCAATGTCGATGTCGGCCTGGGGCTCCAGATCACGAGCTACATCATGGGGGCGCTTCTTGTCGCGGCGCTCATCGCCCAGTTCGTGACCAAGCGCTACACGTCCGGTATCTACTGGACGGTCGTGGTGCTCATCAGCGTTGTCGGGACACTCATCACCGACAACCTGACCGATGTGATCGGTCTGCCGCTGTGGGCCAGCACGATCATTTTCAGTGTGCTCCTTGCGGTCACCTTCGGTATCTGGTTTTACCGGGAGCGGACGCTGTCGATCCACACCATCTTCACGCGCCGGCGGGAGGCGTTCTACTGGGTCGCGATCCTCTTCACCTTCGCGCTGGGCACCGCTTCCGGTGACCTCATCACCGAAGGCCTGGGGCTCGGCTACCTCGTCGGGGTCATCCTGTTCGCCTCTCTCATCGGTGTGATCGTCATCGCCCGGTTCGTCTTCCACGCCAACGTCGTCTTCTGCTTCTGGGCGGCATACATCCTCACCCGACCGCTCGGCGCCTCCATCGGCGACCTGTTGTCGCAGGCTCCCGCGGATGGCGGTCTAGGTATCGGTGCGACCGCAACCAGCGTCGTCTTTTTGATCGTCATTGTCGGAGTGGCCACCTACCTGGGAATCAAGGTGGGACGTCAGCGCAAGGCGGCAGCACTCGAGATGCCAGTGGGCGAAGCAGTCGCGGCGTAGCCGTAGTATCGCAACACAACGGAAGGTGGACCGCGTGGCCCTGCGCATCCTGGTAGTCGAGGACGAGCCCGAGATGGCAGCCCTCCTCGCCCGGGGACTGCGGGGAGAGGGCTACGCGGTCGACCTCGCCGACAACGGTATCGACGGCATCACTCTCGCTGGCGAGGATCCCTACGACATCGCTGTGCTCGACGTGATGCTTCCCGGCATGTCCGGCTTCGAGCTCTGCCGGCGCCTGCGCGAGCAGACCAACGGCATGGCCATCCTCTTGCTGACGGCACGGGATGCCGTCGAGGATCGCGTGCGCGGCCTGGACGCCGGGGCGGACGACTACCTGACGAAGCCTTTCGAGTTCGCCGAACTCGCGGCCCGACTGAGGGCGCTTCGTCGCCGGGACTCGATCGGCGCCTCCAAGCTCGATGTGGGCGGCCTGCACATCGACATGACCCGTCACGAGATCACCGCGGGCGGGAAGGAACTGCGGCTAAGCCGCACCGAGTTCGACCTGCTGCGCCTGCTGGCCGAGAACGCCACGCGAGTCATGCCCCGTGCCGAGATCATCGACACCATTTGGGGCTCGGTGTCGTACATCGACCCGAATATCGTCGACCAGTACATCAGCTATGTCCGTAAGAAGCTCGACACCGTGCAATCTCCCGTGAGCATCGTGACCGCGCGCGGCGTGGGTTTCCAGCTGATCGCGACAACGAAATGAATCTCTCCCGGCTCACCATCCGGGCACGCATCACCGGCGGCAGCCTCATCATCGCCATCCTGATCTCGATCGTTGCGGGGATCGTCATATTCACCCAAGTGCAGCGCATCGTCTACAACGGGCAAGTAAGGGTGCTCGAGAACGTCGAAGGCCCGTATCTCACTGCCCTGACCGCTGACGGCACCGACGAGGTTGACCCGCCGGGTGCGGACCAACTTGTCGCGGTCGTCAGCCCGGATGCCGGTGTGCAGGTCAATACGCTCCCGGACTCCCTCACCGCTCAGCTGGACACCCTCACCGACCGGCCAGACGCGACACGCAACGTCTTCGCCGGATCTGTGACCTTCCTCGTCCGAGTCACGAGTGTGGAGACTGACAACGGCGTCTGGAAGGTCGTCACTGCCAACCGCATTGACGTCGAGACCTCCGTGCTCAACCAGGTCGCATTCCTGCTCATCGCGAGCATCGCCGGCATCAACATCGCTTTCGGTGCGGCGACCTGGTTCATCGGAACTGCGGCACTGCGCCCGGTCGACCGCCTGAGGCGCAGCGCTGCCACGCTGGTATCCACTCCGGGCGACGAGATGCTGCCAGTGGGCCCCGCCCAGGACGAGATCTCCGAGCTGGCCAGCACCCTCAATGAACTCATCAGCCAACTGCGCACATCGGCCGAGCGCGAGCGGCAGATCGTCTCCGACGCCTCCCACGAGTTCCGCACTCCGCTCGCGATTATCCAGACTCAACTCGAACTCGCGCAGAGCCAGGCGGATACCCTTCCGAAGATGCAGGCTGACGTGCAGGCGGCTCAGCGCACGCTCGCACGACTGTCGGCCCTCGCCACCTCGATGCTCGAGCTTTCCCGCATCGATGCGC
The DNA here is from genome assembly GCF_058809925.1 of Rhodoglobus sp. GW821-FHT12B09. Lineage (NCBI taxonomy): Bacteria > Bacillati > Actinomycetota > Actinomycetes > Micrococcales > Microbacteriaceae > Rhodoglobus > Rhodoglobus sp. GW821-FHT12B09. Next base: position 161,155 of record NZ_JBXATB010000003.1, on the reverse strand, counting down.
AGGCGACGCCTGGCTCCGCGACCGTCCTTGAGCTCGTCAACGAGCTGTCGGATGCCGCCGATCGGGGGAGGCAACGTGTGGGTGGGCGCGACATCCGGATCGAGTATTCGAGTGCACCCGGTGACGAACGCACCGTCGCAGTCAGCGGGGCCGACTTTGCACGCGTCTGCGACAACCTCGTCAACAACGCCCTCGCCGCAATGGGGGAGACGGGGCTCATCGAGCTCTCACTCGTCGCCCGCGACAGGGACGTTTTGCTCCGAGTCGCCGATACTGCCGGGGGAATGGAGGAAGGGTTCGTGCCCCTCGCATTCGACAGGTTCTCGAGGGCTGATCACGCGCGGACTGGAGGGGGAGCGGGCCTCGGCCTCTCCATCGTCGCCGGAATCGTGTCAGTTTCGGGCGGAGAGATTGCCCTCGACAACCGTCCGGGCGACGGACTTACGGTCGATGTGTACATTCCCCTAGCGTGAGCCTCCGGATGGATACAGCAGTTCGCAGGGTCGTGTTGGTTGTCGCCGTGCTCAACTTCGGCTACTTCGTGGTCGAGTTCATCATCGCCCGCCTCATCGGCTCGGTGTCGCTCTTCGCCGACAGTGTCGACTTTCTCGAGGACACCAGCGTCAACCTGCTGGTCTACTTCGCGTTCGCCTGGACGCCCCGAGCTCGCGCCACCGTCGGCGGGGCGCTCGCGTTTGTGATCCTCGTGCCGGCTATCGCCACGGTGTGGACGGCGGTGCAGAAGATCCTTCACCCCGTATCGCCGGAATTCACGGCATTCTCACTCGCCGCAGCCGGCGCACTTGTCGTGAATCTCGGGTGCGCCATCCTCCTCGCGAGGCATCGCCAGCATCCGGGAAGCCTGGTTCGAGCTGCTTGGCTCTCCGCACGCAATGACTCCCTGGCAAATATTGGGATGATCATCGCCGCAGTGATCGGGCTGATCTTCACAACGGGGTGGCCCGACATTGTCGTGGGGATTCTTATCGGACTACTCAATGCGGATGCTGCGCGTGCCGTGTGGCGCACCGCACGCGCGGAGCGTCTGGCGATTGGTGAATCCGAACCATGAGGACGACCGGAAACCCTCATCGGCCCGGACCAAGTAGGAATCCGCCCGGGTGAGTGGGTCGGCTGGATGTGGGGAAGCGAGCTCGTCTGACCTCACGACCTTTGATCGTGGAACAACCGCGAGATTCCGGGCTCCTTCGAGATCACTGCCCACGAATGATCTAAGCGACGGTGGGTGATCCGTGGGCAAATGTGGGCAAACCATGCAGATTCATGAAGATTCGCGCACCGGACCTACGTGAAAAAGGGGCTCTGACCAGCACTAAATATGGTGGCTCCGACGGGCGTCGATCCCGTGACCTCACGATTTTCAGGACAATCGGGCGCTAGCGGAGCCCAGCAAACAGGCGGCAATTCCGTGGAATCTAGCCGATCTCTGAATCAAAGTTGGTCGACGTGATCAGGGTGGATCCTGTGCATTCGTGGGCAAAATGTGGGGAAGCGTCAACGGCCCTGAGACATGTGCAACTGACGTAGGCCTATGACAGAGGGTCTTGGGTTTTCTGTTTGAGACGTTCGTAGGGTGTGCTGCCGGCGAGAGCTCCGTGGGGTCGATCGTAGTTGTAGTAGTCCTCCCATTCTTGGAGTTTGTCGTTGAACAGGTTGACGTCGTCGATGACCTGGCCTTCGAGGAGGCGGTAGAACTCCTCGGCATCGATTCGATGCGATCTCTCCACCTTCCCGTTCAGCCTCGGAGTGGCCGGCTTGATGTAGACGTGGTTGATGCCCTTGTCGAGCAGGTGCCAGTGGAAGGACTGCCCGAACTCGGTGCCGTTGTCGGTCTGGACCTTCTCGAACTTGAACGGAAGTTTCGACAGCACGTGGTCGACAAAGCGGATCGCGGTCTTCTGGTCGTGGGTCGGGTAGGCGCGCAGCACCCGCACCCTCGTGCAGTCGTCGATGGCCGTGTATTGGTAGTAGCGCTTCTTCTTCCCTGTTTGGCCGAGCGGCTCGATGAACTTCACATCGACCTGCAGTGCGTGGCCGGGGCGCTGCTTCTCATAGCGCTTCCACTTGGTGTCTTTGCGTTTGTATCGCTGCGACGCGGGCAGGCGCCCCAGGCCGACCTTGTGCAGGATGCGCCAGACCCCGGAGGCGCTGATGCTCAGGTCGTGGTAGCGCTTCAAATACATCACGATCTTCTGCGGCCCGAAATGGTATTGCTGGCGCAGCCAGAGGATCTTCTCCACGACCTCCGCCTGGGTGGCGTTGGGTGAGTGGTGCGGGGCGCTGGAGCGATCTTTCAGCCCCTCGAGACCTTCGGCCTCGTAGCGTTTGAGCCAGTGGTAGTAGGCCTGGCGGCTGATGCCGTAGTAGCGGCAGGTCGCCGCGACGCTGCCGCTGACTTCCTCGACGTGCCGCAGCACGGCCAGCTTGTGATTCGCGCGCCGATCGAGCTGTCGCTCGGCCACCGCTGAGAGAGTTTTGGTCATGGAATCTTCCTTCCAAAAGGAAGACCCAACTGTCAACGAGGTCCGTCAGTTTTAGAACGGCCCTGAGACATCACAGAGACATCAAGCGGAGGTCGGGCGGCGGCACCCCGAGTGGCCGCTAGAGCGGACGTGTGACATCATCTGCGTATGGATGCAGATAAGCAGGTGTGCGGACGTGAGCCAGACAGTCAGTTCGTCGAGCTCGCGGTCGAGGTGTTCGCGATGCTCGCCGACGCAACTCGCGTTCGGCTGATCCTCGCTTTGCGCGACGGTGAGCTCTCGGTCAACCATCTGGCCGACATCGTTGACAAGACCCCGGCGGCGGTCTCGCAGCATTTGGCAAAGATGCGCCTCGGACGGGTCGTGACGGCCCGCCAGGAGGGCCAGCGCGTCTTCTACCGACTTGAGAATGAGCACGCCTCTCAACTGGTCACTGACGCGATCTTCCAGGCGGAGCACTCGCTCAGCAGCACACCCCGCCATCACCACGAGCAGAGCACCGAGGAATCATGATCAGCCCCCACACACACCCGCACCCTCGTGATGAGACGCCAGCCACGGGGCACGACGGTATCGACGATGTGCACGAGCACCCTCATGGCGTCGCCGCCGATCACGGTCATGCACACGGCGACCTTGATCACGGTGCTGGAGGGCATCGCCATCCGACCGGCATCAGGGGGTTCTTCTACGGCCTGTTCGTCCCACACTCCCACGATGCCGCGGACTCCATCGACGACGCCCTGGAAGCGAGCAAGGAGGGCGTTAGAGCGCTGAAGATCAGCCTGTTCATCCTGCTCGGCACAACGATCCTCCAACTCGCCGTGGTTCTCATCAGCGGCTCCGTGGCGCTGCTGGCGGACACGATCCACAACTTCTCCGACGCGCTTACCGCAGTCCCGCTGTGGATTGCTTTCCTCCTTGGGCGACGGATCGCGACCCGCCGCTACACGTTCGGTTACGGTCGCGCCGAGGACCTCGCCGGCCTGTTCATCGTTGCCGTCGTCGCCCTGTCCGCGGTCGTCGCCGCGTGGCAGTCCATCGAGCGGATCATCAACCCGCAGCCGCTACAGAACCTGTGGTGGGTGCTCGCCGCCGGCGTGATCGGCTTCATCGGCAACGAAGCCGTTGCCGTCTACCGGATTCGGGTCGGGCAGAAGATCGGCTCCGCGGCCCTCGTCGCCGACGGCGTTCACGCCCGCACCGACGGGTTCACCTCACTGGCCGTAGTCATCGGAGCGATCGGGGTGATGCTCGGCTTCCCGCTGGCCGACCCGATCGTCGGCCTGATCATCTCCGCGGCGATCATCGTTCTGCTGTGGGGCACCGTCCGTTCAATCGGCCGACGCCTCATGGACGGCATCGAACCCGAACTCGTCGACAAGGCCGAGCACACCCTTGAGCACACCACAGGCGTGCTCTCCGTGCCGAGGCTGCAACTCCGATGGGTGGGCCACCGACTCCAAGGCACCGCCACCATCATGGTCGCACCAGGGCTCAGCCTTGCTGAGGCCGAAGCAATCGCTCACAGGGCCGAACACGAACTCGGCCACGCCCTGCCCAATCTCGACGACATGCTGATCCGCACCGTCACAAGCGCGGGCGACCGCACCACCCCGCACACCCACGACTAGATACCGAAATTGTGACTTCGACAGCACGCGACGATGATTGTCCACGGCGTCACCGTGCCGCCAGCCACAGGAGGTCCGCCGCACATGCTTCCTAGCAGCATCCCCAGCCCTCCGCCGGTGTGGGCCCAGTTCCACCTCGGCCCGCTGACAATCCACACCTACGCCCTGTGCATCCTCGCGGGCATAGTCGCCGCGGTGATCATCTCCCAACGCCGACTGTCGAGGCGTGGGGCCGACAACGGTGTCGTGCTCGACATCATCATCTGGGCTGTGCCGCTCGGGATCGTCGGGGCACGCTTCTATCACGTGTTCACACACATCGGGGACTACTTCTTCCCCGACGCCAACCTGTGGAACATATTTGCGATCTGGGATGGGGGCAACGCCCTCTACGGCTCGCTGCTGGGCGGTGCTCTCGGCGCCTACATAGGCTGTCGACGGGCGGGGATCCGGTTCTGGTCGTTCGCTGACGCGCTAGCCCCGGCAATGCTCGTCGCGCAGGCGCTCGGTCGCTTCGGCAACTACTTCAACCATGAACTGTTCGGCCTGCCGACAACCCTGCCGTGGGGGCTGGAGATACTGCCCACCGACACCATGTTCCCGAAGGACCTGCCCGCGGGCACCCTATTCCACCCGTTGTTCTTGTACGAGATCCTTTGGAACCTGGTCGGGGTTGCGATCATCCTGCTCCTCGAACGGCGTCTGACCTTGCGGTGGGGGCGCACGTTCGCGCTGTACCTCATTTGGTACGGCCTAGGTCGCAGCTGGCTCGAGGCCATCCGGATCGACCCGACCAGCAACGCCCTGTTCGGGATCCCCGCGAACATCTGGGCGTCATTTGTGGCGATCGCACTGGGTGTCGTGCTGTTTATCGTCCAGACACGACGCCACCCGGGACCAGAGACCTCGGTGTATAGAGACGGCCGCGGACCGAAACCTGCGGCCGCATCCACGGTGGACGAAGCAGCGACAGGAAAATCATCAGTGCCAAGAGGTTGACGCGGCTGGGTCGGCGTCTGCGGGCACCGATCACGATCAATGAAGCAAAACGCCACGCTCGCTGATCCCCAAGGCCAGCACCTTTAGCGCCCCCGCCGCCATCAACGCTCCGGAAGGACGAAGGGGCTGCCGCTAGCGGCTACGGCAGCCAGATGTAGGGATCGACTCGCGACCCGTCCACGTACACCTCGAAGTGCAGATGGAAGAACGTCACATACCCGGTGTCACCCACGGACCCGATTGGTTCGCCGGCGCTGACCGTCTGGCCTTCTACAACAGTCGGTGAGCCCGAGATCATGTGTGCGTACAAGGTAGACACGCCGTTGCCGTGGTCGATCTTGACGTACTGACCCCAACCATTGTCCTCGGTGACGGTGGTCACGACGCCGGCGGAAGCGGCGACGATCGGCGAGCTGTAGTCCGCCATGATGTCGATGCCGTTGTGGAACTCGCCCCCGTCGCGCCATCCGTAACCGTCGTTCACGGGAGCGGTCGAGGGCCATACCTCGAGTCTGCCAGTGCGGGAAGCGATGGCGATCTCCAGCGGTGAAACTGTCTCGACACCAAAGGCGTCGCGCTGCAGGGGCGCGCTGGGGAAGCTCGCAACGTACAGGCTCTGAGGCTCAGGCGGCAGTTCCTCCCAAAGGGCGGGAGCTGCGTCGGCCGGCAGTTGCTCGGGTGCGGCCACGGCTACCGCCGGCACGCTGAGGCCGATTATGAGCGCGCCGACAGCGCAAAACGTAAGGGGGCGTATCAAAACAATCACTTTCGGAGGGCGGCCGGTTGAGAGGCGAGTCTCGCCAGTGGACGACCATCAAGGGCCGGCCAGGCACCGACCGAGCGAATCGTCAGTCCGACGACTCGCACGGGCTCTGGGAGCACCCAAACTAAACGCCCAGCCTGAGCAAGGCCCGAGAGAGAGCGGGGTCAAACACTCTACGGACTCTCCCAGAGTTCAAAACGGGACGGCTGGTACCCTCGGGGCAGTTCCCGACACAGAGGAGGTGGAGCCATGTCATTGTCAAACACACGACTACCAGCCCGCTTCACTCCTTGGGAGCGGGCGCTGTTGGCGCTGATCGGCATCCCAGCACTTCTTCTAGGGTTCATGGCGATGCACGCATTGAGCCCAGAGACATCGATCTCGCCGGACTCACATGTCATTGCCCAGGTGCTCACCGCCCCCGACGTATCTATGGATTCTGCTGGCGGTGGGCAGAACGACGGCATTGACTGCGACCAGTCTTGCGGAATCCTTCACAACATCGTCACCGTCGCCTGTGTCTTCGGGCTCGTGCTCGGTCTGCTTTTCCTGCTCCCGCTCGTCGAGCCGAGATTCGGCGCACTCGCCCGCAGGCTCACCCAAGGGCCGCTCCTCGCGCGTAGCCAACTGCCGCAACCGCAGGTTTCTCTCGACCTCCTCTCGATCAGCCGAACCTGATTCGACTGCCCAACGACTCGCGATTGCGGGTCCATTGGCATGTCAATTTGTCGACCGATCGAGAGAATCAGGAAGGGAATCTCGTTGCGTACACCTACGCACGCGCCGGACGTCCGCCCCGACGACCACTTTGAGCAAGACCCGTCACAGGAGATCCGGCAACCCAAACTGGGGTTGACCGGCTGGCTCCGGTGGAGCTGGCGCCTGCTCACGAGCATGCGCACAGCGTTGCTCCTGCTTCTTCTTCTAGCGATCGCCGCCATTCCGGGCTCGTTGGTCCCGCAACGAACGGCCGACCCCAACGGTGTCGCCCTGATCTACCGCGAGGACCCGGTGCGTGCACAGGTGCTCGAGACGTTCCAGCTCTTCACCGTGTACACATCGGTGTGGTTCTCAGCCGTGTACCTTCTACTCTTCGTCTCCCTCATCGGTTGCGTGATCCCGCGCGCACGCCACCACTTCACTGCGCTGCGGCAAGCGCCGCCCCGCACCCCCGCACGATTCTCTCGGCTCCCGGCGAGCGAGGTCGCCAGCATCCCGAAGCGCGATCGGAACGTACGCGAACTCGCCGAAGAGGCGGGTGAGGTTCTCCGCAAAGCCGGATACCGAATTGCCCACTACGACACTGTCGGCGGCGCTTCATCGGTCGCGGGAGAGCGCGGCTACCTTCGCGAAACAGGCAACCTCCTCTTCCACGTGTCCCTCATCGGGGTTCTGATTTCCATTGCAGTGGGAGGTGGGTATCGGTACGCAGGGCAGAGAGTCATCGTCGAGGGCGAAACCTTCGTGAACACGCGCGGCGCATACGACACCTTCACTGCCGGGCAACTCTTCTCCGATTCCGCCCTACCGGCGTTCTCCCTCAACCTCGAGGCCTTCTCGGTGAGCTACTTGGAGGGCGACCCATCCAACCTCGGATTCATCACCGACTACACCGCCACCGTCAACACCCGCGGCCCCGGGTCCTCCACAACAACGCCGTCGACGATCCGGGTCAACGAACCCCTTGCGATCGAAGGAACTGAGATCTACCTCCTCGGCAATGGGTACGCGCCAACGATCGTTTTCAGGGATCCCGACGGCCGCACGGTGCTCCGCGAAGAGATCCCGTTCCTGCCGCAGGACTCGAACCTGACCAGCCTCGGGGTCCTGAAAGTCCCGGACGGACTCGAGGCACAGGTGGGAGCCATCGGGTTCTTCTACCCCACTCAGTCCACCCTGGAGTCCGGCGCATACGCATCCGTGTACCCAGACCTGCTCAATCCGGTACTGACTCTCAACATCTTCACCGGCGACCTAGGCGTCGATGACGGCACGCCAAAGTCCGTATATTCCCTCGACACCTCGGAGATGACGCAGCTCACCGGCGGAGACACCGGCGTCGACTCGGTAGAGCTTCGGCCCGGCGACACTGAGGACCTTCCCAACGGACTGGGTTCTGTGGAACTCGTCGACGTCAAAAGGTTCGCATCGTTCGACTTCGCCTACGACCCGACCAAACTTCCGGTCTTCGTCTTCACGATGCTCGCCGTACTCGGCCTCGGCCTCGGACTGTTCGTCCCCAGACGACGCGTTTGGTTCCGGTTCTCGTCGTCCGGCGAGACGCAAGTCACCTTGGAAGCAGGCGCACTCTCACGCGGCGACGACCCCCAACTAGAGGACTCGCTGCGCAGACTGACCCAACTCATCGCCGAGCCCGACCCTGCGGCAAGGAGAAGCAAATGAACCTGGAGAACTGGTGGCTCAACGCGCTCTGGTCCTTGCTTCCGACGGTGATCATGGGTCTCATCTTCTGGTTCGTCATCCGCGCGATCATCAACGCCGATCGGAACGAACGCAAGATGATGGCCAAGGTTGAGGCGGAAGAACGCGCCAAGTTGGCCGCGAAGAGGGCTGACGGATGAGCCGGCCCCACATCCAAGAGACGCGGCGTCAAGCCCGTGCACGGGAGGCGGCCGAGCACCACTCTGCGCGGCTCGCAACGGCATTCGCATCCCGACCGGTACGGCCACGCAAGGCCGCGCGCGGGCGACACCCGGCGAGCGTACTCGTGACGATGAGCGTCGTCGCCGGGCTATTCGCTGTCGCAGGACTGCCCGCATACTCAGCGACGGAGTCGACCGTGCCGGCCGGCGCTGCCCCCGCACCTCCGCAGAGCCTCGAGGTGAGCGACGACGTGGCAACTTTCGCGCAGCCCCGCGACTCCTTCCGAGCAACGAGCCCCGAACAGCTGGCAGAGCTAGTGCGCCAGCAGACCTACCTCGCCTCCGGCGCACAGGCCCAGGGTGACGATTACCCGTGGCCCTACGAGGCGACGGACGATGAAGGTGGTCCGCTCTCTCCCTTGAACTACTACTACCGCGAGTGCGTGGACTTCGTCGCGTGGCGTTTGAACCGCGACGCCGGATACCCGGCGGCGCCCTTCAAATGGAAGTGGGCCGACCTCACGCCGTCCGGAGGCGACGGAAGCCAATGGCTGGGTGCGTGGCAGTCGAAGGGCTGGCCCGTCAGCGACACCCCTATCCCGGGCTCCGTGGCATACACCGGCGGCAATCACGTGGCGTACGTCAAGCAAGTGCTCGACGGCGGCTACGTCGTTCTCGAGGAATACAACTACATCCCGCACGTCTACAGCCAACGAACAGTCGAGACCTCCTCGGTCGTCGCCTTCCTCTACCCACCCCCCTCATGACTCAACCCATCACTAGAGAAGGAGAACAGAAACATGAAGTGCCCCATAGACCAGACCCAGCTGGTGATGTCCGAAAGGTCAGGCATCGAGATCGACTACTGCCCCCAATGCCGAGGAGTCTGGTTGGACCGCGGCGAACTCGACAAGATCATCGACCGATCTATCGACGCACCACCTGCAGCAGGCCAGCAGATTCCGCCCCAGCAACAGCCTCAGTCGATGTTCGGCCGCGGTGGCGGACACCACGGCAACAGAACCGACCAGTACGGTCGGCCGCGCAAAAAAGAAAGCTGGCTGAGCGAGCTCTTCGACTAAGCACTTTCAATAAAGTATGTATGCTTGTTCATATGAACACATATAGTGCCAACGGAGGGCTGTGATGGGCGAAGGACATTCGCACCCGACGGCGGCTAGCGCCGGGGGCCGGCACCGCCGGCCCCTGGTGATCGCCTTCGTCCTCACCGCGTCATACATGGTGGTGGAGTTCGTAGTGGGCTTCTCCGTCAACTCGCTCGCCCTGATCTCCGATGCCGCCCATATGGGCACTGATGTCCTCGGCCTCGGGATGGCCTTGGCTGCGATCACGCTCGCCAGTCGGCCGGCAACACAGCAGCGAACCTACGGGCTCTATCGCCTCGAGGTTCTGGCGGCTCTCGCGAACGGCATTCTGCTCTTCGCGGTCGCCGGGTACGTGCTCTACGAGGCAATCCGACGGTTCAGCGAACCCCCAGACGTTCCCGGGCTCCCGCTGCTGATCACGGCAGTCATCGGGCTCATCATCAACCTCATCAGCTTCCGCCTTCTCACCGCGGGGTCGAAGGAGAGCCTCAACGTGAAGGGGGCCTATCTCGAGGTGATGGGCGACCTTCTCGGTTCGATCGGGGTTATCGCAGCGGCGATCATCCTCTTCACCACTGGTTGGGCATATGCAGACCCGATCATCGGAGTGGGAATCGGACTGTTCATCCTGCCGAGAACGTTCAAGCTCACCCGTCAGGCGCTGCGCATCCTTCTCGAGGTCGCGCCGCCAGAGATCGACATGGAAGCCGTTCGAGCCGACGTGCTCGCTGTACCAGGCGTTGAGGCGATCCACGACCTCCACGTCTGGACCATCACCTCCGGCATGGAAAGTGCCAGCGGGCACATCGTTCTGAAAGAAGGGGCAGAGTACGGCCCCGTCCTCGATGGCGTGCTCGCAGTGCTTCGCGAGAAGCACCACATCGATCACGCCACAATCCAATGCGAACCCCGTGAATTCGACGAAACCAAGAACGCAATCTAGGTGGATAACGTATGACGATGAGCGAACGCAAGACATCCGACGACCACTCGAACCCCCGTACGGTGAACGCCGCGCAAGTGTGGGAGGCGAAGGCATCGATGCCCGACAACAGTGACATCGACGACCTGGCCGACGTCTTCCACCTGCTCGGCGATCCGAACCGCGTCAAAATACTCATCGCCCTCTCGGGCGGACGCATGGCAGTAAGAGACCTCGCCGCCGTTGTCGAGCTCAGCGAATCAGCTGTGTCTCACGCCCTGCGGCTACTCAGGGCCCATCGGGTAGTCGGGGTGGAACGCGAAGGGCGCATGGCGTTCTACGCGCTTGCTGACCTTCACGTTCGGGAGTTGCTCCGACTCGCTCTCGAACACATTGGCCACAGCATCCTGCTCCACCCGGCGGAACAACTCACGTCAGCCTCCCCCGATGCATCCGAAGAATGCGATCGACCGCACGACCCCGCACCCTGGAAGGAACACCCTTGACCTCAGCACGTTCGAAAACAGTGCTCCGCAGCACCATTCTCGCCGTCACACTCGCCGGCATCCTCACCTTCGCCACCGCGGCGGCCGCCAACGCACACGATGGACTCGTCGACAGCTCGCCAGCAGCCGACTCCACAGTCACGACGGAGGTGACCAGTATCGACCTCGAGTTCAGCGAGGACTTCCTCGACCTCGGCACCGCCACGTCTGCGTTCGCGATCCAGGTTTCCGGGCCCGACGGCAAGTTCTACAACACCGGATGCGTCGCCCTTGACGGAGCGACAATTTCCACAGGCGCCGCCCTAGGGGGGTCCGGCGAATACGAGGTCGTCTGGCAGGTCGTGTCCTCCGATGGTCACCCCACTTCCGACTCCTTCGTCTTCAGCTATGAACAGCCCGACGGCGTGGCCGTCGCGGAGGGTGCCGACAGCGGCGTCACCTGCGCCGACGCGGTCGTGGCTGACGACCAGCAGAACTCCAACGCGGGGCCCGGCTGGATCTGGATCGTTGTCATTGTGATCGTGGCGCTCATCGCGATCGCAGTTCTCGCGGTGGTGCTTGTTCGGCGCGGCAAGCGCGCCACAAGATAGTCGCACGGAAGATATAGGTATGCACAAACCCGTTGAGTCCTCGCGCACATCACGTGCGCGTGGGCTCGACGGCGCCCGCCAGATCCTGGTGGGCATGATCGTCGTCATCACCGCCTTGCTGGCCTGTATGGCGGTGCACCACTCCGACACCGGCGCAGCCAACGACTCCGCCGGTCTGACGGAGATCGTTCACATCAGTGAGAATGCGGACGGGCCACAAGCGACCACCTCCTCACCGGGATCGGTTCTTCTCACCGGATGCGCGATCTTCGTCCTCTGCTGCGTCGTTGCCCTGACCGTTCTCCTCGCCATCCGCGGCGCCGCGCGCACCCTTCCCGGCGTCTTCCGTCACTTACGGCCATCCCTACTTGCATTCTTGGCGAGCTCGCTACCTCAGACGCCCAGCCTCACCCTTCTCTCCATCAGCCGTACCTAGGCGAAGCGCGCGAGCTCTAGCTCGCCCACTTCCCCTGAACGGAACGGGATAGGTCGCGCCTCCGCGCCCTCTCCCCGATTTGGAGAGACTTCATGAATACGAACACGAAAGTAGCCCTGTCCTTCGCCGGTGTACTGGTGGCGGGCGTGATCGCCTTCGGCGCGATAGCCCTTGTGCAGAACTCCGGCCCCAAGGCCGAACCTGAGCTGAACGAAGCCACCGGTCTCGCGTCCACCGTCGAAGCCAACAGCTATCGCCTCGACGACGTGCCCGCATCCCCGGTAACCGTCGTCGAGTTCCTCGACTTCGAATGTGAGGCATGCGGCGCCTTCTACCCCGTGGTGGAGGACCTTCGCGACAAGTACGACGGGCAGATCACCTACATCCTTCGGTACTTCCCCATCCCTTCTCATTTCAACGCCGAGAAGGCAGCCCTCGCCGTCGAGGCGGCGGCGCAGCAGGGTGAACTCGAGGCCATGTACAACCGCATGTTCGAAACCCAGACGAGTTGGGGTGAGAGCAGCGAGTCGAAGGCCGACCTCTTCCGCACCTACGCACAGGAGATTGGGTTGGACATGGCTCAGTACGATGCGTCCATCGCCGATCCGAAGTCCCTGGAACGGATCAAGTTCGACTTCGAAGCCGGTCGCGCGTTAGGCGTCACCGGCACACCCACGTTCTTCATCAACGACGAGAAGCTCGAACTGTCATCTTTCGATGACCTCGACAGGGCTATCGCGGACGCATTAGGAACGTGAGGTCACTACTAGGTCTCACCCAGCACCGGCTCCTGGCCGTCGGAGTGAGCATGACGATGTTGCTCAGCCTCAGTGCATGCGCTGCCAGTGGGGACGAACCTGTCGGCCAGAACTACGTATCCGGCGATGGCACCGTCACGGAGTTCGATGTCCTCGACCGTGGCGAGCCCATCGACTTCTCCGGCACCACCGACCTGGGGGAGACCGTCACGAGCGACGAATACCGCGGGGGTGTCGTCGTCGTCAATTTCTGGTACGCGTCATGCCCACCATGCCGGATGGAGGCTCCCGACCTGCAAGCGCTCAACGAGGAGTTCGCCAACGACGAAGTGCAGTTCCTCGGCGTCAACCTTAGGGATGGTGCGGACACGTCGCTGACGTTCGCCAAGAAGTTCGGGATCTCCTACCCGTCCATCGTCGACACGGACGGGCAGGTAGCTCTCGCGTTCACAGGGACCGCGTCTCCGGCTGCGGTCCCCACCACCGTCGTCCTAGACCGCAGCGGCCGGCCAGCATCCCGCATCGTAGGACTGCTCGACAAGAGCACCTTGCGTGCCCTCATCCAAACTGCGCTTGCCGAAGGCGCACAGTGAATCCGATCGGGGAACTGTTCGCCGAGACAGCCATGTCCGGCGCGCTGCTGCTCGCCATCCCCGTGGCAGCTATCGCTGGACTGGTGTCGTTCCTGTCGCCCTGCGTGCTGCCGCTTGCACCCGGGTTCCTGGGATACGTCTCAGGGATGACCAGTGCCACAGCGCCTGATCGACGCAAGGTCATGCTCGGCACTGCGCTCTTCATCCTCGGCTTCTCGGCAGTATTTATCGCTTACGGTGCGGCGTTCGGCGCCATAGGCGCTTGGCTGACGCAGTGGCAGGACACCCTGATCAGAGTGCTCGGCGCCGTCGTGATCATCATGGGTATCGGCATGTTGGGCGGGATCCCCTTCCTGCAGCGCACCATCAAACCGCGTTGGAAACCTCGAATCGGGTTGGCAGGAGCGCCGCTGCTGGGCATTGTCTTCGGACTGGGCTGGACGCCCTGCATCGGCCCCACCCTCAGCGCTGTTGTGGCCCTCAGCCTCGCAGGAGGTTCCAGCCCGCGCGGCGCGATCCTCGGCCTCGCCTACTGCATCGGACTCGGGCTGCCGTTCCTCGCCTTGGCCCTCGGCCTGCAATCTGCCACATCCGCGGTCGCTCTTCTTCGACGCCACGTTCGACTCATCAACATCATCGGAGGCGGCATCTTGATCACACTCGGGATTCTCATGATCAGCGGACTGTGGGGACGCTTAATCCGCGCACTTCAAGGCCTCATCGGCTCCTTCGCGGTGGTCGTATGAGCAGGGAAGATCCCACCGTGAAAGAGCAGGCCGCGGCTCCGCGCGGCACCCGCCAACTAGCGATCCTCGGACTCGTGCTCTCACTGACAATCTCGGTTGCGGGCCTAGTCGTATCGCTCGTCGCCCTGATCCGGGCCCGCCGAGCCGGCCGCTGGGAGCCCGCCGCTATAGCCGGCATCGTCGTCGGAATCATCGGCATTGGAGTGTTCTTCCTAGCCCTCTGGTACGTCGTCCAGCTGCTCGAGGGGCAGGTCGGGCCCTGCCAAGGGCTCGAGCCGGGAACGTACGGTGAAGGCCGGTTCACCTACGAATGCGGTCCAGCATGATGCGCGCCGACGACCTTACCTGGGTGCCCACAGCTCCGCCGTCTCTGGCGGAGTTCCTCTCCTTCAATCTGCAGCCGTTGCCCCTCTTGCCCGCGATCGCCATCGCACTGGCCGCCGTCTACCTGGCCGGCTCCATCCGACTTTGGTCGGCCGGACGGCCATGGCCGGTGTGGCGAACCGCTCTGTTCCTGCTGGGCTGCCTCGCGATCTTCGCAACCACCGGACTGGGAGTCGAGGGCTACGGGTTCGAACTCTTCTCCGTGTTCATGTTCCAGCAGCTCACCCTCATGATGGCCGTGCCCCCGCTGCTCGTGCTCGGATCGCCGGGCACCCTGCTTCTCCGGTCACTCCCGCACAACACAATTGGTGGACTGATTCACAGGCAGTCGATCCGGTTCCTGCGATCGCGTGTCAGTCGATTCCTTATCCACCCCGGGTTCACCCTCCCCGTCTTCCTCATCAGCTTCTACGGCCTCTACCTCGGCGGCCTCGCCGACTTCTTCCTCGCAACGTGGGCGGGGCACCTCGGACTGGAGGTGTTCTTCCTCGTATCGGGCGTCCTCTTCACCATCCCGATCCTGAGCGCAGACCCTCTGCCTCGCCGGCAGACGTACGCGGGCCGACTCATGGACCTCTTCGGCGAGATGGCGCTCCACGCGTTCTTCGGAGTGATCATCATGATGGCGCCGGCGCCGCTGGTGCGCACCTTCACCACTCCTCCTGCCTCCTGGGGGGTGGATCTCGTCTATGACCAGCAGATCGCCGGCGCACTGTCGTGGTCGTACGGAGAACTGCCCACAGTGATCATCTTGCTGTTCCTGCTGCCGCGCTGGTTCCGTGACGACACCCGTAGGGCAAAGGCCGCCGACCGTCAAGCAGACCGGTTCGGCGACCCCGAACTGGACGCCTATAACGAATACCTTGCTCGGCTTCGGAAACGAGACGAGCGGTACGGAATCACCGCACCTTCGACAGAGGAGAACTCCTGATGTGGCTCTATCCCATCCTGATGATCGCCGTGCTGATCGGCATTGGCGTCTGGGCGCACATCATGTTCCGCAACTACGACAAGCGGTTCGACAAGTGAACGGCATGATGCGCGGCCTCGTGGTTGCGGCCGTTGCGCTTCTGATCGTGACGACCGGCATCGTCGGCGCCCCGTCGGCCAGTGCCGACGACTATCCGACGTGGGATGACGTTGCTGCCGTTCGAGGTGACGAGGCAGCGACGCTGCAGAAGATCGCCGAGATCGAGGGGCTGGTCTCGGGGCTGCAAAGCGCGGCGATGATCGCGCAGCAAGAGTCCGACGCCAAGGCGGCCGTCTGGGTAGAAGCCGATACACAATTCCAAGAGGCCTATAGCCGCACCCAAAAACTGCTCGCCCAGGCCGACGAAGCTAGCGCAGTGGCCGCCGAGTCTGCGCGCCGAGCAGGGCAGATCGCGGCCCAAATGGGCCGGGCTGGCGGTGGCGACATCACCCTGATGTTGTTCTCAGATTCGATTAACGCCGACTCCCTCCTCAACGCACTTGGACTGTGGTCCAAGGTGGGCGAACAGGCTGGCCGCATTTCCGACAAGGCCATCCAGGACCGCAACACCGGCCAGGCACTCACGGACCAAGCCGAAGTTGCACAGGACCAACTCGAGCAACTGAAAGCGGAGGCAGAGTCGGCGTTCCTTGCCGCGCAGAGTGCGGCGGCCGCCGCCCAGGCCGCTCTTGACGCGCAGCTAGCCAATCAGGCGACCCTGCAACAGCAACTCGCGGTGCTCTCCGAAAGGCGGACCGCCACAGAGGCGGACTACCTCGCGGGCGTAGAAGCCCGAATCGGGAGCGGTGCAAGCCTCGACGCAGGCGAGATCAGCCTCGCTGGGTGGGCCCGGCCCGCATCCGGGTACATCAACTCCGTCTACGGCTGGAGCGCACAGTACGGCTCAAGCTTCCACAAGGGCGTCGACCTGGGTGCCGGCTGCAATCAGAACATCTACGCGGGATCCAGCGGAACCGTCGTCTATGCCGCGGGCGGCTGGAACGGCGGGTACGGAAACTACATCATCATCGACCACGGCAACGGCGTCCAGACTGCTTACGCTCACATCATCGAGGGCGGGATTCTCGTATCCGCTGGCCAGCAGATCGTGGTCGGCCAAAACATCGCACGGGCAGGAACAACAGGCAACTCCACGGGCTGCCACCTTCACTACGAGGTTCGACTGGACGGGGTCACCACCGACCCCGTCCAGTACATGGCCGACCGCGGAATCCAGGTCGGATGATGACGCTGCGTATCGTGGGGCCAGCGCTGCTCGTGGCGATCTCGACCGCAGCGCTACTACTCGCTCTCGCGTTCGGCGGCGGGGCGGACGCACCCCTCCTTCTGGACCCGGGCGCCGCAACGCGCTACGGGCTACCGGCCGCCAAGATGGTGGTCAACCTCGCGAGTGCCCTGACCATTGGGTCCCTGCTGCTGGCCTGTCTTGCGCTTCCACCACGTTCCCCTGCATTTGCCAAGGCTCTCGACGTCGCATCGACCTCCGCCGCCATATGGACAGTGGCGGCGGGCGCTACCGGCTTCTTCAGTTTCATTAGCGCGTACAACCAGCCCGTCACCTTCGATGCGACGTTCGGCAACATCCTTGGCATGTTCCTGACGTCCACTGAGCTGGGCCAGGCGTGGCTGGCGACTGTTCTCATCGCCGCAACCCTCACCGTCGCCTGCTTCGCGGTCCGCAACTTGACGGCAATTGCCGCTCTCACGGCTGTAGCGGTGGCGGGTCTCGTCCCTATGTCCCTTCAGGGCCATCAGGGCGGAACCGCCGACCACGACTCGGCGACGATGGCGGTTTTCCTCCACGTACTCTTCGCCGGCGTCTGGCTAGGCGGGCTGCTGACTATCGTGATCGTCCACCGCACCCTCGACCGGTCGGCGCTTGTGGTACTCCTCCGCCGCTACTCCACCATCGCCCTCATGTGCTTCCTCGCCGTCGCGGCCTCCGGATTCTTGAGCGCCCAGACTCGTCTCGACGGATGGGAGACTCTCGCCTCTCCCTATGGCGCGCTAGTCATTGTGAAGGCGGTCGCGCTGATCGCGCTTGGCGTGCTCGGGGCCATCTGGCGACGCGCGGCCATTAGCCGATCGCTCTCATCGACGCGATGGTTCTGGGGCATCGTCGGCGTGGAGATCACGTTCATGGGCATCGCCTCCGGTGTGGCGGCAGCCCTCGCGAGAACGCCGACACCCGTACCCGAATTCGTGCCCAGCATTCCCACGCCCGCAGAGATTCTTACTGGAAGCCCACTTCCGCCACCCCCCACATTCGCGACCTATTTCACGCTGTGGAACTTCGATCTGCTCTGGATACTGATCTGCGCCTTCGCGATCTTCTTCTACCTTGCCGCCGTCGTGCGGCTCAAGCGACGCGGTGACAGCTGGCACTGGTACCGCACGGCTCTATGGATCGCGGGAATCGGGCTCCTGTTCTACATCACCAACGGCGGGGTCAACCTGTACCAGAAGTACCTGTTCTCCTCGCACATGCTCGGGCACATGGCGTTGGGCATGGTCGTGCCGATACTTCTGGTGCCTGCGGCACCGATCACACTCGCACTCCGCACGATCACCAAGCGCACCGACGGCAGCAGAGGTCCGCGGGAATGGATCATGCTCGCGGTGCGCTCCAAGCCATTCGAGATCGTGGGAAACCCTCTCGTGGCGGCCGGTCTGTTCGTCGGATCGCTCTGGGCCTTCTACTACACGCCACTTTTCGACTGGGCGACCTCCAACCACATCGGCCACCAATGGATGGTCGTGCACTTCCTGCTGACTGGATACCTGTTCGTCCAGTCGCTCATCGGGGTCGACCCGTCACCCCACAGAGCGCCCTACCCGATCCGACTCCTCACGCTGCTGGCCACGATGGCGTTCCACGCATTCTTCGGACTCGCGCTGCTGAGCGGCACAGCGCTATTGCTACCCGATTGGTACGGGGCGATGGGCTGGCCTGCGATCGACGCTCTGGCCGATCAACAAGCTGCAGGCGGAATCGCCTGGAGCGTTGGAGAGATCCCCACCGTCGCCCTAGCGATCATCGTCGTGTTCCTGTGGTCTCGCAGCGACGGGCGTGAAAGCAAACGCTACGACCGCCAAGCCGATCGGGACGGCGACGCCGAACTCGAAGAGTACAACCGGATGCTCTCCGCCCGCGCAGCGGCGGCAATCGCCGCCCGCCCCAAGCTTCCGGGGCGCCGAGATGAGTAGATCGGCGCGCATCGGCAGCCTCGACGAGCTCCGGAGATGGTTGCGGACCTCGCCCAAGCTGGACGAACTCATCGCCCGCTACCCGTCTGAGTGGGCGCGTGCGCGCGCCGACATGATCGCCGCAACCAAGTCCGGCACCACGTCGTCCCTCATTTCCAGCATCTCGAGTGTGCAGGGCCAGCCCCGAGATCGGCTCAAGCCAGAGCGCCAACAACTCGCCGAGCTCGTGCACGGCCAGATGATCCTGCGCGCCCTGCGCGCGGCGGGACTACAAGCAGAGACTGGCGTTGACAGCGGAACGGTGAAGTTCAACTGGCTCGATGGAACCATCCTCCAGCGCCTCTTCTTCTCAGAGGGACTTACTCGCAAGCCCGCATCGATGACTTTCTACGCTCTGGTGTGGCCGCTGGTCCGGCAACGTCGGCGGCTCCTTCCCCTGGTGAGGCCTCAGGGAATCTACTGCTTCTACTCTCAGCGACTCATCCGCGAGATTGCCACCCTCGCGCAGGGACATCCCGTCCTCGAGATCGCCGCAGGCGATGGAACGCTGGCACGATTCCTGCGCGATGCCGGGGTTCAAACGCGAGCGACCGACGATTTCAGCTGGGCAAGCTCGATTGAGTATGCCGACGATGTCGAACGGATGGGCGCGCTGGCGGCGCTGCGACGTATTCGACCCACCGTCGTGATCTGCTCTTGGCCGCCCCCGGGCAATGCGTTCGAGCGAGCTGTCTTCTTCACGCCCTCCGTCGAACGGTACATCGTCATCACGAGTGCCAACTCCCGGGACGCCAGCGACTGGCAGAGCTATCTGACCCAGCAGTCCTTCGACATGCTCGAGGACGACAGGCTCAGCCAGATGGTGCTCCCGCGAGGGACAAGTCGCGTCCTCGTCTTCACCAGGCGGGCGAAGTGATCCCGCTGTGGGCGGCTATCCCGCTCGCCGCCTCGGGCGGCATCGTTCTGGACGCCGCCTTCCCAGACCGCGGCTGGTGGCCGCTCGCCTTCGTCGGCATCGGGCTGATCCTCGCGGCGCTCATCGGCCGCCGACTGGCGGCTGCATTCTTCGTCGGGCTGGTCGGAGGCGCGGCGTTCTACCTCATCCATATCGAATGGGCGTCGTCGTTCCTGGGACCGGTGCCCATGGTCGCACTGGTGGCCCTGCAGTCGCTCCTGTTCGGTGCCGGCGGGGCGTCCATCGCGCTTGCTTATCGGCTGGTGCCGCTGGCCTTCCGAGCTGGCGCCGGGCGCAGTTGCCTGCTCCCGGCCACCGTTGCCGGCTTGTGGAGCCTCCGCGAAGCCATCGTTAGCACGTGGCCCTACGGCGGATTCTCGTGGGGACGAGTGGCCATGTCACAGTCCGACAGCCCGATCGCTTCCCTGTTCAGCTGGCTGGGCATCTCCGGGGTGAGCTTCGCCATGGTCCTGCTGGTTGCCATCACAATCGAGGCAATACGCCATCACGGCGCACAGCCCCTGACCCGGGCACTGCCACCCATTGCCCTTGCCGCGGCGATGGTGGGAATACCGAGCTGGCCGAGTCCAGTCACCGGAACGCTGCGAGTCGCCGCCGTCCAAGGCAACGGCGCCGCCGGCTACTTCGACTCACGAGCACCCGGCGACCTCACCGCCGCCCAGCTCGACGCCACCAGGCCGCTCTTCGGAGCGCCTGTCGACGTGGTGGTCTGGCCGGAAGGGTCCACCGACCGCAGCCCGCTCACGGACCCGTACACCGCCAGGGTGTTCGACGAAGTCTCCCGGGAGATGAACGCACCCTTCCTCGGCTGGGCCGTCACCGAGCGCGGAGACCGCACCTACAACACCGAGATCCTCTGGACAGCGCAGAACGGCGCTACCGATCTCTACGACAAGAAGCACCCCGTGCCGTTCGGCGAGTACATCCCCGATCGAGCGTTCTGGCGACCCTTCGCCCCGGACCTGATAGACCTCGTGCAGCGCGACTACACGCCGGGAAGCACCGACCCGATTTTCGACATTGGTGGAGTGCTCGTGGGAGTGAACATCTGCTTCGACATCGTGGATGATCGGGTGCTGCGCGCCTCCGTGCTCCAAGGTGCCCAAGCGATCATCTCCTCATCCAATAACGCCGATTTCGGAAAGTCCGACCAGAGCGCACAACAGCTCGCCATCGCGCGAATACGTGCGCTGGAGCTCGGGCGCTCAGTGGTCAACGTCTCCACAGTCGGGCTGACCGCGGTCATCGGCCCGGACGGGCAGATCCTGCAACGGCTCCCATGGTTCACGGCCGCAAGGCTCATCCAGGACGTTCCCCTTGTCGAAACCACAACGCCGGCTGCGGCATTCGGGGGCCAAATCGAGCTCGCCGCTTCCGGTCTGGCACTTGCGGTGCTCGCCGGGTCGTTATTCCCTCACCCGAGGAGAACGCATCCTGTTTGGTCAGTCAACACTGTATAGTCATCGAATGCTGACCAGTGCCACACGTCTCGACGTCATGAATCGACTAGGTCGGGCGATGGCCGACCCCACCCGCTCACGTATCCTCCTCAGCCTGCTGGAGGGCCCCGGGCACCCGGCGGAACTGTCCCGCGAACTGAACCTCACCCGCTCCAACGTGTCCAACCACCTCGCTTGCTTGCGCGGATGCGGCATCGTGGTTGCTACCCCAGAGGGCCGGCAGACCCGCTATGAGATCGCCGACGCTCACCTGACCCGGGCACTGGCTGCGCTTCTCGAGACGGTACTTGCTGTCGACGACGGGTTTGAATGCACAGACGAAAACTGCGACGTCCCACTGTGCTGCGGGGTCGGCGCATGAGCCGAGAATGCTGCGGTCCGGACGAAAGCTCTGAACCCCGGAACATCGAGCTCACTCCTCGTAGGTCCGATTCCGCCCCCGTCGAGCAGCGCGAACCCCACGACGACTCAGACGAACATCAGGACGACGACGAGCACGACCACGGCGCCAGCGAGGAGCTCGGTCCTTGGTGGGGAGACCGGAATTTGCTGCTTCCTATAGGCTCTGGCCTTCTCCTCGCGATCGGATACGGCCTCGAGTGGTCTGGCGTGGGGATCGCCGCAAGCATCGTCCTGGGGCTCAGCCTCATCGCCGGTGCGCTGACCTTCGTCCCCAACGCCATCCGGAGGCTGATCCGACGCAGACTCGGCGTGGGCCTACTCATGACGATCGCCGCCATTGGCGCCGTGCTACTCGGACAGGTAGGCGAGGCGGCCGCGTTGGCCTTCCTCTTCTCCATCGCCGAAGCGCTGGAAGACCGAGCAATGGACAAAGCCAAGACCGGCCTGCGGGCGCTTCTCTCGCTCATACCGGACACCGCCGTCATCTCGAAGATCGCGGGGAACGTCACCATCCCCGCGAGGGATCTTCGGGTGCTGGACATCCTGGTCATCCGCCCCGGCGACAGGGTCGCCACAGATGGTGTCGTGGTCACTGGGCGAAGCAGTATCAACACGGCTGCGGTGACCGGAGAATCCATCCCCGTCGAAGTCGGTGCGGGCGACGCGGTTCCCGCTGGCTCGATCAACGGCAGTGGTGCGTTGCAGATCGAGGCAACCGCCGACGGTCGTGACAACTCACTGACGAAGATCGTCGAGCTGGTCGAGCAGGCGAACTCCCGCAAGGGGGAGCGGGCGCGGCTCGCCGATCGGATCGCGAAGCCGCTCGTGCCGGCCGTTCTCGTGCTGGCCGGCCTGGTGATCGTCTTCGGATTCCTCGTCGGCGACCCGCTGACCTGGACGGAGCGAGCGCTGGTTGTGCTCGTCGCCGCGTCTCCATGCGCCCTGGCGATCGCGGTCCCCGTGACGGTGATCTCCGCCATCGGTTCAGCCAGCAAAATCGGAGTCGTCATCAAATCCGGGCAGGCCTTCGAACAGCTTGGCACTATCAGGACCGTAGCCTTCGACAAAACGGGGACCCTCACCCGCGGGCGCCCCGAAGTAGTGACCGTGACCAGCGTCGGCGATTACGAGAGCGCGCACGTCATCAGCATTGCGGCCGCACTCGAGGCGCACAGCACACACCCGCTCGCCGCCGCGATCATCGCATCAGCCACCACGACCGCCGACGTAACTGACGTCGCCGAGGAACCTGGTCGCGGACTGACAGGATATGTCGAGGGCAAGCGCGCCCGTGTCGGCAGCCCGCGATGGGTGGCCGCCGGCGAGCTTGCCGAAGAGGCGACTTGGCTCGAAGACGAAGGCATGACAGTAGTCGTCGTCGAGGTCGACGGTAGCGCCATCGGGATCATCGGCATACGCGACGAGTTGAAGCCGGAGGCGCGGGAAACCGTGCAGCAGCTCGCTGCAGCAGGCATCAAGAGCGTGATGCTCACTGGCGACAACGATCGGACCGCGGGCGCACTAGCGGCCCAAGCGGGCATCACCGATGTGCGAGCACAGCTCCTTCCTTCCGACAAGGCTGCGGCAATCGAGAGCCTTTCCGCAGGTCAGCCCACCGCGATGATCGGCGATGGCATCAATGACGCCCCTGCCCTCGCGGCTGCGGATGTTGGAATCGCCATGGGCATCACCGGATCCGACGCCGCGATCGAGTCGGCATCAGTCGCGTTCACCGGAAAAGACCTGCGTCTGCTGCCCGCTGCCTTCCTGCATGCTCGTCGAGGGCGAAGGATCATGACCTCAAACATCGTCCTCTCGCTGGCCATCATCATCGTGCTGCTCCCTCTCGCACTCCTCGGCATCCTCGGCCTCGCAGGTGTCGTGCTCGTCCACGAGATCGCGGAGGTAATCGTGATCTTGAACGGCATCCGCGCGGCGCGTCGACCACGGCTGGATACCGCGATCGTCCGCCCCGCCGGGACGGAGGCCGCTCTCACGCGGACGGCGCAGTGACCGATCTGCAATCTCCGCCCAAGCCCAGCGCGAAGTCGCGACTCGCGCTGGGCGGCACGGCGATCCTGGTGGTCGCGGCAGCACTGGCGACTGACCGGCTAAGTAAGGCATGGGCGCTCGGCGCGCTGGCGGATGGCGAGACGGCGCCCCTGCTGCCTGGGGTCCGTCTTCAACTGGCGTTCAACCCCGGAGCAGCCTTCGGGATGGGCGCCGACTCCGGGCCCGTGATGGCAGTCGGAATCCTGGTGATCCTGCTCGCCCTGAGCTCCTGGATCTATTGGGGCATCTCCCGTGGAAGACCTCGCTGGTCACTCCTGCTCCTGACCGCCGCGGCAGCCGGAGGCTGGGGCAACATGTACGACCGGATATCGCGAGCCGACAGGGTCCCACTATCCGGCACGGTGATCGACATGATCGCCGTCGACTGGTTTGCGATCTTCAACGTCGCCGACATCTTTGCGGTCGTTGGCATCGTCGCGTGGGCCGCTCTGCATCTGACGGGGCGCGGAGCGACAACTGGCGCGCGGTGACCGAAACCATGAACGCGCACCGAAAGACACTCCCCGGCCGAATGACGGGCCTAGAAAGGCCATCCAGCCGAGCGCAGGAAGGCAGCGATTCGTTCGACCTCGCGTTCAGATTGTTCAAGACGATCCGCGGTTGACCGGAGGTAGGTCGAGTCCTCGTCGACGATGGTCGTCCGTTCAAGATCAAGCGCAATACGCAAGCGGGCGGTCTCGCTCATTCGCGCCCTCCACTCCCGGAGCGCTTGAAGTTCGGTGATCGAATTGCGCTCATCCAATGACGATGGAACATGTGCTCCGTCGGGCACGCTCGACACCCACGCATCGAATTCCGCGACCGTCATAGAGTCGAACGCTGCACTCAGGCCGGACAGATCGAGGGCACGGTCGGGTGATCCCAAGGGTACAAGAAGGTAGCTCAGCGGCATCTTCAACGCCATGGCGATATTGAGCAGTTGCGCTACGTCAATAGCAGCCTTGCGTCCGAGCTCGATGTTTTCAATCGTGGACTGGGTGGGCACGCCACCTATAGCCTCCGCCAGTTCGCGGGCACTCAGGCCTCGAGCCTTCCGCGCAGCTTGAATTCTTTCGCCGAGTGACGGCGCAGTCCGGTAATCCGTCATTTTGGCAGGATACTCGGCAAATCTCTTGCGAAAACAACGAGAATCCATTACCGTCAAAACAACGAGAAACAGCCCATGTATCTCGTGAATAGACGGGAGTGATCATGGAAGACGATTTCATTCAGCCTGCCGCGGTAAGCGAGATGACAGGCATGTCCACCGGCGCCTTGGCGCAGCTGCGCTACACCGGCACTGGTCCGAGGTTCTACAAGCCGACGCCGAAAACCGTGCTGTACAAGCGCTCGGAGGTCGTCGCCTGGGTCGAGGCCAGCGCTCACGAGAGCACGTCGCGAGCCACTCCGAGCTTCGCCTGACGGTGATGGGGTTGTACGCCGCGAAGAACGCCGTGCTGGTGGCCATGAGGCTGCAGCTGGGCAACACTGCTGCGCGCTTACTCAACCACATGGCCCTCGAGTGCTGGGACGAACCGCGCGGCGAGCAGGCCGCGCGACGCTACTTCGCCGGCCGAGAATCCTCCGCGATAGCTCTCGGATTCGGCGCTCCCGAGAACGCGAGCGAGGCCGCACATCGTGCCGTGAAACGCGCGATCAAGGAGCTAATCGATCGTGGAGCCATCTGTCGAGTGCGTCTCGGCGGTCGCGGTGAGACATCCGAGTACGAGCTGCTGCTCGACAGTTCACGACCCCAAGTGCCTCGCCGGGGTGCTGATGAGCCGATCCCGTTCCCCTCTCAGGGGGCGACTGATTGGTCCCCACAGAGGGCCAATTTCTAGGCCCCTTAGGGGACCGAAAAGTTGTCGATTAGGGGACCACTGAGTGGCCCCGTTAACAGGAAGAACAGGAATGAACAGAACAGGACCAGTACGCGCGAGGCGCGGGATGCCGGATGTTCGTGAGTTCGTGTCTGCGGTTCTTCCGATGTCACGAATTTCCGAAGTTCGGGAGCAGGGTTTCTCTCTTCCCTTAGTCCCGAACTTCGGATCCCCCGTAGAACCGCAGTTACAGACAGCGGAACTTACAGAGTCCGGAACGACCGGACTGTGGATGAAACGAACCTCGAAAGGACCGAAGTCATGAAGCTCGTAGCCGTCACCAACCAGAAGGGTGGTGCCGGGAAGACAACCACCACCATGAACCTCGCTGCGATCGCCGCCGAGAACTCACGCGTCCTCGTCGTCGACGTCGATCCCCAGCAGTCCACAACCTGGTGGGCATCCACCGCCGCCGACAACCTGCCGTTCGACTTCGCCGCCGACACCGACGCCACCAACCTCAGCCGCCTGCGCACCCTGCCGTTCGACGTGATCTTCGTCGACACCCCCGGCAACCTCACCGACTCCAAGATCCTCGCCTCGGTCCTGTCGGTGGCGGACTTCGCGATCATCCCCACCGAGCCGGAGGCGTTGTGCATCCCGCCGATGGTGCGCACGATCCGCACCCTGGTCGAGCCGTCCGAGACTCCCTACAGGGTGCTGCTGTCGAAGATCGACATGCGCGTGCCGGGCCAGCTCGAGGATGCCGAGGCCCTCGTCGACAGCCTCAAGCTGCCGCGCTTCAACCGGGCGATCCGCAAGTACAAGGTCCACTCCGACGCCCCCATCGAGGGCAAGGTCGTGACCCAGTACGTTGAGTCGCGGCAGACCGCGAAGGCCATCGACGACTACCGCGCAGTGGCCCTGGAGCTCATGACCATCTGGGCGCACGCACGTGAAGGCGCAGCCTGATGGCACGCCAAAGCCTCGGCGATCTGCTGGGCAATCTCGACGAGAAGCCGACTCCTGACGGCGTCGCTACCGAGGCGCACGAGCCGGAGCCAGCGCGGCCTGCTAGGCCGCTCGAAGCCGGCCCGAAGGTCGCGCGGACGAGAACCGTGCGACCCTTACCGAGTCCAATGAGCAGCGACGGGGCCGACCTGCCGACCTACCTGCGCCTCGTCCGCAAGGAGACCCGGCTGCGCGACGACCAGCAGAACCAGCTCACCGTCGAAGCCCGGCGACTCAACCGTGCGAGGGCGGCGGGAACCCCGCGCATCACCGACAACACCCTCATCCGCATCGCCGTCGACCTGCTCCTGGATCGCGTCTCACGAGCCTCCGGCGACGACGAGGCGGGCATCCTTCGAAGCCTCAAGCAGTGATTGAGACGAATTCAATGTTTGATCTGCGACACGCGCACGAGCGTTCTACCCCCATGCGGGGGTGCCTGCCTAGCGTGCATGAAGGTACTCGTTTGGGTACTCACCTGTCGCGAGTACCCAAACGAGTACCTAAGGCCTGTTTTTCCCTGTCCCACCGCCACTTCCTGGCAGGGCCAGCTTCCCAACCTCCCGCACCCAACAAGTTGTCCACGGGAGGTTGGGAAGTAAAGAAGTGGCGGTGGGACAGGGAAAAACAAGAAACAAGAAAATGCAAAAAGCAAGACAGACAGAACGCACGGAACGCAGGGAGTCGAGGTCGAAGTAGTGGTGCAGATCACGAGGCGAGACGACGAGATGTTGGAGTGGCTGGGCACTGTTCGGATGGCCGACATGGAAGCCATCCAGTGGGCGCTGGGAGCCCTCAACGGTTTCGGTGGACCGGCAGGTCGACGTGTCGCGCAGCGATGGGTTTCGCGCATGGTCGACCTGGGGCTGGCGAACCGCGAGCGGCTCACGTACCAAGAGGGTCAGGTCGTGTGGGCCACCCACGCAGCGGTCGGGAGGACCGCCCCCAACCTGTACCGGCAGACCACCCGCCACGAGCTAGCCGTCGCCGCCGTGTCGGCCCGTTACCTTGCTCGCGGGTACGAGTGGTTCCGGGATCGACGGCCGATGTCGCTGCAGGATCACCAAGTCGATGGGGTCGCTGTGAAGGGCGACGTGGTCGAGCTCATCGAGGTCGAGCTGACCGCGAAGAAGCTCGCGCGGTACAAGCTCATCCATAATCACCACGGCCAGCGGATGGCCACCGGGGGAGTGTCGCGGGTCGTGTATCTCTGCACGAAGGACGCGGCCCGCGTCGTGGCGAAGGAGGCCGACAGGTTCATCTTCCGCGCCCAGCGGCACCGCCTTGTCGCACTTCCGGTGTTCGACGTGAAGGGCAGGTGGATCGGCAACGACACCGACCTCTGGGAGGGCGTGCCCGAGCCGGTCAGCAATGCCGGGGAGATCCCGACCCCGCACCTGTGGGAGCGGGAGGAGGTGTCCTCATGACCGACAAGCGCACGACCCCGATGCCGTCCTCCGACCCGATGGGCGATGCGCTGTCTCGTCTGCTTGGTGCTGTCCTTGTCGTGTTGGTCGCCCTGTCCGCTGCGCCATTTCTGATTCCGATGGCGGCCAACCGGCTGGTCCCGGACATTATCGCGACGAAGACGCGATTCTGGATGGTCCACCGCTGGCATTGGATCGCCAACGTCGTCGGTATCCTCCTTGTGGCCGCACTGGTCACGGTGGAGGTCGTGCTCTTGACCGGATGGGTCGAGTCGGGTGAGGCGCGCGAGTTTGCCGAAGGGGATTGGGTCGGGGAGCTGCTGCCGACCTTCGGCGGGTGGCTGATCCTGAACCTGCTTTCCGGCGTGCTGCTGCTGCCGGTCGTGTGGTCGCACCGCCGTCGCACGATCGCCGAGCGCGTCCGCACCCGCCGCATCACTAACGTGCTCGTGCAGGAGCGCATCGAGTCCGCCCGCAAGCGCGCCGCGGACGCGGCCGCGGCGCGCCGCATCGGGGTCAAGCTCGATACCAACACCGGCCGGATCACCGGCACCACCGCAGACGTTCTCACCGTCCCCCACGAGGTGGCCGGTCGGCAGTCGTTCGGGTTCATGAACCTCGCCACCATCCGACTGCTCGCTGACCGCTTCCATGACTCCCGCTCGGTGCGCGACTGGGTCGACCCGACCGGGCAGTTCCTCATGCTGCCGGAGACGTCATCTGCGGTGCGGGCACTGATCGTCGCGGAGTCCGGCTCCGGCAAGACCGTCCTCATCAACGGACTCGTGCTCTGCGCCCTCGAGTCCGGATGGCCGGTGTTCGTCCTTGACGCCAAGGGCGACCCGGCCGACGCCGAACACCTGACAGCCCTTGCCCGCAGCCACGGTCACAGCGCGGTGATCGCCGAAGGGTGGGATCTGTTCAACGGAACCGCTGAGCAGGTCACCGCGAAGCTCATGCGGCTCATGCCGCCGGCGGACGGCGCCAACCAGCACTACCTCGACGAGATCCGCGGATGCCTGCAAGCCGTCCAGGACGTTGAGCCGATCCGCAGCGTCGCCGACTTGCGCGAGCGGCTGAGCAATCCCGGACCGCACGTGCGCGATCAGTTCGACTTGATGATGGTCAACACCGCGGTCGACCGCAACGGCACCACCGCCGGCTTGCGTGCGTTGCATTCGCTGCTGGTGGCTCTTCGTCCGATCGAGCGGTACATCGACGAGCGCGGCTGGTCCTACGGCAACGCCCCGGCAGACGTCACGATGGTGCCGCTGTCTCCGGTCGATGACGCGCAGGCCAAGCTCGGCGACCTGCTCATGCTCGACCTGCGCAACTTCCTCGCCGCACGACTGACCGCCCGCGATAAGTCGCCGGTCGTCGTGATCGTCGACGAGTTCCCACAGCTCGTCACCGCGGGCCAGGACCCCGGCGACACCGCGGGCTCGCTCTTCGAGACCGCCCGCTCCGCCGGAGTTGGTCTCGTGCTGGCCACGCAGAGCCCCGCCGGGCTGTCGAACGATGAGACCCGCAGGCGCCGCGCCCTGACTTCCGGTGCCGCGTTGATCTTCGGTCGGTCGAAAGACCCCGAGGATGTCGTCAAGTACGCCGGGACCGTCCTTCGGATGGAGGCATCGACCCAGTCGGGCGGCGATGCCCAGGGCACGGCCCGTGCACAGCACACGTTCGTGATCCCGCCGCAGGACGTCCGCGAAGCCGCAGACGGCGCTTTCTGGATGGTGCAGGCCGGAGCGATCGCCGCGTTCCGTGCCCTCCCACACGCGACGATCACGGTCACCCCCGCACTCCCTGCCGAGCCGACGTCGGACGCGGTCGAGGAGCTCGAGGTAGCGGAGGTGACCCCGTGATCTCAGCGCAGGCGGTCGGCGTCCTTGATCGACGTCACCAGGGACACATGATGCTGCTGGGCCAGCCAGTGGCATCCGGCGCTGAAGGGCGACGTGATCGGACCCGGCACCACACCCACGGGCCGGTCCATGGCGTGGGCTGCCTCGGCGGTACGCAGCGCACTGGAGGACAGGCCGGCCTCGACGACGATCGTCTTCACCGCGAGGGCAGCGAGCAGGTACTTCGCCCGGCGCTGCGCACGGACCGTCAGCTGCCCGGTCGGCGGGAGCTCACTGACGGCGACGCCCTTCGTCACCGCGGTGCGAACACGTTCGAGGGATGCTGCGGCGACGGTAATACCGCGACCCTTCATCGCATCAGCGGAGCGCAGGACAAGCTGGTCGATGCCGGCCCCGGCACCGGCGGCGACAACCCAGCCGCGGCAGGCGAGGCCGGTACCCAGCTCGATGCCCATGTGGATGCCGTACCTGGTGGGGCTCGCGGTGCCGGTGATCGCGACGGCCGGGTTCAGAAGGATGCCGGGGTCGCCGTGCACCCACAGCAGTTGGGGAGCAAGCCCGCGCAGGGCGTCGAGCTGTGTCGGCCACAGCTCGCACTGCGGGGTCAGGATCCCGAACCCGTGACGCTTGGTTTCCTCGAGCACCCGGCCAACCCGGTGGGCGGTCGCGAACGCGCGGATGCGCTGCCGCACCAGGTTCGACAGCGCGGCGGGAGCATCCTCACCGTCGTGGACCGCAGCGACGAAGTCGGCAGCACCGCCGAAGGTCTGGATGCCGACGTTCACGGAGGGTTCTCCGCTGACCCCGGCGCAGGCCAGGGCCACTCGCGCGGCGGTGTCATCGTCAACTCGCAGGGAGGTGGACGGAATGGTTGAGCTACGGCTGGTCATGGTCATGCAGTCCTCTCAGATCGATCGTTTTGTTTGCCTTCCGGCAGAGAGATCGAGTGCGAGGAGACGAGGCGCAGTGCGCAGAATTTCGGGCGAAGTAAGCCCGCAGGGCGCGTCAGAAAATCTGCGAACGCAGCAGAGGACAGAGCTACGATCGGCAGCCGGAAAGTTCAAACAAACAACCAAGGTCATCGCCGCGAAGCGGCTCCCCTTACGGTGCCGACCTGTCGGCGCTCATCACGCGAAGCGCCCGACGCCCACCTCACTTCCGCGACCCGCACCCGACAGCCGCACCTTCCACCCGGACCAGGACGCACAACACGGAAAGGAATCGCGCCCATGACAACCACCACCCCCACTCGCACCGACGGCCCCGCCTTCGCCGGAGCCGCACGCGCCGCCTCCTACGTCGAAGGCCGGGACGCCCCGGCGGTCGCGGTGGCCGCTCCGTCGGTCCCGCCCGCCGCACCCCCGGTCGAACCCGAGCCGATCCCCGACGCCACCGCATCGGTCGAGCTCGAGCAGGACGACATCGACCTCGGAGCCCTCTCCGTCGCTGCCCCTGCCCGCACAGCCCAGAAGGGACTGCGCGGGCTGCTGACCAAGGTCGGTGTGAAGGTCGCGCCTGGTGCTGCCGAGGCCGCCGCGATCGTAGCCGGCGAGCAGCTCGCCGGGTTCGAGGAGACCATCCGGCAGGCGACGTGGACGCGGGCCGTGTCCGTGCTCGTGGCCAACCCGAAGGGCGGGGTCGGCAAGACCCCCACCTCGCTGATGCTCGGCGGCACCATCGCCGCCATCCGCGGCGGATCGGTGTGCATCATCGAAGTCTCCGACGACCCAGGGGCGCTGACCTTCCGCAGCGAGGGCTCACCCAACCGTGGGCTCGGCGAACTCGTCGCCGACGCCGAGCAAATCCGCTCCGCCGGACAACTCGCCGGCTATACGGCACCCCAGTCGTCGTTCGCGGCCGTCATCGGCTCCGTCGGATGGCGGCCGCGCCTCGACGACACCGCCGTCAACAGCATCGTCAAGGTCGTCGACGACTATTACGCGGTCCGCGTCATGGACTCCGGCAATCAGCCCTCGTCGCCGGCCTTCGGTGCTGCGGTGATGTCGGCCGACGTGCTCGTCGTTCCGATCTTCGACGCCGGCGACGCAGCCCTCGAGGCCGCGCAGCTGCTCGAGGGACTGAAGGCTGCAGGAGGTCGCGCGGGCGAGCTCGCGGCGAACGCGATCGTGCTGCGACTGCATGACGGTCGACCGGAGCACCCGCAGGTCGTCGCTCGGGTCGACCGCATCCTCAGCTCCCACGGGATCACGCACCAGCACTCGATCCCGTTCGACGCCCACATCGCCGAGCGCGGCCAGCTCACCCTGGCCAAGCTCGCCCCGGCCACCCGGCACGCCCTCACCGGCGCTGCCGCCGACGTGGTCCGCACACTCCAGAACACCGCACGCTGAACCGAAAGGACTAACCAACCATGAGCATCATCGGCACCCTCGCGATCCTCCCCATGATCGACAACCCCCTCGACGGGATCCTGCCCGACTTCAGCATCTTCGGCCTCGAGTTCACCCAGCTGTGGCAGAAGATCCTCGGCGGCCTCTGGGCGCTGGCGATCATCGCAGCCATCATCTTCGTCATCATCGGCGTCGGGAACATGGCCGTCGCCACCAGCGGCAGCAACCCCGCCGCCTACAAGGACGCACGCACCCAGGCGATGTGGGCGGGCATCTCCCTCGGCGTCCTCGCCGCTCTCGCCGTGATCGTGGGCGCGATCCTGTCGGTATTCGGGTAGGGATAGAAGATGCGAGCACAAGCAACGCGCCCCCGGCGCATCTGGCCCTGGATCCTCCTCGCCCTCATCGTCATCTCGGCGATCATCGCCGCACTGACCGTGCTGGTCTGGAACCCGGGCGGATCCCAGCCGACCGCGAGCCCGACGGTGACCGTTTCGGGCTCGCCGGGGCCGGACGCCGAACCCACCGGATGCCTCGGCGGGTCAGAGCGCGACGCAGCCATGGTGCTCGCAGCCCAAGCGGCAGCGCCGCACACCTCCAACGGAGCGATCGAGGTCGCGACTGCCTTCGTGCGCTGGCTCAACCAGTACCCCTACCCCGCCACATCGGACTTCGCGACTATCGAGGAGAACGGACTTGCCTCGAATGCGCCGACGAAGGACATCGCGGGGTTCTTCGCTGGTAACCCGAACCTCTCTGGTGGTCTCGTGCCTGACGGCACCGACTACTACCTATCAACGCTTCCGGGCGTCTACTACCTCGAGGCCACTGCCTCCGATGACGTCACTGCGTCCATCGGCACGGCGCTGGTGATCGATGGCGAACTGAGTTCGACCCTCAAGGGGTCCATCACAGTCACCATGAAATGGGAAGACGACAGCTGGAAGTTCGTGAGTTCCCAAGGAACTCGGTCGACCGAAGAGCTCTACTCGATCGGACGGCCTTTCTCAGGAGGTTGCTAATGGCACACTTCGAAGACGGTGACGATGCCGGAGGGATCGGCTCCATCATCGGCGGACTTGGCGACGTGATCAACGGATTCACGGGCGCGGTGTCCTACTGGTCGGACCCGTGGGGCAACACGTTCAAGGCGCTGCAGGATGCCGCCAAGGGGTTGAGCAAGGACGTGCTCCCGGCTCTCACGGACGCCACTCTACCGGACCTCTCGACTGACTGGTTCCTCCGGGCGTACGCGATCTCGTTCGCCGGGGCAATCTTCGTCGCCGTAGCCCTCCTGATCCCCCAGATACTCCGGACAGCCCGCGGCGCCCAAGCAGGCCGCGACCTCGTCGAGTCAGTCGGGCTCTACTTCGGCCTCTTCCTCATTGGCGCGATGTTCGGGCCGGCGCTGGGGATGATGCTCGTCAATTTCTTCCACGCCCTCTCCAATGACGTCGTCGAATGGGGGCTGCGAGGCACGGTCTCGGGCGTGATCGGCGACTTCCAGACGATGATCTCCGAGGCCGACCCCGTCGGCATCACAGGCGGCCTACCCATCGCGGTGCTGCTGATGCTCTGCATGGTCGTCGGGCTACTGCTGGTCTTCGCAATGCTCGTCGTGCAGCTCGTCACCCTCTACTTCACCGGGGTACTCCTGCCACTCGGGCTGGTGTGGATCATCGACCCAGGTAAGCGCGGCTTCGGGACGAAGATCGTGTCGGTCTGGATCGGCATCCTCGCCGCCCACCCGCTGCTGTTTTTCCTGCTCGGGTTCTCGTTCGTGATGATGGCCAACTCGGTGGCAACCTTCGGCAACAACCTCAACCTCCACTCGCTGGTACAGCTCAGCGTCGCGGTCATTGCCCTCTTCCTGGCGGCGTGCTCGCCGCTGCTTCTGATGAAGCTCGCCCCAGTCATCCCCAATGGCTTCGGCGGAACACGCGGACCCGCGGTCGCCGCCGGTTCCATCGGCCCGCAGAACATGAGCGAGGCCACGGCGCGCTTCGACCGCGGTGCCTCCTCAGGGCGCGGTTCGAGGGGCGCATCCACGAGTGCCGCGCCGAGCTCCGCCAGCGCGGCCGCCCCTGAAGCCGAGGGGATGAGCATGGCTGGTGCTTCGGCCGCCCGAGCCGGTGCCAGCGCCGGCGGTGCAGCAGCATCCGCTGGAGCGGCTGAAGGCGCCGCGGCCGCGAGCGGCGGACTGGCGGCTGCCGGTGCCGCCGAGACGGCGACGGGGGCTGGGGCCGCGATCGGCATTCCCACGCTTGTGCTGGCTGCGGGCGTGACCGCGGCGTCGAAGGGCGTGAAGTTGACGGAAGCAGCGGGCCGGCAGGCCACCGCAGCACTGGATGATTCGACGATCGGAGCAGAGCGACCATGACCGAGACGCAAACGCGGGCGACCGTCCGCTACCTCGGCGGCGAGACCGGGCACCGCTCGTTCTTCGGCGGGACACACTCCCGTAGCCGGATCATCCTCCTCGGCGTCTTCATTGTGTCCGGGCTGATTTTTACTCCGCTGATCGGGTGGCCGGGCCTCGTTGTCGGGGTCGTCGGATCTGGGGTCACGCTCCTTGTCACGACCCGCACGCACCGCGGCACGATCATGGAACGTCGCACGCGCCGCAACCGTTGGAAGGAGCGCGTGTCCTCAGGGGTCGACGCATTCGTCCCCTACGACATCGCAGCATGGGACCAAGCCGAGCAGGCGCTTCGCGATGCCCGGCACCTGCGCGGTCGCGCCCGCCGCGACGCGACGTGGGAGGCGCAGCGAGTGCTGACCGCGATGCGTTCCAACCCTGACGGTGCTGACGGGATGGGGTGGCTGCAGCACGGCCGCGGCGAACCCGGCATCGGCTGGCATGCTCCCACCGGGGAAGCCCAGTATCTGTCAGTGACGTTCGTAGTCACCGGGCAATTGCGCGGCATCGAATCCACCTCCGTCATGACCCGAGCCGCCGAGGGGTGGGGCACGTTCCTCGCCAATAGGGCTGCTGCCTCGAACCTCGTCGGCAATGTGCAGACCATGACCCGAGTCCTGCCGGCCGATACGGCGATGCAGGAGTACTGGGTTTCCGGCGCCCTCGACCCGGCGGCGCCTGCCGAGGCGGTCGCGTCCTATGAGGAGGTGCTGCGGCTGACGGGGGAGGACGCGATGGTGCAGCGGCACTTCATCATCATCAGCTGGCCGGTCAACCAGAGCTTCGCCGATGCCGCCGCCAAGTACGGCCCCGCCCGCGACGGGTGGCGCGGACTCATGGCGCAGGAGATCGCCTCGACCCTGCGCGGGCTCGAGGACGCACGCCTGGGCACCGTGGAGGTGCTCACCGCACGGCAGACCGTCGCAGTGATGCTGCACCAGCAGAACCCGTCACGTCCAATCGACTTCGTCGCCGACGTCGACCCCGCCCACATGGGCATCACCTCCCACGACGAGTTCTCCGCACACGTCGTGCAAGGCATCGACCCGATCGCCGGACTTCCCGTGGAGTGGTGGCACCGTACGGCGGCGATCCGCGCGGACGCGATGGCCACCGCACCTCGCACCCAGCTGTGGCTCCTGGACCTGCTGATCGGCCGGGACATGCAGTTCATCCGATCGGTGTCGTTCCACATCCACCTCATCCCCGCCAACGACGCCAAAGCCGCAGCACGTCAGGACCTCGTGCGCGACCAAGCAGAAGCCTTGTCGCGACACGAGGCGGGCAAGTTCGACACCGACGACACGGACGTTGCCATGTCGGCCGCGCAGCGACGTCGCGCGGACCTGACCGCCGGCTCCCACCACCACGGGGCCGAGTGGGTCGGCTACATCACCATCTCCGCGAGGGACCGGGACGAGCTCGCCCGCTTCTCTCGCCAGCTCGAGGAGACCTGCGCGGGCTCCGCCGGCATCGACCACCTCGACTGGCAGGACTCGTTCCAGTCCGCCGCCTCCGGCACCACCTGGCCCATCGGCCGCGGCCTCGCCACCGCGGGCCGGTCCATGTCATCCCGCCTCTACGCCAAACTCGCCGGCCGCACCGAGAAGGAGTCCATCTCATGACCGACCTCAAGCCCGCCCGCTCCAAGCTCTGGGACGCACCCATACTCCGAGCCTTCGCGCCACCCGCCGAACCGACGGCCGAGGGCACTGAAACCCCGGTCGAGATCACGCCGTGGGGGCAGCCCGGAACGCGACTGCGGATGAAGCCGGGCGCGGCAGCTCGCGGCCAATACGCGCCCGCCATCCAAGGCGCACCATCGACGACACGTCAGGCAGAGATCCTCAACACCGCCCTCATCGGCCCGCCCACAGGAACGACCGGCGTGGTCACGGGCCGCGACGTACTGTCGCGGACCTCCATCGCCCACGACCCGATCACCGCCTACAACTCCACACCGCGCGAGGTGTCATCGCCGAACGTCATCATCATGGGCGACGTCGGCGCCGGCAAGTCCACCCACACCAAGGCCAACCACGTCCTGCGGCCGCTGCTGCTGAAGAACCGCCGCTGCGTCGTCTTCGACAAGAAGGACCAAGCAGGGGAAGGCGAATACTCAGGCGTCGTGCGCCGCTACGGGTACGAGCCCATCAAGTTCAGCCCCGACGGAACCGGCACCACCCTGAACCTCCTCGACCCCACCATCCTCGAAGGCACCGGACTACAGGGACAGGCGCGGCTGCTGAACATCGTCACCCGCCTCGCCCGCGGCGACCAACAGCTCG
The DNA here is from genome assembly GCF_058809925.1 of Rhodoglobus sp. GW821-FHT12B09. Taxonomy (NCBI): domain Bacteria; kingdom Bacillati; phylum Actinomycetota; class Actinomycetes; order Micrococcales; family Microbacteriaceae; genus Rhodoglobus; species Rhodoglobus sp. GW821-FHT12B09. The sequence continues at coordinate 124,342 of NZ_JBXATB010000003.1, read as the reverse complement.
ACTCCTGGGAAGAAGAAGCCCTCAGGGCGGCGCTGCGGATGACCGTCGACAAGGTCGGCGACCACCGCGCTCCAGTCCTAGCGGACATCCTGCCCAACCTCGGCGACCTCGCCGACGACCCGGACTACCGAACTCTGTCAGACTCCGCCCGCGACGACCTCCACAAAGCCGGCCTCTCCGTCCGCTGGACACTCAACGGCCTCCTCGACGAATACGCCGGCCTCCTCGACGGCGAAACCTCAAGAGCCGTCGACCTCGCAGGCAAGCTCACCTCGTTCGACATCTCCCAACTGCCCGACGACGGCCCCGCGGTGCCGGTCGTCATGGCGATCGGCAACATGTGGATGCTCGGCCGCCTGCGCCGCGAACGCGGCTGGGCCACCACCGTCGTCTACGAAGAGGGATGGCACATGATCGGCGGCCCCGCAGCCGGCCTCATCAAAGCCAACCAAAAACTCTCCCGAGGCCTCGGAATCAGCAACGTCTTCGTCATGCACAAGGGATCCGACATCCCGACGGACTCACCCGGCATGGCCATCATCCAAGAAGCCCAGACCGTGTGCATCTACCGGCAGTCCCGCCCCGAGGACGCGACCTGGTGCCAGCAGACCTTCGGCCTCGCACCAGAAACCGCGGAGACCATCGAGAAGCTCCGCGACGGGCACTACATCTTCAAGTACGGCTCCCACCCGGAGACGCACGTGCAGCACATCCTCTCCAGCTGGGAAGCGCAGGTGACCAACACCGACGAGGCCCTCGCCGCCGCAGGGCAGCGATAGCCCCATGCTGCGCGGGATCGCCATCGGAATGACCGGGATCGTGCTGTCGCTCGTCGGCGCCGTCGTCATGTCCTCCGGCACCGGATGCTCCGCCAACCCCGTCGACGTCGACCAGGTCGCCGCCCTCGACGTCAGCGTCGCCGGCTACACCGGCGACCAGCTCGTCAACGCCGCCATCATCATGAACGCCGCCACCGCCCGCGGTCTCGGCCAGACCGCGCAGATCATCGGCGTCACTACCGCGATCGCCGAGTCCAAACTCCGCAACGCCACGGCCAGCGACAGCACGGGCGAGATTGGACTCTTCGCTCAGAGCGCCCAGTGGGGGAGTGCAGAGGAGCGACTGGACCCAGCTCACGCGGCGCTCCTCTTCTATGCGCAGCTCGAGCGCATCCCGGACTGGCAGACCAGCACGCCCGCCGTCGTCGCAACCCAGGCCACGGGCAACGGCAGCGCCGACTACACGGCAGCGCTGAAGCCGGCGACCGAGATCGTCTCCACCCTCACCCCGACCCAAGGCCAGGAATGCCAGGTGTCGGGCGACTCGCAAGCGCTAGCCCTCGAGCTCGTCCAACGCATGGACGACGGAACCTTCACCGCATTCACCGACCCCGAGCAGCAGATCCGCTGGATCGCTGCCGGCACCACCGTCCCCGACTGCGGCATCGACGTCCGCACCCTGCAGATCATCGTCCTCGCCACCCGCCAGTTCGACCGCGTCGGCGTCAGCTCCATCAACCGCCTCTGCACCCACGACGACGCCGGAGGCGGAACACTCCCACACGTGCGCGAGGGCGGCGGCAAGTCCGTCGACTTCTACATGCTCGACGCCCGGAGCCTCTCCGGCTCCGACGGCCTCACCCTCCGACTCATCGGAATGCTCGACCCGATCGTCCCGGCTGGATCCCGAATTGGGCAGTCCAACTGCCGCGCCAGCGACGGCGTCCCGCTGTCGCTACAGCACTTCACCCAGTTCATCGACACCTGTACCCACCTACACGTCGACTTCGCCGACACCGACGGCGTGCTTACCCTCGGCTAGGCGAAAGCGCGGATCAACGCCCGGCCGTCGCCGTCAGCACAAATGATGACATTAGCGACTGGAAGCTGCGGGTCAGTCCCCTGAAACCGTCGGCCGGGGACGGCAACGGGCGGGTCATCATGAACATCTCGTGCTCGATATGCGTCGGCGGTACCGGGCGCCTCGGCTGACGGTGCGCGCGGGCGCTTCATCGCCATCCCGACAGGGATCTGGGCCTCGGTTCGTGTAGCCGCTTACATCAGGACTTCAATCAAACGGGGCACGACCCCCGACCCGATCATGATGTAGAGGCCGAGGCCGATGAACACGACCGGGACCAGCCAGTGCTCGATCCGCTCCAGAGCCTCGGTAACCCGTCGGTTTGTGCCGATGGCCCGAGCGGCCAGGCACCACACCGCCACGAGCAGCAGGAACACGACGATGGTGACGACCGTGTCGGGTATCGGTTGGGTGCGGAACACCGGCGTGTAGAGGGAAATGTTGTCGGCGCCGTTGGCGATCGTGATCCCGGCGACCCCGAGCAGCCCGCCGGCTTTGATGGAGCTCTCGTCGTCATCGTCGTCTTCCTCGCCGCGGCGGCGCAGGTAGCGCACCAGCCCGTACAGGCCGATCCCGAGCGGGATCAGGCCGAGGAACCCGACCCACTCGTCGGGGACGATGGTCAGGCCGAGGGCGGCGATCACGCTGATCGCGACGAGGGCGATGAAGCCGAGGTATTGCCCCAGAACCACTTGCCAGCCCTTCAGGGAGCCCCGGGTCGTGGCCAAGAACAGCACGGTGAGCACCACGATGTCGTCGATGTTGGTCGCGGCGAACAGTCCGATCGCCGCGGCGATCGTTCCGATCATCGTCGGGCCTCTGTGGTGTCGTGTCGTCCGTAGACAGAGCACAGGTCGACCTTGTGTCCGGTCGCATCCAGCAGCACCTCGGCGGCCTGCAGGATGTCGATCAGCTCCGGCCGGGTGAGCGAGTAGAACACCTGCCGACCCTCCACCCGACCGTTCACCAACCCGCAGTCGCGCAAGCAGGCGACGTGCTCGGAAATCGTGGATTGCGCGAGCCCCAGCTCGCTCACTAGATCTCGCACCCGCGTCTCACCCCCCATCAGCCGTTGGACAATGCGCAGCCGCGTCGGGTCCGCGAGGGAATGGAACAAAGAAACCGCAGCGAGCTGCTCAGGGGCATCTATCATCGGCATATCCCGATTATATCGCCAGATCACGCTCATTGTGACCATCTCGGCAGCTCAACGTGGGTGACTAACCCGCCCGGCCGGGGCTATGCGGTTATAGCTGCTCCGACGAGATCGATCGACAGGCGGAACCGGCCAGATCATTATGCGCGACCGCCATCCCAGCGAAGGCGTATTCGTCGGCCTTCTAGCACTTGACCCAGTTCGCCGACATTTGCGCCAATGCGCTCGTCGATGTCGACGACACCGACGGCATGATTACCTCGGTTAGACGAACGCGCGGATCAACGCCCAACCGTCGCCGTCAGGGCGGATGTCGAACATCAGCGACTGCCCCTGAGGGTCGGTGCCTTGGAACCGCCACCCGGTGATCGGCAGCGGGTGGGTCATCATGAACATCTCGTCCTCGAGACGAGTCGGCGTATCAGTCACGCGGTAGCGGATGCCCCGGTAGACGATGCGCGCGGGTGCTTCGTTGGCCATCCAGACCGCGATCTGGGCGCCGCTAGCGGGATGGTGCGCGTGCGCCATGCTCATGTTGACCGCTCCTGACCTTCGAAAGTATGTTCGAGTGTCACGAGGCTAAACCCGGCTCCCGCGACACGCCAAGAGGAACTTGTGGGCACCAACAAGCGCTACGCCGACGCGATCGACAAACGCATGGCCGCACACACCGACGAGATCATCATGCGCGACCGCCAGCCCTCCTCTCTCAAGAAGGAAGAGCTCGAGCTTGATCGGCTTCCTCTGACCCGAACGCCCGTAGCGATACCTGCTTGGGCCTGGATCCACTACGAGACCGTCTCTCTACGACTGCGCGTCGAGATCGTCGCCTGGACACCGCGAGCCTGCGCGGTGCGGTGGACCACGCCTGCAGGGCGCGAGGACCGCGCCTGGGTATGGGCCAACGCCGTGGAGCGCGACGAGCGCGCCTGAATATCGGCCGCTTATAGCGGCACTTGCTGCGGCTTTTCCGTCCCGCGATCGTAGCTCCCTCCGCGCCGACGACTAGGGCTTTCGCGGCATATCCTCCGTCGCTGCGCTCGTCCGGTATTCCACGGACCCCAGATCGTTGACCCTGCGCTCACCCCTGATCACTCCTGCCGGAAAAGGCCGAAGAAACGATCACCGGGAGACAGACCATGACCATCGTCCATACGCGACCCGAACGCACCGAAGACCACATCCGAGCTGACGAGGAGGCAGCAAGCGAGTTCTGGGAACGGCTGCCCAGATATAACCCGCACCTTCGGCGCCTCATCGAGCACGAGTCCTACAACTACAAGCTGCTCCTTGCCGACCGCGAAGGACGGGAGTGGGCCGGTCGCCAGCACGACAACGAGTCCGACCGTCGAGCACGCCGTGCTGCCCGGCGAGCGGCCGACCCCCTCTCCCAGCGGCGCGACGAGAACCTTCGCCGCTTCATAGATCCGGCGTTTCGACTGACGATGCCCTCGCCTCGCCTCGGCACTAAAACGAAGGAGGAGCGGGTCGCGAGCCTCAGCAGAAGCACCGCGTGGTTCCACGAACTGTCCAGAATCAGCAGCCGGCGACTCGGCAGGGCGCTGCGCGACGAGAATCACCAGTTCATCCACTGGCTGCTCGAGCATCCGCAGTACGGGCCAGTCCATGAAGGACCGGAGCTGATTCCACGATCGTTCGAGCCTTGGCACTACGTGGTCGGGCAAGTGCGACCAGCAGGACTCACTCCCGAGCGAGCGCTCGAGATAGCGATCGCGGTGTTGGACGCGCGTGGCGGGGGATGGTAGTCGTTCCTCCCCAGTCGCCAGATGGGCGGGCCGGTTCCGGAAACTTCGTTCCCGGAACCGGCCGAAAGGCAGTCCCGGATTCTGAGTTGATGAAACTAATAGCTCTCAACCTCGGCGACCGCCCTAGCTGGCAACGCGACGCGTGCCCCGCCTGGTGCACCGCGACGCACCGCGAAAACGATCATCCCGACGACAGGGTGCACCACAGCGACGGGATCACCGTCATCACAGTCGGGCGGCGCCGGCACCTCGTAGGAGACAAGCTCGTTACAACCTCTGAAGAGGTCGACCTCGAAATCGGCATAGCCCGGGACGACGGCCACCAAACGACGTGGCTCTACATCGGTTCCGGACCTGCCTCTTCTGTCGAGGTCGAGTTGAGCGCCGCAGACGAGTTGGTTGCCGCGATTCTCAGCCTTGCGAATCGCTGGCCCGACCATAGATAAATCCGTTCGTGGGAGACAATGGAGATATGAAGCTGGAGATTCTCCACATAGCGGAATGCCCGAACTGGGAGCAAGCCGGTGCAAGAGCGAAGGCAGCTCTGCTTGAGCATGGACGCTCGGACATCTTGGTCGGTTACCGGCTTATCGACGACCCAGTTGCCGCAAAACAAACGGCGTTCGCTGGTTCTCCCACCCTCACGCTGGACGGCGTGGATATCTTCCCGTCCGAGGGCCGTACGTCCGATCTCGCGTGCCGCGTCTACTTCACCCCGATCGGCCTGGCTGGTCTGCCGACCCAGGTTCAAATTTCTGAGGCGCTGGAGGCGGCATTGTGAGTGAGGAGCTCACAGCGAAGTGCTCATGTTGTGGCCGAACATACCCCCGGAAGAGTTTGCACGCACTAGGCACTCAACCCGAGTACATCTGTCGCCGGTGTGGGCTTTGGGTGGCATTCCGGGTTCGCACTGACACTCAGCACACTTAGCAGGCAGCTCGGTGCTAGCGCGCGCGGACCCACATGCGGCACACGTGATCGCCAACGCCGTTCTACGAGCAATCAGTCGAGCGAGAGCGAGCGGCATCACATCCCGCGGATCGAGAGGCTGGGACGGAATCTCCTAAGGTCCTGCACGCAATGACTGACTCCAGTCGGCCTAGGCCGACCTCGATTGGAGCCGACCTGGTCGGCGCAGTGCTTTCGGTTTGTTGTCTTTCCGTCCGCCGACTGTAGTTCGCTCCCGGCCCTTCGTTCCCGGCTTTCGCGGCATATCCTCACTCGCTGCGCTCCCTCCGGTATTCCACGACCGGGCACTGCGGTCCGTCCACTCTCAACAGATCTCTGTGCCGGAAAGGCAAACAAAACAGTCGATCAAAGAGAGAGAAACGACATGACTAACACCAGCACCACCACCGGAACCATCGAGCACGTCGACCCCACCACGGTGATCGTCGAGGCGAACGTACGCACGACCGCGCCGCTGGACAAAGAGTTCCTTGCCAGCATCCGCGAGAACGGCGTACTCACCCCCATCCTCGCCAGACGAGACGACAAGGGGAACATCATCGTTCGCGCCGGTCAGCGCCGCACCCTCGCCGCACGCGAGGTCGGACTGACCAGCATCCCCGCCTTCGTGGTGGAGGCGTCCGAGGCCATCGCCGATCGCATCATCCAGCAGCTGGTCGAGAACGAGCACCGCACCGCCCTGACGGACGGCGACCGGGTCGGCGCATTCCAGCAGTTGGCGTTCGAGGGACTCACCCCGCAGGTGATCGCCAAGCGGACCGCCACGAAGCAGGTCGACGTCAAGCAGGGTCTGAAGGTCGCCGAGTCGCAGTTCGCAACGACTGCAGTGGTCGAGCACCAGCTGACGTTCGATCAGGCGGCAGCGCTGATCGAGTTCGAGGGAGACGACGAGCGGGTCGCTGACCTGATCGAGGTCGCCACGAGCCACCCGGAGCAGTTCGCCCATGCCGCCCAGCGTGCTCGCGACGACAAGGCACGAGCGGAGGAAGTCGCCCGCGTGAGCGTGGAACTGCGCGAGCAGGGCTACACGGTCCTCGACCGTGACCCCGGCTACTACGACGACACCTACATCCGCATCGGCGACCTCGTCACCGCTGAGGGCAAGCGGGTCACCCCCGACGACCTGCCAACCGAGGGGGAGCGGTTCGTGTTCGTGCGCTCTTACATCTCCGGCAGCGTCGAGACGACCCACTTCGTCACCGACTACAAGGCGCTCGGGTTTCGCAAAGACGGAAGCACGGCACCATCGGGGCCCATGACCGACGAGCAGAAGGCCGATCGTCGCGAGCTGATCGCCAACAACAAGGCATGGGCCTCCGCCGAGACTGTGCGCCGCGAATGGCTCACCACGTTCCTGGGCCGCAAGACCCTCCCCAAGGACGTGGGTCTGTTCGTCGCGCGCGGACTCACGAGCAACCGCAGCACCGTCGCGGACGCCATGAGGCGAGGCAACAGCCTCGCCCACACCCTGCTAGGCATCGAGCACGGCGGCAGCATGTGGAGCGGCGACAAGCTCGCGACCCTCATCGAGGCGAACCACGGCAAAGCTGCCACGATCAGCCTCGCGGTGGTGCTCGCCGGTATCGAGTCCCACACCAGCAAGGACACGTGGCGTCACCCCACCCGCGACATGAGCGCCTACTTCGGCCAGCTCACCGCATGGGGCTACGCCGCGTCGGAGGTCGAGCAGATCGTCATCGACCACGCGACGACAACCGAAGCGAGCGGGACGGACGGCGTCGACGAGCAGGATGATGACACGGCGGACGTGTCATCTGAGGAGGTGGACTAGTCACACTCGGCCCCCGGCAACAGCCGGGGGCCACCCGCGGCGCCCTCCGGGCGCGTTGGGAATCCGAGCCGGCACGGAGGCCGGCGCTGTAGAGAGCCCCTACTTGTTTTCTGCCTTCCGCACTGGCGATCATGCGCGGGCGTCCCCCGAGCGCAACGGCTTTCGCGGCATATCCTCGCAAGCTCCGGTATTCCACGACCGTTGCCGCTCTCCTCCCGCACCGCTTCATCTCTCTTGGTGCCGGAAGGCAGAAAAAGTGATCGATTCAAACAAGGAGAGAAGAACCATGAGCAACGACACCATCACCATCACCGGACTCGTCGCAACTACCCCGCGACTCATCACCACCGGCGAGGGTCTGACTATCAGCTCGTTCCGGCTCGCTTCAACTCATCGCCGATATGACAAGGACACCGAGAAGTGGATCGACGGAGAGACCAACTGGTTCACCGTCACCTGTTTCCGCCAGTTGGCCACCAACGTCGGCCGCTGCGTCAACAGGGGAGAGCGAGTGATCGCGACGGGCACCCTCCGTATTCGTGAGTGGGACAACGGGGAGAAGGTCGGCACGTCCGTCGAAGTCGAAGCCGACGCGATCGGACATGACCTGATGTGGGGCACGACCAACTTCTCCAGGAATCACACTCACGAAGAGCCGGATGGCGAAGTCCAAACCGCCTAAATGAACGGTGCCCGGCGATGAGCCGGGCACCGTCCCAGCTAGCAGGCAGAGTCGTCTCCGAGGCTCTCCGGCTGCGATGGGGCCCAATGGATCCGTGGGCCCTATGTGTTGAAGCCTGAGTGCTCGCGCGAGTGCGACAGCTCCACCTATCACGGGAACACAGCCAAGGAGACGATCGATGGGGCGGAACCTTGGCGCGGGAAGGACCATCACCACGACCGCGAGGTAGACCGCGCCGTGTATCGGACCCATGAGCTGCGTGATCGTGCGGATGTGGGCCGTGAATAGGTTTTACTGCTGTACTTTCGTCTGCGACAGTGCTCGAATTTGGAGCCTCAAACGGTTGCCGAACGGAAACCATGGAGAGCGCGCTTCCCGACACCGGGGCAGAACCGGTCACCCTAATGGTGCATGGCTCACTCGTGCCGATCGACAGGGAAGTTTTCGCGGCCCTGTTCGATAACTCGATTGTTTCTCAGCGCGCGGAAGTGCTCCAAGCATTTGAGGGCGAGCCCATGAAACTGGCCAGCTTCGTCAAGTTGACAGGGCAAGCCCAGATTCCCTATCCCTTATTCTTTGCTCCGCCTCCTGTGGTGCTGGAGCAAGTGCGATTGAAGAACAAGAAGCTGACCCAAGGGTTTACGCAGGAGTCGTTCTCGATGCACACTCGCCAGCGCATCGCGCTGCGTGACGTGGAGTTGATTGTCAAAGACCTTCGAATGAAGCAGAAGCTTCTACGAGAGAACGACTCAACTCTGCAAATGAACGAAATTGTTGGCCTGCTGAGGCGGTCGCGACAGACAGTGCCACAGGACGCGATCGCGTTGAAGACAGCGCTCGGCATTGAGGAGCAGGTGCTTCGACGCGGCAAGAAGACCGCAGCCGTCGACTATTTGGTCGGGCGCTTAGAAGCACATCAAATTCTCGTGGCTCGGAGCACCAAAGACATCTTCATGCCCCAGAGAATCCCGAACTGGGCGAAATTCAGCGGCATCACGCTGAAGGACAGAAAGGTTCCCTATCTATTCCTCGCAAGCGGGGACGAAGGTGCCCAATGGCAACCCGAGGGTCGGAAACTATTCACACTGACGCTTCTCGCAGTGCTGATATCTCGTGACATTTTCGCGCCTGTCAACTACGAGGGGCATTCCAAGGAGAAGACGACCGCCCGAGAGTATCGCTTGGTAGAAGAGATCCTGATGCCAGCTGGACAGCTCCAACGCGCCCAGTTCGCTGATTTAGATCTCCTTAAGTCTGCCGCCGACACTTTCATGGTGACCCCGAGCGCGATGACCATGCGCGCACGCCACCTCGACCTGATCACCCAGGATCGCTTTGAGACGTATATGGACGTTCTGAAGGCCGAGTTTGTGCGGCCTCCCAAGCATCCGTTCAGCGCGTCGGATCCGGCCAAGTCGCTACGCAAATACAACGGCCTCGAGTGCTCGAGGCGGATGATGAGGCTTCTCGACGCTGGCCAGATGAGTCGCGGAGACTTCCGTCGCATCATGCTCTTCAACAAGGCTGAAGTGGGCGATTTCCGGCGGGTGCTGAGTTGAACGAAGTTCGGTACTTAGTTGACAACAACGCGCTCACTGCGCTGACTGGTCGACGCATCGAAAGCGACTTCTTCGCCGCGAACTGTCACATCACGCCTGACGTGCTTCGCGAGGCATCGAGCAGACCGGAACGTCGCGTACTCGAAGATTGCGTGACGAATGTCAGCGCAGACTTCTTTTCTATGGTGCGGTTCGTGATGAGTTCGGAGCCTGTCGGCGATGTCCGGTTAGTGGACCTGTACCGGAACAAGGGCGCTGCCGACCCGGGTCTGCTGGCGACCATCCTGCTCTCAAATCAGGTCGAGGACGGAATGCTGCTTCGCAGCTCATGGGTGCTCGTCACGGACGACAGCCGCGTGCGTGAGAAAGCCCAGGTGCTGGGCATCGAAGTTCACGACTCGAGCCAGCTCAAGCGAATCATCGATTCGTCTCTCTGAACTCCGCCCTACGCGCGAGCAGGTATCCGGACGAGTGCGGGCCCGACTGAACGTGGCGTCACGACGACTGGACCAGCACCCCGCCGCGGGGATGAGTTTCACCGGCCTGCATCACGTCAGGGGCATGTGGAGTCGATTTTGGGCAGAGTTCTCCCTACCCATGGGGGTGGTCGTTTTCGCTTAGCGGCGCTTCTTGCGCTTTTTAGGCTTCTTGCGCTTGACGGTGACGATGGTCCAAATGGCCACCACACCGAGCGCGAAGTTACCCAAGCCGCCCAGCAACGATCCGAGAGAGTCCATGAGCGTGCACATGGGCGTCCCCCTTCCTCGATGGAGGGTGCCAGCCCCATGGGGAGAGCTGGCGAGTGCTGCTCCCGTGAGTACGGGCGCAGGGTCTATGAAGTACTACCTAGAAGTTGGGCATAGAAAAAGCCCGCTCGATGGCGGGCTAGGAATTGGCACAGACGTGCCGTGCTGAGGCGAGTCTACTGCCGCGACTATGAAGTCGTTATGCAAGAAGGAACCCACTCCGTGGACTGGCCGGCAGTGGGCGCAGATGCACCAAGCGGATTTAGAGTACATCCGAAAGTGTGTCATCGTCGCGCATCAAAAAAGCCAGCGCGACGGCTGGCAAGTTATGGGCGCAGAGATGCAGCGCCTAGCGAATGTATCGCGAGATCTCGAAACCTTGTCAAGCATCCTTCAGAGTGTCACGAAGGGAGACAGGCTCAATCTAACGGCGAGGTGGTCACTGTCAAGCCAGCGACTCGCACGCCCATGGCCTCGAGGCGAGCCTAGCGCCGCGCTGTGCCACTTGTGTCAACTCGAATGCGGGCACACCTCACCTGAGTGTTCCCATGGTCTCACGAAACAAGAAGGGTCGGGAGATCCCGACCCTTGGACGCAGCTCTGCCGCGCGGCTACACCATACGTCGCCGAACGCTACAGACAGAGTGTCTAATCATTGAGCGGGGGTCGTGTCGCCTCGCCGAGTTCGCGGACGTAGATGTGGCTCGCGCTGTGTGCTTCGTGGTCGTACTGCAAGCGAGCGACCACGAAGGGCGGCTGGCTGATTCAGCCTGTGAGCGAGGTAGAGAGACCTCAAACGGTCAAGCGAGACAGCTCGGAATCCCTACAAAAACCCTACAAACGTGTCGAACCCAACGGGTGACGACATGATCATAGTTGCGGGAGATGCCTTATGAACACTGGGATCGAGGCGGAGAACGTGGTTCATCCGGGCGGCTTAATAGAGTTCAAATCCCTCCGGGCGCACCGATAGATCGAGACGTCACTTTCGAGTGGCGTCTCGATCTGTTTAACCGGATGTCTCGATCTATCGGTGCGCCCGGGTGGACGCGAAGCTACTCGTGGGCCCCCGCTGAGCAGTCCAGAAAATAGCGCCCGGCCACTACTTCTCGCCGACGCCTAACCGCGCTGTTTTCTGGCGGCTCAGTAGGGGAGTCAGATCCCTCCGGGCCCACCACGACAAGTGGGATGTCACTCTCGGTTGACATCCCGCTTTCGCGGTGCCCGGTGCCCGGTGCGCGGTGCCCAGTGCCCGTTGCGCCGCGCGACTGGTGCGAACTGACGCCCCGAGAGCTACGGGCTCCGCGGCGGGCGCGTCGTTCCGCGGATCCGCAGGGTGGGGTCGAACGTCTCGTGCAGGGCCTCGGTGCGGCCCTGCAGCCGCTCGAGCAGCATCTCGATCGCCCGGGCGCCCATCTGCTGGCCCTTCTGGTCGACCGAGGTGAGCGAGACTTTCGGATGCGCCGCCATGGGCACATCGTCGTAGCCGACCACCGAGATATCCACGCCGAGCTCTGTGATCGCGCCCAGGGCGGCCAGTGCCAGTTCGTCGTGGGCGGCGAAGATCGCGGTAGGCGCGGTGCCCGAGGCGACGGCCTCGCTCAAGATCTCGAGGGCCACCTCGGAGAAGTCGCGGCTGTCCTCGACCCGCGCGATGCGGATGTACTCGGCGCGCCCGGACTCCTCCATCGCGCGGAGGTAGGTGCGCCGGCGCACGTCGTGCGGGGTGTGGGTCTGCTGCTCGCTCTCCACAACCTCGATGCTCAGGTGGAGGATGTCGTCGTGGCCGAGCTCGAACAGGTGGTTCATGATGGCGAGCGCGCCCTTCTCGTCGTCGCCCGCCACCGTGTCGTAGATGTCGGAGAGGTCGTGCCGCCCGAACATGACCACCGGAGTGCGGTCGGCGATGCTCTCGAGCCACTCCCGGGTGACGAGGGGCGCGACGCCGATCACGCCGTCCACCTGCTGGTCGACGAGGGCCTCGATGGCGCGGTAGCCGACCCGGTACCCGGCCTCGGCGGGAGCGATGATGAGCTGGTAGGGCGTGCCGACGAGCGCGCCGGTGGCTCCCAGGAGCACTTTGGCGAAGAAGGGGTTGCCGAAATCCGGTATCTCGATCCCGAGGGTGAAGCTCGACCCGCGCATCGCCCTGGCGGCAACGCTAGGGCGGTAGTGCAGCTCCTCGATCGCATCTCCGACCCGCTGGCGCATCGCCGGGCTCACCCCGTAGGCATTGCGCAGCACCTTCGACACGGCGGCCCGGGAGACCCCCGCGGCACGAGCGACATCCTCGATAGTCGCCGCGCGTTCGCCGGGCTTGGCCATGGGTCCTCCGCCGCAGCGCGGCCTTGATCGAGATTCCGCTGTGGGGAGCGGGATTCTGATATTAGCTGTTGTAGATGGATCTACAAACGTGCATAATCGTACGCAGCACATTGTAGATCGCTCTACATTGTGCTTGACTTCCCTCACCCAGCACCCTCGAAAGGACTCTCAATGTTGAGAAAGCACCAGGGAACAAGCCTGCGCCGATCCGCCCTCCGAATCGCAGCGGTCGGGGGTGTGACCCTCCTCGGCATCGGCCTCGCGGGCTGCGCGCCCTCCGGCGACTCGGGCGGCGCCACATCCATAACCTTCCTCGCGGGCGGCAATGACGCAGCGGCCATCGCGCTGGCGAACGGCCTCGTCGATGCCTTTGAGAAGGAGAATCCGGATATCACGGTCAAGATCGACACCCGACCGGCCGGTACTGACGGCGACAACCTCATCAAGACCCAGCTCTCCACGGGCACGATGGACGACGTCTTCTTCTACAACTCGGGCTCGCTGTTCCAGGCGCTCAACCCCGACTCGACCCTCGCGCCGCTGACCGACGAGCCGTGGGTCGCCGACCTCTCCGACGACTTCAAGACCACCGTCAGCACGGAGAACGGCGTCTACGGAGCGCCGTGGGGCTCGACGTTCGACGGGGGCATCCTCTACAACAAGAAGGTCTACGAGCAGCTGGGCCTCGAGGTGCCCGACACCTGGGACGACTTCATCAGCAACAGCCAGGCGATCAAGGCCGCGGGCATCATCCCCGTGCTCCAGTCGTACGGTGACACCTGGACGAGCCAGCTGTTCGTGCTCGCCGACTTCGCGAACGTCAACGCCGCCGACTCGAACTGGGCAGACGACTACACGGCGAACAAGGCCAAGTTCGTCGACGCTCCCGCGTTCTCGTCGTTCGAGCACACCGCCGAGGTGCACGACCTCGGCCTCCTCAACGAGGACTTCGCCTCGCTCACCAACGTCGACGCGCTGAAGCTGCTCGCCACCGGCGCGGCCGCCCAGTACCCGATGCTGACCGTGACCATCGGCAACGTCATCCAGAACAACCCCGACAACGTCGACGACATCGGCTACTTCGCGATGCCGTCCGACGCGGGCGACTCCCACGCGACGGTGTGGGAGGCCAACGGCGCATACATCCCGAAGAGCACGACGGGCGCGAAGCTCGAGGCCGCCAAGAAGTTCGTGGCGTTCATCAACTCTCCCGCCGGCTGCGAGGTGCAGAACGCGGCCGGCACGGTTGCGGGCCCGTACGCGATCAGCACCTGCAAGGTCCCGGATGACGCGCCCGCCCTGGTCGCGGACGAGCAGGCGTACCAGGACGCGGGCAAGACCAGCCCCGCGCTCGAGTTCCTGTCTCCGGTGAAGGGCCCGAACCTGGAGAAGATCCTCGTCGAGGTGGGCTCCGGCATCACCACGGCCGAGGCTGGCGCCGGGCTGTACGACAACGACGTGAAGGCACAGGCGCAGCAGCTCGGGCTCCCCGGCTGGTAGACCTCTGAGCGGGGTGGGGCCGCGCGTGCGGCCCCACCCTCCCATCCCCCGACAACGACGACGGAGACCACAGGACATGACGACGGCAGCCCTCGCGCCACCCCGCAGGAAGATGAGATCGACGTACCCGTCGTGGTTCTACCTTCCGGCGGCAGCGCTCTACCTCGTGTTCTTCGCCGTCCCCACGTTCGCGTCGTTCTACTTCGCCTTCACGCGGTGGTCGCTGTTCAGCGTGCAGTTCGTCGGGTTCGCCAACTTCGTCACGTTCTTCCAAGACCCGCAGCTCTACAACGCGTTCATCCACACCTTCATCTACGGCTTCCTCACTTCGGGCCTGAAGGTCGTGATCGGGTTCGCGCTCGCGGTGCTGCTGACCTCCCCGATCCTCGGCCGCGGGTACCTGCGGGCGGTCGTGTTCTTCCCGGTCCTGATCTCGACGATTGGCGTCGGCATCATGTTCAAGTCGCTGCTCGATCCGTTCCACGGGCTCGTCAACGGCATCCTCGGGGTCTTCGGCCTGCCCCAGCCGGGCTGGTTCACCGACCCGAACCTCGCGCTGTTCACCATCGCCGGCGTCGACGTCTGGAAGGGTGTGGGCATCGCGACCCTGATCTTCATGGCGGGCATCGTGGCGATCCCCACGGAGTACTACGAGGCTGCGCGCATGGACGGGGCGAGCCCCTGGCGCATTCTCCGCACCATCACGATCCCGCTGTCGCGCGCCGCCACCGGCACCGTCATCATCCTCTCCCTGATCGGCGGCCTGCGGTCGTTCGACCTCATCTGGGCGACCACCGGCGGCGGCCCCGGCTTCACGAGCGACGTGATCGCCTCGGTGATCTACAAGCAGTACCAGGCCGGGTTCTACGGGCTCTCGACGGCGGGCAACGTCGTCCTGTTCATCGTCGTCACCGCGATCATGGTGCCGATCTCGTACTTCATCAACAGAAGGCCGGTCGAGCTGTGAAGCGCCAGCGCATCCGCAAGTGGACTGTCGGCATCGCCGCGATCGCGGTGTCGGTCGGCGTGTTCCTGGTCCCGTTCGCGTTCGTGGTGCTGCAGGCGTCCAAGACCTCGACCGAGGCATCCGACCAGGCGTTCTCGCTGCCCACGCAGTGGCAGTTCTTCGAGAACCTCGTCGCCGTGCTCGCGGCGAGCGACGGGCTGATCTGGCGGGCGTTCCTCAACAGCGCGATCCTGACCGTCGGGTCGGTGGCGATCATGGTCGTCGTCTCGGCGATGGTCGGCTACGTGCTGCAGCGCAAGCGCAGCCGCATCAACCCGGTGGCCAACTTCCTGATCCTCGCCGGGCTCATCGTGCCGCCGGCCGTGGTGCCGACCATCTGGCTGCTGCAGGGCATCGGCCTGTTCAAGACCATGCCCGGGATGATCCTGATCGAGGCCACGTTCGGGCTGTCGTTCTGCATCCTGCTGTTCCGGGCCTTCGTGGGCACCATCCCGAAGGAGCTCGACGAGGCCGCGATCATCGACGGCGCCGGGCCGATCAGGCTCTTCTTCCTCGTCATCGCGCCGCTGCTGCGGCCGGTGATGGTGACGGTGATCGTCGTGCAGTCGGTGTTCGTGTTCAACGACTTCAGCGGGCCGCTGTACTTCCTGCCCGGGTCGGAGAACGCGACAGTGCAGCTCAC
The DNA here is from genome assembly GCF_058809925.1 of Rhodoglobus sp. GW821-FHT12B09. NCBI lineage: Bacteria > Bacillati > Actinomycetota > Actinomycetes > Micrococcales > Microbacteriaceae > Rhodoglobus > Rhodoglobus sp. GW821-FHT12B09. Next base: position 108,338 of record NZ_JBXATB010000003.1, on the reverse strand, counting down.
GCTCTACCAGTTCCAGGGGCAGAACATGAGCTACCCGAACCTGCTGTTCATGGACATGCTGCTCATCACCATCCCGCCGCTCGTGGCGTTCATCTTCTTCAACCGCCAGATCGTCGCCGGCCTCACCAGCGGCGCGGTCAAGGGCTGATCCCTCTCTTCCCGCTCCACAACTACGACAGGAACCACCATGAACTGGCACGCCCGCATGATCGCCGCCGACCTCGACTTCGACGGTGCGCCGTTGCTCCGTCGCGAGTTCGCGCTCGAGGCCGGGCACGGTGACGTGGTCGCGGCGAGACTGACTCTGTCGGCGCTCGGCGTCGTCGAGGCGTGGCTGAACGGGGAGCGGGTCTCGCCCGACCTGCTGACACCCGGTTGGACCAGCTACGAGTGGCGGGTGCGGTACACCGAGTACGACGTGAGTGCGCTTCTCGGCGACACCAACGTGCTGGGGCTCGCCCTCGGCAACGGCTGGTACCGGGGGCGCCTCGGCTGGTCGGGCAAGAGCGGCATCTACGGCGACACCCTCGGGGGCTTCGCGCAGCTGGAGGTGACCTACGCCGACGGGCACGTCGAGGTGCTGGGCACGGACAGCAGCTGGGCCGCCGGCCCCAGCGCCGTGACCGCCAACGACCTCTACGACGGGCAGACCATCGACGCCCGCCGCGACAGCCGGGCCTGGCTCGAGCCCGGGTTCGAGGAATCCGGCTGGGCAGGCGTGCACGAGCTCGAGTTCGACCTGGCGACTCTGGTGCCGAACGCGGGCCCGCCCATCCGGCCGCTCGCCGAGGTGGCCCCGGTGGCCGTCTGGCGGTCGCCCGCGGGCGCCACGCTCGTCGACTTCGGCCAGAACCTCGTCGGCTACGTGCGCGCCACGGTGCAGGGCCCGGTCGGCACCGAGATCGTGATCCGACATGCAGAAGTGCTCGAGCACGACGAGTTGGGCACGCGACCGCTGCGCACGGCGCTGGCGACCGACCGGTACATCCTGAGTGGCGGGCCCGATGTCTTCGAGCCCACCTTTACCTTCCACGGCTTCCGCTACGCCGAGGTCACCGGCTGGCCGGGCGAACTGACGGCTGGCGACATCACCGCCGTCGTGGTGGGCTCAGAGCTCGAGCGCACCGGCACCTTCGCGTCGTCCAATCCGCTTCTCGACAAGTTCCACGAGAACGTCGTGTGGGGCATGCGCGGCAACTTCGTCGGCGTGCCCACCGACTGCCCGCAGCGCGACGAGCGTCTCGGCTGGACGGGCGACATCGCCGCCTTCGCCCCGACAGCCGCCTACCTCTTCGACGTCGAGGCCTTCCTCGCGGAATGGTTGGTGGATGTCGCGCTGGAGCAGGGTCACGCGAACGGCGTGATCCCGTACGTCGTGCCCGACCCGCTGAAGTACCTCGAGATCCCGGTGGAGATCACCACCGAGCAGGAGTCGACGGCGGTGTGGAGCGACGCCGGCGTCTGGGTGCCGTGGGACCTGTACGAGGCCTATGGCGACAGCGCCGTGCTCGCCGCCCAGTTCGACTCGATGGCCTCCCACGTGCGGCACGTCGAGACGCTGCTCTCGCCGACCGGCCTGTGGGACACGGGCTTCCAGTTCGGCGACTGGCTCGACCCGGATGCCCCGCCCGAGGACCCGGCGGCGGCGAAGGCCGACACCGGCGTCGTCGCGACCGTCAGCCTGTACCACTCGGCGCGGATCGTCCAGGATGCCGCGGCGGTACTCGGCCGGCAGGCGGAGGCCGAGGAGTTCGGCGCGATCGCGTCGAGGCTCCGCGCGGCGTTCACCGAGCACTACCTCGATCACGGAGTCATTCGGAGCGACTGCACGACCGTCTACGCTCTGGCGATCGTCTTCGACATCCTCGACGCTCCGGATGCCGTGTTCGCCGGCAACCGGCTCGCCGAGCTCGCGGCGGCCAGCGGCTACCGCATTTCGACAGGATTCGCGGGCACCCCGTTCATCTGCGACGCGCTCTCGCAGACCGGCCACCTCGACGAGGCCTACCGTCTCCTGCTGGAGGAGGAGTGCCCGTCCTGGCTCTACCCCGTGACCATGGGCGCGACCACCATCTGGGAGCGGTGGGACTCCATGCTGCCGGACGGCAGTATCAACCCGGGCGAGATGACCTCGTTCAACCACTACGCCCTCGGCGCGGTCGCGGACTGGATGCACAGGGTGGTCGGGGGCATCAGCCCGCTCGCGCCCGGGTACAGCGAGGTGCTCATCGCACCCCAGCCGGGCGGTGGCCTGACGGATGTCTCGACAGCGATCGAGACGAGGCGCGGCCGGGTGTCCGTGCACTGGACGATCGCCGACGGGGTTCTGCGCGTTGAAGCCCAGGTGCCCGCGGGAGTGCGGGCGACCGTGCGCTTGCCGGGGCGGGAGCAGTTCTCTCTCGAGGGCGGCACGATCGACGAGTCCGTGGCCTGGAGCTAGGACTCCCGCGCCTCCGCCTCCGCCGCCAGCAGCAGGTACGCGCTCGCCGTCCACGAGTACGCCCGGTCCCTGAGGCCGGCGCCTGTCACGGCGTCGAAGTTCTCCGCGAACCCCGAGAGCTCGCACAGCGACCGGAACCTCTCACTCACGAGATCGGCAAGTTCGACGAAGCCGCTCGTGCGCAGACCCGATTCGATCAGCACCGTGGAGGGTGCCCAGATCGGGCCGCGCCAGTACCCGTCGGGCTCGTAGTGCGCCGTGCCGGGGATCTCCGTGGCCGGGCCGAACGCCGTGAGATGGGACCGGATGCCCTCGGCGAGCCGCTCGCGAATCTGGTCGGGGAGGCGGTCGCCGATGAGGATCGGCAGGAGAGTGAGCAGGCTCGTTGCGGAGCTGGGCAGTCCAGAGTCGGCACCCTTCGCGATGAGGTCGCTCCCGTCCCACAGTTCCTCGACCAGGGCGGTGAGGATGAGCTCTCCCTCCGTGCGCCACCGGCCCGAGTCGTGGCCGAGGTCGTCCGCGATGCCGGCCAGAACGTCGAGCTGCACGACGAGGAACGCCGCGAGATCCGGCGACTCGATGAGCCGGTCGCGGTCGAACGTGGTCGCGTTGTCCCAGCCACTGTCGTTGCCGTGCTGGTAGTAGGGCAGGGCATGGCCTTCGACGCGGCGGTGGTCGAGCCAGAAGCCGGTCCAGCGCGCGAGCCTGTCGTAGACGTCCTCGAGCTGCGCGCCGGAGAGGCCCTCGGGAGAGAGCTTGCGCAGCTTGGCCAGCGCCCAGCCGTGGATGGGCGGCTTGACGTAGTTGTAGAGGATCTCGGAGTGCGTGACCGAGTCCGGCGGGGCGCCCGTCTCGTCCTGGTGGTCGAACGGCGCCAGGAACTGGTCGAGGGCGAGGGACGGGAGGCCCGGCGCCAGGGCGAGGGCGTTGAACGCGTGGTCCCAGCTCCACACCTTGTCCATCCAGTGCTTCGACATCAGGATCGACTCGCGGCCGAGGTAGCCCAGGGGCCGCACCGTCGCCGACCAGAGGACGTAGGCGGCACGATCGGCCGCGGGAGTGCGTTCGCTGCGCCACGGCGCAATCGCCTCGGCGTAGTCGCCGAACTCGCGCGCTGCCGAGGCCACCACCTCGTCGAACTGGCGGGCGGGCACGTACGGGCTGCGTGCCGCGGTGAACTCCTCGATGGCCACCTCCCAGTCGCCGGCCTCGGCAACCACCGCGCGCTCGCCCACCCCGAGCGCTCCGGCGCCCTCGACGGCAACCGCCCCCGCCAACGGAGTGACCCGGTACCGGCGGCCGGTCTCGTAGGAGGTGAACACGGCCGAGTCCGTACCCGGCTCGGTGAACAGGTAGGTGCCGGTGAACGGCGTGAGGCCGGCAGCGGCGTCCTTGATCCGGATGCCCAGCCCACGCCCTCTGAGGCGCACGGTCTCGGTGCCGTCGAAGGCGGCCTCAATGGTTCCCGTCGGGTGGGACAGGCGCAGGATCGACTCCGTCGCGGTCACCCCCACGTCCGCGCGCTCGCCGTGAGCGAGGGGGATCAGTGCCAGCACCCCGTGCATCCCGTTCTGATGGGAGACGACGTGCAGGTCCTCGGCGCGCGTGTGCAGGGCGACGACCCGCGAGATGTCGAGCCACGACCCCCTGATGCTAAACGGGATCTCGTCGATGTCGAAACTGGGCATGGTTCTCCTGAATGAGGGTGGTCGGGGGACGGCTAGTCCTTGATGGCGCCGGCGGTGACCCCGGCGGCGACGTACCGCTGGGCCACGACGAGCAAGACGGCCGCGGGGATGGAGGCGACGACGGCGGTGGCCATGATCGCGTTCCAGTCCTGGGTGTTGTTGCCGATGTAGCGGTAGATGCCCATGGTGATCGGCTGGAAGTCGCCGCCCCGGTCGAGCGTCGACGCGAAGATGAAGTCAGACCACGCCCACAGGAACGTGAAGAGCGACACCGTCACTATCGAGTTGCGGCTGACCGGGAGCACTATCGACCGGAAGGTGCGCCAGGCGCCCGCGCCGTCGATCTTCGCCGCGGCGATCAGCTCGTCGGGGATTCCCGACATGAAGGCGGTGAAGATGAGCACCCCGAACGGCACGGCGAGAGTCGAGTCGGCGAGGATCAGCCCGCCAGGGGTATCGAGGATGCCCCAGCTGTTGAAGATCAGGTAGAAGCCCATCGCCATGATGATGCCCGGGATCATCTGGGCGGTCAGCAGCACGAAGCTCAGGGTCGTCGCTCCACGTGGGCGGAGCTTCGCCAGAGCATAGGCGGCGGGCGCGGAGAGCACGAGGGTGAGCGCGACCGTCCCGAGCCCGATGACGAGGCTCGTGCCGAGGTACGGCAGCTGCTCCCCGAGCACCCGGGTGTAGCCCTCGAAGTTCGGGTTCACGGGGAACAGGTTGGGCGGGTCCTTACGGAGGTCCGTCGGCTGGGTGAGCGAGACGTTGATCATCCAGTAGAGGGGGAACAGCATGATGGCGGTGAGGATGACACCGACCGCCGTTGTCGTGAGGGAGCGCGTTCTCCGCATCGAGGTAGTTCTCATGCTCTCGCCATTCGTGACTGCAGTCGGATGTAGATGAGGCCGAAGACGAACGCCAGCAGGATGAGCAGGTTCGCCACGGCCGCCGCAGGGCTCAGGTCGGGCGAGCCGCTGCCGAACCCCAGCCGGTACGACCAGATGGCGAGCGTCGTCGACGAGTTGCCGGGCCCGCCCCTGGTCATTATCCAGATGATGTCGAAGACCTTGAGCGTGTACACGAGACCCAGCAGCAGGGTGATCGCCGAGACCGGCCGCAGGAGGGGGAACGTGATGCGCCAGAACACCTGCCAGCCGTTCGCGCCGTCCAGCGACGCCGCCTCATATACCTCGTCGGGGATGTTCTGCAGCCCGCTGTAGAGCAGCACGAGATTGAACGGGATGCCGATCCAGATGTTGGCGATGAGCACCGAGACCATCGCCCACTGCGGCGAGGTGAGCCAGTTGATCTGCGGGATGCCGACAGCCCCGAGCAGCGAGTTGATGACGCCGGAGTCGCTGTTGAGCATCCAGGCCCACACCGACGCGGAGACCAGTAGAGGCAGGAGCCACGGCACCAGGAAGAGGGCGCGCAGGGTCGACCCGAGCGGAAACTTGCGGAAGAAGAACACGGCAAGGGCCAGGCCGAGCGTGAACTGGAAGGCGATGGAGACGAAGGTGAAGACTGCCGTGTTGAGGATCGCCGGCCCGAATGTCGAGCTCGTGAGCACCTCGACGTAGTTGTCGAACCCGACGAAGTCGGCGGTTCCGTCGATGAACGAGCGCAGTGTGTAGTCGCGGAAGCTCAGGTCGAGGTTGCGGTACAGGGGGTACGCGTAGAACACGACCAGGTAGATGACGACGGGGGCGATGAAGGCCCACGCGGCGAGCTGGGCCTTGAGCCCCTGCCCCTGGCGCTTGCGGCGCAGGGGCAGGGGGGCGGCATCCGCGGACGCGGACCCCGCCCCCCGTGTACTGCCACGCACAGCCGACCCGTCGATGGCCTTGATGACTGACATGGCAAGTTCCTTACGTGAGGTGAGTTGTACTACTTGAGCTTCTCGGCGGCAGCTGCCTGCGCCTCCTTGAGCGCGTCGGCCGGGGAGGCCGCGCCGCTCAGGGCGTTCTGCACTGCCGTGTAGAGCTGCTCGGAGATGATGCCGTACGAGATGCCGAGGTTGTCGGCGGTGCGCGGCTTCGCGTCTCCGACCGCGCCGATCCAGAACTTGAGGGTCGGGTCGGCGGCGAGCTGGGCAGCCTGTCCGTCGGCGGTCGGGGCGACGTAGCCGAGGGCGTCGGCACCGGCCGAGCCGTCACTCAGGCACTCGACGATCTTCGCCGAGGTGGCGTAGCGCGAGGCATCCTTCTGCACCGGGATGGTGATGAACTCGCCGCCGGTCGGAGCGGGAGCCGCACCGCCGTCGATGCCCGGGATCTGGATCGAGAGGTAGCCGGCCGCGTCCGCGTCGCCCTTGAACCAGGAGCCGTTCTCGGCGAACCCGAAGTCACCGGTCTTGAACTCGTCCCAGCTCGTGCCCTGCGTGTTCGAGATCACGGAGTTGGGCGCGTAGCCCTTCGTGACCCAGTCCGTCCAGAGCTGCAGGGCCGCGTCGGCCTCGCTCGAGTCGAGCTTCGTGAGGTCGGCGCCCGCTCCCCAGAACCAGGGGAGGAACTGGAAGGAGCCCTCCTCGGTTCCGACGGCGGAGAAGGTGATGCCCTTCTTGCCGGATGCCACGATCTTCTCCAGAGCGGCGGTGAGCGAGGCGTAGTCGGTCACCGACGCGATGTCGACGCCCGCACCCTCGAGCACGGTGGGGTTGTAGTACAGGCCGAGGGTGTTCGCCCCGACGGGCACTCCGTAGACGTCACCGTCGATCTCGCCGGCGCTCAGGATGTTCGGCTCGATGTTCGAGACATCGAGGCCGTTCTCCGCCGCCTTGGTGAGGAGCCCGGCGTCCGCGAGGGTCGAGACCTTGGGGTTGTCGACCATCGCGATGTCCGGAAGGTTCGCGGCGGCGGTCGTCATGTCCTTGACGGTGTCTCCGGTGTTGCCGGAGTTCCGCTCGATCGTGATGCCCAGCGTCGTGGCGCAGGCGTCGATAGCCTTGGCCCAGGTCGACGAGGCGTCACGGTCGGGGTACGGGTCCCAGAGCGTGTAGGTGCCGCCGCCGGCGGAGTCACCGCCGGTGCTGGGGGTCGAGCACGCGGCGAGCGTTCCGATGAAGGCCGTGGCCAGGAGAAGGGCAGCGCCTGCGCGCACCCGGTGGGTTGTGGTGATCACGATATTCCTCTCTGAATACTGCATCTGTGGGTGGTGCGGGTGTCGAACCGGTTCGACAACGCCCCTGAGAAAAGCGCGCTGAGCGCTCCTCCGCTCAGGCGGTGCTTCCTCGATCCACTAACTCGGGTGCGATGAACTTCACGACCGCCGGACCAGCCTGGTCGGGGTCGATGATTCGTCGCACCAACTGCTGGACCGCGAAACGGGCCAGTTTGTCGGGCGAGCTCTCCACCGCGGTGTACTGCAGTGAGAAGATCCGCCCGAAATCGCGGGAGTAGAGGCTGATGACGGAGAGGTCCTGGGGGACCGCCACGCCTCGGGCCTGGAGGACTAGGGGGAGCGCGGCGATCGTCGCGTCGTTGTGCACGATGAGCGCGGTTGCGGTGGGCCGGGCATCCAGGATCGCATTGATGTTCGTGGTGATCGCGGGCTGCTGCGACTCGCCGTAGTAGGCGTGGATCCGGATGCCGTAGCGGCCGGCCCGCTCGACGGCGGCGTCCCTGAACCGCCAGCCGTAGGCGCCACCGCGGTCGAAGACGTGCTGAGGGGGGCTGATGAGGATGATCTCGCGGTGCCCCATGCCGTAGAGGTGGTCGACGACAACCCGTGCGGACTCGCCGAAGTCGAGGTCGAAGACGTCGAGATCCTCGGTGTCGCCCGGCAGCCCGATCAGGGCGCCCGGCTGGCGCGCGGCGCGCAGCGGCACGAGGCGCGGGTCTTGGTGGGTCACGTCGAGCAGCACGACGCCGTCAACCATGTTCGACGACGTGATGCGCTGCACCGCGGCTGCGCCGTCCGAGTCGGTGACGAACAGCACGTCGTAGCCGAGCTCGCGCGAGGCGTCGGAGACGGACCTGATGTACTGCAGCATCGCGGGGGCGAACTCGTCCTGGTGGAACTGCGAGAGGAGCCCGATGGACATCGTTTGAGAGGTGGCAAGTGCCCTCGCACCAGCATTTACGGTGAAGCCGAGCTCGGCGATCGCCGCCTCGATGCGCTCCCGGGTCTCCCTCGAGATCGACCGCTTCCCCGAGAGGGCGTACGACACCGTGCTGCGGGAAACGCCCGCTGCCCTGGCCACATCCTCGATGGTTGCCACGTGTCATCCCTTGCTCATCGTCGAACCGCTTCGACGAAAGTAGCACCCAGACCGGGGCTGCGCAAGAACGCGTGTAGTCGAACTCCGCGCGGGGCGCTAGTCGCTGACGAAGAACCGCTCGGCGAAGTTGTCCCAGATCGCGAGGAAGTCGACGGCGGGGTCCATGACCCACTGGCGTTCGAGGCCCGTCCAGAACGCCATGAGCTCCCGGGCCGCCCACAGCGGGTTCGCCTTCCAGCTGAGCAGTTGCGCGAACCCGTTGTAGTTCCGCTCCTCGCGATCGAGGAAGTACTGGTGTGCGGGGTGGGCCGCGTCCACGGCCTCGGCGCCCAGAATCACGTAGAGGCGGATCAGCTCGGGCCTGGCCAGGTTGCGCTCCGCCGCCCTGCGCAGGAAGGCGCTCGTCGAGCTCGGGGAGGCGGTCTCCTCGAGCGTGGGAGATTCCTCGGTATCGACCTCGTCCCGGTGGTCGAGGACGGCGGCGAGCAGGTCGTTCATCGAGGGGAAGTGGTGAAGGACTGACGGGCCGCGGATGCCGCACGCCTCCGCGATATCGACGAGGGAGACCGACTTGAAGCCCGAGATCGAGATGAGGCGAGTTGCTTCTTCGACGATCTGCCGGCGCCGAACGGCCGGCGCAAGCCGCGTCTGAACCCGCTTCTTCGGCGGAACGGTCTGCGCGGTCACGCTTCGTATTGTAATCTACCGAGCACTAGGTCTAATCTAGCGACCACTAGATACACCTCACCCGATCACGACAATGGAGTTATGACATGGCCAAAACGACAGACGTGCCGCTCGGCACTGCGGCGGGACTCGAACTGGGAGCGGAGGATATCGGCGCCGCACTGAGCGATGCCGATGCTCCCCTGACCAAGGTGCGCCGCCGCTACCTCGTTCCCCTCATCGCGGCCTACATGGCCCTCTACGTGGCCTGGATCACCCCGATCGGGTTCTCGCTGGCAATCCGCGTGCAGCAGATCGATCCCGCGGGCAAGGACACCGCCCTGGCCCTGGCTGTCGGAATCCCCGGCATCATCGTCGTCTTCACGAGCCCGCTCATCGGCGTGCTCAGCGACCGCACCCTGTCGCGCTTCGGCCGGCGCCGTCCGTGGTTCTTCGGCGGTGCCGTCCTCGGTGTGGTCGGCTCCGCGATGGTGGGCCTCGCGCCGAGCGTCGCGGTTGTCGTCATCGGCTGGTCGATCGCGTACATCGGCTACTCCGCGTGCGGCGCCATGATCCTCACCCACCTCAGCGACCTCCTGCCGGAGGAGCAGCGCGGCAAGGTGGCCGGCATCTCTGGCGCGGTGACCCAGGTGGGGCCGATCATCGGCATCGTCTTCGCCGGCATCTTCGTCGGCGTGCCGCTCATCATGTTCCTGGCGCCCGCCGGCTTCGCCTTCGTCTTCGCGGTGATCTTCGTGATCGTCATGAAGGACAGGGCGATCACCACCCGCCCGGGTCCCGTCGACGTCAAGGAGCTCGTTCGGGGCTTCTACTTCAACCCGCGCAAGTACTCCAACCTCGGCTGGGTCTGGATCAGCCGCGCGTTCATCTTCCTCGCACTGTCCTTCTCCACGACCTACGGCGTCTACCTGCTCGGCTCTCGACTCGGCCTCGAGCCCGCGGTGATCGCGGGAATCGTGGCCACGGCCGGCGGATTGAGCATCATCGTGGCTATCGCGGGCGCCCTGATCAGCGGATTCCTCTCCGACAAGCTGCACAGCCGCAAGCCGTTCCTCGTGGCCAGCGCGGCTCTGCTCGCGATCGGCATGGTGGTCGTCGCCGCCACGCAGAGCACCACCCAGTACATCATCGGCGGCCTCATCACCTCGTTGGCCATCGGCGTCTACGGCGCCGTGGACCAGGCGATCCAGCTCGATGTGCTGCCTCACGCCGAGAAGCAGAACGGCCGCTACCTCGGGATCATCCAACTCGCCAACCAGGTGCCGCAGGCGGTCGGCCCGCTCATCGCGGGCGGCCTGATCGCGCTCGCGGCGGGCAACTACACGATCGTGTACATCGTCGGAGCTATCGTCTCCGTGCTCGGTGCGCTCGCTATCCTCCCCATCTCGATCGGTCGCCGCGCGACCCTCGACACCACGAGCACGGCCGTCGGAAGCTGACCATGACCCCGGAACCCTTCAACGACGGCTGGACGTTCCGTCGAGCCGACGACACAGAGTCGGTGGCGGTGACCCTGCCGCACGACGCGATGATCCACGAGGCGCGCACGCCGCAGGGCGGAACCTCGCACCACGGCGGCTTCTTCCCCGGCGGCACGTACCTGTACACCAAGACCTGGGACGTGCCCAAGCGGGAGAGCGGCGGGATGCTCAGGCTCGTGTTCGAGGGCGTCTACGGTGACACGACAGTACGACTCAACGGCGTGACTGTGGCGACCAACCGGAGCGGCTACCGGGAGTTCGCCGTGGAGCTGGAGCCGGCACTCGTGGCCGGCGCGAACGTCCTCGAGGTGGAGGTGGACAACTCGCAGACGCCGAACAGCCGCTGGTACACGGGATCCGGGATCTACCGCAGGGTCTGGCTGGAGGATCTCGAGGCCACGCGGATCGCGGACGGCGGCATCCGGCTGCACACCAGGTCTGTCGGCGTCGACGCCGTGGTGGACGCGACGATCCTCGTGGACGGAGACGCTCGCGACCTCGTGGCCCGGGTAACCCTGGCCGACGGGTCGGGCGTCGTGGCTGAAGCGTCTGCGCCGGTCGAAGCGGGCGCGGCATCCCTCGAGATCCTCGTCGGCCACGCCCGCGCGTGGTCGCACGATGACCCGTACCTCTACTCCGTCTCGGTCGAGGTCACCCGCGGCACCACGGTCGTCGACGAGCGCGAGCTCTCCTTCGGGCTGCGGACCATCGTGATCGATGCAGCGCACGGGCTCTGCGTCAACGGGGAGGCGGTGCTGCTCAAGGGCGCCGCGGTGCACCACGACAACGGGCTGCTGGGCTCCGCGACGCTGCGTGCGGCGGAGTTCCGCCGGGCGCGCATCCTCAAGGCGAATGGATTCAACGCGATCCGCAGCGCCCACCAGCCGATCTCCCGGGACCTCCTCGACGCCGCCGATGAGGTGGGGCTCTACGTCATCGACGAGCTCGCGGACACCTGGTACCAGCGCAAGACGCCCCACGACGCCGCCCCGCTCTGGGAGGAGTCGTGGCGGGAGGACGCACGATCGATGGTCGACAAGGCCCGCAACCACCCGTCGGTGATCATGTACTCGATCGGCAACGAGGTCGGCGAAACGGCCACCGCGAAAGGCGTCGAGACCGCGCGCGAGCTCAACGCCTTCTTCCACGACCTCGACCCCGCGCGGCCGACAACGCTCGCCATGAACTTCCTGGTCAACGTCATGTCCAGCCGCGGGACCGACCTCTTCAAGGCCAACGAGCAGGGGGCCGAGCGCCCCGCGCCGCGCAAGAAGTCCGCCGCCAGCAGCACCATGGCGAACATCATGATGAACCGGATCGGCAGCATCATGCAGACGGTCTCCAAGCTGCCCGTCGCCGATCGTGTGACGAGGGACGCCATACCCGAGGTCGACGTGATCGGGTACAACTACGCGTGGGGCCGATACAGGGGCGACACCAAGAAGTACCCGGAGAGGGTCATCTACGGCAGCGAGACGCTCATGGGCGATGTCGTGAAGGCGTGGGCGCTCGTCGAGGGATCGCCGAACGTGATCGGCGACTTCGTCTGGAGCGGCTGGGACTACCTCGGTGAGACCGGGCTCGGCACCTGGACCTACGGCGGCGGCGATGTCCTCCTCAGCAAGGCCTACCCGCACGTGCTGGCGGGCTGCGGCGTCATCGACATCCTCGGCAACCCCGGAGCACCCGCCCTCCACTTGCGAGCGCTCTGGAGCGACCTCCCCGCACCCGGCATCGCGGTTCGGCCGCTCGACCACGCTGGCGAGTCCACCCACCGAGTGGCGTGGCGCAGCACCGACGCGATCTCGAGCTGGGCCTGGCGGGGCTCCGAGGGCAAGCGCGCCGAGATCGAGGTCTACTCCTCCGATGACGAGGTGGAGCTGCTGCTCAACGGTGTCTCCCTGGGGCGGCGCCGGGCAGGCCGCGCCCGCGGCTTCCTCGCGCGCTTCCGCGCACGGTACGAGCCCGGAATTCTCGAAGCCATCGGCTATCGGGAGGGTCGCGAGGTGAGCCGCTCTACGCTGCGATCGGCTGAGAGCCCGCGACTGACCCTAGGCCCCGAGTCGCTCGAACTCGCCGCCGACGGCCAGGACCTCGCCTTCGTGAGCATCGACCTCGCGGACGACTTCGGCGTGGTCGAGATGCTCGACGGCGACGAGGTCACCGTCACTGTCACCGGCGCCGCTACTCTGGCCGGCCTCGGCAGTGCGTCGCCGACCACCGAGCTCTCCTTCACCGGGTCCACCACGCGGCTCTACTACGGGCGCGCGCTGGCGATCATCCGCTCCACCGGCGCTCCAGGGCCCGTCACGATCACGGCGACGAGCGCGGCGCACGGCTCGGCGACTGTCTCGCTCGCCGCGGTACCGGCCCTCCGGCGGGTGGTGTTCTAGGGCTCGCCCATGGATCGGCGCGCGTGAAGACCGACGTCGCGGGGATTGGAGCTACCTGACCGTCCTGACCACCGCGACCGCGACCGCGCCGACCCCGGCCCCGGCGATACTCACTGCGAACGCCGCAGGGTAGCCGCCGAGGCCGATCACCAGTCCGCCGATCGCCGGCGCAGCTGCCTGGCCGACGTTCGCGGCCGTGCTGAGCAGCCCGAGGCCGGTGGCGGCCCCGTTCTCGGGGCTCGGCAGCACCTGGCTCGCGAGGGCGCGGCCGCACGAGATGGACAGGCCAAGGCCCGCCCCGAACAGGATGGCCGCGACGATCACCGTCGGTGCAGTCGGGCGGATGAGCAGCAGAAGGTCCCCAGCGATGATCGCCCCGTTGCCGACGAGGATGAAGAGGCGCCGACGTCCCAGCCGGTCGCTCAACCAGCCGCCGCCGATGACCGTGACGGCTGCGGCTGCGCTGCCGGACACCGTCGCGACGGCGACCATCCGCGCGGCATCGTCTCTCGGTACGCCGACCAGGTCGGTCAGGACATACAGCAGGTAGGCGAAGACGACGCTGTAGGCAATCGAGTAGGCGATGCGCCAGACCAGGATCTTCACGAAATCCGGGTGCGCCGCCGAGGCTGCCGCTGCTGCCCGGAGGGCGACGAGGAAGGGCTGCCGTGCCTGGCGCGCGGGCGCCGCTCGGTCGCGCACGAGCATAGCGAACACCACGACCGATAGGCCTACGGCCGCGGCAAGCGACCAGGATGCCACGACTGGCCTGGCCGCGAACGATCCGGTCAGCACCGCTCCGACCGCAGTGCCCGCCACGAGTGCGAACCCCGTCACCCCGGCCGCGATGCCTCGTCGCTGCGGAGCGAAGGCGTCGACGAGGTAGGCGTCCGCGGAGACCTCGAGGCCGTGGAGCGCGAGCTGGGCGACAGCCCAGAGCAGCCCCACAGCCAGCACCGTCGGCGCATCGCCCATCATGCCGATAGCGAGACCGCCGAGAGCGGCCCCGGCGATCATCCAGGGGAGACGTCGGCCGAGGCGGGTGCGTGTGCGGTCGCTGAGGGCGCCCACCAGGGGCTGAGCGATCGCGGTCACCGCGAAGGCCGAGGTCGAGATCGTGGCGAGAGCGGCGACCTTGTTGGACGGGTCGAGCTCGGCGACCCGCGCCGGTAGCAGCACCGAGATGAAGGCGGCATAGGTCGCGAAGAGAGCCAGCTTGACGACGACCTGGCCGACGAGGACCCGCCCCCCGGGCAACTGCGTGACGTTCGACTCACTCACTCGTCCGAGGATATCGACCGGCCGCCGACGACGGAAAAGCGCCGATAGGGTGAGACCGAGAAGTCGCGCGAGGGGATGCGACGCCGATCAACATCGCGGAGTGGTATGGGGAATCACGGGATCCGCGGTGTTCCGCGCGTGCCCGACGGGATGATGTCACGCGCTGCCCTCATCGACCGGATGGGACGCACGCCGCTTACCGTGGTGCGTGCCCCCGGCGGCAGTGGCAAGACCGTGCTCATGGCCCAGTGGGCGGAGGCGAGTGCGCGATCGGGCGCGTGGGTGACCGTCGAGCCCGATATCGGGGACCGCGCAGCATTCTGGGCGATCGTCGCCGAGGCCCTCGGGATTCAGCTGCCCGACACCGACCGGAGCGCCCTGGTGCGCGCGTTCCAGGCAATCTCCGAGCCCGCGGTCCTCGTCGTCGACGACGCCCACGAATTGCACGGCGACGCAGCGCTCGAGGATCTGCTGGCGATTCTGCACGCGTCGCGGAATGTGATCGCGATCGTGGGGACGCGCACGCGCGGCGAGCTGGAGGCGCCGGCCAACGCCCTCACCCTCGACATCGCGGTGATAGACCCCGCCAGCCTGATGCTGAGCTCCGACGAAGTCGGCCGGCTCGCTGGTGCAGAAGGCTCGCCGTTCGGCAGCACCGACGAGCTGCTCGAGGCCTCGGGCGGCAATCCGCTTCTGCTGCGCGCCATTCTCGCCGGCTCCTCCGGCATTTCGCCCGAGGCCGTCGTCCGCGATCATCTGCGTGTGCTCTTCGCGCGGCACGGTGCTGAGTTCGCCGCATTCGCGTCCGCGACGTCAGTGCCGGACGACTTCGACGTCTCCTCGGCGGGGCGTCTTGGCCGGCTCGACGCCGAGCGTATCGAGGAGTTCTTAGCGGGGCTCGAGTCAGACGGCCTCGTGATGAGGCGGGAGGATGCCGACGGCGCTCGGTTCCGGTATCACCCCCTGATCCGAGAGGTGCTGCGCAGCCAGTTCCGCCTCGCGAACGCCGATGAATACCGCCATGCCAGCCTGCTGTCCAGCGCTGACGCCGAGGCGCGCAAGCAGTACGTGGCCTCGCTGCGGCACGCGGTGGACGCCGAGGACTTCGGCCGTGCCTCCGACGTCATCCTCCACGGCGGCTTCAGCCTGATCCGGTCGGGCGGGGCGGCGGCGGCTCTCCAGCGGGTACCGGTTCGGTACATTGCGCGCCTGCCGTTCATCGCGGTCGTGCTCGGCCTCGCCGCGAATGCCCGCGGTGAGCGCCTGAGGGCGCTCGAGCTGCTCACCCTGGCCTTGGCGGCGAGCCGCGCTGGCCGCGGCAGGCAGCGGGTGGCCGAGCGTGCGGGCCTCGCCCTCATCGAGACCGTCGTGCTGCGCATCACGGGTCGCGCGGCCGACTCGGTGGTGGCGGCCCGCCGCATGCTGATCCTGCTCGACAGCGCAGCGCCGGTCGACCTGGACGAGATCGCCGACCAGCTCGGGTCATACCGGCTGCAGGCCGCACTGTCGCTGTTCCGGTCCGGCCGCGCGTCGGAGGCCCTCACCGCTGCCGAGCACGTCGGTGTGTCGGCGGCCTCTCTCGCCCACGGGAGTTCGGAGTCCCTGGGTGCGGCGTCCCTCATCGCGGCGATCGAGGCAGCGCGCGGCGACGGCGCAGCCACGATCATGGTGGACCGCATCGACGGGGCAGGGTTCTCGTCAGAACTGCTCGATGCCTATGCTGGCGCGCTTGCCCACCTGGCGCGGGGGATTCTCGCACTGGAGCAGAACGACGTCGAGGCCGCTGCGGCGCACGCCGACTTCTTCCGCGACCGCAGGAACCTGGAGTACGGGATGCTCTTCACCCTGTTGCAGTCGGCGATCGCTCTCTGGCGCGGCCAGCCGGAGGTCGGCCTCCAGCTTCTCGACTTGCGCGAGAGCGCCGATCTGCCGCGTGCCCGCCTCACGGGCGAGGACCGCCGTCTCGTCGCCGCCGCCCGTGTGCTGCTGCACGCCGGCCTCGGCCAGTCCGGCCCGGCGTATGCGGCGCTGCGCCGCCTGGATCGTGGCGATCCGCTGGCCGCTGTCCTCCATGCGGCACTTCTGCTCCAAGAGCAGAGCCCCGACTTGGTGATCGAGCGGCTCAGGGCCACCTCCGGAGACCCGGGTCCGCGCCTGCGTGCCGCCACCGAGCTGCTCACCGCCTGCGCATCCCTCCTCCGCGGCGACGAGGCGCTCGCCGCAGCCTCACTGCACCGGGCCATCGCCGTCCGCGACGTCCACGGCGTCTCGAGCCCGGTGCTCCTCATCCCGGCCGAGCACCGCCAGCCGCTCTGGGCCTTCGCGTCGCGCGCGGGAGTTGATGCCGACGTGATCGCCGCCCTCCGCGGCATCCCCTCGCCCCTTCGTGTCGTCGCCACCCGGGTGCTGCTGACCCCGCGCGAGTCCGCGGTGCTGCAGCACTTGCGGAACACCGCGAGCCTCGCTGAGATCGCTGCGGAGCTGAGCGTCTCGGCGAACACGGTGAAGTCGCAGGTGCGGACCCTGTACCGCAAGCTCGGCGTCGCCAACCGCGATGAGGCGCTTCGGGCCGCCCAGCTACAGGGACTCCTCCGCGATTAAACCGGGGGTGAATTTCGCCTCATAGCCCGGCTTCGTGCCGCCCCCGCTGCCACTGTCGTGGAAGACAGTCTCATCGGGGGAGGGGAGCACGGCTATGTCCGGCGCACACACAGGACGATCTGCTCGGGCGCGAGCCCTGGTCGGCGCGCTCGCGGCGTTCGTGCTCGCGGTGGGGTCGGCCGTGCTGACGGCCGGGCCCGCGAGCGCGGCCACGGCTTCCGTTGTCCTCAACGCCTCCGCGACCACGGCGGAGAGCAACACCAGCACCACTTTCACGCTCGGCGTGACGTGCAACGGCCCCGGCAACTGCAACGGCATGGTCGTCTCGATACCGACCAACGCCGTCACCGGCAACGGCACCCGGACCGACTTCGGTACCTGGATCGGCGGAGCGGCCTGCCCCGGTATCACCCGAGCGGTCACCGGCGGACAGCTGACCTTCACCTACGCGACCCTCGCGCCCGGCTCGCAGAACTGCGCCTTCACCGTCCGGTCCCCCGAGTACACAACGCTCAACGGTGCCGTCGCGACCCTCACTCCCACCGTGAGCGGCCCCGGCCTGCCCACCGTGGCGGGCGCGGCGGTCAAGCTCACGCTGAGTGCGGGGCACAACGTCTCGACCGCGATCTCCGGCCAGGCCAAGGTCCTCTCCGGCGCGCCGTTCTCGTACAGCCTCTCCTTGAGCTGCGGCGCAAATCGGCAGTACGACGGCGACATCGGGCTGAGCGCCATCCATCTCGAGGCGACCCTGCCACCGAACTTCGTGTTTGCCGGCTACACGCCCCGCAACGGCTTCCCGGGCACCTACACAGCACCGGCGGTCGGCAGTTCGGGCGGTACCCTGACGTACGACGACCCGACCGGGGCGACCTGCGGCAACCCGCCGCTCAACGTCGACAATGCCATTATCATCACGATCCGCGGATCGATCACGGGGCCGGCGGGCACGACGGCCTGCGCGTCGGCGAGCTCGACCTTCACCTACATCGACCGCACGGTGCCCGAGACCCAGAACGCCGCCACCACGGTGTGCCCGACGATCGTCACGCTGGCGACGGTCGTCTCCAAGTCCGCCCTCACCCAGTCATTGGGCAACGTCGGCCAGTACACCTTCAACTCCGTCCGCTACCCCTACACCTACCCCGGCGACTGGGATCAGACCAAGGCATCCCTCTCGTACGACATCAAGCTGGCGACGACTCCAGCGGCCATCGCCGCCGGCGTCTCGTACGCGGTGAGCGACCCGCTGCCGTGCCTCGACACCCTGAGCGGCATCATCTACTCCAGCAACGCGAGCGGGACGCTCTGCCAGAACCCCGCGTTCATCCCGGTACGGATCACCGCTGCGTCGTTCACCCCCGCGGCCACCGACTCCGTGCACGTGCTTTTCGCCGACGGCACGACGACGGACATCCCGTTCACCGGCGGGGCCTGGACGATGCCGGTCGCCCCGGCCAGCCCGATCGCCGAACTGCAGTTCCCACCGTTCGCCTCAGAGGGCACCAACAGCGGCGGCACCATGGTCATCTCCGTCGACGGCTACGCGTCGTCTGCCGCCGTCCCGGGCCGCGTTCTGCGGAACACCATGACCACGCAGGCGTACCTCTCCGACGCGGCCAACCCGACCGGCAGCCCGATCGGAAACCCGCAGACCGGCGTCGCCAACGCGGGCATCGTCGACCAGAAGGCCGCGGGCACAGGAGCCGCCATCTTCCAGCCGCTCCTCGTCAACACGCTCACGGGAACGTGCACCTCCAGCGTCGGCCTGCGCACCTCGTCCGGCCGCGCCAACAACCTTGAGATCACCAAGGGGCCGAGCGAGGCGATCTACATCAACTACCTCGCGCCGCCCGGCGCCACGATCGCCAGTTCCACCGTGAGCCCGACCCTTCGCGAGATCTACAGCACCAGCCGGCAGTACCCGGCGGGGGCGCTGACGGCGACGGTCACCGCGAACTACAACGGCACCGGGCGCACGATGTACGCCTGGACGATCCCCGCCGGCACGGTGCAGCTCCCGGGCGTCTACGACATCCTGTCCTTCCAGTTCACACTCACTCTCCCCGCGGGATGCGCCGGCACCTACCCGAGCGACATGACACTCGGATACGGCGCACCGCTCGCCTCGTGCATGTGGACCAACTTCGTCTCGCCGTTCGTGCAGGCACCGCCCCTGGCGCCCACGGACAACAACGACCTCAACACCAACGGCAGCCCGCTCCCGGGCAACTACTGCGGCTACTCCAACCCGATCACGGTGGACGCGGTCAACGCGGGCTTCAGCGTCGACAAAGAAGTGCAGGGCAGTCTGGATGCCGCGCCCGCGCCCCTGGGCACAACCGGCAAGGTGGGCGCCAGCGGTGGCGAGGCGACATACTCGGTCACCTTCTCGAACAGCGGCGACTCCGTCTTGACCGACCCTGTCTTCTACGACCTGCTCCCGCGCGTCGGCGACACCAAGGCCACGACGCTCGACCCGCGGAACTCGCAGTTCGCCGTGACCCTCACGTCGCTGGGGGCTCTTCCGCCCGGCGTCACCGTGCAGTACTCGACCTCGGAGAATCCCTGCCGGCCCGAAGTGCTGGCGACGAACCCCGGGTGCGCGAACGACTGGAGCTCGACCGCGCCCACCCCGCTCTCCTCCACCACCGCGCTGCGGTACTTCCGAGCCGGAACGCTCGCGGTCGTCGGTGGCGGCACCTCGAGTTTCACCGTCAGCTACGACGTGACGACCCCTGCGATCACCGCCGGTCGCATCGCGTGGAACAGTGCCGGTGCTAACGCCAACGCGGCCGGCTCCCCGGTCGGGGCTGCCGAGTCCACCAGCGTGGGCCTCGAGGCCGATGGCCAGCCGGCCATCGTGAAGACGTCGAGCGCACCGACCTACAACGCGGTCGGCAACTCGCTGACGTTCACGTACACCGTGACCAACGAGGCCTCGGTGCCCGTGTTCGGCGTCTCGGTGACCGACCAGTTCACGAACGCTGCCGCGGGGTCGACCCCCGGTGCCGTGACCTGCGTCTCGCTCACCGGCCCGAACGGCGCCTGCACCTCGGCGGCGTCGACCGACCTTCTCGCGAACCAGACCGCGACCTTCACGATGACCTACACGGTGCGGCAGGCGGACCTCGAGCACGGCGTGATCACTGACCGGGCGACCGTCTCGGCTTCGCCGCTGCGCGGCCCGGCGCTGTCGAACACCTCGAACGCCGTGACGGTGACCGCTGTGCAGTCGCCCGCCCTGACCGTGGGCAAGTCGGTGAGCCCGACGTCCGTCGACGGTGTCGGAGATGCCGTCGCGTACTCGTTCCTCATCACCAACACGGGCAATGTCACGCTCACGTCCCTCGGAGTGACCGAGACGTCGTTCGGCGGCAGCGGCCCCACTCCGGCCGCGACCTGCCCGAGCACGACGCTCGCCCCGGCGGGCTCGGTCACGTGCACGGCCAGCTACACGATGACGCAGGACGACATCGACGCCGGATCGGTGGACAACACCGCGATCGCGACCGCCGAGTTCGACGGCGCGGGCATCCAGTCGACTCCCGACTCGGCCCTGGTCACCGTGGACCAGAACCCGTCGCTCGCCCTCACGAAGTCTGCAAGTCTTGCCTCGATCGGCACGGCCGGACAGGCGCTCACCTACTCGTTCCTCGTGACCAACGACGGCAACGTCACAATCGACGGCATCGTCGTGACCGAGACGGCGTTCAGCGGCACAGGGACTGTCAGCGCGATCAGCTGCCCCGCAGCATCCCTCGCACCGAGCGCAGATATGACCTGCACCGCCACCTACTCGGCCACGCAGGCGGACATCGACGCCGGCTCCATCGACAACACGGCGCAGGTCGCGGGCGACGACCCCGCCGGGACCCCGGTGCCGACGGTGCCGACGTCCAGCGTGTCCGTAGCTGTGGTGCTCGCTCCTGCGCTCACCGTCACGAAGACGGCCAGCACTGCGAGCGTCACCAAACCGGGCACGGTCATCCGGTACAGCTTCCTCGTGGTCAACAACGGCAACACGACGCTCAACGGGCTCACGGTCGACGAGACCGCGTTCACGGGTGCGGGCACGATGAGCGCGGTGACGTGCCCGGTCGCCACGCTCGCTCCGACGCAGCAGACCACCTGCACGGCCGACTACACGGTCGTCGCGACGGACTCGCAGAGCACGAAGATCTCCAACACCGCCGATGCGAGTGCGACCTACAGCCGGGCGGGCCTCCCCGTGACGGTGACGTCAGCCGCCTCGACCGCGGTGGTGGCCGTCGACCTGTCCACCGGCCTGGCGCGCACCGGCTCGGACTCGCTGGGGTGGTGGGCCGCCGGCTCGGCCATCGCGCTGGGGCTCGGCGCCCTGATGGTGCTGCTCGGATGGCGGCGTCGCTCGACGAAGTGACGCAGGGAGGGCGCGGGCCCGGCTAGAACGGGGCCGCGTCTCCCGGCAGCCCTGAGATGCGCTTCGGGGCCTTGCGGATGCGGTGGCTGTAGATCGCGGCCCGTCCGCTCGAGAGCGCGAGCAGCACCAGCACCGACAGCGCCACCGACGGCAGGTTCGCGGTGAGAGACTCCGTGCCGCCCAGCTCGGTCGTGACGATCTGCCCCGCGATGCCCACCACGGAGAGGGCCATGGAGACGATGCGCGCGAGCGGCCGGCCCAGGAACACCCGCCAGGCGATGAGCGTGTTGGCGAAGCCGACGACGAAGAACACCACGGCGGCGGCGATCAGGATGCCCGCGCCCAGCTCCGGCGCGTCCGGACTGATCGCCGCCCCCTCGGGCCCGGCCTCGACGAGCTCCACCACCCCGTTCACGAGCGATGCCAGCCCGCTCAGGGCGAGGAGTGCGGCGCCGACCACGATCGGGGCGGGCCGCCGGTCGCGGCTGTCGGTCGCGGCATCCTGCTGATCGCCGTGCCGCGGTGTCGCCCGCAGGTCGAGGACCGGCAGGTCGCCGTCGGTGACTATCGAGTCGCCGCCCCCGTTGCGGGCGTGGTAGCCGGCGGAGAACCCCTCGATCGTGCTGGAGGTCGCGGAGTCGTTCGCGGCGAGGACCGTGGTGACAACGTGGTCGCGCTCGACGTCGGTGTCGGCCGCGATCTTGTGCGTCACCTGCAGGGTGAACAGCGAGAAGCCGACGCTGCGGTCGTAGGTGCCGGCCGCCAGCCAGTCGGTCTGGCGGCCTCCCGGGAGCAGCCACCCGTCGGGGCAGCGCCAGAACCGGACGTGGTGCCGCTTGCCGGGGGTGCCGTCGACCTCCTGCTGGTACGCGAAGTCCTGCTTGCGGCCGAACAGGAGCAGAGGACTGACGGGAGCCTCGAGGTAGCTGCGGCGCAGAAGGGTGGACCGCACTATCCGGAGCCCCGTTCGTACCGAGAGGTCGTCCGCCCGCGTCCAGCCGGCGGCGAGCATGGCCGCGTGGATCTGCTCCTCCGCGCCGAGGATGGCGATGTTGACGGGGTCGCCGAGGAGGCCGTCGCTGGTCCGGGCGCGGCCGATGAAGTAGTCGGGCACGTAGATCCGGGTCAGGATGCCGTGGAGCCTCGGGAGCACCAGGTACGCGAGCAGGCCCCAGAAGACGATGACGAAGGCGATCTGCCACCAGCCGAAGCTGAAGCTCTCGCGCAGGAGTACCCAGGCGAGCCACACCGCGGCGATGCCGCCGAGGACGAAGAACACCCAGTCGAGGGCGGTCTCGGTGGTCGGATCCAGCTCCGGGAGCGGGCGTCGAGCGCGGAACTGCGGTGCGGGCTCTGCTGCCACGAGAACCCCCTAGACGTAGCGCAGCCCCGAAGGCCGCGTGCACTTCATCTTGTCGGGGATGCTCGGGGCGAATCAACCCCGGCTCTTGACGTTCTACTTGTTTTTTGCAAGTGTGTACCCATCCACTACGGGACTCCACGAAAGCGAGAACGCCATGCCCCAGATGTTCGTCAACCTGCCGGTCACCGACCTTGATCGGGCCAAGTCGTTCTACGAGGCGCTCGGCTTCCGGATCAACCCGCTCTTCACCGACCACAACGCCGCGTGCGTGGTGGTGGAGGAGGACCACAACTACTTCATGATCCTCACGCGCGAGTACTTCCAGACCTTCAGCGACCTCCCGATCGGCGACCCCGCGGTCAACCCGTCGGTCGCCACCGCGATCTTCGTCGAGAGCCGCGACGCGGTCGACAAGGCGGTCACCGACGGCCTCGCCGCCGGCGGCAAGGAGGCGCGCCCCGCGTCGGACTACGGCTTCATGTACCAGCGCCAGCTCAGCGACCCCGACGGCAACCTCATCGAGTTCGGCTGGATGGACCCGACCGCCGCCGCTCAGGGCCCCGAGGCGTACGCCGACCAGCAGGGCTGAGGCCGATGGCCGCGCGCGACTACGGGCAGTTCGGCGGCATCACGCGCGCCCTTGAGCTCGTGGGAGAGCGCTGGGCCCTCCTCATCGTCCGCGACCTGCTCGTGGGGCCGCGCCGCTACGGCGAGCTCGCCGGGGGCCTCCCGCGCATCCCGAGCAACATCCTGGCGGCGCGGCTCAAAGAGCTGCAGGAAGCAGGGGTGATCCACCGGATGCCGCGCTCCCGCGTCATCGTCTACGAGCTGACCCCCTACGGCCGTGAGCTCGAGCCGGTCGTCCTCGCGCTCGGCGCCTGGGGCTTCAAGGCGCTGGACGAGCAGCGCGAGGAGCAGATCATCACACCCGACTCGATGACGATCGACCTCCGCACGGCGTTCCGCGCGAACGTGGCCGCGGGCCTGCCGTCCACGTCCTACTCGGCGCGGGTGGACTCGGCGGACCTGCTCATCAGGGTGGACGGCCCGGCGCTCGACGTCGCCCGCGGCGACGGGCCCGTCGACCTGGCGTTCACGGCGGGGCCGGGCATCCACCGGCTCATCTCGGGCGAGCTCGCCCCGGAGCGCGCGATCGCGACCGGCGTCGTCGAAGTGCGCCACGGCCGCGCGGATCTTCTCGAGCGGTTCGCGAGCACGTTCCACCTGGCGGCCTGAGCGGGTACCGTCGATCGCGTGACCAAGCTCAGAGTGCACAACCTCGCCATCTCCCTCGACGGATTCGCCACGGGCGAGGGCAGGACCTTCGAGGCCCCGTTCGGCCACGCCGGCCAGCGGCTGATGGGGTGGTTCTTCCCGACCCGAACGTTCGTGAGCATGTCCGGCCACGAGGACGAGGCGATCGGCAGCGGCACCCGCGGGGTCGACGACGCGTTCGCTGCGGCCACCAACGACGGCATCGGCGCCGAGATCATGGGGCGCGGCAAGTTCGGCCCGCAGGAGGGCCCGTGGGAGGACGAGTCCTGGCGCGGCTGGTGGGGCGAGGAGCCGCCGTTCCACTCCCCGGTCGTGGTCCTCACGCACCACTCGCGCCCCGATCTGACCGTGGGCGAGACCCGGTTCCTGTTCCGGGATGCCTCGCCCCGCGAGGCCCTCGACCTCGCCGCAGACCTGGCCGGCGGCCTCGACGTGCGGCTCGGCGGGGGCCCGACCGTCGTGCGCGAGTTCCTCGAAGCGGACCTGGTCGACTACCTGCACGTCGTCGTCTCGCCGATCATCCTCGGCCGCGGCGTGCGGCTGTGGGACGGCCAGGAGGGCCTCGAGCAGAGGTTCGACGTGGAGGTGACGGCGTCGGCATCCGGAGTCGTGCACTACGTCTTCACGCGGAAGGGACGCTGACTCCGACGTCGGGGGCTCTGGCTAGCGTCGTCGTATGACCAGGTTCGTCTTCGACACCGCCACGACCATCAACGGCTGGATCGCCGACCAGCAGAACTCGCTCAGCTGGCTGTTCTCCGTGGAGGGCGGTTCTGAGCCGGATCCGGCCATGCTGCCGCAGAACGCGACGGTCATGGTCGAGGGCTCCACCACGTACGAGTGGGTCCTGAACGAGTCCGACATCCTCGCGCACCCCGAGAAGTGGAAGGAGTTCCACGGCGACCGGCCGACCTTCGTGTTCACCACCCGCGACCTCCCCGCCCCCGAGGGCGCGGACATCCGGTTCGTGCGCGGCGCGGTGGCCGACGCCCTGCCCGCGATCCGCGAGGCTGCGGGCGACGGGGACGTGTGGGTCATCGGCGGCGGCGAGCTCGTCGGCCAGTTCTTCGACGCGGGCGCGCTCGACGAGGTGGCGCTGTCCATCGCGCCCGTGTTCCTCGACGGAGGCGCGCCCCTGCTGCCGCGGCGCATCGAGTCCGACCGGGTGCATCTCAAGTCGGCGTCCGCCTTCGGCCCGTTCGCCCGGCTGGTGTACTCGATCTCGGGCTAGATCGATCTCGGGCTAGGGCCGGCGCCGCGCCACGATGCCGGCGAAGAGCGCGTGCAGCAGCGGCAGCACCGAGGCCGCCATCACGACCGTGCCGAACACCGTGTCCTGTGCCCGCAGCAGCACCCCGCCGAGCAGCAGCACGGCGAACAGGATCACGGAGATGATCCGCCGCCCGGTGCGGTCGAGGTTCTCGAGCCGCCGCTCCAGCCGCGGCACCTGCACCGTCATGCGCCCCTCGTCGACGTTCGTCAGCAGATCGTCGAGGCGCTGGGGCAGCCGGGCGATGAGCCCCGCCGTCGACACGGCGCGCTTCGCGAGGTCCTGCACGATGTTCCCGCCCTCGGTGCGGATCAGCTGCGCCGAGTAGGGCTCGACCGCGTCCCAGATGTTGAACGCCGGGTCCAGTGAGCTGCACATGCCCGAGGTCAGGGACATGGCCCGGATGATCAGCAGGAAGTTCTCCGGCAGCTGGAACGGCAGCGACCGCACGACATCGCCGAACTCCACCGCGAACGCGCGGAACTCCCGCGGGTCGACCTCCTGCAACTCCGCGAAGCCCATCCCCCCGAATCGCGCGAACAGGGTGGTCATGGCGCGCTCGAGCTCGGCGGTGTCGGCCGAGGGCAGCAGCACGCCGACATCCCGGATGCCCGCCACCATGCCCTTCCCGTCGCGCGACGCCGCGGCGATCAGCAGTTGGCGCAGGCCGCGGCGCAGCCCATCCGGAACCTCGCCCATCATGCCGAAGTCGATGAAGGTGAAGGTCCACGCACCGTCTCCGCGCGGGGTGACGAAGATGTTACCGGGGTGCGGGTCGGCGTGGAAGAAGCCGTGCACGAACAGCTGGTCGAACATCACGGCGGCGAACTCCGCGGCGACGGCCGACGGGTCGATGCCGGCGGCCCGGAGCGCATCGACGTCGTTGATCTTGATCGCCGTGACGTCCTGCAGGGTGAGCACGCGGCGGGTGGTGCGCTCCCAGACGAGCTCGGGCACGCTGACCCGGGCGTCGTCGGCGAACATCTCGCCGAACCGCTCCGCGCTCGCGGCCTCGTGCAGGTAGTCGATCTCGGCGAGGCTCGTGACCGCGAACTCCTCGACCAGGGAGGGCATGTCCACACGGTCGGCAACGAGGCGCACGCGGCTGAGCCATCCGGCCACCTTGCGGAGCGCCCGCAGGTCGACGTCGACCACCTGGTCGATTCCCGGCCGCTGGATCTTCAGCACCACATCGAGCAGCCCGGTCTGCGCGGCGTCGTCGGGCGCCAGGCGCGCGCGGTGGGCCTGGCCGAGGGATGCCGCAGCCAGCGGCACCGGATCGACGAACGAGAACGCCCGCTCCAGCGGCACGCCGAGCTCCGCCTCGGCAAGCGCGCGGATCTCGGGGAACGGCACCGCCGGCACCTCGTCCTGCAGCCCCTCGAGCTCCTTGGTGATCTCGGGCGGCAGCACGTCGAGGCGCGACGACATGAACTGGCCGACCTTGATCATGAGGCCGCCGAGGTCGACGGCGAGCACGTGGAAGCGCTGGGCGATGCGCTGCAGCCGCCGGGCGCGGCCGCGCGCGGAGAAGCGCGCGAGGCCGATCCGGGGGAGGAACAGCTCGAACCACCAGGCCTGGACGAGGTAGCGGGTCGCGAAGCGCAGGATGCGGCGGTAGCGGGCGCGCATGGGCGCTGGATCAGTCATCTGGCCTCGGTGGTCGGCCCGCTCAGTCCTGGGCGAGGATGGAATAGAGCTTACGTCGCGCCTCGTCGAGAACGGCGACAGCCTTGTCCACCTGGTCGGGGCTGCCCGAGCGGCCCACCTGCGCCGCGGCCTGGGCGAGCTCCATCCCGGCCTTCGCGAGCCCGGAGCGGTGGCCGCCCTCGCGTGCCGCCGGCGCCTCCCAGGGACCGGCGGCATCGGCCGCGGCCCTGCCCTCGGTCGTCAGAGAGTACGTCTTGCGGCCGTTGGACTCCTCGGCGCTGATCAGGCCCTCGTCGGCGAGCAGCTGGAGCGTCGGGTAGACCGAGCCGGGGCTCGGCTTCCACGCGCCTCCGCTGCGCTCCTGGATCTCCTGGATGAGCTGGTAGCCGTGCATCGGCTTCTCGGCGAGCAGCGCGAGAACCGCGGTGCGCACGTCGCCGCGCCCCATCCGGCTGCCGACCTTCTGCTCGAACTGGCCGCGGAGCTGGTCCATGGCCTCCCACATCCCGTCGGGCCAGCCCTTGCCGCCGCCACGACCGCCGGGGAAACCGCTGCCGAAGAATGAGTTGCTCATGATGACCTCCTCTGCGCCGAGCCACCACGGCTCGACGATAGGTCAACGATATATCGTTATGCGCTGGTTGAGTAGTGCGCTCCAGCGCGCGTATCGAAACCTCGACCCCGTACCATGAACCTGTGAGCGAGCTCCTGACCCCCGAGGGCATCGACTTCACCACCGAGCGCCACCTCGCGACGCTCTCCACGCTCGGCCCCGACGGCCGCCTCCACGTGGTGCCGGTCGGCTTCACGTACCGCGACGGACTCGTGCGCATCATCACCTCCGGCCCGTCGCAGAAAGTGCAGAACCTGCGGCGGGATGCCCGCGCCACCGTCTCCCAGGTCGACGGCGGTCGCTGGCTCACGCTGGCGGGAACCGCCCGCGTCCTCGAGGATCCGGCCTCGGTGCAGCTCGCGGTCGAGCTGTACGCCGCGCGCTACCGCCAGCCGCGGGTCAACCCGCTGCGCGTCGCGATCGTCGTCGACGTCGAGACGGCGATGGGCTCCGCCGGCCTGTTGGCGGGTTGAGTAAGGCGCTCTGGCGCCTGTATCGAAACCGGGTGTGCGACGGCGTGGTTTCGATACGGCCGCGGGCGGCCTACTCAACCCGCCGGGTTTCGATACGGCGCTATAGCGCCTACTCAACCCGCCGGGTTTCGATACGGCCGCGGGCGGCCTACTCAACCAGCGAGCAGCGCCTCGTAGGGCGCCACCGTCACGAGGTCTGCCAC
>NZ_JBXATB010000003.1:0-80208 GCF_058809925.1 Rhodoglobus sp. GW821-FHT12B09 | reverse complement strand
GCGTGGTTTCGATACGGCCGCGGGCGGCCTACTCAACCAGCGAGCAGCGCCTCGTAGGGCGCCACCGTCACGAGGTCTGCCACCGCGGTCGCCAGCGCCGGGTCGCCCGTGACGAGGGCGTCGGCCTGCAGCTGCGCCACGGCGACGTACTCCGCGTTGGGAGTGTCGTCCCAGTCCAAGGACGAGGCCAGGCGGAACGCGGTGCCGCGTGACACCCGGTCGCCCAGCAGCCGGATGCGCATGGTGGTGATCAGCTCGAGCTGCTGCCGGGCATCCCGAGCCGTCGTCGACCCGTCGCGCACCGAGCGGTAGATGATCGAGAGGGCCTGGGAGCGCAGCAGGTTCGGAGCCACGAGGCTGTGCTCGTCTGAGACGACGACCCCCTCGCGCACCAGCCGGACCGCTGTGAGGGCGTCGATGCCGTAGCGGGTCATGCCTCCTTCTTACCCCCGAGCCGGTAGAAGAGGAAGGGCACGATCGAGACCAGGCAGCTCACGGCCGGCACGAGCGTGATCGACGCGAAGACCGTGCCCTGCATTGCGGGGGTCACGGTGACGCCGTTCTCGTAGCCTGCCGCGACGATGAAGATGCCGAAGACGAGCAGGGCCACGGCGTTCATGATCTTCGAGACGAAGGTGAGGGTCGCGAAGGAGATGCCGTCGTTGCGCACGCCGAGGCGCTTCTCCACGTCGTCGACCGAGTCCGCGATCATGGTTGCCTGCACGACGAGGAAGATGCCCAGCGTGAGGCCGGTCAGGAAGATGAAGACCAGCACGACGACGAGGTTCTCGAAGCCGGCGAAGTACAGCCCGAGGTACAGCACGACGGCGACGAGCGAGCTCGCGATCACGAGGGTGCGGCCCGACCAGCGCCGCAGCAGTGCGGGGGTCGCGAAGGAGGAGATGACCAGGCCGCCGATGATCGCCGCGCCCACGAGGGTGAAGGTGCCCTCGCTGTTGTAGGCGATCACGACGAAGACGGCACCGCCGGCCTGCACGATGAACCTGCCGAACCCGAGGATGGATCCGAGCAGCACCATGAGCAGGGACGTGTTCTTGGCGAGGGTTGTGAACAGCTGGCGGAACGACAGGCGCATCGATGCCGCTGTGGTCTGCCGCTCGCGCGCGTTGAAGAACGCGAGCAGGAAGACGCCCATCCCGAGGAACGACGTGATGAAGACCGCGAGCGACCAGCCCTGTGCGGTCGTCTCGGGGCTGCCGAAGCTCAGGGCGCGCGCCACCCACGGCATGCCGAGCGTCGAGAGCCCGAGCGCGATGGCCCCGAACGCGCGCACGGAGCCGATCACTCGGGTGCGGGCCGGCGGGTCCACGAAGGCGGAGCCGATGAGCCCCCAGAACGGCACGTCGCAGACGGTGTACGCGATGCCCCAGAGGAGGTAGGCGACGCCGAAGTAGACGAGTTTGAGCGGCTCGTCGGCATCCGGGACCGTGAAGAGCAGGCCGGACAGCACCGCGACCGGCAGGGCCGAGAACAGGATGTACGGCCGCAGCTTGCCCCAGCGGGTGCGGGTCATGTCGATGATGCTGCCCATCACCGGGTCGAGTACGGCGTCGGCGATCTTCGCGACGGTGATGATGCCCGTGACGACGGCGATGCCCGCTGTGCTGATGTTCGCGTACTGCACCAGGTAGAGCAGCAGGAAGGTCGAGACTGTCGTGAGCACGAAGTTCTGCCCGAAGCCCGCCGTGACGATCGACACGGTCTGCCTGCGGACGGAGATCTCGGTCACGCGTCCTCCAGCAGGATGGTCTTGATCTCGAACGGGGTGAAGGTGAGCCGCGCGAGGTCGGCCGGGCCGGTGATCCGCTCGAGCAGGTCGGTCTCGTGGGCAGCGCCGTGCGGCAGTCGAGTGCGGACGGCCGTCGTGGTTTCGCGGCCGAGGCTCTCGTAGAGCCGCAGCACGGTGCCGCCGTTCTCGCCGGCCTTGATGGTCTCGAGCACTACGCCCGGCTCGTCCACGGAGGCCGCGCTCTGCAGGGCGACGTCGCCGATGATGAGCGGGTTGTTCAGCCGGTAGCCCTCGCGCACGACCTTCGCGAGGTCGCCGGTGGCGAACGGGGTGAAGGCGTACGTGAATCGATGGATGCCGCGGTCCGCCGTCTTGTCGGGGTAGGTAGGTGCCCGCAGCAGGTTGAGGGAGAGGAGCCCGTTCTTCGCGCGGTGGCCGTACTTGCCGTTGTTGAGCAGCGCGAACCCGCCCGCGGCATCCTCGGTCGCTATCCACTTGTGCGCGCAGACCTCGAACTGCGCGCGCTCGACGGAGTCGTTCTCGGTCGTGACCCGCGCGATGTGGCCGAACTGGATCTCGCACAGGGCGGTCGGGCCGTAGTGCACGGGGCGGAACTCGGCGCGGAGCATCCGGTGCTTCTCGTGCCAGTCGACCTCGGTCTCGAACCGCACCACGTCGCTGCCCGACTCGAGGATGATCAGCTGGGTGACGGTGGCCTTGCTGCTCTTGTGCACCTGGCGCCGCACGACGGTGGGGCCGTCGATGTAACTCTCCGAGGAGGTTACGCGCAGCGTGCGGGGGGCCTTCTCGAAGTAGTCGACCTTGATGTCCCAGGCGTTGAAGGGCCAGACGTACGGGTCCTTGTGGATCGTGAGGCGGTTGAGCCCGTCCGCGGCGTGCTCGGTTCCGGCGCTGTCGAGGCAGGAGACGACCTCGCCGGTGGGGCCGAAGCTCAGGGTGAGCAGGCCGTTGCTGAGGGTGTCGTCGGTGAAGTTGAGGCCCTCGGCGGCGGAGCGGGTGAGGGTCGCGGCGGCGTACGGCTCTACGTCGGCCTCGAACCACTCGTCGTTGACCTTGACGTGCTCGCGCCGCGGGAAGCTGGTGAGGTTGAGCGCGGAACGGCCCGCCGGCTGCAGCCGGGCCGTGAGCGTCGCCGCGTACTCGTCGAGCGCCGCCTCGATGCGCTCATAGGTCGCGATCGCCTCGCGGTTGACGCGGGCGATGGACGAGCCGGGGATGATGTCGTGGAACTGGTTGAGCAGCACCTCGCGCCAGTGCTCCGCGAGCACGGGACGGCTGTCGTCGCCGACGAGCACGGCCAGCGCCTCGACCTCGTGCAGCTTGCGCTCCACCAGCCGGTTGTGGCGCTTGATCTGCGCCTGCGTCGTGTAGGTGCCCTGGTGGGTCTCGAGGTAGAGCTCGCCCCGGTGCACGTGCTGCACGTCGAGCTTCTCGAGCTCGCGGAAGAAGTCGCCCGCGGTGGAGTGCTGCACCTTGGGGAGTCCGTTCAACGACAGCTCGCGATGTGTGACCTCGTGGTGGATCTCGCCCGGGCCGCCGCCGCCGTCGCCGGAGCCGTAGACCAGCAGGGCCGTGTTCAGCGCGAGCTCGGGGTACTTCTTCAGCCCGCTCAGGAGCCCGTCCGCAGCGCCCCGGCTGTTGTAGTCGCCCTCCGGCGGCATGTGGACCAGCACGCTCGACCCGTCGATGCCCTCCCAGTGGAACGTGCGGTGCGGGAAGTCGTTGACCTTGTTCCACGCCAGCTTGATTGTCTGGAACCAGTCCATCCCGCTCTTCCGCAGGATCTGCGGGAGGTTGCCGTTGTAGCCGAACGTGTCCGGCAGCCAGCACAGCCGCAGCTGCTCGTCGGTGAGGCCGAACTCCTCCTGCTGGAACCGCCGGCCGACGAGCGCCTGCCGCACGAGCGACTCCCCGGAGGGCAGGTTGGTGTCGGGCTCCACCCAGAACGAGCCCTGGATCTCGAGCCGGCCCGCGGCCACGGCCCGCTTCATGCGGTCGAAGAGCGCCGGATGCCGCTGCTTCATCCATGCCATCTGCTGCGGCTGGCTCGTCCCGTAGATGTAGTCGTCGCGGGTCTCGATCGTGTTGATGGCCCGGATGTACGTGCGGGCGGCCTTGCGCCGCGTCTCGCGCAGCGGCCAGAGCCAGGCCATGTCGAGGTGCCCGTGGCCGACGGCGCTGTACGTGAAGTCGCTCTCCGACTCCCGGGTGAGCCGCACCGCGAGGGCCGCGCGGGCGCCGGCGACGTCTCCCGCGGTGAAGGACTTGTACGCCGCACCCAGGGCCGCGCGGGTCTCGGCCTCGAGCGCCTTGTCCTCCGTCGCGCCGGCCAGCACGAGCAGGGTGAGGTAGTCGTAGTAGAGGGCGAAGACCTCGTCGTTCTTCGTGGCGAGGTAGGCGCCGAAGTAGGCGGGGCGGCCGACCTCGTAGAGGATCCAGCCGTTGTACGTGACATCCGCGTAGACCTCGATCGAGCCGCTCGACAGGTCCACATTGCGCACCGGGCGGTACTTGCCCGCGCTGTGCGGCAGGTCGCCCTGCTGGAAAGCGGTGCTCGCCGAGTCGAGCAGGTCGCCCTCGGCCGAGTGGACGAGGCCCTCGCTCCGGATGCCCAGGAACAGCTGCACCTCGCCGGCGGTCGCGGCCGGCACCTCGCCCGTGATGCGCAGCCACGCGCAGTCGAAGGTGCGGCCCCAGCTGGCACCGGGGCGCAGCGCAGTGAAGGCGGAGCGGTCGATCTCGGCGAACGGGATCGGCTCGGGGGAGCGGAGGATCTCGGCCTTCAGCCCGCCGACCCTCGTGTAGATGCCGCGCCGGATGCGCATGAGCCGCCGGTACTCGGCGGGCTGCTGCAGTTTGAGCCCGAACAGGAAAGCCGCGAATCCGCCCAACGTCACCCTCCCTCGTGCGGTCGCCAGTCTATTCTGGGCAGATGCAGTATTCGGTTTCGAACGTGGAGGTTGCCGGCGTCTTCTGCGCCGGCGGCAGATAGCCCCGCTCCTGGACCTGCGGGTCCAGCGCTGAGTCGTACCCACTTTCTGACACCGCCGGTTGAGCAGGCCGCCCCCGGCCGTATCGAAACCGCTAGGAGAATCATGCTGCCCCTGAACGACCCCGCTATCCGCGCGTCCTTCGTCAACGCGACGCGCAAAGAACTGTCCGACCTGTCCCTTCCCGCCGGCTTCGCCGATCTCAACTGGGAGCGCCTCGACTACCTCGGCTGGCGCGACCCGAAGTACGCGAAGCGCGCCTACATCGTCGTCCCCACGGATGACGGCGTGGTCGGCGCCGTGCTCAAGCAGGCCGATGCCGACCCCCGCAAGCGAGCGCAGTGCTCGTGGTGCCAGGACATCACGCTGCCCAACGATGTCGTGTTCTACGGCGCCCGCCGCGCCGGCCACGGCGGCCGGAACGGCAACACCCTCGGCACGCTCGTGTGCGAGAGCTTCCAGTGCTCGACGAACGTGCGCAAGCTCCCGCCGGTGGCGTACCTCGGCTTCGACCAGGAAGCGGCCCGGGATGCGCGCATCCTCGAGCTGCGCGTCCGGGCCGCCGCCTTCGTCACCGCCGTGATGGCGGAGTAGGCGCACGACGGCCTAGGGCCCATCGTGAGATCCGACTATCGGCGGTCCGCTGGGAGGCGGAATGGTCGATCGTCGGATCTCACTCGCGCCCGGCCTGCTTCAGCAGGTCGCCCAGTGCCGCGACGAACCGGTCGACGTCGGCCTCCGTCGTGTCGAACGAGCAGACCCAGCGGACCTCGTGGGTGAACTCGTTCCACTCGTCGAAATAGGCGACCTGGCTCAGCTTCTCGAAGATGCCGGGCGGCAGTATGGCGAATACCGCGTTGCCCTGCACTTTCTGCGTGATCTCGACCCCGGGCATCCCGCGCACGCCGTCTGCCAGGCGGGCGGCCATGGCGTTCGCGTGGCCCGCGCTGCGCAGCCAGAGGTCGCCCTCGAGCAGGGCGATGAGCTGGGCGGAGATGAAGCGCATCTTGCTGGCGAGCTGCATATCGGCCTTGCGGAGGTGGGAGAAGCCGTGGAGCGAGCCGGGCGTGAGGGAGACGATGGCCTCGCCGAACAGGAGGCCGTTCTTCGTGCCGCCGAACGAGACGGTGTCGGCGCCGACATCCATGGTGAGCTCTTTGAGGCTGAGCCCGAGGTGGGCGGCCGCGTTGGAGAGGCGGGCGCCGTCGATGTGCAGGCCCATGCCGTGGGAGTGCGCGTAGTCGGCGACGGCGGCGATCTCGTCCGCGGTGTACGCGGTGCCGAGCTCGGTGGTCTGCGTGATCGTGATGGCGAGCGGCTCGCCGCGGTGCACGGAGCCCCATCGCCAGGACTGGTCGTGGATGAGCTCGGGGCTCAGCTTGCCGTCGTCGCTCGCGATCGGCAGCAGCTTGATGCCGGCGACGCTCTCGACGGCGCCGTTCTCGTCGGTGTTGACGTGCGCGGAGGCCGAGCAGAGCACCGCGCCCCAGCGCGGGATCATCGACTGCAGCGCGATCACGTTGCCCCCCGTGCCGGTGAGCACCGGGAACGCCTCGGCACCCTCGCCGAACCGCGCGGCGATGATCTCCTGGAGGTACTCCGTGTACGGGTCGTCGCCGTAGGCCCCGACGTGCCCCTCGTTGGCCGCGGCGATCGCGGCGAGGATCTCCGGATGCACGCCCGATTGGTTGTCCGACCCGAACCCGCGTCGCTGGGGGTCGTGGAGCTGAAGCGGTGGAACCATACGTCGAAGGTACAGTGGATCGGTGCCCACGCCCCTCTCACCCGCATCTGTCCACCTCAGCGACGAGGTCGCCGCCGCACTCGCCGCGGGCGACCCGGTCGTCGCCCTCGAGTCCACGATCATCTCCCACGGCCTCCCGCGCCCGCGCAACCACGAGGCGGCGATCGAGTTCGAGACGATCCTTCGGGATGCCGGTGTCACCCCGGCCACGATCGCGGTGCTCGACGGGGTGCCCCAGATCGGGCTCGATGCCGAGGGTGTGCGCCGGATCGCCGAGGAGGAGCTCGCGAAGGCGAGTGTGCGCGACCTCCCCATCATCGCCGCGGCGGGCGGCTCCGCGGCGACCACGGTCGCGGCCACCTCCCACCTCGCCGCGCTCGCGGGCATCCGGGTCTTCGCGACCGGCGGGCTCGGCGGCGTGCACCGCGGCGCGAGCGAGTCCTTCGACGAGTCGGCCGACCTCTCCACCCTCGCGGTGACGAACATCACCGTCGTCTCCGCCGGCGTGAAGTCGGTTCTCGACATCGCCGCCACACTCGAGCGCCTCGAGACGCTGTCGGTGCCGGTCGTCGGGTTCGGCACGAGCGTGTTCCCGAGCTTCTGGCTGCGCGAGTCCGCCTACACGCTCGACTGGTCCGTCGACACGGCCGCCCAGGTGGCCGCGATCATGCGGTCGCAGGACGAGCTCGGCCACGGCCAGGGCATCGTGCTCGCGAACCCGATCCCGCTCGAGCAGCAGTGGGACCCGGCGGAGCACGACCGCATCCTGAGCCAGGCTCTCGCGCTCGCCGATGAGGCCGGCGTGACCGGCAAGGCTGTCACGCCGTTCCTGCTCCTCAAGATCGTGGAGCTCTCCGGCGGCCGCAGCCTCGAGGTGAACCTCGACCTCGCCCGCAACAACGTGCGGGTCGCCGCGGCGGTCGCCTCGGCCTGGTCCGCCCTCCAGCGTGGCTGACCGCATCATCACCTACGGCGACGTCATCGACGACGTCGTCGCGATTCCGGAGGGCCCGATCCGGGATGACACGGACACCCCTTCCTCGATCCACTCCCGCCCCGGCGGCTCGGCGGCGAACACTGCCGCCTGGCTCGGCTCCCTCGGCGCGGACGCCCTCTTCGTGGGCAGCGTCTCCTCCGGGGACGTCGCGCGCCACACCCAGCTCCTCAGTGCGGTCGGCGCCGCGTCGCAGCTCGCGGGCTCGCCGGTGCTCCCGACCGGCACGATCGTGGTGATCGTGGAAGGCCAGCGCCGCGCGATGCTCACCGAGCGCGGCGCCAACACGCTGCTCGACCCCGCGCAGGTGACCGACGAGCTGCTCGCCGGCGCGCGCGTGCTGCACATCACCGGTCACGCGCTGCTCAACGATGCGGGCGCGCCCGGCATCGCGTCGCTGATCCGGCGCGCCCGCGCGGCCGGGGTCACGGTCTCCGTCGCCCCCGGATCGGCCGGGTTCATCGCCGACTACGGCCCCGCCGCCTTCCTCGAGGCCATGGCGGGCGCCGACATCCTGTTCCCGTCACTGGAGGAGGGGCGGCTGCTCACGGGCCTGTCGGAGCCCCACGAGATCGGCGCCGCGCTCGCCTTCGAGACGGTCGTGCTCACCCTCGGTGCGGCCGGGGTGCTCGTGCGCCACGACGGGGTGTCGACGGGCGTCCACGCCGTGAGCGCTCCCGTCGTCGACCCGACCGGCGCCGGCGACGCCTTCTGCGCAGGTTTCCTCGACGAGTGGGTGCGCACGGGCGACCCGGTCGCCTCCGCGCGAGCGGGCGCCCTCGTCGCATCGCGCGCTGTCGGTGTCATCGGCGGTCGTCCGCAGCCGTAGGCGGGTTGAGTAAGGCGCTCTGGCGCCTGTATGGAAACCGGGCGGCGGGGCGCTCTGGCGCCTGTATCGAAACCGGTTGCTCCCACTCACCCCGCGACGCGCTTGACGTGCTCGTACGCCTCGAGCGCCTCCTTGCGCGTGGCGGCCAGGTCGACGATCGGCTCGGGATACAGCGGCGTCCCGTACTCCGGCACCCACCGGTTAACGTACCGGCCGAGCTTGTCGAACTTCTCCCGCTGCAGCTCGGGGTTGAAGACGCGGAAGTACGGCGCGGCATCCGCCCCGGAGCCCGCCACCCACTGCCAGTTGCCGGGGTTACTGGCCTCGTCGGCGTCGACGAGGGTGTCCCAGAACCACTGCTCCCCCACGCGCCAGTCGACGAGCAGGTTCTTCACGAGGAAGCTCGCCACGACCATCCGGACCCGGTTGTGCATGACGCCGGTGTGCCACAGCTCGCGCATCCCGGCGTCGACGAGCGGGATGCCCGTGCGGCCCTGCTGCCAGGCCGCCAGTTCCTCGGGGTCGGGGGCCGACCACGGGAACGCGTCGAAAGCGGGCCGGTAGTTGCGCTGCGCGAGCTCGGGCTCGTGGAACAGGATGCTCCAGTTGAACTCGCGCCACCCCACCTCGCTGAGGAACTTCGGCACGTTCTTGCGGGCGGCCGGCGACATGGCGCCGTGCAGCCGCTCCCAGATCTGGAACGGGCTGATCTCGCCGAATCGCAGGTGCGGGCTCAGCCTGCTGGTGCCGTCGACGGCCGGCTCGTCGCGGCGGTGGTAGTCCGCGAGCCTCTCCTCGACGAAGCCCTCGAGCTGCGCGTGCGCGCCCGCCTCGCCCGGAGTCCACGACTCGCGAAGCCCCGCGGCCCAGTCGGGGTGCGGCAGCAGGTCCACCTCGTCACTGGGCGCCGACATCCACTCGACCTCGGGAACCGGGAGCGGGCCCCTGAACTGCAGCTCCCGCGCGGCCTTCCAGAACGGCGTGAACACGCGGTACGGCCCGCCGCTGCCGGTGGTGAGGGTCCACGGCTCCACCAGCAGGTTCGCCTGGAAGCTCCGTGCGTCAAGACCGCCCTCGCGCAGCCGCGCCTTCAGCCGGGCGTCGATCTCACGGGATGCCCCGTACCGCCGGTTCCAGAACACCGCCCCCGCGCCGACCTCAGCGACGAGCGCCGGGATGACCTCCTCCGCAGCGCCGCGCCGCACGACGAGCTGCTTGCCGAGCGCCGCGAGCGAGTGGTGCAGCCACCACTTGCTCGCGGAGCCGAGGGGCCGGACGCCCGTGCTCACCTCGTCGAGCACGTACACGAGCACGACCGGTCCGCCGCGCTCGGCCGCCGCGGTCAGGGCCGGGTTGTCGGCGAGCCGCAGGTCGTCCCGCAGCCACACGATGCTGGGGGAGGGCACGTCAGCCCTCAACGGGAGTGTTGAGCCGCAGCTTGTCCGTCAGGCGCGCGAGCTCGTGCAGTTCCTCCGTGGTGAGCGCGCCGCCCACCCGGCGGTGGATCGACTCGGCGTGCACGACCGCCACCCGCCGGAACAGGTCGTAGCCCGCATCGGTGAGGCACACGACCGTGCCGCGCCCGTCACCGGGGTCGGACTCCTTGCGCACGAGCTCGCGCGCCACGAGGCGGTCGACGAGCCGGCTCACGCTGGGCTGCGTGAGGAGCAGGTGGCGGTTGAGATCCCGGATGCGCAGCTGCCGCTCGGGCTGGCGGGCGAGGTTGAACAGTACGTCGTACTCGTTGAACGAGAGCTCGTCGGTGGGGAACTCGGCGTTGAGCTGCCGCAGCACGGAGACCTGCGCGCGGAACAGCGCCTCCCAGGCGGTTACAGACGAGGTTTTGTCGCTCACCCGACAACTCTATGCACGTGCAACGACCCCGGCTTCCCCCGCGCGCACCTTTTGACACCATGCTGAGGTTTCGGCGGCCGCATGGTGTCGAAACCTCCGCATGGGCCGGCCGGGGCTCTCGGGGTCGGGGTGTGCGGGCCGGGGCTCTAGGGGCCGGGGTGTGCGGGCCGGGGTGCGCGGGCCGGGGTGCGGGGCCGGGGCTGCCGGGGGCACGAGTCACGCAGCGGTGCCGGTTAACAGGATTGAGGGTCGGTTCCAGAGGCTAGGAACCGACCCTC
The DNA here is from genome assembly GCF_058809925.1 of Rhodoglobus sp. GW821-FHT12B09. Lineage (NCBI taxonomy): Bacteria > Bacillati > Actinomycetota > Actinomycetes > Micrococcales > Microbacteriaceae > Rhodoglobus > Rhodoglobus sp. GW821-FHT12B09. The sequence continues at coordinate 69,748 of NZ_JBXATB010000003.1, read as the reverse complement.
TCCCTTGCACCAAGAGTGTCCTGCAATCACATTCCGCTTCAGCTGCCACAGCAAACAACTTCTGCTCTATGAATGTATAACGGAACGGTAACGCTGTCTAGTTACCAAACCGTTATTTTTTCTGCGAGTTCTCTGAGTGGCGCTGTGCGGCTTCAGCGAAGGCCGGAATGCGGAGGTCGCGGATGACCGTGCCGCCGTCGAGCGCACGGCCGAGGAGCTCAGTCCGCGGTCGCGAACCCGCCGTCGTCCTCGAACCACGCGGCAGTGGCACGGGTCACGGAGCCCACCGGGATCGGCCCGTAGATGTGCGGGAAAAGCTCGCCGGTGCCGCCGTCCTCGTCCCGGATGTCGAGCCCGCTCTCGTCGATCTCGAGCACCACGAGGTCGCCGGGCTCGTCGCGGTAGAACTGTTCGGCGACCCCGGCCAGCTGCTCGGCGCGGGAGGCGTGGATGAACCCCACCTCCTCGAGAGTGCGATCCAGGGTCGAGACGCGGTACTCGCCGGAGGCGGCGGCAGCATCCCAATCGGCGACACGGGCGAGGTGGTAAACGGCCATGATGGAAGTATGGCTGCGTTCACGATCGAAGAGGCCATGGACGCGTGCGCCGCGTTCCCGGCCGTGGAGCTGGGGTACCCCTTCGGCGAGGAGACGCCGGTCTTCAAGGTGGTGGGCAAGGTCTTCGCCATCCTCAACGCCGAGGAGGGCCCCGGCCTGCTGACGCTCAAAGCGGACCCTGAGGATGCCCGAGCCCTGGTCTCCACATTCACCGACGTCACCCCCGGCTACCACATGAACAAGAAGCACTGGATCTCGGTGCGCCTGCCCAGCGCCGACGTGCCCGTGACGGAGCTCATCGCCGACTCGTACGACCTCGTGGTCGCGGGGCTGCCACGAGCCCAGCGCCCGCTGCGCCAATCAGGGCGGGCCTAGGCGTCGACCGCGACCGGCTCCTCCGGGGCGGGCGTCCGCGCCGCCCTCATCGCTGCTCGGCCCGATGGCACCACGATCGCGATCACCATCACGACCGCCATGACCGAGCCGGCGATCACGAGCAGCAGCTGCACGCTGATCACGTCGGCGAGCGGCCCGAACACGACCATGCCGACCGGGGTGGCGAGAGCCATCACGATGCCCACGTAACTGAAGACCCGTCCGTGCATCTCGGGCGGGACCGTCTCCTGCACCAGCGTCATGAACGGCGTGGAGAACAGCGGGACGAGAAGGCCGATCCCGAACATGAACGCGTAGAAGACCACCAGGTTGGGGCTGAGGCCGAGGCCGACCGTGAAGGCGGCGAACCCGAAGGTGGAGAACAGGATGAGCCCGAGCCGCCCGCGCTTGGCGAGCAGGGTCGAGACGAGCACGCCGCCGCCGAGCATCCCGACGCTGAAGGCGATCTCGAGGAGCGTGACCAGGGTGACGTCGTTGCCGTACTCGCGCGCAATGAGCAGCGGCGTGACGAACGAGGGTGCGACGGTGAGAAGGAAGATGATCGCGAACACCACGAGCAGCCAGCGCACGACACCGTGGTGCCAGATGTAGCGCATGCCCTCGACGAGGTCGGCGCGGTAGGACGTGGTCTTGTCGGCGATCGAGGCGAGCGTCGGCACCGTCACGAAGAACAGCACCCCGATGCCGATGACCGCGGTGGCGACGTCGATGAAGAAGACGGGGACGATGCCGAACATGCCGAACACGACTCCCGCGGCGGCCGGCGCGAGCAGCGCCATCGCCGACTGGATCGTGCCGAAGATGCCGTTGACGCGCATGAGCTGCTCGCCGGGCACGAGCTGGGGGAGGATGGCCGAGACCGCGGGAGTCTGGACCCCGGCCCCGATCGAGCGGGCCGCGACGGCGACCAGGATGATCCACAGGTCGGTCACGCCGTTGGCCATCAGCAGCGCGAGCACGAGCGTGACCGCCGCGATCGTGCCGTCCGACACCATCACGAGCACGCGGCGGTTCATGCGGTCGGCGAGCACGCCGCCGAAGATCGAGATGATGCCCTGCGGCAGGAAGGCGGCGAGCGCGTAGAGGGCGATCGCGATTCCCGAGCCGGTCTGGAACGTGACGTACCACATGACCGCGTACTGGACGATCATGGAGCCGAACAGGGAGATCGTCTGCCCCGTGAGGAACAGGGAGACGTTCCGCTTCCAGTGTGCGGGAACGGGGGCGGTCGGGGCGGCTGTGGGGTCGCTCATGTACACAGTGTACACATGAGCGGCCTGCCGGCCTAGAAGAAGTCCGGGCTCGGGGTCGAGGCCTGGCGGATCGCGACGTCCGCGTGGCGGTCGAAGCGGTAGCCGACGCCGCGCACAGTGCGGACGATGTCCTCGTAGTCGCCGAGCTTGGCGCGCAGCCGGCGCACGTGGACGTCGATGGTGCGCTCGTTCGGGATCTCGTCATCGGCAGCGGACCACAGCGACGAGATGAGTTCCGTGCGGTCGATCGTGCGGCCCTCGCGCAGCACGAGGTACTGCAGCAGCTCGAACTCCTTGTAGGTGAGCGGCGCGGTGTCGCCGTCGAGCGTGACGCGCTTGCGGGAGATGTCGATCACGACGCCGGTGCGCTCGCGCGTCTCGGGCTCCTCCGCGGCCTGGCGGTGCTTGGCGAGCGCGGCCGGGTCCTGCAGGGCGAGGCGGACGACGTCCACGTCGCGGCCGCCAGCGCCCACGGGGGCGAGCGCGACGGCGGCGTAGGTCTCGGCGCTCGGGACGAGCTGCGCGAGGAGGCCCTTGATCTGCTCCACGACGTGGCCGAGGTCGGTGCCGGAGTCGAGGGCCTTGAACTCGTCGAGGCCGACGTAGAGCGCGAAGCCGCGGGCCTCGGTGCCGGTGGGCACGGCCTGCAGTCGGCGGGGGGCCGCGGCCGGGGACTCGGGAGCCGCGGCGACGGGAGAGACGGGAGAGACGGGGGCGAGCGGGGTGCGGTCGATAGTAGCGATGGACATGGTCCTGGGAATCCTTAGTCGTGTGGGGTGAAGGGCCTCTGATGATGAGGTTGTGATCCTTCGGGTACTGCGGTCATGCGAAGCGGTAGCCAGTCGTTATGAGGACTGGGGCCCGGGAGTCCCGCCCTCTAAGGGAGGCGGAACCCGACGAAAGAGTGGCTGATTAGGCACACATTCGACAACACATGACCATGCTCTCGCGCACCTCAAGGGAGGTCAGGGCGAATGCACGAACAGTCATGCGTGCAACTATCTTGCATTCGCGCACAAAATGCAAGTGGGCGCTACACCGTTCCGTAGAGGCGGTCGCCAGCGTCGCCGAGGCCCGGGACGATGTACCCGACCTCGTTGAGCTTCTCGTCGAGGGCGCCGAGCACGACCGTCACCTCGCGGCCCTCGGTGGCCTTCTCGACGGCGGCGAGGCCCTCGGGGGATCCGATGAGGCAGACTGCCGTGACATCCTTGGCGCCCCGCTCGAAGAGGAAGTCGATGGCGCCGATGAGCGATCCACCGGTGGCGAGCATCGGGTCGAGGATGAAGCACTGGCGGTCGGAGAGGTCGTCGGGAAGCCGCTGGGCGTACGTGGTGGGCTGAAGGGTGACCTCGTCGCGCATCATCCCGAGGAAGCCGACCTCGGCCGTGGGGATGAGCTTGACCATGCCCTCGAGCATCCCGAGGCCCGCGCGGAGGATGGGGACGACGAGCGGGCGGGGCATGCTGATCGCGAGCCCGGTGGTCTTCGCCACCGGAGTCTCAACGTCGACCACCTCCGTGCGCACGTTGCGGGTGGCCTCGTAGGCCAGCAGCGTCATGAGCTCCTCGGCGAGGGCGCGGAACGTCGGCGACGGCGTGTTCTTGTCGCGCAGCACCGTGAGCTTGTGGGTGATGAGCGGGTGGTCGGCAACGTGTACTCGCATAGGCTCAATCTACTGTGAACCGGTATGCGGAGTGGATGGGCGAGGCGCTCGCCGAGGCCCGTAGCGCGCTCGACTCCGGTGACGTGCCCGTCGGGGCGATCATCCTGGATGCCGACGGCAATCGCCTCGGCGTCGGCCGCAACGAGCGCGAGCTGCACCAGGACCCGACCGCCCACGCCGAGCTCATCGCGATCCGGGAGGCCGCCGCCGCGCTGGGGGACTGGCACCTCACCGGCGCCACCCTGGTCGTCACGCTCGAGCCGTGCGTGATGTGCGCCGGCGCGATCCTCAACTCGCGCATTCCCCGGGTCGTGTTCGGGGCGTGGGATGAGAAGGCCGGGGCCGTGGGCAGCGTCTACGACGTGCTGCGCGATCGGCGGCTCAACCACACGGTGGAGGTCATCGCCGGCGTCGAGGCCGAGGCCTGCGCGCAGCTGCTGCTCGAGTTCTTCCAGAGCAAGCGCTAGCGCAAGCGCAGCGTCAGTCGGCGCCCTTGATCACGATGGTGTCCGTCGCGGGGTTCGCCGCGTTCGGCGGGGAGTACACGTCGGGCTCCAGGTAGATCACGCGCGCGATGGGCACCTCGGCACGGATCGCGGCTTCCACCGCGTCGATGGAGGACGCGACATCCGCGAGCTTCTTGGTCTTGCCGAAGGCGAGCTTGGCGGCGACGAGCAGCTCGTCGGGGCCGAGGTAGAGGGTCTTCATGTGAATGAGCGCCTCGACGTCGGGATGGGCGTTGATCGCGTCGCGGATCTTGTCGGCGTCGCCCGCGCTGGCGCCCTCGCCTACGAGCAGGCTCTTCGTCTCGATGCCGAGGACGATCGCGACGAGCACCAGCAGCACGCCGATGAACAGGGTTCCGATCGCGTCGAAGATCGGGTCGCCCGTGATCACCGAGAGGCCGACGCCCGCGAAGGCGAAGACGAGGCCGGTGAGGGCTGCGACGTCCTCGAGCAGCACGACGGGGAGCTCGGGGGCCTTGGCGTGGCGGATGAAGGAGATCCAGCTCTCCTTGCCGCGCACGTGGTTCGACTCGCGGATGGCGGTGCGCAGCGAGAAGCCCTCCAGCACCATCGCCACGAGCAGGATGGCCAGCGGGACGATGGGCGCCTCGAGCTCGTGCGGGTGCTGGATCTTCTCGATGCCCTCGTAGATGGAGAAGACGCCGCCCACGGAGAACAGGATGATCGAGACGACGAACGCGTAGACGTAGCGCTCGCGGCCGTAGCCGAACGGGTGGTCGGCGTCGGCGCGCTTGCGGGACTTGCGGCCGCCGAGCAGAAGGAGCCCCTGGTTGCCCGTGTCGGCGAGGGAGTGCACGCTCTCGGCGAGCATCGAGCTTGACCCCGAGATGAGGAAGCCGATGAACTTCGCGATCGCGATGCCGAGGTTGGCCAGAAGTGCCGCGATGATTGCCCTACCGCCACCAGATGCGCTCATGTGGTCAATCCTAGGATGAGGGCGTGACCACGAATCTCCCCTCCATAGCCATCATCGGCGCGGGTGCCATGGGCGGCGCCATCCTGCAGGGCCTGCTCTCCCCCTCCGTGAGCGTGAGCGGGGGCATCCGGGTGACCAACCGCACGGCGGCGAAGGCCGCGCTCGTCGCCGCGGACGGCGTCGAGTCGATCGCCCTCGAGACCGAGCCCGACGGCAACCAGCGTGCCGTGACCGGGGCCGGCATCGTGCTCCTCGGCGTGAAGCCGGCGATGATCGTCGACACGCTGCGCGAGCTCCGGCTCGACCCGGGCGCGCTCGTCATCAGCGTCGCGGCCGGCATCACCACGGCCACGATGGAGGCGGTCGTCGACAACGCCGTGCTCCGGGCCATGCCGAACACGCCGGCGAAGATCGGCAAGGGCGTGACGGGGGTGGCGGCGGGCTCGCGCGCGACGCCCGAGCAGGTGGCGGTCGGCGTCGCGCTCTTCGAGACGGTGGGAACGGTGGTCGAGATACCCGAGTCGCAGATCGACGCGCTGAGCACGATCTCGGGATCCGGCCCCGCCTACGTCTTCTACCTTGTGGAGGAGTTGACCCGCACGGCCGTCAACCTCGGGTTCACGCCCGAGCAGGCCGCAGTTCTCGTGCAGGGTACGTTCGCCGGCTCGGTAGACCTGCTGGTGGCGTCCGACCTCGACCCGGCGGCACTGCGCGCCCAGGTCACGAGCCCCAAGGGCACCACGGAGCGCGCGATCGGCGTGCTGCAGTCGGCGGACCTCTCCGGGCTGTTCGACCGGGCGACCGCGGCGGCCCTCGAGCGGGCGCGGGAGATGGCCGCGGGGGGCTGAGCCGCGGCATCCGGCGGCGCTCGGGGCCGCCGCCCGCCCGCCGCGCCCACCCGCCCGCCCGCCCGCGCCCTCGAGTGCCCACGCTGACCTTTCGGCGCCATGCGGTCGCCACGGCGGCAGCACGGTGTCGAATCCTCCGCATGGACCGGGAGCCGCTCGCGCCGGCCGAGGGGGTGGACGCTCGGCGGTCTCGGGGCGGGGTCTTGGCCGGTTCATAGGGTCGCGGCGCAGGGTTGTCGCGCGTGCAGAGGAGCACGCCCCGATCCCGAGGAGCACACCATGGCCAAGAAGGTCTCAGAAGAAGTACCCGCGCCCGCGCCCGTCGAGCAGCCCGCGCCGGTCGTCGTCGAGCGCCGCCGCAGCGGGCTGGCGGTCGCGGGCGTCACCGTCGGCGCCGTGCTCGTCGCGGGCGCGCTGTTCGGCGGAGGCATCCTCGTCGGCACCCACCTGCCGCAAGGGCAGGGCCAGGCGCAGTTCGGCCCCGGCGGCCAGGGTGGCTTCCCCGGCGGTGACCGCCCGGACGGCGGCTTCCCCGGCGGCCCGAACGGCATGGGCGGCCCCGGCCCGGCCGCGCCCGGTCAGGGCCAGGGCGGTCAGAGCCAGGACGGCCAGGACGATGACTCGCAGCCCTAGGAGCTCAGCGTCGCGAAGCGCTCCATGTCGACCGAGTTGCCGCTCACGATGATGAGGTCGTGGTTCGACACCACGGTCTCCGGGGTCGCGTAGGTGAAGTCCTTGCCCGGCGACTTCACCCCGACCACGGTGATGCCGTACTTCTTGCGCACCTGCGACTCGGAGAGCGGGATGCCGCGGATCGGCTTCGGCGGATACATCTTCACGATCGCGAAGTCGTCGTCGAACTCGATGAAGTCGAGCATCCGGCCGGAGACCAGGTGGGCGACCCGCTCACCGGCTTCCGCCTCCGGGTAGATGACATGGTTGGCGCCGATGCGCGCGAGGATCTTGCCGTGCGACTGGCTGATCGCCTTCGCCCAGATCTGCGGGATCTTCAGGTCGACGAGGTTGGCGGTGATCAGCACGGATGCCTCGATCGACGAGCCGACCGCGACGACGGCGATCGCGAAGTCCTGCGCGCCGATCTGCCGCAGGGCGTCGATGGAGCGCGCGTCCGCCTGCACGGCGTGGGTGACGCGCTCCGACCACTTCTGCACGAGGGCGTTGTCCTCGTCGATCGCGAGCACCTCGCGGTCGAGGCGCTGCAGCTGGCCGGCGGTGGCGGCGCCGAAGCGGCCGAGGCCGATGACCAAGACCGGTGCGTCGTGGGGAATTTTGTCAACCAAGATCTACCTCAACCAACGATCGGCCTCTCTTCAGGTCTGCGGAACAACTGCCTGCGCTGGCTCGCCGCAAGCGCCGCCGCCAGTGTCACGGTACCAATGCGCCCGAGGAACATGGTGGCCGCGAGCACGTACTGCGCGCCGTCGGAGGTGTTCTGCGTGAATCCGGTCGACAGTCCGCAGGTGGCGAAGGCGCTGATCACGTCGAACAGCACGAAGTCGAGCGGCTCGTCGGTGATGAGGAGCAGGACGATGGATGCCGCGGCCACCGTCGTGGCCCCCCACAGCACGACGCTCACGCCGAGCCGGAGGACGTCCGGCGGGATCCGCCGCTCGTAGGCCTCCATCTCGTCGTTGCCCCTGGCCTCCGCGAACGCCGCGAGGAACAGGACGGCAAGAGTGGTGACCTTGATCCCGCCCGCGGTGGAGGCGGAGCCGCCGCCGATGAACATGAGCATGTCGGTGACGAGCAGGCTCGAGCCGTCGAACTGCGACGGGTCGATTGTGGAGAACCCGCCGGAGCGGGCCATCGTCGACATGAAGAAGCTCTGCAGGATGCGCTGGCCGGCGTCGAGGTCCGCCATCGTGCGCGGGTTGTCGAACTCGAGGACGAAGTAGGCGAGCGCCCCGAGCACGAGCAGCAGCCCGAACGTGAGCAGGGTCATCTTCACGTGGAGCGACCACTTGCGCGGGCGCCGCAGGTTGCGCGAGAGCACGTAGATGACCGGGAAGCCGATCGCGCCGGCCACCACGCCGATCATCATCACGCCCAAGAACCAGACGTCGCCGGCGTACGGCGCTAGCCCCTCCGACGTCGGGAGGAAGCCGGTGTTGGTGAAGGCCATCGCCGAGATGTAGATCGACTGCCAGGCCGCATCCAACGGGTTAACCCCCTGCAGGAGCATCCGGGGAAAGAGGAGGGATGCAACGATGACCTCGATCACGACCACACTGACGGCGACGGTCACCAGGAGGTTGCCGGTCTCGCCGAGCCGCACGGCCTGGCCCTCGGCGATCGGGCCCTTCCGGATGCGCAGCGGGTTGGCGTCTCCCGCGGCGAGCAGCTTCTGGCGCAGGCCGAGGCGTCGGCTGATCACGAGCCCGAGGATCGAGGCGAGCGTGAGCACCCCGATACCGCCGATCTCCACCCCGATGAAGATGAACGCGTGCCCGAGAGGCGACCAGTACGTCGCCATGTCGACGGTCGAGAGCCCGGTGACGCAGATCACGGAGACGGCGGTGAACAGCGCGTCGACGAACGGCGCCTGCGTGCCGGAGCTCGTCGCGAGCGGCAGGGAGAAGAGGAGCGTGAAGACGAAGATGAGGGCCGCGAAGATCAGGATCGCGAACCGCGCGGGGGTGGCGGCGATGAACGCATCGACCCCGTCGCGAATGCGGGCGAACGGCGTATCGCGCGAGACCGGCTTGCCGCGCATCCCACCCCCTCGTCTTTCGACCATCACAGTACCCTTACCTCATGGCTGACATCTTCGACGTCGTGTCCGATCCCACGAGGCGGGAGCTCATGTCTGCCCTGCTCGAGCGCGCACTGGCCCGGGATGCCGCGGCAGGCGAGATCAGCGTCGGCGACCTGGTCGAGCGGCTCGGCCTGAGCCAGCCGACGGTATCGAAGCATCTCAGGGTGCTGCGGGACCACGGCCTCGTGACCGTCCGCGAAGACGGGCAGCACCGCTTCTACCGGCTGGATCCCGGCCCCCTCGAGGAGCTCGAGGACTGGCTGACCCCGTTCGTCGAGCCCGCCCTCGACGACGAGGACGACCTGCGCGTCGACGACGGCGGCTCGGCGGTGTTCGCCGCGTGGTCGGGCGCCGACGTGGGCAGCACGATCGGCCGCCGTGTCGCGGAGGGCACCCACCGGGCCCGTGCGCTGCCGACGAGGTTCCGGCGCAGGCTGTTCCGCCGCTTCTAGGTCACCCGTACGGGGGTGGACACCGCGCAACTTCACCCTCTAGTGTTGCCGTCTAGCACTCCAGTCACACTGGTTGTGCCCCCATTACCTAGGAGCACTGCCCGATATGTCGCGTGATCTGTCCGACGTGCGTTTTCTCACGGTCGCCGAAGTGGCCGAGATGATGCGCGTCTCGAACATGACCGTGTACCGGCTCGTGCACTCCGGCGAGCTGCCCGCCGTGCGTTTCGGCCGCTCGTTCCGCATCCCGGAGTCCGCGGTGGTCGCCGCGATCGAGACGCCGATCTCCGAGGTCGGCTAGTACGTAAACTCGGGGGATGACCCTCACACTCGGCTTCAAGGCATCGGCAGAGCAGTTCGACCCGCGCGAGCTCGTGGAGATCGCGGTGGCGGCCGAGGCGCACGGCATGGAGAGCGTCACGGTCAGCGACCACTTCCAGCCCTGGCGCCACGAGGGCGGCCACGCGCCGTTCTCCCTCTCCTGGATGGCCGCGGTGGGCGAGCGGACGAAGACCATCACGATCGGGACATCCGTGATGACCCCGACCTTCCGCTACAACCCCGCCGTCATCGCCCAGGCCTTCGCGACCATGGGCTGCCTCTACCCCGGGCGCATCATGCTGGGCGTCGGCACCGGCGAGGCCCTCAACGAGATCGCGACCGGCTGGACTGCCGAGTGGCCGGAGTTCAAGGAGCGGTTCGCGCGGCTGCGCGAGTCGGTGGACCTCATGCGCGCGCTGTGGACCGGCGACCGCGTGAACTTCGACGGCGAGTACTACAAGACTGTCGACGCGTCGATCTACGACCGGCCGGATGCCCCGATGCCCGTGTACATCGCCGCGGGAGGCCCGTTCGTGGCGCGCTACGCCGGCCGCTCCGGCGATGGGTTCATCTGCACGTCGGGCAAGGGCATGGCGCTCTACACCGAGGAGCTCATCCCGGCCGTCAAGGAGGGCGCCGGCCAGGCCGAGCGCAGCTTCGACGAGATCGACCGGATGATCGAGATCAAGCTCTCCTACGACACCGACGAGGCGACCGCCCTCGAGAACACCAGGTTCTGGGCGCCGCTCGCGCTCTCGAAGGAGCAGAAGCACGACATCACCGATCCGATCGAGATGGAGAAGGCGGCGGACGCCCTGCCGATCGAGCAGATTGCCTCGCGCTGGATCGTCGGCGCCGACCCCGACGCCGTCGTCGAGCAGATCAAGCAGTACACCGACGCCGGTCTCAACCACCTCGTATTCCACGCCCCAGGCCAGGACCAGCGCCGTTTCCTCGAGCTGTTCGAGCGCGATCTGGCGCCCCGCCTGCGCGCCTTGTAAGTGGCCGCGCTATGGCCGGAAGTCGAGCTCGCTAACAAGTCGGGAAACCATCGGATAGTCCGGATCGGCCCAGTCAAGCGAATCGAGTTGGGAAACATGTACCCAACGGAGTTCGTCGTGATCCGTGCTCTGAGTGGGAGCGGGACCGAGGAGGGTTGCCTCAAAGCAGCGGAGGTCGATCTCCTGATCTCTCACGGTCGTGGTTGCTCGAACGATTAGTCGACCCACGTCGACGTCTACGGATAGTTCTTCACGAATCTCTCGACGCAATGCTGCTGCCAGTGACTCGTGCGGCTCGACCTTTCCTCCGGGGAACTCCCATCTACCTCCAGCAGCTTTGTGGGCTCTTCTGCGACAGGCAAGGACCTCGTCACCCGATCGAATGACCGCGGCGACCACTTGGAGAGGTTTCTCCTTCACCAGAACACCTCCTAGCCGGGCGCGGCTACTATTCCTTAGTGAGAGTGCTTCAATTGTCGCACTCTGCAGCGCATAGGAGCGTGAAATGACCTTCGTCGCGTCGGAAGCCACCCTAGACGACCTAATGCATGAGGTGCTTGAGAGGCTGCCTAAAGAAGGATCGATGACCCGACCTACACGGGGCGACGCCGTCGAGGTGGTCGGTGCGGCCCTGGAACTGCGAAACCCGCGAGCACGTTTGAGTAGAAGCGCGTCGCGCAGCATGGTCTTTAGCGCTGTAGGCGAGTTCGTGTGGTATTTGGCGGGCAGTGATGATGAGGAACACATCGCCCACTACGTCGACATGTACCGGCTGGAGGCCACCCAGGGTGTGATCAAGGGAGCCTACGGGCCGCGCCTATTTGGTCAAGATGGCGACGCGCAGGTCAGAAATCTCGTCGAGATGCTTCAAGAACGCCCTTTCACCCGGCAGGCCGTCGTTCAATTGTTCGACAGAAGCGATCTCCAATCGGCGATCAAGAACCCGCCCTGCACCTGTACTCTCCAGTTCCTGTTGAGGGATGGAAAGCTGCATCTAATCGCCCATATGCGGTCGAACGACGCATACAAGGGTCTCCCGCACGATATCTTCGCGTTCACCATGCTTCAGGAGATAGTCGCGCGATCGCTGGGCGCCGACTTGGGGGAATACCAGCACCTAGTCGGAAGCCTGCATCTTTACGAGGAGGATCTGGCGAGGGCCGCTGGATACGTGGGTGAGGGGTGGCACCACCCTGCAGAGGAAATGCCGGCGATGCCGGATGGTGATCCCTGGCCCCGCCTTGCGGAGCTCGTCGATTTGGAGGAAAGGGTTCGGACTGAGGGTCCGCAATCGGTGGATGCACAGAACTTGGAGAAAAACTATTGGGGTGACCTCAGCCGCATCATCATCGCGTACGGATTGCGTAACTCCCCGTCCAAAATGGAAGAAATTGCAAATGCGATGTCGACCGAGTTCTACCGTCTCTACCTCGTCGATCGCCGCTCCACTCATTCCGGGGGTAGGGCGATAGCGTGAGGAATAACTATGTCGCTGACGCCGCTCGCATCGACGCGGCGTTGACTGGCTTCGAGCTCGATAACTTCTCCCTGCCGGGAATTCAAGACCCGCTTGCGAGAGCCACATTCATTGAGCAAGTGATCGACAGTGAACAACGTGTCCTCTACACAGACCGACTGCTAACGCGACGTCTCGACCCTATGGCCGGAGACCCGCGTTCGCCTGGCTTCGATCCGCTCAAAGCGGCCATACTCGCTAATCAGCAGGGCAACTTCGACGAAGCTGTCTGGTTGGTCTATCTTTTCGTGCATTTTGGTCGTCATCGTAGAGCCGGGTGGCGTTATGTGACTGACATCTACGGTCGACTTGGGCAAGGCGGTCTCTGGGATTGGGCTGCGATTTCCGCCGATCCCACCTCCTTCCGATTCTGGCTCGACGCCAATCAAGATGCGCTACGGGATCCAAGCCGTCCTCAAGGCTTCGGGAATCACCGGAAGTACGAGAGTTTGGATGCGTGGTCTGAAAGAGGTACGGGCGCGGCAATACAGAGTTATGTCGAGTGGGTATTGGCTGGCGGTGGGGACCACCGCGAACGTTTTGCCGAAGCCCTGGCGATGGGTCCGAAGGATGCCTTCGATCACCTCTATCGATCGATGGGGGGCGTCCGGAAATTTGGAAGAATCGCGCGCTTCGACTACCTCATGATGTTGCGAAAACTGAGGCTCCTCACCATCGAACCTCCGCATTCGTACCTCATCGGTGCGACCGGCCCGCTAGCGGGCGCGAGATTGTTGCTCGATGATGTCTCCAGTCCGGCAAGGAACGTCCAGGCGCGACTGCAGATAGTCGCAGAGGGTGCCTCTATTAGCCCAGACGTACTGGAGGACGCAGTTTGCAACTGGCAGAAGAAACCGACGGAGTACAAGCGGTTCTCCGGCTAACGCATCAACGAAGCGTCAGCGTGAGGCCGTCCCATTTGTATCGACGTTTCAACTTGTTCAGTTGGCTGTGCGCGAGAACACCATCATGCTGAAGTCTCCCCACTAGAACCCCGGGTGAAATGCCCTCCGCCGCCGCCCACGCGGCAACTCGCCTATATGTCAAGGCGGCGCCTAGTTGTTTCAGATCGGAAAGATCACCCCTGATTAGCGAGTCTCGGGCGAACGAATCGGCCTCCATCTCCACTGCCGCCGCGTTTGTCGTGTCATCCAGGTCGTCGAGAAAACCCTGCGAGACGTCGTGCCGAATGATGTGGCCCGCTTCGTGAAAAACTGTGAACCAGAAATGATCGTCAGCCAAGAATCGAGCGCTAACGACAATCAGTTTGGTTCCCTCGCGATCTTCAAGAGCCGCCCCGCTCACAGCGCATCCCTCTGGTGTTTTCACCACGACCAGGGCGACCCCGGCCTCGGAAAACAATCGCTGCAATCGAGGAATAAAGTCGCGGGGGTCCTTTACCTTGGTTAGCGGGCGAGCTGCAACGACCGCGTGGCCGAATGCCTCGGGGGACCAATGTCCTACCTGGATGGATTTGGCTTCTATCTCCCCTTGCCGAAGCCACGCCGCCACCGCAAGCTGGTTCGAGGTAACGGTGGGCGATTCGCGGAATCGCGCTGTCCCGTACAGACCATTCCAGTCGCGTGCGACTTGGAGGTCGAAAAAGTCGAGGAATGCGTAGGCGCCTTCGCGCCAATCGTCCTGGGTGTTTGGCCAGCCCAGGTTCTCCATGTACGCCTTTGGGAGTTGTTGGACAAGATCATCTGCTGTCACCAAGTTGAGACTCTCTTGGTAGCGAGCCTCACGGTTCAACCAAAAACCCGTCGTACTGCCGACGACGCCGACCAGCACTTCGGCGATCTCGGGGGTAATTACTCGCTGACCCGTGACAAGTTCTCTAGCGTCTGCGTCCGAGAGACCGCCTCGATCGGCAAGATCCTCCACGCTCAAACCCAGCTCCACGAGCGCTTCGCGGATAGTCTCCGCAGGCGACGATGCCCAGCGTGGTGCGAAGGATGTATCACTCATTAGTGGCACCTATCGGTTCGAGGGATTCGACCATTATCCAATGACATTCGCTCCACCGAACCGGATCTTGATTCTGCGCGGCGACCTGATCCACCCGGCATCGCAACGCATAGTTGTCCCCGATTGCGATCGTGATGTCCGCGGCCGTGCTCGTAAGGAGATCTGGCCTTCCGACGACGAGTTCGGTCAAGTTGTCGACGGCGTCGAGGTCGGCAAGGCGAGCCTTGAGACGATCCACATCCAGACCAGCCAGCGCGCCCGGCGATGGGTTGTTGCAAAAGTCTCTCAGCTCGCGAGGGGCGAAGGAGATGTGCATGGCATCCTTGCCTCTCATCGCCAGTCGTGCGAATCATACGAACCTCGAGCTCCTCGGTCGGAACTTCTTGCCATCACTCTAGAGAATATGAAGGATATTCCGATGCGACACACTGTGTTCCTGGGGCCGCAATGAGCAATAGGGAGCTAGAGTGCCCGGGGTTTGGAGCGCGAACCGTGGCTGCGCTGCTAAGATCTTCCGGTATGTCTTTCCGCGGTTCTGAATCGGACCGGGTCGAGTCCATTCAGATGTGTTCATTACAAAGACCGTGAGGTAGTCCATGGGTTCAGTCATCAAGAAGCGCCGCAAGCGGATGGCGAAGAAGAAGCACCGCAAGCTGCTGCGCAAGACGCGCCACCAGCGTCGCAACAAGAAGTAGGTCTCCAGAAGACCCAGGGCCCGGTAGCTACCGGGCCCTTTTCTTTACCGCCCGCGCCTCGCGCTTGACCTTCTTCTGGGCATCCCGGATGCTCGAGCGCTTGAGCGGGAGGACCTCCCAGCCGTGCTCCTTCGCGTGGGCGAGCAGCTTCGCGTCAGGGTTCACGACGACACGGTTGCCGACCATCGTGAGCAGCGGGATGTCGTTGCTGGAGTCGGAGTAGGCCCAGCAGTCGGTGAGGTCGGCCTTGCGGTCGCTCGCGAACTGCAGTGCGACCGCGGCCTTCTCGTCGCCGTGGATGACGTGGCCGTCGAGAGCGCCGGTGAAGACCCCGTCAAGGGCCTGCACGCGCGTGCCGATGGCGCCGGTGAGGCCGAGCCGGTCGGCGATCACCTGGGCGACGAGCTGCGGGGTGGCCGTGATCAGCCAGACCTCGTGGCCCTTCTCCAGGTGGGCCCTGGTGAGCTCCACGGTCTCGGGCCAGAGCTTGGGGGCGAAGTCGCGCTCGTACATCTCGTTGGCCATCGTGACGAGGGCCTCCTCGGTGTGGCCGCTCACGAGGCCGAGCGCGCGGTCCTTCGCCGTGGAGAGGTGCTGCCGGTTCTCGCCGACGGCGAGGAAGCGGAACTGGTGCCAGCCGAACAGGGCGATATCGCGCCAGGAGATGAGCCCGCGGCGGAACGCCTCTCGGCCGACGTAGTAGACGCTGGCCCCGCGCATGAGCGTGTTGTCGACGTCGAAGAAGGCGACGATCGGACGATCGCTGGGGGGTGGCGGCGCTGCTTCGGGCATCCCGTTTAGTCTATGGTCGTGTCCACTACGAGGCTGACTCTCATCGGCAAGCCCGACTGCCACCTCTGCGACGACGCCCGCGCGGTGATCGCATCGGTGCTCGATGACCTGGGGGAAGCGGCATCCGTCTCGCTTGAAGAGCTCTCGATCCACGATGACGCCGAGCTCAACGAGAAGTACTGGGACGAGATTCCGGTGCTCATGGTGAACGGGCGCGTGCACGCCATCTGGCGGCTCGACGCCGAGCGGCTCAAGGCCGCGATCCTCGCGAGCTAGAGGGCTTTGGCGCTCTGGATCGGGATGGGGCCCGTGAGGTGCTTGGCGATGGCGTCCCGCTCGGCGGCGAGAGACGCGAGCGTCGCGCCCTCGAGGCCGGGCTGCACCATGTCGTCGAAGGGGTTGCCCATGCCGCTCTTGGCGTGGACTGCCTCCGCGTAGGCGGTGGCGGCAGCAGCGACCTTCGCACCGGCCCGCTGGGCCTTCTTGAGGGATACCGCGCTGCCGCCGACCGCATCGGCGTGCTCGTTGAGCGCTTTCTTGAGATCCTTGAGCGCTGCGTCGATTTTCTTGGACATGGGGTCATCCTGCCCCATCAAGGTAAACGAGCGCTAAGGGCGAATTCCTAGGACTCGTCGACGATGGGCGCACCCGGGGCGTTCGTCTTCACGGAGGCGATGCCGTTTTCAGCACTGGCCTTCGACTTGTAGCCCTCCGACTGGGCGATTACCTCGCCGTTGCCCGCCTTGAGCACGAAGCGGAACTCGCCCGCCTTGTCCTTCGTGATAACAAATTTGCCAGCCATAGTCGTGCCAACTTCCTCTGTGGATAGTTTTCGCCGAGTAGCGATGGCTTATGGTAGCGCCCCGAGATTGAGCCGCCGCAAGGCTTACTCCAACTCCGCGAGAGTGCAGTTTGACGGGGTCGTGCGGCAGTCACACCCCGTCGAATCGCACTCTCGGCGGCACCGTCGCGGGGAGGTGCTCCCAGGGAGGGGCGGGAGGGGCGGGCGGGAGCGGGCGGGAGGAGGGGCGGGAGCGGCGGACTACGGCAGAAGGCGCGTCGGGCCGCGGAAGAGGTACGTGGACTCCCGGATGTTCGACAGGTGCAGCATCAGCATGAGCACACGGCTCAGTCCCATGCCGAATCCGCCGTGCGGCGGCACGCCGTAGCGGAAGAAGTCGAGGTAGAAGTCGAGCTCCTCCGGGTCGAGGCCCTTGTCCTTGGCCTGCTCGATGAGGATGTCGACGCGGTGCTCGCGCTGCGCCCCCGTCGAGATCTCGACGCCGTTGAAGATGAGGTCGTAGCTGTTCGTCAGCGACGGGTCGCCCTCGTGGCGCATGTGGTAGAACGGCCGGATGCTCGACGCGTAGTCCGTGAGGAAGACGAACTCGTGGCCGAACTCCTCCTTGACGTAGGCGGCGATCTGGCGCTCGCCCTCCGGGTCCATGTCGTCGTCCGTGCGGGGCACGGTGTAGCCGCGCTCGGCGATGATGCGCTTCGCCTCGGCGAGGGGGATGCGCGGGAACGGCGTCGTGGGCACGGTGACCTCCACGCCGAACAGGGCCTCGATCTCCGCGCCGTGCTTGTCCTTGACGGCCTGGAACCCGGCCACGAGCAGCTCCTCGTGCAGCTTCATGACGTCCTCGTGGGAGTCGATCCAACTGATCTCCGAGTCGACCGAGGTGAACTCCGTCGCGTGGCGGCTCGTGAAGCTCGGGTCGGCGCGGAAGGCGGGCCCGACCTCGAAGATCTTGCCGAAGCCGGCGGGCTGCGCCATCTGCTTGAAGAACTGCGGGCTCTGCGAGAGGTACGCCTTGCCCTCGAAGTAGTCGACCTCGAACAGCTCGGCCTTCGACTCGCTCGCACTCGCCATGAGCTTGGGGGTGTGCAGCTCGATGAAGTCGTTCTCCACCCAGTAGGTGCGCCAGGCGTGCTCGAGCGTGGTCTGGATGCGGAAGATGAGGTTGTTCTTCGGCTGGCGCAGGTCGAGGAAGCGCCAGTCCATGCGCTTGTCCACGCCGGTGTCGTCCGCGATCGGCGTCTCGGGGTTCGCCGCGGCGGCGATCACGAGGGCGTCGAGCTTTATCTCGACGCCGCCGAGCTTGACGCGCTCGTCGTGCTTGAGCTCGCCGGTCGCGGTGAGGAACGTGCCCTGCGCGAGGCCGGAGATGGTGTCGCTGAGCTCGGACGGGATGATGTTGCCCTCGTCGTCCGACGGGCGGGGGTTCACGAGCTGCACAGCGCCCGACTCGTCGCGCAGCACGACGAACTGCACCTTCTTCTGGTCGCGCACGGTATCCACCCAGCCGGACACGGAGACGGGTCCGTCGGTCGCGGCGGCAAGGTTCTTGATCAGGGTGCGTTCAGGCATCCCTGAAGTTTAGTTGTCTGCGGGTGTTCCGTACTTCTGGCCCCAGCCGACGAGCGGCTGGAGGGAGTCGAGCAGGTCCTGTCCGCGCTGGGTGATCGCGTAGCGCACCTGCACGGGCGTGGTCGCGATCACGTGGCGCTCGATGAGCAGGTCGCGCTCCAGCTCCTTGAGCCGCTGCGCCGCGAGGCGGTCGGAGAGGCCGGTCACCGTCGCGGTGATCTCGCTGAACCGGGTGGCGCCCTGGGCGACGGCGAGCAGGATGCCCGAGCTCCAGCGCTTGCCGATCAGCTCCACCGAGGAGGCAAAGCGCCGGCACTGGTCGTCGTCGATGTGCTGCCAGGTCGTCATAGTCACTTACTGATAGTAAGCCGCTTACGAGTGGTTTGTCACTTCGGGGGCAGGAGAGGAGGCTGGAGCCATGCCTGATTACGGTCATCCCCTTGCCTTCGGCGTCTTCATCACGCCAACCAACTCGCCCGCGCAGGCGCCCGTGCAGCGCGCGGTGCTCGCAGAGCAGCTCGGCTACGACCTCGCGACCTTCCAGGACCACCCGTACCAGGCCTCCTTCCACGACACGTGGACGCTCCTCTCCTGGGTGGCGGCGAAGACCGAGCGCATCCACGTCGCGGCGAACGTGCACAACCTCCCGCTGCGCGGCCAGCCCGCGGTCCTCGCGCGCGCGGCCGCCAGTCTGGACCTGCTCTCGGGCGGCCGATTCGAGATGGGCCTCGGCGCCGGCGGCTTCTGGGACGCGATCGAGTCCATCGGCGGCCGCCGCCTCACCCCGGGCCAGGGCGTCGACGCGCTCTCCGAGGCGATCGACATCATGCGCGGCGTGTGGGACGCCGGCGAGCGCGCACCGCTGCGCGTCGACGGCGAGTTCTACCGCGTGAACGGCGCCAAGCGCGGGCCCGCCCCGGCGCACGACATCCCGATCTGGGTGGGTGCGCTGAAGCCCCGGATGCTGCGCCTCATCGGCACGAAGGGCGACGGGTGGCTGCCCTCCCTGGCCTACCTCAAGCCGGGCGACCTCGAGCGGGGGAACGCGGCCATCGACGAGGCTGCGGAGGCCGCCGGTCGCGACCCGCGGGAGATCCGCCGGCTGCTGAACGTCCCCGAGCTGCCGGTCGACCAGTTGTTCGACCTCGCGATGGAGAACGGCACGGGCACGTTCATCCTGGGCCTCGACGACCCCGCGGCGATGCAGCGGTTCGCGGAGGACGTGATCCCCGAGCTGCGGGAGCGCGTGGCGGCCGAGCGCGCCGAGAAGGGCACCAGCGAGGGCCGGGTGCGCAACAGCATCGCGCTCGCCAAGCGCCGGGACGGCATCGACTACGACGCGGTGCCCGCCTCGCTGGCCGCGACCGCCGTCGAGCCCGGCGACTCCGGGTTCTCGAGGGTGCGCAACAACTACATCCGCGGCGGCAACCCCGGCATCGTCCTCCGCCCGACGAGCGTGGAGCAGGTCGTCGAGGCGGTCGGCTTCGCGCGCGAGCATCCCGCAATCGCCCTGGGCGTGCGCAGCGGCGGCCACGGGTTCAGCGGCCGCTCGACCAACGACGGCGGCATCGTCATCGACCTGAAGGCCCTCAACGCGATCGAGGTTCTCGACGAGAGGGCGCGCCGAGTGCGGATCGAGCCCGGCGCCCGCTGGGCCGACGTGGCCGTGGCCCTCGCCGAGCACGGCTGGGCGCTCAGCTCCGGCGACTACGGAGGGGTGGGCGTCGGCGGGCTCGCGACCGCGGGCGGCGTCGGGTTCCTCGGCCGCGAGCACGGGCTGACGATCGACCACCTGCGCGCGGCGCGGGTGGTGCTGGCCGACGGCTCGGTGGTCACGGCGAGCGACGAGGAGAACCCCGAGCTGTTCTGGGCGCTCCGCGGCGCGGGCGCCAACTTCGGCATCGTCGTGAGCTTCGAGTTCGAGGTCGACGAGGTGGGCGACGTCGGCTGGGCGCAGCTCGCGTTCGACGCGAGCGACACCGCCGGGTTCCTCGAGCGCTGGGCGGCCGCGGTCGAGGAGGCACCGCGCGACCTCACGAGCTTCCTCATGATGGGCAACCCCGCCCCGGGCCAGCCCACCGTGGCGCAGACCATGACGGTCGTCGACTCGAGCGACCCGGACACGATCATCGACAGGCTCCAGCCGCTCGCGAACGCCGGGCCGCTCCTGCAGCAGTCGGTGCAGCTCGTGCCGTACGCGAGCATCATGGACAACGTCCAGCCCGGCGACCACCGCGGGCAGGGAGATCCGGTCAGCCGCTCGGCACTCGTGGAGCACATCACGCCCGAGTTCGCCGAGGCGCTCGCGGGATTCATGTCGACCGGCGCCGCCTACGTGCTCTCGATCCGCTCCGTCGGCGGCGCGGTGAGCGATGTGGCCCCGGATGCCACGGCCTACGCCGGCCGCTCCGCGAACTTCGCCGTGTCGGTGATCGGCAGCCGCCGCACCCCGCTCGACGGGCTGTGGGACGAGATGGGGGAGCACTTCAGCGGGATGTACCTGAGCTTCGACACCGATCCGCGCCCGGAGCGCATCGGCGACGCCTTCCCGCCGGCGACCCTCGCCCGCCTCCGGAAGCTGAAGGACGAGCTCGACCCGGGCAACCTGTTCCGCGACAACTTCAATGTCGTTCTACAGCACGTAGAATCGACGGGTGCCAGCTGACCTCATCCGCCTCGTCCGCCACGGCGAGGTATTCAACCCCGAGGAGATCCTCTACGGGCGCATCCCGGGGTTCCACCTGAGCGAGCTGGGGCACGCGATGGCCGCGGCCGCCGCGGAGTCGCTGAAGGGCCACCCGGTCACGGCGCTCTACGCGAGCCCGCTGCAGCGCGCGCAGGAGTCCGCGGCGCCGTGGGCCGAGCAGTTCGGGCTGCCGATCGTGACCGAGGAGCGGATCATCGAGCCGCACAACTGGTTCGAGGGCACATCGGTGCGCCGTGCCATCCGGAGCCCGCGGGCCTGGGTGCAGCTGCGCAACCCGATGCGCCCGAGCTGGGGCGAGCCCTACCGCAGCGTCGAGGCCCGGATGCTCGCCGCCATCGGCGACGCGTGGGCCAAGGCCGACGGGGGCGAGGTGGTGATGGTGAGCCACCAGATGCCGATCGTGATGGTCGCGCGCTCCGTGAAGGACCTGCGGCTGCCGCACAACCCGAGCAACCGCCGCTGCACGCTCTCGAGCATCACGACCCTCGCTGTGACGGGCGACCGCTTCGTCGAGGTCGACTATCAGGAACCTGCGAAAGAGTTGCTGGCGACCGCCATCGACTCGGGAGCAGTGTGAAGCGCCTACTCGCCATCGCCGTCGTGATCCTCGCGCTCGCGGGATGCTCGAACGACCCGCTCGCCGACCAGTACGCCGAGGGCTCCGGCCAGGGCTACGTGTCGGGCGACGGCGCGTACACGGAGATCCCCGCCGACCAGCGCGGGGAGGCCATCGAGTACTCCGGCACCACGGACGCGGGCGACGACGTGGCCAACGCCGACTACGAGGGGGACGTCTACGTCATCAACTTCTGGTACGCGGGATGCCCGCCCTGCCGCCTCGAGGCGCCCGACCTGAAGGCGGTCAGCGAGGACTACACGGAGGTGCCGTTCCTGGGCGTCAACGTCTCCGACACCGCCGAGAACGCGATCAACTTCGAGAAGAAGTTCGGCATCGGGTACCCCTCGATCATCGACGCGCAGACCAACTCGGTGCAGCTCGCCTTCGCCGGCCAGGGTGCCGTCGCGCCGAACGCCGTGCCGACGACGCTCATCATCGACCGCCAGGGCCGGGTCGCGGGCCGCATCAGCGGGCTGATCCAGGACAAGAGCATCCTCACCGCGATGATCGACAAAGTCCTCGCCGAGGACGACTAGGTGAACCCCGGCGACATCGTCGGCGAGGGCGCGCTGGCGCTCGCGCTGCCCATTGCGTTCGGCGCGGGCCTGCTCGCGTTCCTCTCGCCATGCGTGCTGCCGCTCGTGCCCGGGTACCTCGGCTACGTCACCGGGGTCTCCGACCCGGCCGACCTCAAGCGCGGCCGCACGACCCTCGGTGCCGCCCTGTTCGTGCTCGGGTTCAGTGTCGTGTTCCTCGGCATCTCCGTGCTGAGCGCCACCGTGGGCGTCTTCTTCCTGCAGTACGGCTCGATCATCGAGCGCATCGGCGGCGTGGTCATCATCGTGCTCGGCTTCGTCTTCATCGGCCAGGTCACCTTCCTGCAGCGGCAGCTCAAGCCCTCCTGGCGGCCGCGCGCCGGCCTCGCGGGCGCGCCCATCCTCGGCGCGGTGTTCGCCATCGGCTGGACCCCGTGCCTCGGCCCCACCCTCGTCGCCATGACCGCCCTCGCGAGCTACCAGGGCGACCCCGGCCGGGCCGCGATCGTGGGCCTCTTCTACTGCCTCGGCCTGGGCATCCCGTTCCTGCTCGTCGCCCTCGGCTTCGGGTGGGTGGGAAGCTCGGTGGCGTGGGTCCGCAAGCACATCCGTGTGTTCAACATCGTGGGGGGCGCACTGCTCATCGCGATGGGCGTCCTCATGGTCACGGGCCTCTGGAGCGCGATCCTGTCGAGCTTCCTGGGGGTGGTGAATGAGTTCGCTCCCGCCCTCTAGCGACTCGTCGCGCCCGCAGGGCCACTACGACGCCCCGGAAACGATCCAGCAGCCGAAGCTCGGCCCCGTCGGCTACCTGCGGTTCTTCTGGCGCCAGCTCACGAGCATGCGCACCGCGCTGTTCCTCCTGCTGCTGCTCGCCATCGCGGCGATCCCGGGCTCACTCGTGCCGCAGGTGAGCTCCGACCCGAACGGCGTGATCCAGTACAAGGCGAACAACCCGGAGATCGCGCCGATCCTCGACAAGCTCGGGGTCTTCACCACCTACTCGTCGGTGTGGTTCTCGGCGATCTACCTGCTGCTGTTCATCTCGCTCATCGGCTGCGTGATCCCGCGCACGAAGCACCACTTCGACGCCCTGCGCGCGCGCCCGCCGAAGACGCCAGCGCGACTGCAGCGCCTCGAGGGCTTCACCGAGCGGTCGGCGACGGGGGATGCCGCGGCCGCCGTGCTCGTCGCGCGGGACCTGCTGCGCAAGCAGGGCTACCGCACCGAGGTGTACGGGGACTCCGTCTCCGCCGAGCGCGGCTACCTGCGCGAGACCGGCAACCTCGTGTTCCACACCGCGCTCATCGGGGTGCTGGTGACCGTCGGCATCGGCGGCGGCTTCGGCTACACCGGCCAGCGCGTCGTGGTCGAGGGCTACGCCATGACGAACACCCTCGCGAGCTACGACTCGTTCAACCCGGGCAGGTTCTTCACGGATTCCGCGCTCGAGCCGTACTCGATCGCGCTCGACACCTTCGTGCCCACCTACGAGGAGCAGAACCTCGACGCCCTCGGCCAGGCCACCGACTTCGTCGCCAACGTCACCACGACCGTCCGCGGGGGAGAGCCGCACAAGGCGACCATCAAGGTGAACGAGCCGCTCAACATCGGCGGCACGGACGTGTACCTGCTCGGCAACGGGTACGCCCCGGTAGTGACCGTGCGCGACCCCGACGGCAACGTGATCTTCTCCCAGCCGACCGCCTGCCTCCCGCAGGACGCGAACCTGCGCAGCAACTGCATCATCAAGATCCCGGACGGCCTCGCGCAGCAGGTCGGCATGATCGGCTTCTTCTACCCGACCGCGGCGCCGATGGCCGACGGCACCCTCATCTCGAGCTACCCGGACACGATCAACCCGGTGCTGAGCCTCTTCATGTACACCGGCGACCTCGGCCTCGACAACGGCCAGGGCACGAACGCGTACACGCTCACGCTCGACAACCTCACGCAGATCGTCGGCGGCGACTCGGGTACGCCGGCCATCAAGCTCCGGCCCGGCGACAAGGCCGACCTGCCCGACGGCCTCGGCAGCATCGAGCTCACCTCGGTGCCGCGCTTCGTGTCGCTCGACGTCCATCACGACCCCGCCCAGCTCTGGGTGCTGCTGTTCGCCGTGCTGGTCGTCGGCGGCCTTGTCACGAGCCTGTTCATCCCGCGCCGACGCCTCTGGGTGAAGGCGGCCCCCCACGAGGACGGCACTCTCGCCCTCGAGTACGCCGGCCTCGCGCGCGGCGACGACCCTGGTCTTGACGCCGCGGTAGCCGAGTTCGCGGACCGTCACATCGATCAACTCGGGCTTAAGGTGGGACCGTGACCGACACCCTCGTGCAGTTCTCCACAGTCGCCGTGTACTCCGCCATGGCGATCTACGCGCTGGCGTTCATCATGTTCACACTCGATCTCTCCCGCCGCGTGGCCGTCGTGGCTCCGGCGGCCGCGGTCGTGAGCGAGGCCAGCTCCGGCTCGACCGCGGTGCTCGAGAAGGTCGAGGCTCCCGCGGCGGCCAAGACCCCCCGCTACCTGCGCGCGGCGATGGCCCTCACGGTCATCGCGTGGGTGCTGCACGTCGGGGCGGCCGTGTTCCGCGGAGTCGCCGCCGGCCGAGTGCCGTGGGCCAACATGTTCGAGTTCACGCTCACCGCCACCGCGATCATCATCGGCGTCTTCCTGGTCGTGCAGTTCTGGCAGGACGTCCGCTTCATCGGCGCCTTCGTCACGGGGTTCGTGCTCATCGCGCTCGGTGTCGCCACGGTCAACTTCTACGTGGACGTCGTGCCGCTGCCGCCGTCGCTTCAGTCGGCGTGGCTCGTGATCCATGTGTTCGTGGCATCCCTCGGCACCGGGTTCTTCGCGCTCGGCGCGGCGCTGTCGGTCGTGCAGCTGCTGCAGGCCCGGCGCGAGGCGGGCAAGGCCGTCTCCCTGCGCTTCCTCGACACGCTCCCGTCGGCGGAGAAGCTCGAGAACATGGCGTACCGCATGATCGTGGTCGGCTTCGTGTTCTGGACCTTCACCCTCATCGCCGGCGCCATCTGGGCGAACCGCGCGTGGGGCCGCTACTGGGGCTGGGACACGAAGGAGGTCTGGACGTTCATCATCTGGACGATCTTCGCCGGCTACATCCACGCCCGCGCGACGCGCGGCTGGCGCGGCTCGCGCTCCGCCTGGCTCGCGATCATCGGCTTCAGCGCGGTCGTGTTCAACTTCACGATCGTGAACCTGTTCTTCAAGGGGCTGCACGCGTACAGCGGCCTGTAGGCGAGGGGCGTGGGTTGAGTAGGCCCCCTAGGGCCGTATCGAAACCCGGTGGGTTGAGTAGGCCCCCTAGGGCCGTATCGAAACCTCACCCCCCCCGCAACCCGGTTTCGATACAGGCGCCAGAGCGCCTTACTCAACCCGCCCTACAGCAGCTCGTAGCAGCGCGCCAGGCGGTCGAGCCACCAGGCCGACCGCTCCGGGGATGCCGCGTGCTCGCCGAGGAGCTCGTGCGACACGTCCACCCGCCGAACCGGCAGAGCGCCGTTCACCGGGATCAGCGGCTGCAGGGTCACGTCGTCGGCGAGCAGCGACGCCGTCGCGAGGCCGCAGTCGTACTCGAGCTCGGCGATCGCGGCCGCCAGGTGCAGCCCCATCGAGATGCCCACCGACGTGTCGAGGGCGCTCGACACCACGACCGGCAGCCCCGCCTCCGCCACGATCGCGAGCGCAGAGGTGATGCCCCCGAGCGGCTGGGCCTTGATCACGAGAAGGTCTGCCGCCCCGGCTCGCGCGACGGCGAGCGGGTCGGCGGCCTTCCGCACGCTCTCGTCGGCGGCGATCGGGATGCCCATGTACGCCACGCGCTCGCGCAGCTGGGCGAGCTCGTCCACGGTCGAGCACGGCTGCTCGACGTACTCGAGGTCGTAGGGGGCGAGGGCGTGGACGGCGCGCTCGGCCTCGTCGACGGACCATCCGCCGTTCGCGTCGACCCGCACCCGCCCCGACGCGCCGAGGTACTGCCTCGCCGCCGCGACGCGGGCCACGTCATCCGGCAGCCCCTGTCCCGGCTCCGCGACCTTGACCTTCACGGTGCGGCAGCCCGGGAACCGGTCGAGCACCGCCGCGACCTGGTCGGGCCCGACCGCGGGCAGGGTCGCGTTGACGGCGACCGAGTCGCGCACGAGCGGCGGCAGGATGCCCCAGCCGAAGTCGATCGCCGCGGCCAGCCAGGCGCTCGCCTCGGCGTCGCCGTACTCCGTGAACGGGGAGAACTCCGTCCACCCGGACGGCCCCTCGAGCAGGAGCGCCTCGCGCACGTCCACCCGCCGGAACCGCGAGACGAGCGGCAGCGCGACCACTCTGGCCGAGCCGAGCAGGTCCGTGAGGGAAGGGAGCATGGGACCAGTGTGGCGTTAGGGTGATTCGGTGACCAGTCCGGGTGATGTCGAGCGCGTTCCGCTCAAAGTCGTCCCCATCTTCGTGCAGCCCATCGAGGAGGAGCCCGAGGCCCCGGAGGAGGAGCCCGCCGAGGTCGTCGAGGAACCGGCGCGCCGGCGCAGCCCGTACGTCGGGATCGTCGCTGCCGTCCTGGCCCTCGGCACGGTCGGGGTCCACGCCGCGGCGATCGCCGTCGCCACCGCGGGGGACTTCCCGACCGGCACCTACCTCGGCTACGTCGCGATCGGGCTCTCCGTGCTCGCCGTCGTGGTGGGCGTGACGGCCGTCATCATCGGGCACGGCAGGGTGTGGGCAGTTCCGGCCATCGCCGTGGCCGTGCTCGCCAACCCCTGGGTGCTGCTCACGGTGCTGCGGTTCCTGTCCGGCCTCCAGACCGGCTAGCTAGGCTTGGGGCATGGCCCCTGTCTCCGAACTGTTCGACGCTTCCCTGTGGCGCGAGGTCGAGGGCTTCGGCGGGCTTACCGACATCACGTACCACCTCGACGTCTCGGGGCGGGTGGCGCGAATCGCGTTCGACCGGCCCGAGGTGCGCAACGCGTTCCGCCCGCACACCGTGGACGAGCTGTACCGCGCGCTCGACGACGCCCGGCAGAACCCCCGCGTCGGCGTCGTGCTCCTCACCGGCAACGGCCCGAGCGAGAAGGACGGCGGCTGGGCCTTCTGCTCCGGCGGCGACCAGCGGATCCGCGGCCGCGACGGGTATCAGTACGCCGACGGCTCCGCGTCGACCGGGCGGCTCCACATCCTCGAGGTTCAGCGCCTCATCCGCTTCATGCCGAAGGTCGTCATCGCGGTCATCCCGGGCTGGGCTGCCGGCGGCGGGCACTCCCTGCACGTCGTGTGCGACCTGTCGATCGCCTCGCTCGAGCACGGCAGGTTCAAGCAGACGGATGCCGACGTGGGCTCCTTCGACGCCGGCTACGGCAGCGCCTACTTCGCCCGCCAGGTCGGCCAGAAGTTCGCGCGCGAGGTCTTCTTCCTCGCCCGCGAGTACGACGCCACCCGCGCCCTCGAAACGGGGGCGATCAACGCCGCAGTCCCGCACGCCGACCTCGAGAAGGTCGCGTACGAGTGGGCCGAGGAGATCCTCGGCAAGTCGCCGACCGCCATCCGCATGCTCAAGTTCGCCTTCAACGCGGTCGACGACGGGATGGTCGGGCAGCAGGTCTTCGCCGGTGAGGCAACCCGGCTCGCCTACGGCACCGACGAGGCCGTCGAGGGCCGGGACGCGTTCCTCGAGAAGCGCGCCCCCGACTGGGCGCCCTACCCCTGGCAGTACTAGTGCGGGCCGGCGCCGCAGTGAGATCCGGCTATCTGCTGTTCGCGGCATCCCTGAACCGCCGATTGCCGGATGTCACAGTGCCGGAGGTCACCGCCGGGGTGCGGGCCTCGCGCGGGGCGGGGGCGACCGCGCGGACGCCGAGGCGCCGCGGGGAGCCCGCGTGACGCGCGAGCTGCTCGTGGTCGACTCGCGGGACACGGTGGCCGTCGCGACCGCGCTGCGGGCGGCGCTCACCGCGGACGGGCCGGCCGTGTTCCCGTACGAGGGCACGCCCACCGGCGCGCCGGCGACCGTCGAGCAGCGTGTGGCGCTCGTGGTCGAGACGAGCGGGTCGACGGCGCGCCCCAAGCGCGTGGCCCTGGGGGCGGATGCCCTCCTCGCGAGCGCCGCCGCAGCAGACTCCGCCCTCGGCGGCCCGGGCGACTGGGCGCTCGCCCTCCCGCTGCACTACATCGCGGGCATCAACGTCGTCGTGCGCGCGATCGCGAGCGACTCCGACTTCATCGCCGACGAGGGCGGCTGGGACGCGGACCGCTTCGTCCGCTCGCTCGCGGGTGTGAAGTACACCTCGCTCGTCCCGGCCCAGCTGGCCCGCCTCGTCGAGCTCGAGGACATCGAGCCGCTGGCCCGCCTCGACCGCATCCTCATCGGCGGCCAGGCGATGCCGGCCTCGCTCGCGGCCCGCGCCCTCGAGCTCGGCCTCAACATCACGCGCACCTACGGCTCGAGCGAGACGAGCGGCGGCTGCGTGTGGGACGGCGTGCCCATCGGCAACACCGAGGCGCGCATCGTCGACGGGCGGGTGGAGCTCTCGGGCAGCGTGCTCGCCCACGGCTACCTCGACGACCCGGAGCGCACCGCCGCCGCCTTCGTCGAGCACGACGGCAAGCGCTGGTACCGCACCGACGACAGCGGCCGCATCCTCGACGGCGTGCTGAGCGTCACCGGGCGCGTCGACGACGTGATCGTCTCGGGGGGCGTGAAGGTCTCCCTTGCCGAGGTCGAGAGCGCAGTGCGCGGGATGCCCGGCCTCTCCGGCGCGGTGGTGGTGGCCGCGCCGCATCCGGAATGGGGGGAGACTCCCGTCGTCGTGACCGAGGTGCCCGTGGGGCTCGACGACGTGCGGCAGGCGGTAGGGGCCGCCCTGGGGCGCGCGGCGGCGCCCTCGCGCGTGGTCGTGGTGGCGGGCATCCCGCTGCTCTCGTCGGGCAAGCCCGACAGGCTCAGCCTCGCCGAGATCGTGCGCCAGTAGACTCCTGCCGTGGCATCACCGAAGCAGCAGCGCATCGACCCGAAGTCCGTTCCCGCGCCCAAGAAGCCGGGCGCCAAGAAGAGCGGCCGCCCCGGCGGCCGACCGCCCGGTGCGGCGCCGATCCCCAAGGCGACGCTCGGCGGCTGGATCGGCGGCGCGCGGCTGCAGACGCTCCCGCTCGCGATCGCGCCGGTCGCGCTGGGCACCGCCGCGGCCTACGTGCTCACGCACGAGCCGGAGGACACCGGCTGGCACTGGCTGCGCGCCCTGCTCTGCCTCGCGGTCGCGCTGTTCCTGCAGATCGGCGTCAACTTCGCCAACGACTACTCGGACGGCGTCCGCGGCACGGACAGGTACCGCGTGGGCCCCAAGCGCCTCACCGCGTCGGGAGCGGTCAAGCCGCGCACCGTCCTGGTCGTCGCCCTCGTGTTCTTCGGCCTCGCGGCGCTCGCGGGCGTCGCCATCGTGGTCCGCACGCAGCAGTGGTGGCTGCTCGCCGTCGGCGCCGTCGCGATCGTGGCCGCGTGGTTCTACACGGGCGGCAAGCGGCCCTACGGCTACGCCGGTCTCGGCGAGCTGTTCGTGTTCGTGTTCTTCGGCCTCGTCGCGACCGCCGGCACCGAGTTCGCGCTCGCCGGGACGGTGACCCTCGAGGGCTGGCTCTCCGGCGTCGCCATCGGCCTCATCGCGTGCGCTGTGCTCATGGTCAACAACATCCGCGACCGCGAGCAGGACAAGCTCGCGGGCAAGCGCACGCTCGCCGTGATCCTGGGCGACCGCCCCTCGCGCATCGTCTACGGGGTGCTCGTGCTGCTGCCGTTCGGCATCCTCGCGTTCTTCACGCTGTTCTATGCGAACGCCTACCTCGTGTACTTCGCGCTGCTTGCAGCGATTCCCGCGGTCGGCATCACGATCAGCGCCAAGACGCCGGGCGAGCTGATTATCGCGCTGCGACTGACCACCCTCACTGCGCTGCTGTTCGGCCTCGGCCTGGGCTGGGCGGTCGCCTTCTAGCCGCCGGCGGGTTGAGTAGTCCGCCCGCCTTCTAGCCGCCGGCGGGTTGAGTAGGCCGCCCGCGGCCGTATCGAAACCCTTCTGGGGGTTTCGATACAGGCGCTAGAGCGCCTTACTCAACCAGCGTCCTCGGCGGCGCTGTCGGCGTCGCCCGCAGGGCGCGCCCGCCGCTCGACGATGTCGAGCGCCACGGCGTCGCGCAGACGGCCGAAGAAGATGTACCCGACGCACAGCCCGATGACGGCGGCGATGATCGCCGAGAGCCACCACGGTACGTTCGCGATCATGAGCACAGCGAACGCGAGGGCGAAGACGCCGAGACGCACGAGGCTGTAGGCAAGCCAGGGTTTCACCCTGCCAGTGTAGGCACGCGGGCTGCGTGCAGGATGCGCGCCTACAATTGGCCCATGGCCCGCCTGTTCGTGATCGTCCCCTTCATCGTGATCGGGTTGTACGTCTTCGCGATCGTCGACCTGGTCCTCACCGAGAACTCCCGGGTCCGCGCGTTCCCGAAGCTCGGCTGGGGGCTCGTCATCGTCCTCCCGATCGTCGGCGCGCTTCTCTGGTTCATCTTCGGCAAGGAGCGCGGCGACCGCGGCGGCCAGCGCCGCACCGTCGCGCCCGACGACGACCCCGCGTTCCTCGCGAACCTGCGGCGCGACGAGGAGCAGGACGAGCGCATCCGCCGTCTCGAGCAGGAGCTCGCCGAACTCGACGATGACCCGCCCAAAGACTGAGTCGCCGGCCACTGATTTCGCGGTGGCCCTCCTCGGCGGTCTCATCGACAAGGGCGTCCGCGACATCGTGCTGAGCCCCGGCTCGCGCTCGCAGGCCCTCGCCCTCGCCGCCGCCGAGTACGAGCGCCTCGGACTCGTCAGACTGCGCGTGCGCATCGACGAACGGGTCGCGGGATTCCTCGCGCTCGGCCTCGCCGTCGAGACCGGCCTGCCCGTGCCGATCATCGCGACCTCCGGCACCGCCGTCGCCAACCTGCACCCGGCAGTCCTCGAGGCTCATCACTCCCGAGTGCCGCTCATCGTGCTCAGCGGTGACCGCCCGGACGAGCTGCGCGGCATCGGCTCCAACCAGACCACCGAGCAGCCCGGCATCTTCGGCGCGGCCGTGCAGCGCACCTGGGACGTCGGCGCGCCGACGGGCGAGGACGGCGAGCAGGATGCCGCGGCAGAACTCGCGCGGGCGGCCTTCGCGGCGGCGTCCGGCGGTCCCGTGCACCTGAACCTCGCGTTCCGGGAGCCGTTGTCGGCGGCGGTGAGGCTGTCGCCGGTGGAGCCCGTCGAAACCCGCTGGGACCAGGGCTTCGATACGGCCGCGGGCGGCCTACTCAACCCGCTGGTGCTCACCCACTCCCCGCACACCGTCGTCATCGCCGGTACCGGCGCGGGCCCGCGCGCCGAGGAGGTCGCGCGCGAGCTCGGCGCCCCCCTGCTCGCCGAGGTCGCGAGCGGAGCCCGCTTCGGCCCGAACCTCGTCGTCGCCTACCGCGAGCTGCTGCACGAGCCGGAGTTCGGCGGCGCCGTCGAGCGAGCGATCGTGTTCGGGCACCCCACGCTCAGCCGCGAGATCCCGGTGCTGCTGCAGCGCGACGGGGTCGAGGTGCTCGTCGTGCGCGGGGCGTCCGCCGACGACTACAACCCCGGCCACCGCGTGGCGGCCTTCGCCGACGCCGTGACGGTCGACGGGGCGCCCGGCCCGCGGGAGTGGCCGGGGCGCTGGGTGGCGGCGTCGCGCGCGCTCGCCCAGTCGGACGATGTGGCTCCGGATACCTCGGCTCCCGCTGGCGAGCACGCCAGGGCCGAGCTCGCCGCGGTCCGGGCCGCCGTGACCCGCACGGCCCTCGCCGAGGCGGTCTGGCGTGCGACCTGGCCGCACGACCGGCTCGTGCTCGGGGCATCCCGGCTCATTCGCGAACTGGACCGCACCGTCACCGGCAAGAAGATCAGCGTGCACGCCAACCGGGGCCTCGCGGGCATCGACGGGACGATCGCCACGGCCATCGGCATCGCGCTCGCGTCGCAGGCCGGCGAGTCAAGGGGCACCACGCGGGTGCTGCTCGGCGACCTCGCCCTGCTGCACGACGTGGGCGCCCTGCTGTTCGGCACCGGGGAGCCGCGGCCGCGCATCCAGGTGATCGTGGGCAACGACCACGGCGGCACGATCTTCGACGGGCTCGAGGTGGCGCAGACCGCGGGCGATGACACGAGCACGGCGGCCTTCGAGCGGGTGCTCCTCACCCCGCAGGAGGTATCCGTCGAGCAGCTCGCCGCGGCCTACGGCTGGGACTACGTGCGCGTCGACACCCGCGGCCAGCTCGACCAGGCGCTCACGGCATCCCTGGGGCCGACCATCGTGGAAGTGCCGCTCGGTCGCTAGGTTGAGGGGATGACAGCGCTATCTCCCGTCGGCGAGGGTTTCGACCTCGCGAAGGTCGACCCTGATTCCACGCCCGGCGCGGAGGACCGCAAGCACGCCGAGAAGCAGCTTGCCAAGAACGTCGACGAGCTCGGCTCGCTGCAGGAGAAGCTCTTCGCGGAGAGCAAGTTCGAGGGAAGGCGCAGCGTGCTGCTGGTGCTGCAGGCGATGGACACCGCGGGCAAGGGCGGGATCATCCGGCACGTCGTCGGCGGAGTCGACCCGCAGGGCGTGCACCTGCACGCGTTCAAGGCGCCCACGGACGAGGAGAAGAAGCACGACTTCCTCTGGCGGGTGCGCAAGGAGCTGCCGCTGCCGGGCCAGATCGGCGTCTTCGACCGCTCGCACTACGAGGACGTGCTGATCCACCGCGTGCGCGGCTTCTCGACGCCGGAGGCCATTGAGGAGCGCTACGGCATCATCCGCGACTTCGAGGCCTCGCTCACTGACACGACGATCATCAAGGTCATGCTGCACATCTCCGCCGACGAGCAGAAGGCCCGCCTGCAGGAGCGCCTCGACAACCCCGAGAAGAACTGGAAGTTCAACCCGGGCGACATCGACGAGCGCCAGCACTGGGCCGCGTACCAGGAGGCGTACCAGATCGCGCTGACGCGCACATCGACTCCGGATGCCCCCTGGTACGTGGTGCCCGCGAACCACAAGTGGTACGCCCGCTGGGCGGTGCAGGGGCTGCTGCTCGATGCACTGCGCGGCTTGAAGCCCGAGTATCCCGCTGTGGACTACGACGTCGCCGCCGAGAAGGAGCGGCTCGCGGCCACGTAGCGGGTTGAGTAAGGCGCTCTGGCGCCTGTATCGAAACCGGGTGCTCGACAGGGGGTTTCGATACGGCCGCGGGCGGCCTACTCAACCCGCCTTCGGGGCGAACGCCTCCACGATCGGCCGCAGCTTGAGCGCCGTCTCCGCGAGCTCCCGGGCCGGGTCGGAGCCCGCCACGATGCCCGCACCGGCATAGGCGGTTACCGTCTCGCCGTCCACCTGGGCGCACCGCAGGGCGATCGCCCACTCCCCGTCGCCGTGGGCGTCGACCCAGCCGACCGGTCCGGCGTACCGTCCGCGGTCGAAGGGCTCGAGCTCGGCGATCAGGTCGAGCGCGGCCGCGGTGGGGGAGCCGGCGACCGCGGCCGTGGGGTGGAGCGCCGCCACGAGGTCGAGGGCGGAGGAGCCGCCGCGGAGGGTGCCCGTGACGTCGCTGGCGAGGTGCCACAGGTTCGGCAGGCGCAGCGCGTACGGCGGGCGGGCGGTGAGCGCCGAGCTGAGCGGACCGAGCGCGTCGAGCACGCTGCGGATCGCGAAGGAGTGCTCCTCGACGTCCTTGCGGGAGGCGCTGAGGGTGGAGGCCGCGGTGGCGTCTGCCGTGGCATCCGCCCCCCGCGCAGCGCTGCCCGCCAGGACGCGGGCGCTCACGGTGCCGCCGCTCGAGCGGACCAGCGTCTCGGGGCTCGCGCCGAGGAGCCCGGCGACAGCGAAGGTGTACGTGTCCGGGTAGGCCTCGGCGAGTCGCGTGAGAGGGAGCCTGAGGTCCGCATCGGCCGGGATGCCCGCCACCAGGTCGCGCGCCAGCACAGCCTTGCGCGGCTCGCCGGCGCGAATGCGCTCGACCGCCGCCGCCACTGCCGCGCGGTACCCGTCGGCGGACTGCGCCCCCGGCTCGAAGGCCGCGGAGAACTGCCGCCCTGCGGGGGCGGGGGCCGGGGCATCCCCGATGCGGGTCGTCCAGCTGACCCCGTCGCGGCGGCCGAGCACTACTGCCGGGACGATCAGCACGCTCGTGGCCGCGGAGGAGTCCGCGAACGCGAAACTGCCGAACGCGATCAGCCCCGAGCCCGGCAGGCGCACGTCGTCGGAGACCGTCGACCGGGCAGAGAGGTCGCGCCAGGCGGCCGCGGCATCCGCGATGCGACTGGGGCCCGTGAACTCGAGGCGCAGCGCCTCGCCGAGCCCGATGATGCCGTCGCCGTTGCGGAGGAACGCGAGCGGACTGCGGGAGTCGAGCTGCTCCAGAAGTGAGCCGTGGTCCGCTGAGGCTTTGGTGCTCACGTCCACCCTCCTACCCTACCTTCGGCTCCGAACCCTCCCTGTGGACGAGAACCGTAGACTTGCCTTGTGAGCAAGGCGGATATGAACAAGCAGCCGGATGAGGTCGCCGGCATGTTCGACGACGTCGCGAAGCACTACGACCGCATGAACAACGTGCTGTCGGCCGGTAACGCGGTGCTGTGGCGGGCCGCCATGGTGCGCGCGGTCGCCCCGGTGGCCGGGGAGCGCATCCTCGATGTGGCCGCCGGCACGGGCACCAGCTCGGCCGCCCTCGCCCGCTCCGGCGCCGAGGTCATCGCGCTCGACTTCTCCGCGGGCATGGTCGCCGAGGGGCGCCGCAAGCACAAGAAGATCGAGTTCGTCGAGGGCGACGCTGAGAAGCTGCCCTTCCCCGACAACCACTTCGACGCCGTCTCGATCAGCTTCGGGCTCCGCAACGTCAACGAGCCGAAGGTGGCGCTCGCCGAGATGTACCGCGTGCTCAAGCCGGGCGGCCGCGTCGTGGTGTGCGAGTTCTCCAAGCCGCCAATCGCCATCTTCCGCGCCGGCTACTGGGCGTACCTGCAGTACGCAATGCCCCTCATTGCGGACCGCATGAGCTCGAACCCCGCCGCGTACACGTACCTCGCGGAGTCGATCAAGGAGTGGCCCGACCAGGGCGAGCTGAGCCAGTGGATCCGCGGAGTCGGCTTCACGCGCGTGGCGTACCGCAACCTCACCGGCGGCATCGTCGCCCTGCACCGAGGCCGGAAGCCCGTCGACGCGACAGTGCTCGCGTCGGTGGCCAAGCGCCAGGGCAACGCGACGAGGCCGATCAAAGTAGTCGGCTCGTGAGCGCGGCTGCTCCCCTTGCTCGACGCACCAGCCTGAGCTCCTCACTGGGCCTCGGCGAGAAGCTGTTCGCGTCGAGCGACGAGCGCCGCTTCGCGGCGGCGATCGAGGAGGGGCTCGAGACCGTCGAGGCCGGCCTGCTCGCCCAGATGCACTACGCGGACGAGGTGGCGGATGCCACGAGCCGCTACCTCCTCGACGCGGGCGGCAAGCGCGTCCGCCCCGTTCTGACGCTCCTCGCGGCCCAGCTCGGTGAGGGCAACAACCCGCACGTGATCACTGCTGCCCAGGCCGTCGAGATCACGCACCTCGCATCGCTGTACCACGACGACGTCATGGACGAGGCGCAGATGCGCCGCGGCGTGCCCTCCGCCCAGACGGTCTGGGGCAACTCGGTGGCGATCCTCACCGGTGACCTGCTGTTCGCCCGCGCCAGCAAGCTCGTCTCGAGCCTGGGCGAGCGCGCGATCACCCTGCAGGCCGACACCTTCGAGCGCCTGTGCCTCGGCCAGCTGCACGAGACCATCGGGCCGCGGCACGACGAGGACCCGGTGGCCCACTACCTCCAGGTGCTCGCGGACAAGACCGGCTCGCTCATCGCCACCGCGGCTGAAGTGGGCGTGATCTTCTCGAACGCCTCCGAGGACTACGTCGTGCCCGTCCGCACGTTCGGCGAGAAGGTCGGCGTCGCCTTCCAGCTGATCGACGACATCATCGACCTCTCCGACAAGACCGAGGTCACCGGCAAGACCGCCGGCACCGACCTGCGTGCGGGCGTCTCCACGCTGCCGCTGCTGTACCTGCGCGAGCTCGCGAAGACCGACTCCGACGCCGACGACCTGCTGCGGCGGATCGAGCGGGACGTCACCACCGCGTTCTACGGGGAGGCCGACGAGGCCGACCTGAGCGCCGCGATCGCCGAGCTGCGCGATCACTCGGTGACCGCTCGGACCCTCGAGGAGGCCCACCGCTGGGCCCGCGAGGCTGTCGACGCCCTGGCACCCCTGCCCGACGGACCCGTCAAGAAAGCCCTGACCCGATTCGCCGACTCGATTGTGGAGCGCTCCAACTAGTGACTGAGAAACTACGTCTGGCCATCGTGGGAGCAGGGCCGGCAGGCATCTACGCTGCCGACATCCTGCTCAAGGCCGAGAAGCAGTTCGACGTGTCGATCGACCTGTTCGAGCAGCTGCCGGCGCCCTATGGACTGGTCCGCTACGGCGTCGCCCCCGATCATCCCCGCATCAAGGGCATCATCACCGCGCTGCGCGACGTGCTCGACTCGGGCGACATCCGCCTCTTCGGCAACGTGTACTTCGGCCGCGACATCACCCTCGACGACCTCAAACAGCACTACAACGCCGTGATCTTCTCGACGGGCGCGATCCGGGATGCCGCGCTCGACATCCCCGGGATCGACCTGCCCACCTCCTACGGCGCCGCCGACTTCGTGAGCTGGTACGACGGCCACCCGGACTTCCCGCGCGAGTGGCCCCTCGAGGCGTCCTCCGTCGCCGTCATCGGCAACGGGAACGTCGCGCTGGACGTCGCGCGCATCCTCGCGAAGCACGCCGACGACCTGCTGCCGACCGAGATCCCGGCCAATGTGTACGACGGACTCAAGGCCTCGCCCGTGACGGACGTGCACGTGTTCGGCCGCCGCGGCCCCGCTCAGGTGAAGTTCTCGCCGCTCGAGCTGCGCGAGGTCGGCGAGCTGCGCGACGTCGACATGGTCGTCTACGACGAGGACTTCGACTACGACGAGGCCTCGAAACTGGCCATCGAGACGAACAAGCAGGTCATGGTCATCGACCGGGTGCTCACCCAGTGGCGCTCGCGCGAGGTCGGCACGGCATCCCGTCGCCTGCACCTGCACTTCTACGCCAACCCGGTGTCGTACGACGGGGCGGTGTTCCGGTACGAGCGCACCGAGCCCGACGGCGAGGGCGGCGTGCGCGGCACGGGCGAGATCCGCGAGGTCCCGGTGCAGGCGCTGTACCGCGCGGTCGGCTATTTCGGGTCGCCGCTCGACGGCATTCCGTTCGACGAGAAGCGCGGTGTCATCCCGAACCGAGAGGGCCAGGTCATCGACGACAACGACGAGCCCGTGCACGGCGTCTACGCCACCGGGTGGATCAAGCGCGGACCGGTGGGCCTCATCGGGCACACCAAGAGCGACGCGATGGAGACCATCAAGAACCTCATGAACGGCCAGGCCAGCTGGTGGAGCCCCGCCCACCCTTCTGAGGAGTCGGTGGTCGAGCTCCTGCGCTCGCGCGGCGTCGAGTTCACCAACCTCGACGGCTGGCACAACCTCGACGAGCACGAGCTCGCCCTGGGAGAGCCGCAGGGCCGCACGCGCATCAAGGTCGTCGACCGCGACGAGATGGTGCAGATCTCCAACAAGAGCTAGGCGCCGATGCGCCCCTCCCGGCCCATGCGGAGGTTTCGACACGACGCTGTCGCCGACGCATCCGCATGGCGCCGAAACCTCCGCATGCGCCGCGGGAGGCTTCTGCTCAGAGCAGAATTGCGCGGGATGCCCCAAGCCGCCGCCATACGATGAGGCATGGCCGACATCCTGAGGTTCCCAGCCCCTGAGCCGCTCTGGCGCGACGTTCTCGGCGAGAAGCTCCGAGCCGCGCGGACCGGCCGCGGCGAGACGCTCACCGACACCGCGGCGCGTGCCGGGATCTCGCCGCAGTACCTCTCCGAGATCGAGCGCGGCCGCAAGGAGCCCTCGAGCGAGATGATCGCGGCCGTCGCCGGGGCACTCGGCACGAGCCTCGTCGACCTCACCACCGAGGTCGCCGAGCACCTCCGCGGCGCGCAGGACCTCCGCGGCGCGCAGGACCGGCGCGGCGCTCTCCTCCTCGCCGCTTAGCTTGTATTCCGCCTCCGACTCCGTCCCCGCCCACGTTCCGGCCCTTGGCCTTGGCCCGTGCGCAGAACGTTCACCGTTTGTAGGACACGGAGACCGGCGGGTGGCGGCTGCGGGGCTGCCGCCCGAACGTCCTACGAACGGTGAAGGTCTGAACGTCCTCGCGTCCTACGAACGGTGAGCGTCTGTACGTCTGAGGGGGTAGCCGCGGCGGCGCGGCCGCCCGAACCGCCTAGCGGCGCAGCACCACCTGGTCCACGAGGCCGTACTCGACGGCGCCGCGGGCGGTGAACACCCGGTCGCGGTCGGTGTCGTGGCGCAGCTTCTCCAGCGACTGGCCGGTGTGCTCCGCAAGGATCTCCTCGATGTCGGCCCGCACCCGCACTACCTCGTCGGCCTGGAGGATGAGGTCCGGTACGGTGCCCTGCCCGCGCGCGGCGGGCTGGTGCAGCACGACCCGGGTGTGGGGCAGCACCGAGCGGCGACCTCGCGTCCCTGCGGCGAGCAGCACCGCGCCGGCCGCGACCGCCTGGCCGACGCACGTGGTCGCCACGGGCGACTGGATGTACTGCATGGTGTCGTACACCGCGAGCATCGAGGTCATGTCGCCGCCCTCGCAGTTGATGTAGAGGTTGATCTCCTGCTCGGAGCCCTGCGCCTCGAGGTGCAGCAGCTGGGCGATCAGCACGTTCGCAACACCGGAGTCGATCGCGGTTCCCAGGTAGACGATGCGCTCCGCCAGAAGGTGCGAGTAGACATCCATGATCCGCTCGCCCCGGGGGTGCTGCGCGATCACGTTCGGGATCGTGTAGCCGCTCATGCGCGCGACCCCAGTCCGATCGGCTGGCGGCGGGCGGGGGCGACATCGTCGAACGAGCCGACGACGCGGTCGATGAATCCGTACTCGACGGCCTCGCGGGCGGTGTACCAGCGGTCGTGCAGGGAGTCCTCGAAGATCTGGTCGTAGGTCTGGCCGGTGTCGAAGGCGATGATCCCGAGCACGGTCTCGCGCATGTGCCGAAGGTCGCCGGCCTGCACCTCGACCTCCACCGCGGTGCCGCCGATGCCGGCGGAGCCCTGGTGCATGAGGATCCGCGCGTGCGGCAGCGCGAGGCGCTTGCCCGGCGTGCCCGCCGAGAGCAGGAACTGCCCGGCGCTGCACGCGAGCCCGATCGCGAGCGTCCCGACGTCGCACGGCACCAGCCGCATGACGTCGCGGATGGCGAGCATCGAGGCGACCGAGCCGCCGGGGGAGTGGATCCAGAGGCGGATGTCGGCGCGCTCGTCCTCCGCCGCGAGCATGAGCAGCTGGGTGGCGAGCAGGGTTCCGTTGTCGTCGTCGAGGGGGCCGTCGAGCACGAGCACGCGCTGCTGGAGCAGGCGCTCGCGGGCGTTGGCGTCGAACTGGGGCTGGGGCTTGTCGGTCATACGGACAGCCTGCGGCCGGGCATCCGGATGCCGCAGCGAATGCTGCTCTGGGCAGCGCTGCCGAGGGCAGCTACTGAACCGCCGCCGTGAGCCGCGCGATGTTGTCGAGGGTCGCCGAGAACGAGCTGCGGTTGTTCCACTCCTCGAGGGTGAGCTCGCGGCTGTCCTTCCGGTACTGGTCCTCGATGCCGCGCAGCGACGTGAGGAACGACTCCCCGCGCACCATGACCGAGACCTCGAGGTCGAGGGTGAAGGAGCGCATGTCCATGTTGCTCGAGCCGATCACCGAGATCTCGTCGTCGACGGTCATGTGCTTCGCGTGCAGGATGGTCGGTGCCTTGTAGAGGTAGATGACGACCCCCGCCTTGAGCAGCGCCTCGTAGTAGCTGCGCTGTGCGTGGTAGACGAAGAACTGGTCCCCGATCTCCGAGACGAAGAGCTCCACGTGGATGCCCGACTGGGCTGCCGTCGTGATCGCGTAGAGCATCGAGTCATCCGGCACGAAGTAGGGGCTGACCAGGATGATCTTCTCCTGCGCCGCGTACACGAGCGAGTTGAACATGCGCAGGTTGTTCTCGCCGGCGAACCCGGGCCCGCTCGGTACCACCTGGCAGTCGAGCTTGCCCTTGCCGCTCTCGCGCACGGGTGCTGCCTCGCGCTCGAGCAGCTCGTCCGTCTCGGAGTACCAGTCGGTCACGAACAGCGCGTCGATGCCGGCCACGACCGGCCCCTCGAAGCGCGCCATGAAGTCTTTCCAGTGCAGGTGGCGCTTGTGGTTCTTCTTGCGCTGGTAGCCGGTCTCGACGACGTTCTGCGAGCCCGTGTAGGCGATCGTGCCGTCGACGACGAGCAGCTTGCGGTGGTTGCGCAGGTCGGGCCGGCGGATGCGGCCCCTCAGGGGCTGGAACGGCAGCATCAGGTGCCACTCGATCCCCATCTTGTTGAGGCGCCTCTTGGTGCGGCGGTAGCCCGGGTACTGGAAGTTGCCGAGGTGGTCGAGCAGCACGCGCACGACGACCCCGCGCTTGTGCGCGTCCTCGAGGGCGTCGAAGAACGGCTTCGTCACCTCGTCGAGCAGCAGGATGTAGAACTCCACGTGCACGGTCTTCGTCGCCTCGCGGATCGACTGCGTCATCGCGTCGAGAGACTCCTGGTTGTCCGCGTAGAGCGTCGCACTGTTGCCGCCGACAAGGGGCATGGAGCCGAGCTTGCGGTTGAGCTCGACCACCGACTCCAGCCACTTCGGCCAGGGCGGGTCGCGCTCGACCCGGTCGAAGCCCTCGGTGGTCTCCAGGATGTAGTCGTTGATCTGCCGCTGACGGCGTCGGCGGCGGCGCGGCAGCCGGGCGCTGCCCACGAGCAGGAAGAGCAGGATGCCGAGGTACGGGATGAAGAAGATGGCCAGCAGCCAGGCGAGCGCGGTCTGGGGCCGGCGGTTGCGCGGCACGTAGATGACGGCGAGCACGCGGATCGTGAAATCCACGAGGAAGAGGACGACCGCGAGTGTGACGCTGAACCACCCGTCGTTGGTCGTCGCACTCATGCTCGGCAGTCTATCGACGGGCACTGTCGAGGCGGGCGCCCCCTTTCGGACCCCACTGCACGCTGAGGAAGCTCTTCGCGCCGACGCTCGTCTCGAGCGCGATTCCGGTCGTGTCGAAGGCCTCCCGGCTCGTGCACGAACCGCCGCCGCTCTCCCCGTCGACGAAGGCCGTCACGCACACATTGCCGCCGGTCGTGATGAGGCCGAAGACGTCCCAGGGCCCGAGGCTCCCGAGCCAGCGGATGTCGTCGGCCCCGGCCGGAGCCCCGGGCCACACCGGCACGCCCCGCTGCGGCGCGCCGAAGACGTCGAGGGAGGGCGTGGGCGCGAGGGCGATCCCGGTCGCGAGGGCGGCGGCCGCGAGGGCCGCTCCGGCGAGCAGCAGCAGGCTGCGGGCGGGCGGGGATGCCACGGCAGGGGCCTCGACGGGCGACGGGGGCTCGGGCATCCGGTCGCGGTCCGCGAGGAGCTGCAGCGCGGCCTGGGCCTCCGCGGCATCCGCCGCGCTCACCGGACGGCCGTACGCCCGCCGCCGCAGCTCATCGAGCTCGTTCTCGGGTCCGCTCACGGCTGCGCGGTCGCGCCCAGCGGGCCCGCGTAGAACGCCGGCCCGCCCTCGGGCCCCCACACCACGGTGAGCGCGGGGCCCTGCATCGACGTCGTGCCGTAGGCGAGCCGGAGGCCGCTGTCGGCGAATTCCAACGGGGAGGTGCAGGTGATGCGGGTTCCGACGCCGTGCACGAGGCTGAGGCAGACGAAGCCCTGCGTGGTCCGGTAGGCGTAGAGCCGGGAGCCGTCGAAGTCGGCGAGCCAGCGGACCGTGCCATCGTCGGCGCCGATCGGGGACTCGACGCCGGAGAGGATCGCCCAGGCGGGTGCCGTGAGGTCGTCGAGGGTCTGCGCCCGGTCGAACACCGCCAGTGATCCGCCGGGCGCCGGAGTGCTCACGACCGCGGCCAGCGCGGAGAGGGCCGCGAGGGCGGCGAGCGCGACCTTCAGCCGCCCCGCCGTCAGGTGCTGCGCGGGCGGGGTGTACCAGGTGTCGTCCACGTGCTCCGGAACGGCCAGTCTCGCGAGCTCCGCCTGCGCCTCCGCGGCGTCCGCCTCGCTCGTCGGACGCGCGTACGCCCGCCGTTTCAGGTCGGCGAGCGGGTCGGACATTGTTCTACCGGAAGTTCACGAACTGCAGCGCGATGTCGAGGTCCTGGCCCTTGAGCAGTGCCATCGTGGCCTGAAGGTCGTCTCGGCTCTTGGAGGAGACCCGGAGCTCGTCTCCCTGGATCTGGCTCTTCACACTCTTGGGGCCCTCGTCGCGGATGATCTTCGCGACCTTCTTGGCGTCCTCCGACGAGATGCCGTTCTTGAGGCTGACCTCGATGCGGTACTCCTTGCCGCTCGGGTACGGGTCGCCGGCGTCGAGGCTGCGGAGGGAGATGCCGCGCTTGATGAACTTGGCCTCCAGAACCTCGAGGACCGCCTTCACGCGCTCCTCGGCGCTGGCCTTGAGCAGCAGCTTCTCGCCGCTCCACTCCACGGATGCTCCAACGCCCTTGAAGTCGTAGCGCGTGAGGATCTCCTTCTGCGCCTGGTTGACGGCGTTCTCCGCCTCCATGTGGTCGACCTTGCTGACGATGTCGAAAGTGGAATCTGCCATGCGCCCATGGTACTTCGCGGTGTTCGCGTGCGTCCCTCCCGATTTTCGCGACCCGCCAGTGCAACCCTCAGCCAGGCGTGGTGGGATGGGCGGATGAACCGCCGCGTGATCCTCGCCATTGCCGCGGCCGTGGCCGCCCTGGCGCTGGTGGTGGTCGGCGTGATCGCACTGCAGCCGCGCGAGCCGCTGGAGCCGAACGAGCCGTCCGCGGTGCAGGCGGACCCGCCGCCGCTCGCCGCCGCCCCGACCGGCCCCGGCTACACCGGCATGGTCGACCCGGACTGGGCGAAGCGCACGGCGGCGGCCACCGGCATCCCGCTGCTGGCTGTTCTCGCGTACGCGGGCGGGGCGATCCGTGCCGCCGAGGTCTACCCCGACTGCGGGATCGGCTGGAACACGCTCGCGGGCATCGGCCTCGTGGAGAGTGACCACGGCTCGTTCGGGGGCTCGTCGATCGGGCCCGACTTCACCGTGACACCGCCGATCTACGGGGTCGTGCTCGACGGCGGAGAGACCGAGCACATCCCCGACACCGACGACGGTGCCTACGACGGGATCAGCGACTACGACCGGGCGATCGGGCCGATGCAGCTCATCCCGCAGACGTGGGAGAGCTGGCCGTCGGACGGCAACGGGGACGGCGTTCCCGACCCGCAGAACATCGCGGATGCCGCGATCGCCGCCGCGAACCACATGTGCCGGGCGAGCGGAGGGATGTCGACGGCCGAAGGGTGGCGCGCGGGCATCGCCGCGTACAACTCGGGCGGCGACTACCTGCGGAAGGTGGCGTCCGCGGCGCAGCAGTACCTCGACGAGGCTGCGGGCTAGAGCACGGTGTAGCCCCAGCTGGCCGCCACTCGGGCCTGCTCCGCGTCACGGGTGACGAAGGCGCGCTCCTCGTGGGGCTCGGCGAGGGCGCCGAACGAGAG
The DNA here is from genome assembly GCF_058809925.1 of Rhodoglobus sp. GW821-FHT12B09. NCBI lineage: Bacteria > Bacillati > Actinomycetota > Actinomycetes > Micrococcales > Microbacteriaceae > Rhodoglobus > Rhodoglobus sp. GW821-FHT12B09. The sequence continues at coordinate 26,086 of NZ_JBXATB010000003.1, read as the reverse complement.
GTGGGCGCACGCGAGCTGCCAGGCGTCCATGGCCCGCAGCCCGTAGTCGCGGACGATCTTCAGGGCGATCAGCTCGAGTTCTGCCTGGTTGGCGTCGAGGACGAAGAGGCTGCCGTCGATCGGATCGACGTCCCTGAGGAACGCTGCCTCCAGTTCCTCGAACACGAAACGGCCGGTGCGGGCCGCGCGGACGAAGGCGCTCGTGGTCTCGATCCTGGTCCAGGAGCCCGTGATCGTGGTGACCTGCGGGTCGCGGATGAGCGTGTGCGGCGCTCCGCTGCCTGTTTCGTCCGTGAGATAGGAGCGGACGACGGCGGAGGAGTCGAGGTAGGCGATCACGGCGAGCGGTCCGAGCCCCGCTGCCACGCGATGAGCTCGTCGATCTCGTCCAACTCCGGAGGGGAGGCGCGGAGTGAGTCGAGCTCGGCGAGGAGCTCGGGCGTCGGTGGCGGGGGCAGGACACCGGAGCCCGAGATCTCACCCACCTGCATGAGCCTGAGACGCAGGCGATCGGTGCGGGAGAGCTGCGCCGGGTCGATCCCCAGTCCGAGGATGTCGTTGGCGAGGGCGTTGACGGAAGTCCCCTTGGCCCGGGCCTGGCTGACGAGCTGCGCGTGCAGCTCGTCAGGGACGCGGAGCAGGAGCTGCTTCATCCCGCGATGATATCAGTTACGTGCAGTGATATCAGGACGGCCGGGACGTGCTCGACCGCACGATCAGCTCGAACGGCAGCGGCGTGTTCACGGAGTCGACCTCGCGGTGGCCGGGGTTTAGCTGGTCCATGAGGATGTCGACCGCCATGCGGCCCTGCAGCGCGGGGAACTGCGCGATGGTCGAGAGGCCGAAGAACTCCGACAGCTCGTGGTCGTCGACGCCAACTACCGAGACGTCGCCCGGCACCGACAGGCCGAGGTCGCGCGCGGCGAGGATCGTGCCGATCGCCATCTCGTCCGACGCAGCGAACACCGCGGTCGGCCGCTTGCGCGGGTTGCCCAGCAGCTGCTTCGCGGCCGCGTAGCCGCCCTGCAGGGTGAAGTCCGCGGCCTGGAACAGCTCGGGGTCGGGGGTCACGCCGGCCGCGAGCAGCGCCGCCTCGAACCCGCCCCGGCGACGGGTGGGCACGTGGAAGTCCATCTCGGAGTCGCTGTCGCCGCCAATGTGGGCGATCACCGTGTGGCCGAGCGAGAGCAGGTGCTCTGTCGCGAGCCGGGCGACGCCGGGGTCGTCGATGCTCAGCGTGCGGACGCCCTGGATGGTTCCCCCGACGCCGACGATCGGCTTGCCCATGTCGTGCAGGCGCCCCACCTCAGACTCGGTGAGCTCGAGGGCGATGGCGATGACCGCATCCACCCGCTTGCGCAGCAGGAAGTGCTCGAACACCAGCCGGCGCTCCTCGCCCCCGCCGCCGAGGTTGTACAGGGTGAGGTCGTAGCCGTGCCCGAGCAGCGCGCTCTCGGCGCCCTCCAGCACGGCGCCGTAGAACCACCGGTTGAGGAACGGGATGACCACCCCGACGTTCTTGGTGCGGCCGGTGGCGAGGCTCGAGGCGTTCGAGGAGACGACGTACTCGAGCTCGAGCGCGGCGGCGTGCACGCGTTGGCGCGTGGCCTCCGACACGTGGCCGTTGCCGCTCAGCGCCCGGGAGACGGTTGCCGTGGAGACGCCCGCGAGCTGGGCGACCTCGTTGATACCCGGCATGACGATCCTCCTCGACTGCCCGATTCTATCCGCGGCCGACTGGTCACCATCGCGGCTCCGAACCTTGTATCCTTGTTCAGCGCGTTCGGTCAGGTGAATACATGTGGTCGGAAGCGCCCCGGCAAGTTACCCAAGCGGCCAAAGGGATCTGACTGTAAATCAGACGTTTTCAACTTCGGGGGTTCGAATCCCTCACTTGCCACGGAAACTAGAAGTGCCCTCCCGTCTTTCTTGGGAGGGCACTTCTTGTTTCCGTGGGTAGTGGAGGACGAGAAGCCTCTCGTGGGCCCCCGCTGAGCAGTCCAGAAGATCGCGCCCTGCCCAACACTGCTCAGGTCCGCGAGACTGCGCGGTTTTCTGGCGGCTCAGTAGGGGAGTCGAATCCCTCACTTGCCCCGGACGAAAGCCCCGGAGTCTCCATGACTCCGGGGCTCTCTCGCTCTCGTGGGCCTGAATCACCCGTGTTCGCCGATACGTACCCGCGGCGATCAGATGGACCTCAGGCTGCGCGCAGCGGCGGGCCGCCGAGGAACTGCGAGCCGGGCCGTCGTACATTCGTGGAGTCCGTTCCCCGCCGGAGGTTCAGCGCCGGCGTGAGACGCGCCTTGACGTTGGGCAGCGGGAGCGCGTACTTGGGGCGTCGCGTCATGCGGACACCTCCTTGGCGCGCGCCTGCGAGACGACCGCGATCTTCCTGGGCTTGGCCCGCTCGGCCACCGGAACGATGACCGACAGGACTCCGTGCTCGTAGTTCGCGGCGATCCGCTCGACGTCGACACCGTCGCCGAGCGTGAACTGGCGCATGTAGCTGCCGTAAGGGCGCTCGTGCGCGAGCCACTTGACCTCCTCGCTTGCCGGCGCGTGCCGCTCAGCGCGAATCGTCAGCAGCTGGCCGTCGACATCAAGGTCGACGCTCTCCGGATCAATGCCGGGCAGGTCGGCGCTGAGGATGTACTGGTCGCCATCTCGGAACAGATCCACCGGCATGACCCGAGGAGCTCGAGCGGTATCGAATGCGCCGGATGCGAGGCGGTCGAATTGAGCGAGGACATCAAACGGACTGGACATTGTCTTTCTCCTTTCGAATCACGTGGAGGATTTCCACGACAACGTTTTAGCACTCTCCGCCTTCGAGTGCCAACAGGTTTTCAGCGAACTCGAAGCTCGACCCCGCCTACTCGTGAACGTGTCGGCTGGACTAGAACCCACGCGACATAGGCTCGAACCATGCGAGCTATCCTCGTCGCGGCCCTGGTCGTCCTCGCGCTCGCGGGCTGCACAGCGCCGCCGCTGAACACCCCGCCGAAGGGCCTCACGCAGGCGGAGGCCGAGCAGCGGGTCGCGGACGGCCTGAAGCTGTGGTGGACCCTTACCGCTCCGCGGGACGCGCCGATGCCGACGGCGGAGCCCATCGAGTACGTCGACCCCGCCGACGGCGTCGACAAGTCGCTCGTGTGCTTCACCGAGAAGACCGGCGTGCGGTCCGCGACGTACAACTCCAGGAATGGCTCCTGGGACGGTCCCGACGGAGACCGCCTGACGGACGGCCAGAATCGCGCCCTCTTCATCTGCAACCTCCAGTACCCGTACGACCTCTCCGACCCCGCCGCCGCCGGCATGTACTCCGCGGACGAGCGAGCCTGGGCCTGGAACTACCAGCACACCCGGCTGGTTCCGTGCCTGCAGCTGATGGGCTACCCGGTCGAGAACCGCGATGACGGCTACATCCCGAGCACGCCCTGGTGGAGTCCGTACGACGAGCTGACGCCCACGCCGTCGGCGGAGGAGTGGGAGCTCATCGACGCGCGGTGCCCGCCGTCGCCGTACGGGCCGACGCGGTAGGAGGAGCAGCCGCGATTCGACTCAGCCCGCGGTGACCCGCACGCCCGCCGCCGGCAGGATCACGTTGTCGATGTTCGAGATCAGGTACTCACGGTCGACCGGGATGCGCAGCATCAGCACGCGGTAGGCGACCATGGCCGGCCCGATCATGCACAGGAGGTCGATGGGGCTGTCGGCCGGGATCTCCCCGCGGTCGACGGCGCGCTGGAAGAGGATGCGGTTGGCCGCGGCGCGGGGCTCGACGAGGGCCTCGCGCGCGGCATCCGCCATCTCGGGGCTCCGGGAGATCATGGAGACGATGCCCGCCATGACCTTGAGCTTCTGCTCGCCGTCGCGGATGCTCGGCGGCTTGATCATCGCCACGAGGTCGCCCCGCAGCGTGCCGGTGTCGGGTAGGGAGTCGAGGTCGATCGCGCTCGCCTTCATGCACGCGACGGCGTCGAGCACCAGGTCGGGCTTGGACGGCCAGCGGCGGTAGAGCGTCGCCTTGCCGGCCTTCGCGCGGGCCGCCACCATGTCGATGGTCATGCCGTCGTAGCCGGTCTCGGCGAGGACGTCGAGGGTGGCGTCCAGGATGTCCTGGTCGCGGGTGCGGTCCATCTTGCGACCGAGCTTCGCGGGTGCGTCGAGGTCAGTCTGCGCCATTGCGACCGCCCTTTCTGTTGCTCCCATGTTACCAACGGGTGAATTCCAGAACTGTGTATATCCGGAACTCCAGAGTACCGTATAGTTTCCGTCATGTCTGAAAATCCTGCACCCGCGGCCAACAGCCGCCGCTGGGTAACCCTCGTTGTTGTGGGCCTCGCCCAGCTCATGGTGGTGCTCGACGCCACCGTCGTGAACATCGCCCTCCCCTCCGCCCAGCTCGACCTCGGCTTCTCCGACGGCGAGCGCCAGTGGATCATCACCGCGTACTCCCTCGCCTTCGGCAGCCTCCTGCTGCTGGGCGGCCGCCTCTCCGACCTCATGGGCCGCAAGCGCACGTTCATCATCGGGCTGGTCGGGTTCGCCGTCGCGTCCGCACTCGGCGGCGCGGCCGGATCCTTCGAGCTGCTCGTCGCCGCCCGCGCGCTCCAGGGAGCATTCGGCGCCCTGCTCGCCCCCACCGCCCTCGCCGTGCTGACCACGACCTTCGTGATCCCGAAGGAGCGGGCCCGCGCGTTCGGCGTCTTCGGCGCCATCGCCGGTGCCGGCGGCGCGGTCGGCCTTCTGCTCGGCGGCCTCCTCACCGAGGCCCTCGACTGGCGCTGGAACCTCTACATCAACGTCGCCATCGCCGCGGTCGCCCTCGTCGGCGCGCTCATCTTCGTGCCGCAGATCGCCCGCAGCGGTCCGCGCCCGAAGCTCGACATCCCCGGCACCGTGCTCGTCTCGGGCGCCCTCTTCAGCCTCGTCTACGGGTTCTCCAACGCCGAGACCGAGGGCTGGGACTCGCCGCTGACGTGGGGCTTCCTCGCCGCGGCCGCCGTACTGCTCGTCGCCTTCGTCGTGTGGCAGCGCAGGGCCGCCCACCCGCTCCTGCCGCTGTCGATCATCCTCGACCGCAATCGCGGGGCAGCGTACAGCTCGGTGCTGATCGCGGGCGCCGGCATGTTCGGCATCTTCCTCTTCGTCACCTACTACCTGCAGGCGACGCTGCACTACTCGCCCATCCAGACCGGGCTCTCGTTCCTGCCGATGATCGCCATGCTCGTCGTCGCGGCCCAGCTCGGCACCAACTTCCTCGTGCCGCGCCTCGGCCCGAAGATCATGGTCCCGGCGGGCATGACGCTGGGCGTGATCGGGATGATCTACCTCACGCACCTCGATGCATCGAGCTCGTACGCCGCCGACATCCTGCCGCCGCTGATGATCCTCGGCTTCGCGATGGGCACCATCATGCCCGCGTCCATGCAGACCGCCACCCTCGGGGTCGACCGCCAGTTCGCCGGCGTCGCCTCGGCGATGGTGAACACGAGCCAGCAGGTCGGCGGCTCGATCGGCACCGCGCTGCTGAACACGCTCGCGGCGACGGCGGCGACCGACTACCTCGCGTCGCACACTCCGGTGACCGAGATGATCGGCACCCAGGCCGCGATCGCGAGCTACTCGACCGCGTACTGGTGGGGCGCTGGCTTCTTCGCGCTGGGAGCCGTGATGTCAGCGCTGCTGTTCCGCCGCCGGGGCCAGGGCCTCTCGCTCGCGAACGCGCACCTCGCGGAGCCGACGGCGGAGCCCGTGCTCGCGTAGGTATACCGCATGGAACCACGATCGGTCTACCCCTGGGCGTGTCGCCCTGGATCGTGCAAAGCTTTCACTTACACGAGGGGGACGGGTAAGCCTGCTCGTGCTTCAAGCTGGTCACCATTGATTCGGGTTCGATGGTGACCAGCTTTCCCTTTGCCGCGGGCGAGGTGAGCGCCGCGGGTGCGCGACTCCGTAGGGTTGAGGGGTGCCCCACGACGAACTCCTCGACCTCGCCCGCAGCATCGCACTCGAGGCCGGAGCGCTCGCACGGCAGCGCCGTCACGAGGGCGTCGAGGTCGCGGCATCCAAGTCGTCCCCCGTCGACATCGTCACCGAGGCCGACCGCGAGACTGAGCGACTGATCCGGGATGCCCTTGCGAAGGCCCGCCCGGCCGACGGCTTCTTCGGCGAGGAGAGCGGGGCAGAGGCCGGCACCAGCGGACTGACCTGGGTGGTCGACCCCATCGACGGCACCGTGAACTTCCTCTACGGCATCCCGCACTACGCCGTGAGCATCGCCGTCGTCGAGGGCGAGCCCGACCCGCTCACCTGGACCGCGCTCGCCGCGGCGGTGGTGAACCCCGCGAGCGGCGAGCTGTTCACCGCCGCGGCCGGAGGCGGCGCGTTCCTGGGCGACGAGCCGATCCGGGTCGCGCCCGCGGTGGAACTCTCGCAGGCGCTGGTGTCCACGGGCTTCGCGTACGACTCGGGCGAGCGCGGCCGGCAGGGCGCACTCGTGTCGCAGCTGCTGCCGGCGGTCCGCGACATCCGGCGCATGGGCACTGCCTCGCTCGACCTGTGCTTCGTGGCGTGCGGCCGCGCCAACGCCTACTACGAGCGCACCCTCAGTCCCTGGGACCACGCTGCCGGTGCGCTCATCGCGCGCGAGGCCGGTGCGACGGTGAAGGGCCTCGGCGACGCCGCCCCGAGCCGGGACTTCATCCTCGCCGCGCACCCCGAGCTCGCGGTGCGCCTCGAACGGGAGCTCGTGCGGCTCGGACTCTAGCCGGACGCTGGTCAACCGGGGGACGAGCCGTTACCCTAGTGTTACCCGTTGCATGCGCGCGTATCTAGTGCCCGCGTATCGATGCCCGAAGAATCGGATCGCCGGCGCGCCCGCGATTGCTTTTTAGAGGAGAGTTGATCTTGTCATTGCGAGCGTTCCGCACCGCGGTGACCCCTCTCCCGGTTGCCGCCCTATGACCGACCTCGAACCGACCCCGCTCACCCGGCGCGAGCTCCGCGAGCGCGAGCAGCTTCGCCAGGCCCGCCCCGCGGAGCTGCCCAAGCGCAGCGCTATCGCGCCGAAGGGCCGGGGCCGGATGTCGCGCACCACCCGCCGCGCCGTGTCGAAGTCGCTCCAGCAGAAGGGCAAGCGCCGCACGAGCCTCGCGTCGAAGCTCGTCTCCGTGGTCGCGCTGCTCTTCGCCGGAACGCTCGTCGTGGCCGTGTCGATCCCCGCGAACCTGTTCGTCACCGATGCCTCCGCCGTCACCGACGACACCCCAGTCGCCGACGTCGAGACCCAGAGCCTCAAGGTGTCCGCGGAGGCGCAGGACGCGGCCCCCGTCCGCGATAGCTTCGAGGCCATCTCGTACGCCCAGGCCCTCGCCCTCAAGTACGCGGGGGTCGACTACGGCTACGAGGTGACCTCCGGCGCGGTCCGCTGGCCGTTCCCGTACGCGGTGCCGATCACCGACGGCTTCGGCCCGCGCGACGGCGGCTTCCACAAGGGCGTCGACTTCGTGCCGGGCGCTGGCACCCCGATCTACGCGATCGCGGACGGCGTCGCGACCACGGCCACCTTCGACGACTCCGGCTACGGCCAGCACGTCGTCCTCCAGCACAACCTCGGCGGTGTCGATGTCGAGAGTCTCTACGGCCACATGATCGAGGGCTCCAGCCCCATCGTGCTCGGCCAGCAGGTGAAGGTCGGCGACTTCCTCGGGCTGGTCGGCGACACCGGCGTCGCCTACGGCGCGCACCTGCACTTCGAGATCCACATCGACAAGGTGCCGGTGGACCCGTTCGCCTGGCTGCAGGCGAACGCCGTCAACTAGCTGCCTACTGCGCGAGCAGCCAGACTGTCGTGTCCGTCGGCAGTGCGCCGCCCACGATCGGCTCGCTTGAGAGCACGATATCCCCGACCGGCAGCTCCACCGCGATCTTGCCGAGGTTGGTGATGACCGTCACGTCGCCGTTGCGGAACGCCACGACCTTCTTGCCGTAGTCGGTGATCCACTCGAGCGCGCCCGTGCCGAGGCCGTGCTCCGAGCGGAGGGAGAGAGCGGCTTTGTACATCTCGAGGGTGCTGCCGGGCACGCCCTCCTGCGCGTCGCGGGCGTAGGGCGCCCAGTCCGCCGGCTGCGGGAGCCAGCTCTTGCCCGTCTGGTTGAAGCCGTAGGCCGGGCTCTTCGCCTCCCAGGGGATCGGCACGCGGCATCCGTCACGACCGTACTTCTCGCCGTTGGTGCGGAACCACGTCGGGTCCTGTCGGGCGGAGTCGGGCAGTTCCATGTCTTCGGGCAGCCCGAGCTCCTCGCCCTGGTAGAGGTAGGAGCTGCCGGGAAGCGCGAGCATGAGGGATGTCGCGGCGCGGGCCCGCCGCAGGCCGAGGGCGGTGTTCGGCTTGCCGGGCGACTTGGGGCCGATGCCGGCGCCCTGGGGGCTGTCGGCGGTGAGCGCGAGGCGCGAGGCGTGGCGCACGACGTCGTGGTTCGACAGCACCCAGGTGCTCGGGGCGCCGACGCCCGCAAAGGCGTCGATGGACTCCTGGATGACGCGGCGCAGCGGCTTCGCCTTCCAGTCGGTGAACATGTAGGCGAAGTTGAAGGCCTGGCTCATCTCGTCGGGCCGGACCCAGAGGGCGACCTTCGTGAGCGGGTCCACCCAGGCCTCGGCGCAGAGCACGCGGTCCCCCTCGTACTCGGCGAGCACCTCGTGCCAGCCGCGCCAGATGTCGTGCACGCCGGGCTGGCCCCAGTAGGGCGGGTCGGGGGTGACGTCGGTGATGCCGGGGGTGAGGTCGGTGCCGCCCATGCTCGCGCCCTCCGCCGGGGGCGTGTAGTCGGGGAGGCCGGCCTCCTTGATCATGCCGTGGGCGACGTCGACGCGGAAGCCGTCAACGCCCCGGTCGAGCCAGAAGCGCAGGATGCTCTTGAACTGGTCGCGCACCCACGGGTTCTCCCAGTTGAGGTCGGGCTGCGACTTGTCGAAGATGTGCAGGTACCACTGGCCGGGGGTGCCGTCCGGGCGGGTGACGCGCTCCCACATCGGGCCGCCGAACACCGACTCCCAGTTGTTCGGGGCGATATCGCCGTTCGGCCCCTTGCCGTCGCGGAACATGTAGCGGTCGCGCTCGGGCGAGCCCTCGGGGGCGGCGAGCGCGGCCTTGAACCACTCGTGCTGGTCGGAGGTGTGGTTGGGCACCATGTCCGCGATGACCTTGAGGCCCAGCCCGTGGGCGGTCTCCAGGAGTGCGTCGAAGTCGGCGAGCGTTCCGAAGAGCGGGTCGACGTCGCAGTAGTCGGAGACGTCGTAGCCGGCATCCTTCTGCGGGGAGCGGAAGAAGGGGGAGAGCCACACGGCGTCGACCCCGAGCTCGGCGAGGGCCGGCAGGCGCCGGGTGATGCCGGGGAGGTCGCCGACGCCGTCGCCGGTGGAGTCGGCGAAGGAGCGCGGGTAGATCTGGTAGATGACGGCACTGCGCCACCACTCGTCTCCGGTGGCCGTGATCAGCGCCTTCGGGAGCTCGGCGGGCACGACGGAATCCGGGGCACTCTCGAGGGTCATGCGAACACGATACGGCACTGTAAGCGCTTGCACGAACCGCGCCCGCGAACCGTCACAGGCTCGTCATACTCTGGAAACACGACGAAGGGATGCCCCTGGCCGGCACGATCGGCAACCATCACGGTCGACTGCGCCAGCCCCCGCGAGCTCTCCCACTTCTGGGCGGACGTGCTCGCGCGGAAGGCCTCCGCAGGTGAAGCGGATGCCGAGGAAACGAGTTCTGCATCCATTGGCGCCACGGCATCATTCGCGGTGTCTGGCGGATGCTAGTCTCTTACGGTGCCAAAAGGCGATTGAGCCTTGTGTGCGCCCCCTTAGCTCATTGGTAGAGCACTTCCTTGGTAAGGAAGAGGTAGTGGGTCCGATTCCCACAGGGGGCTCTGTAGCCGCCTCGAGCGGTTGCTTTGGCTGAGTAGCTCAGTTGGTTAGAGCGCACGACTCATAATCGTGAGGTCGGGAGATCGAGCCTCCCCTCAGCTACCACTGTTCGGGGCCGCTGGCCGCGCGAGTCCTCCAACCTTTGTGTCTGGCGAGCGCCTGCCGGTGTACTCCGCCCTCGTTGGCGCCGACGCGGAGGTTTTGACGCGATGCTGATGTTCTCGCGACCGCACCGCGTCGAAACCTCCGCATGGGCCAAGCGGGAGCGCGCCCGTCGCGCAGCGACGCGCGAGACGGCGTCAACTCGACCTCGTGGTCGAGCGGTCAGGCGGTGGCGGGAAGACCGTGGCGATGGTGATCGTGCAGACTCCCGCCGGATCCACGTGGCAGACCGGGGTGGCGCCCCAGTGGTGCAGCCTCGACGAGGTGACCGTCTACTCGCCATCCTGAGTCACTGCGCGGCGGCCCCGGGCGATATGCCCGGGGCCGTTGCCGTTCGCCGCTAGGCTGGCCGCACCCCCAACGATGGAGTACTCATGGCCGCCATTTCCCGCTCCCGCCGCTCGACCGCCGGCATCGCCCTGATAGTTGCCGGTGCGCTGTTCATCCTCCTGGTACTCCTTCCCCTGGCCGGTGTCAGCCTGCCCTGGCTCGCGCTCCTCGCCAGCGCGGCGATGGTCGTCGCGTTCGTCATCCTCGCGCTGGGCGCCGTGAACAACACGGTCGCGAAGATCGCGCTGTTCGCCGCCGCGGTCGGATGGGCGGTCATCGCTATCGCCGGCCTCGGCCTGTCGCTTCCGGGAGTGCTCGTCACCCTCGCCGTCGTGGTCGCGGCGATCGCCGGGCTCGTCGGCGCGATCGTCCTCTACGTCGGCAAGGAGATCACCAACCGCGCCGCGCTGGCTTTCGTGGTCGCCACCGTGATCGGCGTCTTCTACCTGCTCAACACGATCGGCACGTTCGGCGCCGTGAACGTCGCCGTCGTGGTCGCGCTGCTGTTCGGTGCGGCGCTCATCGTCGCGGGCGTGTTCTTCCGCCGCACGGAGGGCCGCCGCTAGTCGTACTGCCCTGCCGTCGGGCCGGGCCGCGCCGCGGGCCGCGCCGCGCTGGGCCGCGCTGGGCCGCGCTGGCGCCGGCCGCGCCGGGCCGCGTCGCTGACGTGCGCTAGCCGCGTGAGTGGCCCCAAAGTGCTCGTTCGTGGAGCCCTGAAGCGCAGATTGGGGCAACCTCGCGCTAGGCAGCCCCGCTATCGCGCGCTCGACTCCGCGGCGCGATCAACGCGGGCTGCGGCGTGGACCTCGGCGTGGACCTCGGCGTGGACCCCGGGCGGCAGTGGGCGGGCCGCGGCGTGGACCGCGGGCGGGCAGCGGGGCGGGCCGCGGTGTGGACCCCGGGCGGGCAGCGGGGCGAGCAGCGGCGTGGGCCGCGGGGTGGACCGGGGGCGGGCCTCCGGCGTGGACCTCGGCTCGGGCTGTGACGCGGGCGGGGGCGCGCGCGGCCCCGGCGGCGGACGCCGGGGGCGGCCGCAGAGCCGCCGTCGAGGGCGGCGGTGGCGGCATCCCGAGCTTTGATCGCACTCTTCTTGCAATCGGTTTCTTCCAATGATTCATTGAAGTTTCATGGGTCTTTCACCTACTCTCACGGTCATCTTGACGGAATCGATTTCTTGAGGTGTACTGGTGCCTACAAGTTCTTCGATGAGGAGGGAGCCAGGGATGCGCACCACCCGGGCACGAGCAACCGCCGCCGCGGCGGCGCTGCTGGTCGTGCTCGCCGGGTGCTCGGCTCCCAGTGCGGTCGTGACGAATCCAGCAGACGCTCCCTTCGTGCTCACCGGCGTCTCCGGCGTCGAGCAGCTCGGCCAGGTCACCGGTGCTGACGCGCCCGGCAAGACCGACCAGTACGCGGTGTACGGCACCGACCTCGGCTCGATGTTCCAGTTCGACGGCAAGACGTGGTTCGTGTTCGGCGACACCTTCGGCGAGCGCGATGCCGACCAGATCGGCGGGGGCGGCTCGTTCTGGCGCTCCAACACCCTCGGCTACACGACCGACACCGACCCGACCGACGGCATCACCCTCGACGGCATGATCGTCGACGACCTCGGGCTCGCAGCGGAGCTGCTGCCGTCGAAGAAGGTCGACAACGACGAGATGACCGTCATCCCGACCCACGGCTTCGAGGCCAACGGCTCCATGTACATGCACTGGATGTCCGTGCGCCACTGGGGCGTTCCCGGCGAGTGGGAGGTCAACGACGCGGGCCTCGCGAAGTCGACCGACAAGGGGCAGACCTGGCAGGTGCTCGACGAGCCCCGCTGGAGCGGCGACAGCAACTTCGTGCAGGTGAGCCCGTTCCACGTCACCGAGGGCGGCGCCGACTGGATCTACTTCTGGGGCATCACCCACGGCCGCTTCTCGGGCGCCGCGCTCGCGAAGGTCGAGGCGTCCAAGGTGGAGGACCCCGCCGCCTGGCAGTACTTCACCGGCACCGACGGCGACGACAAGCCGCAGTGGTCGTCGTCTCCGGATGACGCATCCCTCGTTCTCGACGACACCGTGGGGGAGCTCTCCGTGGTCTGGAACGACTACCTCGGGCGGTGGATCATGACCTACCTCCGCGAGGGCGACGGAGCGGTCATCCGCGAGGGCATCAACCCCTGGGGCCCGTGGGGCGACCCCATCACGCTGGTCGGCGCGGGCGACGTGCCCGGCCCGTACGCGCCCTTCATGGCGCCGAACTACACGACCGACGGGGGCAGGACCATCTACTTCGGGCTCTCCATCTGGGACCCGTACAACGTTTTCTGGTACAAAGCCGACCTGTCGAAAGACTGACCGGCCCCAAGAACTCGGCTCGAGGACGAGCCGGATCACGAGAGGAAGCACATGCACAAGAGGCGCAACAAGGCAGTGGCATTCGCTGCCGCAGTCGTGAGTACCGCCCTGGTACTGACGGGCTGCTCCGCGGGCGGTGGCACCCCCACCGACGGCGGCACCACGAACGTCACCTTCTGGCAGCAGAAGTTCGAGGACTACCAGGGTGTCTGGTTCAAGAAGTACGTCGACGAGTTCAACAAGTCGCAGGACAAGGTGCACGTCGACTACCAGGTCATCCCCGCCGACACCTGGGCCCAGAAGCTCCAGGCCGCGCAGGCCGCCGGCAAGCAGCCCGACATCGCGACCACCAACTACGGCAACATCGCCGCGGGCGTCGTCAACGGCCAGTTCGCCGCTCTCGACGACTACATGCCTGCCGAGTCCTTCAGCGACATCAAGGAGAACGTCTCGAGCTTCGTGACGATCGACGGCAAGCACTACGCCTACCCGATGCTCGTCGAGCCCTCGACGGTGCTCTACTACAACACCGACCTCGTGACCGCGGCCGGCCTCGACCCGAACTCGCCGCCCACCACCTGGGCCGAGCTCATCGACTGGTCGACCAAGCTCACCAACGGCGACGTGAAGGGCATGACCATCGCCTCGACCGCGCCCGACCTGGGCTGGTCGAGCTGGGGCCTGCAGTACAACGCCTGCGGCCACCTGCCCATCAACGACGACTGGTCGAAGGCCGACGCCACCGACCCGTGCTTCGACAAGCTGCTCGACTTCTACAAGGCGCTCTACCAGGGCAACCTCATCCCGCAGCAGCCCAAGGTCGGCTACGCCGACGGCTCGCCCTACGGCAACGGCGAGGTCGCGATGATGGCCGGCGGCTCGTGGGTCATCGGCCAGCTGAAGAACGACTTCCCCGACGTGCTCGCCAAGACGCAGGTAGCGCCGTTCCCCTCGATCGACGGTGACCAGACGAAGCCGACGTCGACGCTCGGCGGCTGGACGCTCACCCTCGACTCCAAGTCGAAGAACCCGCAGGCCGCCGCCGACTTTATCCAGTACCTGCTCGCGGGAGACCCGGCCATCATGGCGGACTTCTTCAAGGCTGCCGGCTACTCGAAGTACACCGTGCGCACCTCGGTCGACGAGGCGCTCGCGAGCGACCCGGACGCCAGCGCCGACCCGTTCATGAAGACCATCTCCGACAAGGTCGTGGCCTACGGCAAGCAGGAGCCCGGCTACCCGTGGGACATCGCGCTCGCGATGGGCACGGCGATCGAGTCCGCGATGAAGGGCACCGATACCGTTGAAGGCTCGCTGGCGACAGCGGATGCCGCGATCAACGACGTCATCGCCAAGCAGGGCCTTGCTGGCACTGCGCCCAAGAAGTAACAGTTGATACCGGTGGTGTCCCGGGCCTGAAGCGCCCGGGACACCGCCTCGATCGAGGGAACGAAACGTGTCTGCAATCGCGCCAACGGAGACCATCACCGGGCAGGTGGCCGGAGTCAGCCCCGGTCTCAAGCGCCGCCGAGCACGCGCTCCCCGCGCCGCCAAGCACCTGCGGTCGAACCGCACGGCCTACCTGATGCTCGCGCCCATGGTGATCCTGCTGGCGATCTTCGTGGTCTGGCCGCTCATCTACGCGATCTACCTCAGCTTCTTCAAGATCAGCTTCTACAAGGGCTCCGAGTTCGTCGGGCTGCAGTTCTACATGTACGTCCTGCAGGACCCCAAGTTCTGGAACTCGCTCCGAGTCGGCATCCAATTCGCTGCGATGGTCGTGCCGATCGGCATGGTCATCGCCCTGCTCATCGCCAGCTTCATCAAGACCCTCAGCAAGCGCATGGCGAGCTTCATGAAGGTCACGGTCTACGTTCCGGCAGTCGTGTCGACGGTCGTGGCATCCGTGCTCTTCCTCTTCATGTACCAGGACCAGGGCGTCGTCAACTGGTTCCTGTCGCTGCTGAACGCCGGGCCGGTCGCCTGGCTCAACAACCCCGGAACCGCGCTGCCCGCGATCGCGGTTCCCGCGATCTGGCTGGGGCTCGGGATAACGACGCTCATCATGCTCGCGGGGCTGCTCGACATCCCCGACAGCTACTACGAGTCCGCAGAGCTCGACGGGGCCGGATTCTTCAAGCGCACCTGGTACATCACCCTGCCGCTGCTGAAGAACATCCTGCTGTACCTGTTCGTGACGGGCTTCACCGGCGCGATCCAGATGCTCGACCTGCCCCTGGTCATGACGAACGGCGGCCCGGTCAACGCGACCACCACCCCCAACCTCTTCATCTTCAACAGCTTCCGGGCGGGCACGCCGTACGCCACGAGCTTCTCCCTCACGACGGCGCTGCTGCTGTTCGTGGTCCTCGGCCTGATCTCGGTCCTCGTCTTCCGGCTCATCAACTCAGACAAGGCGGTGGACGGCTGATGTCGACCCTTACCGAGACGGCCACTACCGACGCGTCCCTCCTCCCCGAAGCCTCCGTGGCGACCCCTGCCGCCGGGCGGGGCCTGCGCCGCGGAGACCGCAACCGCCTGCTCAAGCTCATCGGCGTGATCCTCATCTCGCTCAGCGTGCTGTTCCCGCTCGCGTGGATGGCGATCGCCGGGTTCAAGGGCAAGACCGAGGTGCTGCGCAGCCCGTTCCAGTTCTTCCCCGACATGTGGGACCCGAAGAACTACATCGCGATCATCCAGGACCCGCAGTTCTCCCGGGCGATGCTCGTGACGTTCGGCGGCGCGCTCGTCTTCACGGCGCTGAGCCTCGCGATCAACTCGATGGCGGCCTACGCGCTCGCGCGCCTCGACTTCGCGTTCAAGCGGTTCTGGTGGGTGTTCTGCATCATGCCGATGTTCGTGCCCGGTATGGCGATCCTGCTGACCTCGTTCGTGGTCGTCGCCCAGCTCGGCATGCTCGACACGCTCGCGGTGCTCATCATCCCGGGCGTGGCCTCCGCGGTGCAGATGTTCTTCCTGCGGCAGTTCTACCTGAACATGCCGGTGGCGGTCGAGGAGGCCGCGCTGATCGACGGGGCGAGCCGCTGGCAGATCTTCACCAAGATCTTCATCCCGCAGTCGGCGGCGGTGTTCGTCGTGGTCGGCATCGGCTCGTACATGGCCTACTGGAACGCGTACGTGTGGCCGATCCTCACGATCACGAGCCCCGACCTGATGCAGATCCAGCAGTTCCTCGGGAACTTCCGCTCGGACCGGGGCAACGAGTGGGGACTGCTGATGGCGGGCTCGACCATCGCGGCGCTGCCGACGATCGTCCTCGTGCTGTTCTTCCAGCGCTACATCGTCAACGGCGTGCGCATCTCGGGCATCAAGTAGCGCCCCCGCACGACCCTCCATGCACCCCCTCCCCGAACCGCTCCCTGCCAGCGCGCCCCCGCGCCGGCCGACCGCGTACCTGGGATGGCTCGCCCGGCACCAGTGGGTGTCGATCCTGCTCGGCACGCTCCTCGACACGGTGTGGCTGTGCACGCTCGCCTTCACGCCCTGGGCGATCGGCCGCACCATCGACGAGGGGGTGGCCAGCGGGGACCTGCTGAGGCTGCTCGCGTGGGTGGGCGTCGTGCTGGCGTTCGAGGCCGTGCACTCCGTGATCGAGGGGCTGCGCGACCGGGGCGGAATCGTCAACTGGAGCCGGGCGGCCTACCGGTCGATCGGGCTCATCTCGCGGCACGCGTCGCGGGCGGGCTACGCGATCGGCAAGCGCGTCTCCACCGGCGAGATCGGCGCGACGGTGACGGGCGACGCGATGTCGATCGCGCTCCTCGGCTTCCTCCTCGGGGCGTTCATCGCCGCACTTCTCTCGTACGGCATCGTGGGCGTCATCCTGCTCGCGAGCTCCGTGCCGCTCGGGCTGCTGGTGCTCATCGGCGTGCCCGTCTCGTCAGCGCTGTTCTTCGTGGTGGTGCGGCCCCTGCGCACGCGGCAGGCCGAGCAGCGCGCGGCGGCGGGACGGATGACGTCCCTCGCGGCCGACACGGTGGCGGGCCTGCGCGTGCTGCGCGGAGCGGGCGGCGAGCGCATGTTCGTCGAGCGGTACCAGGAGGCCTCCGAGCGGACGAAGGAGACGGGCATCCGGCTCGCCACTCCGCTCGGGGTGATCGACGCGATCCAGGTGCTCATCCCCGGGTCGTTCATCGTCGCGCTCACCTGGGCCGGCGCCCTGCTCGTGCTCGACGGGCACCTCACGCCGGGGCAGCTCGTGTCGTTCTACGGGTACGCCGGGTTTCTCGTGATGCCGATCATGCTCGCCGCGGAGGCCGTCTCGACCTTCACCCGCGGGCAGGTCGGCGCCGGCCGGATCCTCGGGGTGCTCGCGGTCGAGCCGCTCACCGGCTCGGGCGGGTCGGCAGCGACCCGCGGCGGCGCGCTGACGGACGAGGCCAGCGGGCTGCGCCTCGAGGCGGGCAGGCTGGTCGCGGTAGTGGGCGACGACGCCGCAATTGTCACCGCGCTGCTCGACCGGCTCGCTCGGCTCGACGACTCCGCGCCGCACGCGCGCGGCGTGCGACTGGGCGACGTGGCGGTCGACGCCCTCGCGCTCGCCGAGGTGCGCCGCCGCGTCCTGCGGGTCGACGCCGATCCGTTCCTCTTCCGCGGCTCCCTGCGCTCCGCGATCGACCCGCACTCGAGCGCGCCCGAGTACCTGGTCGCGACCTCGATCCACGCCGCTGCGGCCGGAGACATCGTCGACGCCCTGCCGCACGGCCTCGAAACCCAGATCGGCGAGCGCGGCCGGATGATCTCCGGCGGCCAACGGCAGCGCGTCGGTCTCGCCCGCGCCCTCGCGCTCGACCCCGAGTGGCTGCTGCTCGAGACTCCGACCTCCGCGGTCGACAGCCACACCGAGGCGATCATCGCCGGGCGCCTGCGCCGCGCGCGGGAGGGGCGCTCGACCATCGTCGCGACCACGAGCCCCATGCTGCTCGCCGAGGCGGACGAGGTGCTGCTGCTCCACGGCGGCAGGGTCGTCGCGCGGGGCTCTCACCGCGAGCTGCTCGACACCGAGCCCGCGTACCTCGCGATCGTGCGCAGGGCGGAGGGCGAGTCGTGAGCCAGCTTCCCGTCGCGTCCGGCGCGCGCGTGCGCACCGTGGTCGGCGCCCTCCTGCGCCGCCACCGCGCCGCCTACACCGGCGTCACCGTGCTCGCGGCCCTCGCCGCGGTCGCGGGGCTGGTCGGCCCCTTCGTCGTCGGCCACCTCGTGCAGGGCTTCACGACGGGCACGGATGCCGCCGCCATCGCCGCGCTCTGCCTGGCCATGCTCCTCGCGGTCGTGCTGCAGACCGTGTTCACCGGGTTCGGGACCCGGCTCGCCATGGTCCTGGGGGAGAAGGTCTTCGCGACACTGCGGGACGACTTCATGCGGGACGTGACCGCCGTTCCGATCTCGGTGGTCGAGAAGGCCGGGACGGGCGACCTCCTCACGCGCACGACGTCGGACATCGACGCGGTAGCCACGACGGTCCGGTTCGCGATACCGCAGCTGGCGGTCTCCGTCGTCGCCGTGACGCTGACCTTCGCCGCCACGTTCGTCGCCTCACCGCTCGTCGCGCTCGCGCTGCTGGTGGGCATCCCGGTCATCGTCGTCGTCTCCCGCTGGTACCTGCGGCGCGCGCCCCAGGCCTACCTCGACCTCAACGCGGGATACTCCGACCTGTTCGGGACCGTGTCGGAGACGATGGACGGCGCGCGCACCGTCGACGCGCTGGCGCTCGGCGACCAGCGGATCGCGGCGACGGACGCGTCCCTCGGCGAGCTGTGGGTGCGCCGGCTGCGGATCGTGCGGCTGAAGCTCGTGCTGCTGCCCGTCACGGCGCTCGCGTACACGGTGCCGATCCCGCTCGCGCTGCTGTGGGGCGGGTGGCTCGTCACGCAGGGGCTCGCAACGGTGGGCGCGGTCACGACCGTGACCCTGTACGCGGTGCAGCTCACCGCGCCGATCGTCGCGGTGGTGCAGTGGCTCGACAAGCTGCAGCTGGGCCTCGCGTCGCTCGCGCGCATCCTCGGCGTCGGGGGCATCGAGCCCGACCGGGTCGAAGGGGACGCCCGCCCCGCGGGCCCCGTCGTGCGGCTCGACGGCGTCAGCTACAACTACCCGGACGGCCCCGAGGTGCTGCACGCCCTCGACCTCGAGCTCGTGCCGGGCGAGCGGTTCGCGATCGTCGGCCCCTCGGGTGCCGGCAAGTCGACCATCGGGCGCATCATCGCCGGCATCGACGCCCCGACCAGCGGCACCGCGACGGTCGGCGGCGTGCCCCTCACGGAGCTGCCGCTCGCCGTGCTGCGCCGGGAGGTCGCGCTCGTGACGCAGGAGCACCACGTGTTCGTCGGCACCATCGCGGACAACGTGCGGATGGGCAGCACCCACGCCTCCGCCGAGGACGTGCTCCGGGCGCTCGACGTCGCGGGGGCTGGGGCGTGGGTGCAGGGGCTGCCCGACGGAGTGCTCACCGTGGTGGGCTCGGGCGGGCATCCCGTCGGCGCTGCGCAGGCCCAGCAGCTCGCCCTCGCGCGACTCGTCCTCATCGACCCGCACACGCTCGTGCTCGACGAGGCGACGTCCGTGATGGATGCCCGCGCCGCCCGGTCCGTCGAGCGCGCGCTCGGCGCGGTGCTCGCCGGCCGCACGGTGGTCTCGATCGCCCACCGCCTGCACACCGCCCACGACGCGGACCGGATCGCCGTGGTCGAGCGCGGGCGCATCGTCGAGCTCGGGTCGCACGACGAGCTGCTGCAGCGCGGCGGCGCCTACGCGGCGCTGTGGGAGCGCTGGTCGACGGCGGGTTGAGTAGCGCGCTCTGGCGCGCGTATCGAAACCGGTCGTGTGACGTGCCGGTTTCGATACGGCCGCGGGCGGCCTACTCAACCCGCCTAGCGGCTACTGGGCGACGAGCGAGAAGTCGTCCAGCTGGATCCAGATGTCGCCGTGGTCGGTCCACACCCCGGCGAAGACCTGCACCGCCGTGTTCGACCCGGAGTTGAAGTTCACGGTGAACTTCTGCCAGCCGTTGGTCTTCGGGAAGTTGGCCTCGTTCAGCACGACGTTCCCGGTGGTGCGGGCGCCGAGGTAGGCGTTGTCGCTGTTGGACGACGTGCGCACCCAGCCGGTCACCTGGTAGTTGGTGTTGGCCGAGACCGCCACCGTCTGCCAGACGTTGCGCCATCCGGTGTTGTAGCGCGTGTACCCGTTGCGGTCGCCGGAGTAGCCGCCGGCCGCCACGTTGTCGACACCGCAGTTCGGCGAGCATCCCCACGTGCCGGTCGATCCGGAACCCATCGTCGTCGACCGCTCGAAGCTCGGGTCGTTGATCAGGTTCGGCTTGGTGATGGTGCCGCTCGAGTCGATCGAGACCTTCATGAGGTAGACGTTGTACGGGTTCCACTGAGACATCGTGAAGTAGATCGTGCCGCCCGAGTTCCACGGGTGCATGAACCCGCCGTACAGCCCGGGGTAGTCGGCCGAGCTCACCACGACCTGCGGCGACGACCACGGCCCCTGCGGGCTGGTCGCGGTGCGCATGATGATGTCCTCGGCCGAGAGGTACATCATCAGGTACTTGCCGCTCGCCGCGTTGTACTGCACGGACAGCTCGGAGACCGGCGCCGCTGCGACGACCGCGGCGGAGGACTCCGTCGCCACCCACGTGCTGCCGTCCCAGTAGGTGTAGGCGCTCTTGGTCAGGAGCTGCGCCTCGGGCACGCGGGCGACGTGCGCGGCGCCGGTGCGGCCGTTGGGCGTTCCGTACACGTAGATGTATCCGCCGCTGCGCACGAACGCCTGCATCTGGAACTGGTTGGTGCCGCCCGTGTTCTCCCACGTCGGGGTGCCCGCGGTGGTCCAGTTCTCGCCGTTGTCGTCGGAGTAGGCGATGCCCGAGCGGTTGGTGGTCCACTCCCCAGGGATGCCCCAGTGCTTCACCGACATGTAGCCCATGTACTGGCGAGTGCCGACGGAGACGCCGGCGGTCGGGATGACCGTGATCTCGACGTTGTCGATCTTCTGGCTCGGGATGAGCTGCTTGGCGTTGCCGGGGCCCGCCAGCGGCGCGCTCTGGAACGTCATGCCGTCAGAGAGGGTCGTGTCGTTGCTGCGGAGCAGGATGTTGCTGCGCCAGTTCGACCCGCCCGAGCCGCCGGGCCCGGTCCAGGTGCTGCCGAAGGTGTCGCCGATCGCAGTGAGGACCTGGCCTAAGCCGTTGTCCCACATGATCCCGAGGTCGGTGGCTTTGACATCCCACAGGCCCTGCGTGTCGGTTATCGCGTTGGGCCCGGTGATCTTGGCGACCATCGTCGCCGGCGTGTGGGTCGTGGTGGCGACCGCCGGTGCCCCGCTCGCGAGTGCGGCTGCCACGAGTACTGCGGCAGTGGCGACACCCGTGAGCGTCATTGCTCGTGTCCTTCTCATGCGTTGTTCTCCTTGATCGGTGGTGCGGTTTCAGTACCTCGGTATCTCGAGGAGGGTGCCGCCGAGCAGGGCAGACTCGTGGGCGACGATTCCGGGTGCGGTGATGGATGCGGCGACCCGCTGGTCGATCGCGGGCGAGCGCCCCTCGTGCACGGCGGAGACGAGCTCGTGCACGAGGTGGGGGTGGGACCCGCCGTGCCAGGCCTCCACGCGCACCGGCGGCAGCCCCGGCGGGGTCCACGTGCCAGGGCGCGTGAAGCGCCGCAGCTCCTCCGGCAGCCCGTCCACCCGGTCGGGCACGTGCAGCTCGGTGCGCTCGACGGGCCGCCCGCGGCAGGCGCCGTCCTGCGGCCCGGCCGAGTAGACCACGGCGGCCCCGCCCTCGACGGACGGCCACTCGAGCGCGCCGAGGTCGCCGTACACGTTGAAGCCCTCCGTGTAGCTGCGCGCGTTCTCGAAGAACGACATCGTGACCTGGGCGGCGAGGTCGCCCCCGAGCCGGAACAGCGCGCTCTCGATCGGGAACGGGTTCGACCCGTCGCCCGCGTGCGACGGCAGCAGCGTGCCGGAGCCGAGGCACGCGACCGACTCCGCCCGCGTGCCCGCGAGGCCCAGGAGCGGCGCGACGATGTGGGTCGCGTACTGCATCGGCGCGTAGCCCATCCAGTACGGCGGGAACCCGTCGAGGTCCTGCATGTGGGCACCGGAGAGGTAGCCGATCCGGCCGAGTGCGCCCGAGTCGCGGAGTGCCAGTGCGTGCAGGTACTCCCGCTGGTAGAGCGCGGTCTCCATCATCATGTAGGTGCCGTCGGCCGCGGCATCCATCACCCTTGCAATGCCGTCGAGGCTCGTCGCCATGGGCACCGCGCTCGCGCACGCCCTGCCGGTGGCGAGCACCGCGAGCGTCTGCTCGACGTGCAGGTGCACCGGGGTGGCGATGTGCACGACGTCCCAGCGGCCGGTGGCGAGGGCTTCGTCGAGCGTCGCGTAGGTCGCATCAAGGCCGTGGGATGCCGCGAGCGCGGCCACCGCGTCGGCCCTCAGGTCGCACAGCCCGACCGCTCCGACCAGCGGGTGCTCGCGGTAGAGGTGCAGGAACTCGTGCCCGAACCCCGCGCCGACGACCAGCACGTCGATGAGGTCACGGGCCAAGGTCGAGCCTCCGCAGCGAGAAGTCGTACACCGACATCCCGGCCGGGGCGCAGGGGCACACGTTGGACTGCAGCCACAGCGTGCGGCCGTCAGCGCTGATGAACTTCGACGGAAGGGTGGCGCCGTAGCCGCCGTGCGCGGCGTTCGTCCACGGGTACGGACCGAAGTCGCGGGAGAGGAACAGGCTCCACGGCCCCCACGGGGTCGGGGACTCGTAGAACTCGAAGGTCAGCTCCGTCCACGAGGTGTAGAGGTAGCGGTCGAGCGGCTTGTCGTAGACGACCCCGCCCTGCGAGACGACGCTCAGGTCGTGCGCCCCCACCGTGCCGCCGTCGGAGGCACCGGGGTAGAGCCGGCGGTCGTCGTGGAGGACGGCGACCCTGTCGTCGATGTCGGAGCTCCAGGTGCCGGCACCGGTGGAGAACTCCCACGCGCCGCGATCCTGGACGCTGCCCTTCGGCACGCGCGCGAGGTAGAGATCCTCGGGGTCGGCCGCGGAGTCGTCGAAGGAGTCGCGCCAGTTGCCGTCGAGGCCGTACGCGTAGACGTAGTCGTCGGGGGCGTTCGCGTAGTCCTTGCCGTAGTCGAGGAACATGATCGTGGTGAAGACGCCGCCGTCGAACATCGGGGCGGTCTCGTCCCAGGTCCAGGTCTTGCCGCCGTCGTCAGAGCGGGAGATGGATGCCGCGGGGGCCTCGTTGAAGTCGGAGCGCAGGTCCTGCACCGCGAGGTACAGGCTGCCGTCCACGCACGCCATGCCGGTGGGCTTGCGCGTGAAATTGCCGCCGGACCACACCTGCCCGACCTCGTCGCCGAGCGCCGTCGTCACCCCGCTCAGGTCATCGGGCTGGCCCGAGACCACGTCGGCCCCGATGTCGGCGAACTCGTTGCCGAAGCCCATGCCGTCGCCGTGGGCCGTGTAGATGTTGTCGTCCGCGCCCCAGCAGTTGGGCCAGAGGTCCCCGTCGCCGAAGGCGTAGAACTGGGCTGCGTCGGCGACGGATGCCCCGGGGAACGTCTCGCCGACGCCGGACTCGGTCATCGCGGCATCCGGAGCCTCGAAGCTCGGCGCGGCCGTGCACCCCGCGAGAACGAGGACCGCCGCCGCGGCGACGAGCCTCCCGCCGTGAGATCCGGCAATCGGCCCCTCCGTAGGGCGACGACCAGCCGATTGCCGGATCTCACCGTGCGCACCGGCCTGTCGGACCGAGCGGGGGCCGATCCTTGACGTGAGGAGCACGGCGTCGGGGGTCAGTCGGTCGTGCGCCAGCGCTGCGGGGTTGCGCCCAGGTCGGGCACCGGAGCGCTACCTAGGTGGATCTCCAGGTCGTCGGCCGACGGCGTCTTGGGCCGGCGGGCCGTGGGGCGGTCCAGGTAGAAGAGGGACGTGGAGGAGATGTCGTCGCGCAGCGGGAGGTAGCGCCATCCCGAGCGCCAGCCCAGAGCCTGGATGTCGACGCGCAGCCGCTCCGCGAAGTGGATCGGGTCGGCGAGGTGCCAGCGGTAGAGGCCGAAGCGCTGCTGGCTGAGGTAGAGGCCGTCGGGCTTGAGGACCTGCGGCATGCCGAGGTAGGGGGTGGAGAACTCGGTGTAGCCCTTGCCGGGGATGTCGAAGTTCCAGGCGCCGCCGAAGTAGTCCTCGGTGCCGGTGCCCGCGATGGTCGGGAACTCCTCGTCGGAGTCGAGGTAGAACTTGATCTCGCCCTCGCCCCACCAGCCGTTGCTGTTGACGCCCCACGCGATGTAGGTGCCGACGTACTGCCCCTGCCCCTCCACGCCCTCGACGAGCACGTGCGGCTGCGCGTACTCCGTGGGGTTGCTGCGGCGCCACTGCGCGTGCAGGTAGCCCTCGTTGGAGTAGTCGCCGCCGATCTCGTAGGTCACCTGGTAGTAGACGCGGACGTCGACGGTCGAGGTGTTCTCGATGGTGAGCTTCGCGCCCTTCTGGAACGGCATCGGCCAGTAGGAGTTGAATCCGCCGTGCGGGTTCGCCGCGATCACCTGCGAGTTGACCTGCGTGAAGACGCCCCAGCCGTTGCAGAAGAAGTCGCCGTACGGCACCTCGATCGCGGGCTCCGCGGCGCCGTCCCAGTAGGCGCGGAACAGCAGCGTGCGCCAGTTGTCGGTGTGCGTGGTGATCCAGAAGTGGGTGATCTTGCCCGCGCCGTCGATGTTCGCCAGGTCGAACGTCTCGCCGGCCTTGATGTCGACGCTCGGGCTGATCTTCCAGCCGGGGCCGAGGTCGCGCGCGTTGTCCGCGCCGGTGCCCTCGGTGGCCCTCGCGCCGCCACCGGCAGAGCCGTCGAAGTTCTCTGGGCTGATCGACCGCGTCTGCACGGTACGAAGGGCGGAGATGCCGCTCAGTTCAGGGGTTGTCATGCCGGATGGACCGCACTTCCTCGTGCGTGCCGGAGCCTTGAGCCACCGGCACTAGTTGCAATCGATTTCATCAATGTAGGCTTACCTCACGGCGCGTGTCAACACGGCCGGATGCACGGCCCGCTAGGGTCGGTCGAAACCGATTCACGGGCTACAGCGGGACGGAACGTATGGCAACGATCTACGAGGTCGCAGCACTCGCCGGTGTCTCGCCTGCCACCGTGAGCCGCGTGGTGAACGGCCAGCGCGTCTCCGAGGAGAAGGCAGCCCTCGTGCGCGCGGCGGCGACGGAGCTCAACTTCACCCCCAACCGCACCGCCCGCACGCTGCGCCGGCAGAACTCCGAGGTCATCGCCCTGGTGCTGCCCGACATCGAGAACCCGTACTTCACGTCGATGGCGCGGGGCGTGGAGGACATCGCGCGCGCGGCGGGGTACTCCGTGGTCCTGTGCAACACGGACGAGGATCCGGTGAAAGAGGCGAAGTACCTCGACATCGCGATCTCGGAGAACATGGCCGGCGTCATCCTCGCCCCCGCCTCTGACCACACCGACCTGCAGCACCTCATCGCACGCGGGCGGCCGATCGTGGCCGTGGACCGCAGCACGGGCTTCGACATCGACGGCGTGATGATGAACAACCGGCACGGGGGCATCTCGGCCGCCCAGACGCTGGTGGAGGCAGGGTACCGCCGCATTGCGTGCATCACCGGCCCGAAGGACATCGAGACCGCCTCCGAGCGCAGTATCGGCTGGCGCGAGGTGGTCACGAAGGCCGGGATGTTCGACAACCCCGACGAGTACCTCCGGTACTCCACGTTCCGCGTGGACGGCGGTCGCAGCGCCATGCACGAGCTGCTCGCGCTCGACAACCCGCCGGACGCGGTCGTTGCCGCCAACAACCTCATGGGCGTCGGCGCGCTGCAGGTGCTCACTGAGGAGGGGCTCACGCCGCCGCGGTTCGGGGTCGCCGTCGTCGGCGACCTGCCGTTCACCACGCTGTCGCCGGCCTCCGTCTCGATCGTGCGGCTGCCGGTGCGGCACATGGGCGTCACGGCGGCGCGCATGCTGCTCGAGCGGATCGACGGCGACACCCAGCCGGCGCGCACCGTGGTGCTGCGCAACGAGATCGTCCCGGCGACGAGCGTGGTGGCGCCCGCGGTCTGAGGCCGCCGGGCGCGTCGGGCGCGGCGGCGGCGCGCGGTACGGCGTCCGGGCCCTCGCCGCGCGGTCCGCGGGGGCGGCTCGGCTTCCGGGCGCTCGCCGCGCGGTCCGCGCGGTCGATTCGACTCCATGCGGAGGTTTCGGCGGGCGCATGGTGTCGAAACCTCCGCATGGGCTGGGCGCGGGGCTCGGCGC
>NZ_JBXATB010000002.1:401480-514517 GCF_058809925.1 Rhodoglobus sp. GW821-FHT12B09 | reverse complement strand
GTGGTGGGGCGGGCGCGGCGCAGGCAGTCGCGCGGGCGGGCGGCGGCGGGGCGGCAGCGCGGGCGGCGGCGGGGCGGCAGCGGAGCATCAGGGCTTGTCGTGCGGGATGCCCGCCGCTAAGGTCATTAGCATCCGAATGACTTAAGGGCGAGTGGGGATGCGATGACGACGATCGACGTTGCCGGCGTGGCCGTTGACACGCGCCACTACATCGGCGGCGCTCGGGTCGCCTCAGCCGACACGTACCGCAACACGAGCCCCATCGACGGGACCTTCCTCGGCGACATCGCGCGCGGCGGCGCCACGGAGGTCGATGCGGCGGTAGCGGCGGCGAAGGCCGCGTTCCCCGCGTGGGCGGCACTCGGCCCCGAGGGCCGCGGCACGATCCTGCACCGCATCGCCGACCTCGTGGAGCAGAACCTCGAGACCCTTGCCGCGATCGAGACCCTCGACAACGGCGGTCTTCTGCGCAGCAACCTCCGCGGCGTCATGCCGCGCGTCGCGCACAACCTCCGCTTCTTCGCCGACTACGCGATCAACGACCTGGGCCACCCCGACTTCGAGACCCGCGGTCACACGAACCACGTGAGCTGGGACCCGTCCGGTGTTGCCGCGCTCATCACGCCCTGGAACGCGCCGCTCATGCTCGCGACGTGGAAGATCGGCCCGGCGCTCGCCGCGGGCGACACCGTCGTGCTCAAGCCCGCGGAATGGACGCCCCTCACCGCGAGCTACTTCGCCGACCTGACGGCGGAGGCCGGACTGCCCGCCGGCGCCTTCAACGTCGTGCAGGGCTACGGGCGCGAAGCCGGGGCCGCACTGGTCGCGCATCCGGGGCTCAGCCGTATCTCGTTCACGGGATCGGTGCCCACCGCCAAGACCATCGCCCGCGCCGCCGCCGACAACCTCACGCCGTGCAGCTTCGAGCTCGGCGGCAAGAGCCCGTGCATCATTCTGGGCGACGCCGATCTCGAGCTCGCCGCGAGCCTCGCCGTGGAGCAGTACGACAACGCTGGCCAGGTGTGCCTGTCGGGCACGCGCATCCTGGTCCACGAGAGCATTGCCGACGCCTTCGCCGAGGCCTTCCGCGCGAAGGCCGAGACGCTCGTGCAGGGCGACCCGCGCGACCCCGCCACCGACATCGGCCCGCAGGTGCACGAGACGCACTTCGAGCGGGTCAAGGGCTTCGTCGACCGAGCCCGCGCCGAGGGCCAGGCCATCGTGATGGGCGGCGAGCCGAACGGCGACCTCGGCGGCCTCTACTTCCGGCCGACCCTCGTGCGCGACCCCTCGCCCGGCAGCGAGATCGTGACGCAGGAGGTCTTCGGGCCGGTGCTCACCATGCAGACCTTCTCCACCGACGACGAGGTCGTCGCGCTCGCCAACGGCACGGAGTTCGGCCTCGCCGCCGTGGTCGTCAGCGGCGACCGCGCGCACGCGGAGACCATCACCACCCAGCTCGTCGCGGGCACGATCTGGGTCAACTGCTTCTTCGTGCGCGACCTGCGCGCTCCGTTCGGCGGATCCCGAAAGTCGGGTGTCGGCCGGGAGGGCGGCACCTGGTCGTTCGATTTCTACGCGGACGTGAAGAACACTGTCGTATCGCCAAACGGATGGAAGGACTGAAACTCATGGGTGAAGTTGTCGGAGTGGGGCTCATCGCGCACGTGCCCACCATCATGCTGCCGAAGGAGACCCGGATGGAGCTCAACGAGGGCAAGGACTCCACGCTCGTCGAGGGCCTCGAGCGTCTCCGCAAGGACTACTTCGAGAACGACGACTACGACACCGTCATCGTCCTCGACAGCCACTGGGCCTCCACCGTCGAGTTCCTGATCACCTCGCAGGCGCGGCGCCACGGGCTGTTCACCTCCGAGGAACTGCCGCGCGGGATGCACGGGGTGCCGTTCGACTACCAGGGCGACCCCGAGCTCGCCGAGCTGATCGGGGAGCAGGCGGAGAAGAACGGAACCTGGATCACCCCGATCGACGACCCCGACCTCCCCGTCATGTACGCGACGATCAACCTCTGGAAGTACCTCGGCGAGGGCCTGCCCGACAAGAAGTGGGTGAGCGTGAGCGTCTGCCAGACGGCGACCGACGAGGACTTCCTCCGCGCCGGCCGCGCCATCGGGGAGGCGATCGCGAAGAGCGACCGCCGCGTCATCCTGCTCGCCTCGGGCGCCCTGTCGCACACCTTCTTCAAGCTCCGCGAACTGCGCAAGCACGAGATGGCCGACCCGGCGCACATCTTCTCCGACGCCGCGCGCGAGGCCGACTACGAGCGGCTCGACTGGTTCGCCGCCGGCGACCACGCTCGGGTGCTCGAGACCATGCCGGCGTTTCACAAGGTCCGCCCCGAGGCGATGTTCGGCCACTGGCTGCTCACCATCGGCGCGATCGGCGAGGAGGCCTGCACCGCTCCCGGCATCCAGTACAGCGACTACGAGAACTCGATCGGCACCGGCCAGGTGCACGTCTGGTTCCCGAAGCCCGAGGGCGGCTTCCCGCCCGCGAAGAACCTCGTGCTGAGCCGCGATGTGTGAGCACCGTGCCTGAGTACCGCCGCATCCTGCTCGACGGTACCGCAGTCCAGGTCGAGCGGCACGGTGACGTGCTCGTCGCCGGCGACGGCCGGGAGGTGGGCGTCGAGGATGCCCGTCACCTGCCGCCGAGCATCCCTCGCAGCATTATCGCGGTGCATCTCAACTACGCGAGCCGCACCGAGGAGTTCATGACGAGGCTCCCGGCCGCGCCCACGTACTTCCAGAAGCCGGTGACGGCGCTCAACAGCCACGACGGCGCCGTGGTGCGGCCGCAGGGCTGCAAGTGGCTCAACTTCGAGGGCGAGATCGTGATCGT
Source organism: Rhodoglobus sp. GW821-FHT12B09 (assembly GCF_058809925.1). Classification (NCBI taxonomy): domain Bacteria; kingdom Bacillati; phylum Actinomycetota; class Actinomycetes; order Micrococcales; family Microbacteriaceae; genus Rhodoglobus; species Rhodoglobus sp. GW821-FHT12B09. The sequence continues at coordinate 511,655 of NZ_JBXATB010000002.1, read as the reverse complement.
CATCGGCCACACGACGCGCAACATCTCGCCCGACCAGGCGGGCGACTACATCGCGGGCTACTCGATCGGCAACGACTTCGGGCTGCACGACTTCCGCGACACCGACGCGGGCTCGATGCTGCGGGTGAAGGGCAGCGACACGCTCGCCCCCGTCGGGCCGGGCCTCGTGACCGACTGGGACTTCCGCGGCAAGCAGCTGCGCACCATCGTCAACGGCGAGGTGAGACAGGACGACAACACCGACAACATGGAGTGGGACATGCACTACCTCGTCGCCGACATCGCCCGCACGATCACTCTGCAGCCGGGGGACCTCCTCTTCTCGGGCACCCCGGCGTACTCCCGGCCCGTCGAGCCCGGGGACGTCGTCGAGGTCGAGGTGGAGGGGCTCGGCACCCTGCGCAACCACGTCGTCACCGGGCCCACGCCGATCCGCGCCGATGTGGGCGCACAGCCGACCGAGAGCGAAGAGGTAGTCTCGACGGCGCTCGGGGGCGACTGGGAGTTCCGCGGCATCCGCACCCCCTCGAAAGACCTGTACCCGTCAACAGTGAAGGAAGAGCAATGACGCTCAAGATCGACGTCGACATGAGCCTGTGCCAGCACTACGGCCAGTGCGTGTTCGAGGCGCCGGAGGTGTTCGCCCTCAACGCGGACGACAAGCTCGAGTACCTCGCCGAGGCGGACGAGTCGCTGCGGTACAACGTGGAGAACGCCGTCGACGTGTGCCCCATGCAGGCGATCCGCATCGTCGAATGACCGACCCCGTACTCATCGTCGGCGCGGCGATGGGCGGACTCCGCACCGCGGAATCGCTTCGCCGCGCGGGCTACAGCGGGGGCATCCGGGTCATCGGCGACGAGCTGCACGCGCCCTACAACCGGCCGCCGCTGTCGAAGGACGTGCTCGCGACCGACGTGACCCACGAGGCCGTGGCCTTTCCCGCCCGCGCGGAGACTGCAGACGTCGAGTGGATGCTCGGCTCGCGCGCCGCGTCGGCCGACCTCTCCGCCCGCACGGTGACCACCGACGACGGGGCGGTCACCGGGTACTCCGCGCTCGTGATCGCGACCGGACTGCGCCCCCGCCGCCTCGACCCCCGCCACCACGCCATCCGCACCCTCGACGACGCGATGGCGCTGCGCGCCGAGCTCGTGCCGGGCGCGCGCGTGACGGTGATCGGCTCGGGCTTCCTCGGCTGCGAGCTCGCCGCGACCGCGACGAAGCTCGGCTGCACCGTGACGGTAGTGACACCGAGCCGCGAGCCGATGATCCGGCCGCTGGGGGAGATGCTCGCCGCCGAGCTGCGCCGCCGCCTCGAGCTCGACGGCGTGGTCTTCCGGCTCGAGAGCTCAGAACTGCCCGACGCCGACGTGGTCGTGGAGGCGATCGGCTCCGACTGCAACTCCGAGTGGCTCGCGGGCACCGGGCTCTACCTCAGCGACGGGGTCCTCGCCGACAACGCGCTGCGCGCCGTGACGCTGGAGGGCACCGCCCTCGACGAGGTGTACGTGGTGGGCGACATCGCTCGCTTCCCGAACCCGATGTTCGACGACGTTCCGCGGCGGGTGGAGCACTGGAACATCCCGACGGACACCGGCCGCCGCGCGGGCGCGGTGCTCGCGGCGGCCCTCGCGGGCGACGTGTCGACGGCCGCCGCCGTGCCGTTCGCCCCGATGCCCTCCTTCTGGTCCAACCAGTTCGACATCAAGCTGCAGGCGTACGGGCTGCCGGGCCTCGCCGACGACATCCGCATCCTCGAGGGCGACCTGACGGGGGAGGTCGCCGTCGGCTACTTCCGCGCGGGGCGCCTCGTCGGCGTGGTGGGCGTCGGCCTCAAAGCCGCACTGCTGCCGTACCGCCAGCAGATCGCGGCCAACGCGGGTTGAGTAGGCCGCCCGCGGCCGCGGCAGAGCGGGTTGAGTAGGCCGTCCGCGGCCGTATCGAAACCGTGTCGAAACCCGGTTTCGATACGCGCGCCAGAGCGCGCTACTCAACCCGCGGCCGTACCGAACCAGAGCGCGCTACTCAACCCGCGGCTACGCTCGTTCGTATGAGCCTGCTCGCCGTAGCCCAGTTCGTGCCCGGGGACGACCGCGACCGCAACCTCGCCGTCATCGAGGAGTTCGCGACCGAGGCGGCGCGCCGCGGTGCGACGCTCGTCGTGTTCCCCGAGTACTCGTCCTTCTTCGAGGCCGAGCTGGGCGATGCCTCGGTCGCCGCCGCCGAGGAGCGCGACGGGCCCTTCGTGACCGGGCTCGCGGCGATCGCGACGAGCCTGGGCATCCACCTCGTCGCGGGCATGCTGGAGCGCGCGGGCGAGAAGGCCTCGAACACCCTGGTCGCCGTCGACCCTGCCGGCGACGTGGTCGCCACCTACCGCAAGCTGCACCTGTACGACGCGTTCGGCCAGCGTGAGTCCGACCGCGTGCAGGCCGGAGTGATCGAGCCGCCGGAGACGTTCGGCTGGCAGGGCTTCACGGTCGGGATGCAGACCTGCTACGACATCCGCTTCCCCGAGGTCACCCGCCGCCTCGTCGATGCCGGGGCCGAGCTCGTGCTCGTGCCGGCCGAGTGGGTGCGCGGCCCGCTCAAGGAGCACCACTGGCGCGTGCTCGTCACGGCGCGGGCCATCGAGAACACCGTCTACGTCGCCGCGGCCGACCACGCCCCGCCGATCGGCGCGGGCAACAGCATGGTCGTGGACCCGATGGGCGTCGAGCTCGTCACCATCGGCGAGGAGTCCGCGATCGCGGTCGCCGACGTCACTCTGGAGCGCGTGGCATCCGTGCGACAGACGAACCCCGCTTTGGCGCTACGGCGTTTCGGGGTGCACCAGATCTAGGGGCACCACCTTGGGGGGATGTACCCCGATCGGTTGTGTCCGTACAGTGAGGGACATCTCATCCCAGGGGGGAACGGATGCCTGAACTGTTTAGAGTCGTCATCGTTGAAGACGACCCAGATGTCGCGCTGTATTCCAAGACGGTCTTGGAGAAGCGCGGCGATTGCGTGGTCATCACGCTCGCCGACCCGCGCCTTGCGGCGAACGCGGTCGCCGAGTTCCAGCCCGACGTGCTGCTCACCGACATCGAGATGCCCGGGATGTCGGGACTCGACCTCATCGCGCAGGTGCGGCAGATCATGCCGGGCCTGCCGGTCATCGTCATGACCGCCCACGCCTCCGTGGACTACGCCATCACGGCACTGCGGCACGACGCGAGCGAGTTCCTCACGAAGCCCGTCAGCTCGGCCGACCTCGTCAGCCACGTCACGCGCCTCGCCATCGCCGGTCGCCAGTCGGCGACGGCGGTGTCCTCGGCCGAGAGCGTGCTCGCGATCGGCGCCCACCCGGACGACGTCGAGTCCGGTGTCGCCGGGATCCTGGCCGCCCACCGCGCTGCGGGCGACAAGGTCACGATCCTCACCCTCTCCGCCGGCATGCGCGAGGGCGGCATCCAGCACGCCTGGAACGAGAGCTCGACCTCCGCCCAGATCATCGGCGCCGACCTGCTCCTCGAGGACGCGCTCGCCGGAGGCCACCCGAGCGGGCTGCCGCTCGTCGACATCATCCGCAAGATCATCAACGACGTCGGCGCCACCGTCGTCTACGTGCACAGCAAGAACGACGACAACCAGGACCACCGGGCCGTGCACGACGCGACGCTCATCGCGGCGTCGAAGGTCCGTACCGTCGCCTGCTACCAGGGCACCTCGTCCACTCCGGACTTCCGCCCCAACCGCTTCGTCTCCATCGACGGCTTCACCGATACCAAGCTCGCCATGCTCGGCGCGTTCGCGGTCGGCCAGGAGCGCCCCGCGTACCTCCAGCCCGACTTCGCACTCGCCACCGCCCGCGCCTGGTCGCGCTACGGCACCGGCTCGTACACCGAGGCGCTCGAGATCGTCCGCGACTCGGCTTCGGTCTAGGCGGCGATGACATGTACCAGGGAGAGCTTGTAATGGAGAAGTCCGCCATCGACCGGGTGCGGATTCTCGTCGTGGAAGACAGCGAGGACCAGGCAGGGCTGCTGCGCCGCTACTTCGAGAGGGCCGGATGCGACGTGACCGTCGTCTCCTCGGCCGAGCAGGCGATCACCGCCTACGAGCTGGAGCACCACGACCTCGCCGTCATCGACCTGCAGCTGCCGGGCATGGACGGCTGGCAGCTGGCCAGCAAGCTCAAGTCCGAGCGCCCGGCCTGCGCCATCGCGATCACCTCGGTGCTCGACGCCTCTGACTTCCCGATCGCCGACGCGACCCTGCCCAAGCCCTTCACCGGCGCGCAGGTGCTGCAGGTGCTGATGAACACCGTCCCCAGGTGGGTGGCGCTGTGAGTACCACGGTCATCGTCGCGGACGACGACCAGGACATCCGCAGCCTCGTCTCGATCGCGGTCGGCAAAGCCGGACTAGAGCTCCTCGCGAGCGTCGGTGACGGTGCCCGTGCCCTTGAGGCGATCCAGAAGCACCAGCCCGACCTCGCCATCCTCGACGTCTCCATGCCGGAGATGACCGGGCTCGAGGTGTGCCGTGCCGTGCGCGGCGACTCCTCCATCGGCGACGTCCGAATCCTCCTGCTCTCGGCATCCGTCGACGAGCAGTCCCAGTCCATCGGTATCGAGGCCGGTGCCGACTATTTTCTCGCCAAGCCGTTCAGCCCTCGTGAGCTGGCGGCCTGGCTCGCTGTGGGGAAGGAACCCCGATGAGTGACCTCCTCAACCGCATCAGCGAGCGACTGTCGAGCGACCTCGACCATCCCTCGCCCGCCGTCAAGCAGTCGGCGACCGCCATCGCGGTCGTCGCGGCAGCGGTGCTCACGCTCGTCGTGCCCGGCCTGGGCTTCTCGAACACCACCGTTGCTGTCGCGGGCATCGGCATCATCGCCTTCGCGACGCTGCTCTCGCTCGTGTTCACGCGCTCCGAGTACCTGGAGCGCTACGCCCTGCTCATCCCCGTGATCGACCTGTTCGGCCTCGGGGCATTCCGCGCCGGCACGGGCGGCACCGCGTCGCTGTGGGCCTCGCTCATCATCCTGCCCGTCGTGTGGCTCGCCGCGGCCGAGGGGCGCCGGTACATCGCCTATGCCGGGCTCGGGACATCCGTCGCCCTCATGATGCCGTTCCTGGTGTCGCTCAGCTGGCCCCAGACGCCCGGCGAGTGGCTGCGCGGCTTCTTCACCCCGCTCGTGTTCGCGGTCGCCGCCGCGATCGTCAACGAGCTCGCGCGGCAGAGCCGCAAGCAGCTGCGCGCGATCAAGGCGCTCGCCGAGGACAAGGAGCGGATGCTCCAGCGCACCGTCGAGTACGCCGCGCAGCTTCAGGAGTCCGAGGCCAAGTACCGCGCCTTCGACCGCATGTTCCGCGGGGTGTGGGCCGCCGTCACCGAGCAGTCGGTGATCGGCACAGACGCGACAGGCCTCGTGGATGCCTGGAACCCGGGTGCCACGAAGATCCTCGGCCCCTCGGCCGCCGATGCCGAGGACAAGCTCTACATCTACGACTTCCACCTCCCGGAGGAGCTCGAGGAGCGCGCTCGAGAGCTCAACTACCCGCCCGGCGAGACCGTGCTCAACCCCGGCTTCTCCGCGCTCGTCGAGACCGCCCGCCTCGGCCAGGCCGAGTCGCGCGAATGGACCTACCGCCGCAGCGACGGCAGCCTCGTGCCCGTGCAGCTCTCGGTCACGAAGCGCGTCGACGAGGAGGGCCGCACCCGCGGCTACCTGTTCGTGGCCTCCGACGTCACGCAGGCCCGTGAGGTCGCGCGCCTCAAGGACGAGTTCGTCGGACTCATCTCGCACGAGCTGCGCACCCCGCTCAGCTCGATCCTCGGCTACCTCGAGCTCATGCGCGACGACGAGGACAACCCGCTCTCCGAGGAGCACCTCCAGTACCTGGGCGTGGCCGAGCGCAACGCGCACCGGCTGCTGCGCCTCGTCGGGGACCTGCTCTTCACCGCTCAGGTCGAGTCGGGCAAGTTCCCGCTCGACTCGCGCATGGTGCCGCTCGAGTCCATCGTCACGGCAGCCATCGAGTCTGCACGGCCCGTCGCGGATACCGCGGGCATCCAGCTCGTCCAGAAATTGCCCGACGGCCCGGCCGTGGTGCACGGTGACCCCGTGCGCCTCGGTCAGGCTGTGGACAACCTCATCTCGAACGCCGTCAAGTTCACACCGCGGGGCGGAACGGTCACCCTCGCGCTCGAGGTGACCGGCGACAAGGCCGTCATCACGGTGCGCGATACCGGCATGGGCATCGCGGCCTCGGAGCTCGACAAGCTGTTCTCCCGCTTCTTCCGCGCGTCGACGGCTACTCGCAACGCGGTTCCCGGCGTGGGCCTGGGCCTGACGATCACGAAGGCGATCGTCACGGCGCACCACGGCGAGATGGGCGTCGAGAGCGAAGAGGGCGTCGGCACGTGCTTCAGCATGACGCTGCCCCTGAGCGCGGTCGGCGCCGCCGTCTAGCCCTGCCGTGCACAGGGTGCACAGACCGGTCGAGTCTTCGTGAGAGCATGTCACCATGTCCCCTGAGCTGACCCGTCGCGCCACCGCGCGCGATGTCGCACAGCTCGCGGAGGTGTCGGTGGCCACCGTGTCGCTCGTCGCCAACGGGAAGTCCGCGGGGAGGGTCACCCCGGAGACGGAGCGCCGCGTCCGGGAGGCGATCGCGCAGCTCGACTACCGGGTGAACACGACAGCCAGCGCCCTCGCGCAGGGCAGGCGCGACACGGTCGCGTTCGTGTCGCCCGACCCGGCGAACCCGTTCTTCGCGATGGTGCTCGACGGGCTGGTCTCCGCGCTCAACGACACGCTGTCGCTCACGATCCTGTGGCCCCGGCGCGGGGACGACTACGACCCCTCCACAGTGCAGCGCGCACTCGCGGGGGATCTCGCGGGGCTTGTGCTCGCGCATCCCGACAGCACTCTTCTCGACAGCATCTCGCCCACCTGCCCGACGATCCTGCTCGACTCCGGGCAGACCCGCGCGGGCATGTCGAGCATGGAGCTCGATGTGGAGGCAGCGGGCATCGCGCTCGCCGACCATCTGGTCGGTCTCGGGCACCGCAGCGTCGCCTACGTCGGCGTCGGCAGGGACAAGCCGACCCTGCACCACCGGCGCGACGCCCTGCACGACCAGCTGCTGGCGCGCGGTGCCGAGTTGAGCGTGCCCGACCTCGCGGTCTCCCGGATGACCACGCAGTCCGCCTTCGACCGTGCACTCGAGGCGCTGCCCCAGTGGGTGGACGCGGGTGTCACGGCGGTCGTGTGCGCCGACGACCTTCTCGCCTACGGAGTCCTCCAGGCTGCCGCCCGCCTCGGCATCTCGGTGCCGGGCAAGCTCTCCGTCGCGGGGTTCAACGACCTGCCGTACTCCGCGATGGTGACCCCGTCGCTCACGAGCGTCGACCTCTCCGCCCGGGAGCTCGGCGTGCGGGCGGGGCTCACTCTCAACGAGATGCTGCTGGGCGTCGAGCCGCCCGCGACCGAGATGCTCCGCGCGAGCGTCGTCGCGCGCGAGTCCACTGCCGTTGCGCGCTAGCCGTACTCCTAGCTCGCGACGAGGTCGAGGTAGGCGCTCGCGACAGCCTCGTCGATGAGCCGCGGAACCGGCACCACGATGTCGGACGCCGATGCGCGGCCGAGCGCGATCGCCTCGAGGCAGCGGGCCTGGAGCGCGAAGCCGAGGTCCATCGACTCGATCGAGTTGCCGAGCGGACGCGGCCCGGCGAGGTTGGCCATGTGGCCGCCCGTGGCGAGGTGGAGGCGGCGGCCGTCGCGGGTGTGCAGCGTCTGCAGGCCCTCGGTCGCGTCCGTGACCCGCTCCACGTCGGGGTGGCCCAGCAGCGCCGGCACGTCGATCTCGAGCGGGAAGTGGCCCGCGTTCATGAGCACGACGTCGTCCCTGAGGAGGGGGAGGTCCTCCGCGAGCAGGATGTCGCGGGCGCCGGTGACCGTGATGACGACGTCGGCACGGCGGAGCGCGGCATCCCGAGCGCTCACATCGAAGCCGTCGAGGCTCGCCTCCAGGCGCTTGACCGGATCGGTGTCGATGACCGTCACGAGGCCGTAGGCGTTGCGGAAGTTCGCCGCGACGCCCTGCCCGCAGGAGCCGTAGCCGAAGACGACGATGTGCTTGCCGCCGGTGGAGCGGTTCGTCAGTCGCAGGTAGCTCTCGAGCACGCTCTGCCCGACGGCGTGCCGGTTCTCGGCGAACTGCTTGATCGGGCTGTCGTTGATCACGAGGATCGGCACCTTCAGCTCGTCGCGCAGGGGAGCGAGGCGGACGCGGCCGGAGGTGGTCTCCTCGGTGCCCCCGAGCAGCCCCGCCCACGGCCTCTCGAGGTAGCGGGCGAACAGGTCGCCGCCGTTGTCGAGCAGGAGGTCGGGCTCGGTGGCGATGAGCTCGCGGAGGTCGCGGTCGTGCTGGGCGGGATCGCTCGTGGGGCCGCCGATGACGTCGATGCCGTGGTCGCGGAGGTAGTCCACGGTCTCCTGCTGCGTGGTGTTGAGGTTGCCGGTCGCCACGATGCGCGCGCCGCCGCGGGCCAGCGTCATGATGAGCGCGGCGGTCTTCGGCTCGAGATGGATGCCCGTGCCGATGGTCAGCCCCGCGAACGGCTGGGTCGCGGCGAACTCTGCGGAGATGGCGGTGAGCAGTCGGCAGCTGTCGGCCACCCAGTCGATGCGTGAGGTCATACGGGGACACTAGGCCGCGCGCGGGGTCCTCGTCAAGCGCTTAACTACGGGCTTCGGAGCTCCGAGAGCTGGGCGGACGCACGCTCCAGCACGTCGAACCTCTTGCAGAACGCGAACCGCACGAGCGACTCGAACCCGGTCCGGCGGTCGGGGTGCACGAACGCGGTCACCGGCACGCCCACGACCCCGGCCAGGGCGGGGAGGGAGCGGCAGAACTCGGCGGCGTCCGAGACGCCCAGGGGCGCGGCATCCGCGATCACGAAGTAGCCCGCCTGCGGTCGGCTCATCGTGAAGCCGGCCGCGCCCAGACCTGCGCTCAGGATGTCGCGCTTCGCACGGAGGGTCGCGGCGGCCCCAGCGAAGTACTCGTCGGGCAGCCCCAGCCCCACGGCGATCGCCGGCTGGAACGGCGCGCCGTTGACGTAGGTGAGGAACTGCTTCACCGCCACGATGGCCTTCAGCAGTTCGGCGGGGGCGACGATCCAGCCGATCTTCCAGCCGGTCGTGCTGAAGGTCTTGCCCCCGCTCGAGATCGTGATCGTGCGGTCGAACGCCCCCGGCAGGCTCGAGATCGGGATGTGCTCGACGTCGAACGTGAGGTGCTCGTAGACCTCGTCGGTGACGATGAGGGCGTCGTGCTCGTGCGCGAGCTCGACCAGCAGCTCGAGCGTTTCGCGGGGGAGCACACTGCCTGTCGGATTGTGCGGCGAGTTGACGATGATGAGGCGGGTGCGGTCGGTGACGGCGGCGCGCAGGTCGTCGTGGTCGGGCTGGAAGTCGGGGGCCCGGAGCGGGACCGTCACGTGCGTCGCCTTCGCGTAGGCGATCATCGCACCGTAGGCGTCGTAGAAGGGCTCAAGGGTGACGACCTCGTCGCCCTCCTCGGTGAGGGCGAGGATCGTCGCGGCCAGGGCTTCGGTCGCCCCAGCGGTCACGAGCACGTTCGTGGCCGGGTTAGCCTGCACACCGTAGAAGCGGCGCTGGTGCTCGGCGACCGCCTCGCGCAGCACCGGCATGCCGAGGCCCGGCGGGTACTGGTTGACGCCGTCGGAGATGGCCCGGCGGGCCGCATCGAGCACCTCGGCCGGTCCGTCCTCGTCGGGGAACCCCTGCCCCAGGTTGATGGCGCCGGTCGACGCGGCGAGTGCCGACATCTCCGCGAAGATCGTCGGACGCAGCTCGTCGTCAGCCCCCAGCAGCATGGCGCCGCGTGCTGCACGCTCCCAAGACCCAGGCACACTCACGGCCCGAGCTTATGCCGTGTGGAAAACTTCCGGCGGCACGTCACGCCTCGCGGATACCTTCCCGGGATGCAGAAGATCTTTGTAGGGCTAGTAGCAGTGCTCTTGGTAGCCGGTATCGCGGGATGCACCGGCCCCACTCGCGGCCGGATGCCGGTGCCCACGGCAAGTGCGACACCGGTGTTCGCGTCCGACGAGGAGGCGCTCGCGGCGGCGGAGGAGGCGTATGGGGCTTACTTGGCGGTTTCGGATTCGATATTCAGTGATGGTGGGGCGCGCCCCGAACGGCTCGAGGATGTGGCCACAGGCAAGTTTCTTGAGGCATCTATCTCAGGATTTGAGAAAGTAGAGGCCGAGGGTTGGCGGAGCACCGGACGCTCTGAAGTGCACTCCATCGAGCTACAACGGTTCGATCCGTCTAGCGACATTGAGATGGTCGTGGTCTTCCTCTGTGATGACGTTTCAGCAGTCGATGTTCTGGACTCCACGGGCCGGTCGGTCGTATCCCCGAATCGTCCCGACCGGACCCTCTTCGAGATCTCGTTCGATTTCGGGCCCGATCAGCGCCTTCTCGTGTCCAGCCGAGAGGTGTGGGGTGACGGCAAGTGCTAGTTCGTGCTGTGTTGGCGGCTGTTCTCGCGGTCTCGACCGTCGCCAGCGTTTCAGATGCGGCCGAGTGCACCGACGAGGTGAGAAGCACCACGGGATGTCCCACGGCAACTGTGGACTCCGAAGTGGTGACCCTCACAGTTTCCGACAACAACGGCGGCGGTACACCCGGCAACAACCCCACCCCCACCGACGCGGACCCGTTCGCCGACTGCGACAACCCCACATCGACGACCTGCATCCGCCCGTTCATCGGTACGGTCTCGTCGCCCGTCACCCTGTCCGACATCGCCGCGTTCCGCCCCAACCCCGCCGTCGACCACTCCCAGCCCAACGGCTGGACCGTCGTGGGGCTCGACACGAACTTCTATGCCACGGGCTCTCAGCACATCGTCGACGGCACACTCCTCGGCAAGCCGGCTTCGGTGCGGTTCACGCCCGTGCGGTGGCACTGGTCCTACGGTGACGGGACGGCGGCGAGCCATCCCGTGCCCGGAGGCACGTGGCGGTCGCTGGGCGTCCGTGAGTTCGACAGCAACCCGACCAGCCATGTCTACGAGCAGCGCGGCAGGTTCACGATCGACCTCGACGTGGACTTCGCCGCGGAGTACCGGTACGCGGGCGGTCCCTGGGTGCCGATCGCCGGGACGCTGACCATCCCTGCCAACCGGCTCACGATCAGCGTCGGGGACGCCACGACAGTTCTTGTCGAGCACGACTGCAGGCGAAATCCGGCCGGACCGGGCTGCTAGCTCACCGAGTTCGCCAAGGACGGCAGTGCGACTCGACGGGCACTGTCGAAAGTGGCGAACTCGGCGAGAGTTCGGGGCTCTCGGCCTCCCCGCCGACCCCCAAGAGGACCACCGGCGTACGCCCGGCAGAGCGTCGGCAGGCTCACAGCCCACCTAAATAGAATGTTCAGGTTGGCGATGAATGCTTGGCATCGCTTGGAAGGAGCATTCACTATGACCGACGCCCCCCAGAACCCGACGCCGGGTTCTACCGACAGCACAGAGTCCCTGGAGCAGACCCAGGCGAGGCTTACTGCGGAAGGAGGCGTTGAGACCGCACCTGCCACAGAGGAGGTGCACACCGGCGCATCCTTCAAGCGCAGCCCCGTCGTGGTCGGCGTTGTCGCCGCCCTCGCGGTTGGCGCGATCATCGGCGGCGTGTCCGGCGCAGGAGTCACCCTCTGGGCGACCTCCACCAGCGCGGGCAGCTCTCCCGTGATCGGCAGCGCGAACCCCACGACCATCACCGTCAACGACACGAAGAGCGCCACGCAGGTCACGGCCGTCGCGGCGAAGGCGATGCCGTCCGTCGTGACCATCAGTGTCACCGCCGCCTCCGCGGGCGGCACCGGCTCCGGCATCGTCCTCAGTAAGGACGGCTACATCCTGACGAACACGCACGTCGTCACCCTCGACGGCGCCGCCTCGGACGGCACGGTCAAGGTCACCACCAGCGACGGCCGGCTGTTCGACGCGAAAGTTGTCGGCACCGACCCGATCTCCGACCTCGCCGTTATCAAAGTCGACGGCGTGACCGACCTGCAGCCGGCGGAGTTCGCCGACTCCGGCAACCTCAACGTCGGCGACACCGCCATTGCGATCGGCGCGCCCCTCGGCCTCGCCGGCACCGTCACCGACGGCATCGTGAGCGCGCTCAACCGCAGCATTACTATCGCCTCGTCGGCGGTACCGGATGACACGAGCACCCAGGACAGCACGCCCGACCCGAACGGCAACTTCTTCAACTTCGACCTCCCGGGCCAGCCGCAGGCGCCCACGAGCTCGACCTCGACGATCTCGCTCTCGGTCATCCAGACGGATGCGGCGATCAACCCCGGCAACTCGGGCGGCGCGCTGCTCGACTCCGACGGCAAGGTCATCGGGGTCAACGTGGCCATCGCCTCGGCCGGCAGCTCCACGTCCGGCGGTCAGTCCGGCAGCATCGGCGTCGGGTTCGCCATCCCGGCGAACCTGGCACAGCGCGTCGCTAAGGAGATCATCGCCTCCGGCACCGCCACCCACGGCCTGCTCGGCGCCTCGGTCGCCGACGTCACCGAGGACACCAACCAGAAAGACCCGACAGTCGTCGGCGCCAGCATCATCAACGTCACCGACGGTGGCGCGGCGGCAGCGGCCGGTCTCAAGGCCGGTGACATCATCACGAAGTTCGACGGCCTGCCCATCACCGGCAAGACCGACCTCACCGCGCAGGTCCGCACGCTGGCGGCAGGTTCCAAGGCCACCGTTACCTACGTCCGCGACGGCAAGGCCTCGCAGGTGGATGTGACACTCGGCGAGCTCAAGTAGTCAGCAGGGGTCGGTCGAGCCTGCCTGTTGGTAGGCTCGCCCGACTACCAGCTCGACTCATTGGATCCCATGGCGAAGCAGCCCAACACCCTCCCCGGTGTTTCGTATGTCATGCCCGTCCTCAATGAGGTCGAGCACATCGAGGCTGCGGTCAACAGCCTGATCGATCAGGACTACGAGGGGCCGTTCGAGGTCATCCTCGCCCTGGGCCCGAGCGTCGACGGCACCAACGACGTGATCGCGGAGATGTCCCGGGCAGACCCGCGCATCCGCAGCATCCCGAACGAGCTCGGCTCGACGCCGGGTGGCCTGAATGTCGCGATCCGCGCATCCAGCAACCCGATCGTCGTGCGAGTGGATGCCCACTCCGTCCTCCCTCGCGACTACACCCGCATCGCGGTGCGCACCCTGCTAGAGACGGGCGCCGACAACGTCGGCGGGATCATGAAGGCCGAGGGCACCACCCCGTTCCAGAAGGCGGTCGCCCACGCCTACGGCTCGCCCGAGGGGCTCGGCGGCACCCAGCACCACGTCGGCGGCAAGGCGGGCCCGGCGGAGACCGCCTACTTGGGCGTGTTCCAGCGCAACCGCCTGGTCGAAGTCGGCCTGTTCGACGAGGGCATCAAGCGCGGCCAGGACTGGGAGCTCAACCGCCGCCTGCGCCAGACCGGCGGCACTGTCTGGTTCACGCCCGAGCTCACAGTCGTCTACCGGCCCCGCTCGAGCCTGCGCAAGCTCATCCGCCAGTTCGTCGCGACCGGCATCTGGCGCGGCGAACTCGCGCGGCGGTTCGGCTCCGGGCTGCGGTACTTCATCCCGCCGGTCGCCGTGCTCGGGATTCTCGTGACAGCGATCCTCGGAGTAGTAGGGCTGGCCACCGGGCCGGCCTGGCTCACGCTCGCGTTCGCGGTACCGGCCGTGTACGCGCTGCTCGTGATCGCGGCCTCCGTGAATGCCGCCCGCGAAGGACTCACCACGGGTCTCTGGTATCTCGTAGTGTTGCCGTGCATCCACTTCGGGTGGGGCATCGGCTTCGTTCTCGGTTTCCTGAAGCTGACCCGCAACATCACCGTGCACACGGGAAGGTGAGTCTGTGACCATCGACAGTCGTGGGACCCGACCCTCGAGCATCGCCGAACTTCGGTCGGTGAGCCAGCCGCCGGAGGTGCGCCAGCGAGCCAACGCCGAGCACTGGACGGCCTCGCTCTACCTGCGAAACCTCTCCCCGTACCTCACGTGGGCCCTGCTCAAGACGAGCATCAGCGCCAACGGCGTCACCGGGCTCATGATCGTCGTGGGCTGGTCGACTGCCGCCGCCCTGCTCATCCCCGGCATCGGTGGCGCCGCCCTCGCGCTGATCCTCGGCCAGCTTCAGATGCTGGTCGACTGCTCCGACGGCGAGGTCGCCCGCTGGCGGGGCACGAGCTCGCCGGCCGGCGTATTCCTCGACAAAGTGGGCCACTACACGACCGAGGCCCTCATCCCCATCGTCCTGGGCATTCGTGCCGCCGGCTGGCCCCTGGAGTTCCCGGGCGACTACGCCTGGACCACCGTAGGGTTCGCCCTCGCGCTCGTGATCGTGCTCAACAAGGCGCTCAACGACATGGTCCACGTCGCGCGGGCCAACGCCGGCCTGGCGAAGCTCAGCGACCGCAAGGGCGAGGCCGAGCCGAGCCAGGCGCTCGTCGCGCGCTTGCGCAGGGCTGCGAAGTTCGTGCCGTTCCACCGGCTGTACCACTCGGTCGAGCTCACGATCCTCGCCTTCGCCGCCGCGATCGTGGGGCTCTTCCTCCCGCCGCTGCTCGCCGACCGCATCCTGGTGCTCGCGCTGTTGCCGCTCGCCGTGCTGGCCCTGTTCGGCCACTTCGTCGCGATCATGGCGTCGAAGCGAGTGCGCTCCTGAATCACACAGTCGGCGTGGTCTCCCTCACGCAGGGGACGCGACCGGATGACCTCGCTCGCGGTCTCGCGAGCCTCGCCGCGCAGACCGGCGTGCGCCTCGACACCGTCGTGGTCGGCAACGCTTGGGCGCCGCAGGGCCTCCCCGCCGGAGTGCGCTCGGTGCACCTGCCCGAGAACGTCGGGATCCCCGCGGGCCGCAACGCCGGCGCCGAGGTGGTCGCGGGGGACTACGTCTTCTTCCTCGACGACGACGCGAGCATCCCGTCGCCCACGTTCCTTGCCGATGCGATAGCGAAGATCGAGGCCGACCCGACGATCGGCCTGCTGCAGCCCCGCGTCGTCGACCCCACCGGGGTGTCGAACCCGCGCCGCTGGATACCGCGCATCCGCAAGGGAGACCCCGAGCACTCGAGCAACGTCTTCTCCGTGTGGGAGGGTGCGACGCTGCTCCCGCGAGCGGTGTACGACGCGGCGGGAGGCTGGGGCGCGCCCTACTTCTACGCGCACGAGGGCATCGAGCTCGCGTGGCGGGTCTGGGATACCGGCCACCGCGTGCTGTACGCGGGCGATCTGGTGGCGAACCATCCCGCCATCGACCCGGCCCGTCACTCCTACTACTACCGGCTCAACGCCCGGAACCGGGTGTGGTTGGCGAAGCGGAATCTGCCATGGATACTCGTCCCCTTCTATGTCGGCAGCTGGACCGGCATCCAGCTGCTGAGGTCGATCCGGCGCCCGGCGGGGCTGCGCGCGTGGCTCGGCGGCTGGGTGGCGGGGTGGCGGGAGAAGCCCGGGGGACGACGACGCATCAAGTGGGTAACGGTGTGGCGCATGACGCGTGCGGGCCGTCCGCCGCTGGTTTGATGGACTAATGTCCCTGAGATCTGACATCGAGACCGCGCGCCGGCTGGTGCGCAACGTT
Organism: Rhodoglobus sp. GW821-FHT12B09; assembly: GCF_058809925.1. NCBI lineage: Bacteria > Bacillati > Actinomycetota > Actinomycetes > Micrococcales > Microbacteriaceae > Rhodoglobus > Rhodoglobus sp. GW821-FHT12B09. The sequence continues at coordinate 495,966 of NZ_JBXATB010000002.1, read as the reverse complement.
CTCAACTCGCGCCGGAACAGGGCGGCGGTCGCGCGGCGCGCGTCCGAGCATCCCGCGCCCGAAGCCGGCTCGATCAAGATCGCCGTCTACTTCGCCGACACGAAGGTCAACCTGTACCAGGTGCGGCAGTGGTACGCGCCGCTCGCGGAGCTGAACTCGACCTGGCCGGTGGCGATCATCTCGCGGGCGCCCAGCACCGTGCTCGCGCTGTGGGACGAGGCTCCGGTCCCCGCGCTGTATCTGCGCAGCGTCGCCGACCTCGAGCGGTTCGTGCACACGCAGGACCTCCGCATCGTGTTCTACGTGAACCAGAACGCCAAGAACTTCCAGATGTTCCGCTACGGCCGCATGTGGCACGTTTTCATCAACCACGGTGAGAGCGACAAGATGTACATGACGACCAACCAGTTCAAGGCCTACGACTACAGCTTCGTGGCCGGGGATGCCGCGATCGACAGGCTGAGCCACAAGCTCTGGGACTTCGACATGAAGAAGCGGGCGATCAAGATCGGGCGGCCCCAGGCGGACCACCTCGATGGCGAGCTGCCCTACACCCCGGACCACCGCACCGTGGTTCTCTACGCCCCGACCTGGGAGGGCGACCGCGCCGCCGCGGCGTACGGGTCGATCGCCTCGCACGGCGTCGCGCTCACGGCCGCCCTGCTCGCCTCGCCCGACCACCGCCTCATCTACCGGCCGCACCCGCGCAGCGGCGTGGCCGACCCGGAGTACAAGGCCGCGAACGAGACCATCATCGCCGCGATCGCCCGAGCCAACGCGGCCGACCCCGGCGCCCAGCACATCTTCGACCAGGGCAGCGCGCTCGGGTGGCAGCTGGCCGCGGCCGATGTCGCGATCACCGACATCTCGGCGATGGTCTACGACCGGCTCGCGACCGGCAAGCCGCTACTGGTGGCGCGGCCGGTGGCGCCGGAGGCCGAGGTCGACGAGACCGGGTACCTCGGCGCGTGCGAGTGGCTGCCCGCCTCCGACGCGTCCGACATCGTGGCGGTCGCCGAGCGCGTGCTGCACGATGAGGAGGCACAGGAGCGCCTGCGGTTCTGGGTGGAGCGCCACTTCGGCAACACGACGCCCGGCGAGGCGACGCGGCGCTTCCGTGCAGCGATCTCCAAGCTCATGAAGGAGTGGGAGAAGCACGAGCGCCTGCACGTGGACGACGCGCGCGGCAGCGAGGGCGACCCGTTCGACGACGACGACGAGGACTCGACGCCCGGCGAGAGCTGACTTACAGGTCCGCGCGCCACAGGTACTCGACGGCGTTGGGCCGGAACCACCGCACAACCACCAGCGACGACGGCGTGCGGTACTGCGCGTCGATCGTCACCTCCAGCTCCTCGCCGGGCTGGAGCTTGACGGGGTTGTTCGCCGCAAGCGCGCTGGCACCGTGGATGATCACGGCGACACCGTGGACGGGCTCGTCGCCGTCGTTGCGTAGGCGGTAGGCGGGTGGCTGGCGGGTGAGCGTGAAGGGCACGCGGTAGGCATCCTCATACATATATGAAGAGTAGCGCCGACCCGCGACAGCTCACTCGGCGGGAGGCTCTACCGCCTTCGGGGCGCGCCGGGGGAGCGCGGGAACGCGCAGGCGCCTCGATCCGACCTCGCGGGCGGGGCGAGGTGCCTTCGGGGCTTTGGGAGCCTTGGGCTCTTTGGGGACGACCGCGAGCCACTCGGGGAAGGCGACGGGAGCGGGGCCGAACCCTTCGCGGGACGCGCGCACGATCTGGCGGCCGAGCAGGTGGTTGCCGCCGCCGCCGATCACGGCCCCGATGCCGAACGGGATGAGCCTGCCCACCACGTTCGTGCCCTGGGCCACCGCGAATTTCTTGAGGAACGTCCTCTTGAGGCGGTCGGCGATGGGGCCGACGATCGTGCGCGGCATGCTCTTGGTGATCATCTCGCCCCAGAACGCCGACCTGCCGCCGCCGCCCGCCGCCTGGCCCGCGAGCTGCTTGACGAGGTCGGTGCCGGCAGTGCCGAGCACCATCGTCATAACGAGGGCTCGCGCGCGGTCCGGGTCGTCCACGACGATGCCGTGCACCTCGGTCACCGACTGCGCGAAGAGCGCGCTCGCCTCGAGGAAGCCCGCGGTCTCGACGCCGGAGAGGGCGAGCGAGGCGCCCGTGCCGATCGCGGGAACCACTGCACTGGCCCCGACCAGGGCGCCGCCGGTGGTGACCGCCGCGAGGTAGCGGCGCTCCAGAGTGCGGATGATCTCCTCCGGGGTCGCGTTCGGGCGCCCGCGCCGGATGCCCCGGATGTGGGCGAGCACGACAGGGCGCTGCACGGTCAGCACGCGGTCGATTCCGCGCACCACCATGGGGTTGGAGACCTCGATCTCGCGGGACTTGGCCATGCGTCAACCGTAGCCGACAGGCCCGATCTGGATCTGGGGGTTCAGTTTCCGTAGTCGGCGTTGTAGCGGTCGAGCACGTCGTCGATCGGGGCATCGAGCACGAGCGCCCCCTTGTCGAGATAGAGGCCGCGCGTGCAGAAGCGGCGGAGGTCCTTCTCGTTGTGCGACACGAAGAAGAGGGTGCGGCCGCCGGCGAGCAATTCCTCGATGCGCGTGTAGCACTTCTCGCGGAAACCCTTGTCGCCCACGGCGAGCACTTCGTCGACGAGGATGATGGGCTCCTCGAGCCTGGAGATGACCGCGAAGGCGATCCTCACCTTCATCCCGCTCGAGAGGTGCTTGTACGGGGTGTCGAGGAAGTCGCCGATCTCGGCGAACGAGATGATCTCGTCGAACTGCGCGGTGATCTCCGCCTTGGTCATGCCGTGCAGGCCCGCGGTGAGGAACACGTTCTCCCGCACGGTCAGGTCGTCGACGAAGCCGCCCGTGATCTCGATGAGCGGTGCCACGCCGCCGTGCACGGTCACCGTGCCCTCGTCGGGCAGGATCACCTCTGCGACCAGCTTGAGGAGCGTGGACTTGCCCTGGCCGTTGCGCCCCACGACGCCGATCGCCTCGCCCTGCTGCACGTCGAAGCTCACGTCGCGCAGCGCCCAGAACTCGTTGGCGCGTGCCCTCCGTTTGCGCCCGGCGAACAGGTCTTTGAAGCTGCGCCGCGAGCGGCGGTTCCGCTTGAACCGGATGCCCGCCTCCTGCACCCGGATGACCGGCGCTGCCATCAGATCTCCTTCAGCACGGCGCGCTCGGTACGGGTGAAGACGAGGATGCCGATCACGAAGATCACGACGGTCATGCCGCCGCCGATGCCGATGGCGAGCAGATCGAGCTGCTCGGGGAAGAACGCTGCGCGGTACATCGAGAGGATGCCCGTGAGCGGGTTGAAGCTGGCGAGCAGGTGGAGGCTCTTCGGCAGGTCGGTGACGCCGTAGATGATCGGGCTCGCGTAGAACAGGAAGCGCAGCGCGAGCTTGGTCGCCCGCTCGAGGTCGCGGAAGAAGATGACGAGCGGCGCGACGATGAGCCCGACGCCCACGGTCAGCACGGCCTGCATCACGATCGCGAGCAGGAAGTACACGGCCTCCCAGTTCAGCGTCGCGCCCGCGAAGATCGCGAAGATCGCCAGGACGGGCAGGCTCGCGATGAACTCGATGCCCTTGGAGAGCACCAGCCTGACCACCCAGATCGTGCGCGGGATCTTGGTGGAGCGGATGAGCTTCGCCTCACGGATGTAGGCGCGCGTCGAGTCGGAGACGGCGCCGTTGAACCACATCCAGGGGAGCAGCGCGGTGAGCAGGAAGACGATGTACGGCTCGTTGCCCACCCCGCGGTGGAAGACCTGGGTGAAGACGAACCAGTAGATGCCCGCCATGACGAGCGGATCCAGGATCGACCAGAAGTAGCCGAGAGCCGAGGTCGAGTAGCGCACGCGCAGATCGCGTACGGTCAGCAGCCACAGGGACCGCCGATAGCGGTCGAAGGGCGAGCGCGGGGGGCGCACTACATCGATCGCGGACACGCGCTCTATCGTATGGTCTCGCGCTCGTCGCGACCGCGATTGGGCCTCGGGCTAGACGAAGAGGTTCGCGCGCTCGAGATCCTCGGCGAAGTCGATCTCCACCGCGTACAGGTCGGAGATGTCGACGGGCTCGATGCGGATCTTGTCCTGCTCGATCGCGAGCTCGATGCCGCGCTCGAAGTAGTCCTGGTCGCCGACGCGCTTGAGCTGGCGCAGGAGCACGGCCTTGTCGTCGCGTGAGATGTAGTTGATGCCCACTGCCTCGCCGAGGCCGCCGACGACGGTCTTCGAGAGCTCCTTGATGTAGCCCTCGGCGTCGGTCGTGTACTTGACCTCTTCGTCAGACACCTTGGCGGTGTTGACGGAGACGAAGGACTGGTCGCGGGCGACCATCTTGGCAGCGCGCTCCAGGGCGGTCGGGTCGAAGACCACGTCGCCGTTCATCCACAGCACGCCGCCGGGGGCTGACGCCTGAAGGGCGCGCATGAGGCTCTTGGACGTGTTGGTCTGGTCGTACTGCTCGTTGTAGACGAACGAGGCCTCGGGGAACGCCTCGATGATGTGCTCGAGCTTGTAGCCGACGACGATGGTGACCTGCGCGTTGTTGCCGAACGCGTGGTGGATGTTGTCGAACTGCTGCTTCATGATCGTGCGGCCGTCCGAGAGCTCGGTGAGGGGCTTCGGAAGGGTGCGGCCGAGGCGGCTGCCCATTCCGGCGGCGAGGATTACGATCTGCGTGGTCACGAGTGGACTCCCTGGTTGTGTCAGGTCCCCAGGCATGCGTAGCGATCGGCGAGAACTGTTTGCCGAACGTTAACCATGGGGATGCTATGCGGACACACCTTTGTGCTGTATCCACCGTACTGAACGCACCTGTGTAGAACACGGGAACTGCCGGGTTGTTGCCTATTTGTGATGCTAGCTCAAGACGGGCTCGAAGGCTTGGTAGGTTTGTGCAGTGGACAACGCCCCAGACTCCGGCCCTGCCAAAAAGCCGACGCCTCGGACGAACAGCCGTCCCAGCGGTACTCGCAAACCGCCTCCCGTGCGCAAGCCGGCCGCACGCAGGCCGGCGCCCAAACCGCCCGTCGAGCAGGCGCCTCCTGTGGTCGAGACGCCCGTCGAGGAGCTTGAATTCGAGGATGCCACGGTGCTCTCGCCGCGCGACGCGGAACTGCGCGAGCAGGCTGCGGCGGCAGAGACCCCCGTCGACGTTGAGCCGGAGCCGGTCGTTGAGCCCGAGCCGATCGTCGAGCCGGAGCCGATCGTCGAGCCGGAGCCGATCGTCGAGCCCGAGCCCGTCGCCGACGACCACATCGACGAGCCCGTCGCCGAGCCCGCAGCCGTGACCGCGAGCTCGCCGGGATTCGCCGCGAGCCTCTCGGCGTGGGGACGACGGGTTGCCGCGGCATCCAGCGCCCGTGTTGCCGCCGCGCGCGAGCAGCGTGCGGCGAGGTCGGCCAAGCCGGAGGCAATCGCGGAGGACGTCACCGCGCTCGCCCTTGACGAGAGCGCTGCTCCGGCCCCTGTCGTGAAGCCCGCCAAGAAGCGCGGCAAGCCGGGCAAGGAGCTGTTCCCCGAGATCGCGGCGGGCAGGCAGCGCTCCGGCTCGGTGCTCTCCGTGAGCGGTCTCACCAAGAGCTTCGACGGCAAGATCGCGGTCGACGGAGTGAGCCTTGAGGTCACGGCGGGCGCCTTCTACGGCATCGTCGGCCCGAACGGCGCGGGCAAGACCACGACGCTGTCTATGATCACCGGCCTGCTCCGACCCGACTCGGGCACTGTCGTGGTCAACGGCTCCGACGTGTGGACCGACACCGTGCAGGCCAAGCGCATGATGGGCGTGCTGCCCGACCGGCTGCGGCTCTTCGACCGCCTCACCGGCGGACAGCTCCTCTACTACGCGGGCGTTCTGCGCGGGCTCGACAACGCCGTCGTGCGCGCGCGCACGGCGGACCTCGCCCAGGCGTTCGGACTTGAGGAGTCCCTCGGCCGCCTGGTCAGCGACTACTCGGCCGGGATGACGAAGAAGATCGCGCTCGCCGCGGCGATGATCCACTCGCCGCGACTGCTCGTGCTCGACGAGCCGTTCGAGTCCGTCGACCCGGTCTCGGCGGCAACGGTCACCGAGATCCTCAAGAAGTACGTCGCCGCGGGCGGCACCGTCGTGCTGTCGAGCCACAGCATGGACCTCGTCCAGCGCATCTGCGACCACGTCGCGGTCGTCGTGCGCGGGGAGATCCTCGCCGACGGCACAATGGCGGAGGTGCGCAACGGGCAGACCCTCGAGGAGCGCTTCGTCGACCTCGCCGGCGGCCGCACGACCGTGGAGGGGCTCGAGTGGTTGCACAGTTTCTCCGACTGAGGCTGACGCTGCTCGCCAATAACTTCCGGCGCGGTCCCAAGCAGCTCGCCGGCATGATCTTCGGCCTGCTCTACGGCCTCGGCCTGGCCGCGGTCATCGCCGCCGGCCTGGGCGCGCTGCGGGGTGCGACGCCGGACATCGCGCGGGTCATCCTCATCGTCTTCGGCGCTCTCGTCGTGCTCGCGTTCCTGCTGCTGCCCCTCGTGTTCGGCGTTGACGACGGCGTCGACCCGCGCAAATTCAATCTGTTCGGCATCAAGACGGGCCGTCTGGCGCTCTCGATCGCGATCGCCGCGGCCGTGAGCTTGCCCACTCTCATCGTCGTGATCTTCTCGATCGCTCAGGTGGTCGCGTGGTCGCGCGGCGTCGTCCCGGTGCTGTTCTCCCTGCTCGCGGCGCTGCTCATCATTCCGACCTGCGTGCTCGCCGCCCGAGTCTCGACCGGCACCGCGGCCGCCTTCCTGTCGTCGCGGCGCTCGCGGGATGCCTCGGGCATCCTGCTCGTCCTGGTGCTGGCGATCGTCGCGCCCCTGGTCGCGCTCGGCGCCACCACCGACTGGCAGGCGCAGGGGCTCCCGGTGATGCGCCGCATCGCCGCCATCGTGTCGTGGACCCCGTTCGGCGCCGCGTGGAGCGCGCCCGGCGACGCGTCCCTCGGCCGCACGGACATCGCGTGGTTGAAGATCGCCATCGCCGCCGTCTTCCTGCTGCTGCTGTGGTTCGCGTGGCGCGCGCTCGTCGCCGACGTGATCGTGCGCCCGCAGCCGGAGACCGCGGCCCGCCACTACGCAGGTCTCGGCTGGTTCGAGCGCCTCCCGGCCACCCCGCTCGGAGCGATCGCCGCGCGCAGCCTCAGCTACTGGGGCCGGGATGCCCGCTACCGGGTGTCGCTCGCCGTCATCCCGGTGGTGCCGGTCGTGATGGTGATCGCCCTGCTCATCGCCGGTGTTCCCGCGGACTTCATCGTGTGGCTGCCGGTGCCGATCATGTGCCTCTTCCTCGGGTGGACTGTCCACAACGACATCGCCTACGACAGCTCAGCGTTCTGGGCGCACGTCTCCGCGGACACGAAGGGCACCGACGACCGCTGGGGCCGCATAATCCCGGCGCTGCTCCTCGGCATCCCTCTCGTGCTCGTCGGCAGCTTCGCGAGTGTGATCGTGGTGGCCGACTACTCGATCTTCCCGGGCCTCGTCGGCCTCAGCCTGTGCGTGCTGCTCGTCGCGCTCGGAATCTCGAGCGTCATCTCCGCCGCCTTCCCGTACCCGGCCGTGCACCCGGGCGACAGCCCCTTCGCTCAACCGCAGGCGGCGGGTGCCAGCGGCTCGGTCATCCAGTCGCTCTCGTTCCTCGTGACGGTCGTGCTGGCGGCGCCCGTCGTCGTGCTCGTGTTCGTCTTCCCGCAGCTTCCCTCGGTGCAGTACCTCGGTCTGGGCCTGGGGGCCGTCATCGGCATCGGGGTACTGGTGGGCGGCGTGTTCTGGGGCGGCCACATCGTCGACAAGCGCGCGCCCGAGCTGCTCGCGTTCACGCTCCAGAACTAGTCGCCAGCCTGCGCCGCCGCAGCCCCCGGACGTAGAATCTCAGGATGGCTGACCTCGACCAGACCGGTGGCGGAACCGACACCCTGGACCGCGAACTCGAAGAGCTCCTCTCGAAGGAGCTCGTCGAGGACGGGGACCACGAGCGCTTCTCGCACTATGCCCCGAAGAACAAGATCATGGAGTCCGCGCTGACCGGCAATCCGGTGCTCGCCCTGTGCGGCAAGCTCTGGGTGCCCGGCCGCGACCCGCAGAAGTTCCCGGTGTGCCCGGAGTGCAAAGAGATCTACGAGAAGCTCAAGGACTAGCGTCTAGTGCTCGCTTGACGCACGACTTGCCGCAACACGCTCGGGGCGGCAGGTTTGGGCGACAAGGTGAGGCAACTCGTTGCCTGTGGATCGGCCGGAACGAGTTTCACCGGTCTACGCCACCCTGACGTATGCCCGATACGCCTCCCCCTTTCCCCCGAGGGCCGTTCTCGGTCGGCTCAGCTTTGGCTGCCGGTGTGACGGCGGGCCGTCTGCGCAGCGCGGCGCTGGCTCGCCCGTTCCATGGCGTGAGGATGGTCATCCCGCCCACCACTCTCGTCGACAGGTGCACCGCGCTGCGCGTGAGGATGCGGGAGTCCGACGTGTTCAGCCATCTCACTGCCGCCCGGCTGTGGGGAATGCCCCTGCCTCTTGGGCTCACGGATGACCGGCTGCACGTGACAAGCCCGGCGCCGACGCGAGCCCTTCGCGGTCGGGGCGTCGTCGGCCATAGCGAGTCGCTCGCCGACGACGAGACAACATTCCTTAGCGGGCTGCCGGTGGTCGCTCCCGCCAGAGCATGGGCCCAGATGTCCACCATCGTGGGCTGGCCAGACTTGGTGGCACTGGCTGACTTTCTCGTGACGGGGCTGCCGCTCAAGAACATCCTGCCGCTGGCGACGGTGGATGAGATTGAGGCGGCCCACCTGCGCGCGGGAGGCAGAGGGGGCGCCAGAAGGCGGCGAGCCTTGGAGCACGTCGCGATCGGCCCCTTCTCGCGGCCGGAGTCACTCTCGCGCATCGTGTTCCGGCTCGCGGGGTTGCCTGAGGCGAGGATCAATGAGCACGTGCTGGACGAGCGCGGATCCTTCCTGGCTATGCCCGACCAGGCATGGCAGGACTACCGCGTCGCCTACGAGTATGAAGGAAAGCATCACGGTGAGGACAGACAGTATCGTCACGACATCACCCGGATCGAGCGCTTGATCGATCACGGATGGCTCGTGGTGAGAGCAACCGCCGATGAGCTCTTCGACTGCCCGGGGGCACTAGCTGCCAGGGTCGCTCACCGGTTGGCATCCCGCGGCTGGGAGGGCAGAGCCCGCGAGTTGCCGCAACATGTCGTGTTCACCCGGTGACCAGTGCACTTTGCGGCAAGTCGCGGATGGATGTGGGGCAGGCGCGGCGCGGGGCGGGCAGCGCGGCGCGGGGCGCGGGGCGGGGCGCCTAGGCGTACACGGTCGGGATCGCGGGCTCGCCGCGGCTGAGGCGGAACGCGTCGTCGGGCAGCTCCGCGACTGCCTGCTCGTGGTGCTCGCGCGCGAGGGCGGTGCCCTCCGGGCCGGTGTAGCGGGCGTCGACGGTGCCGTTCGTCAGCAGCGGCACGAGCAGCGGGCGCTCCGCGGTTCCGCCGGCCGGGGCGGAGTCGACGTAGATCGTCTCCGCCTTCGCGAGCCCTGAGGAGTGCAGCGAGCGCACGGGGTGCTTACGCCCGCCCACGGTGGCCTTCGCCGCGGACTTCTTGGCGACGCTGACCCACTCGCCCGCGGCATCCCGGTGCGCTACTAGCTTGTAGACCATGCCGGAGGCCGGCTCGCCGGAGCCGGTGACGACCGACGTTCCGACGCCGAACGAGTCGACCGGGGCGGCGCGCAGGGCCGCGATCGTGTACTCGTCCAGGTCGTTCGTGACGGTGATGCGGGTGTTCGTGGCGCCGAGCGAGTCCAGCTGGGCGCGCACCGCGGCCACCTGCGCGGGGAGGTCGCCCGAGTCGATGCGCACGGCGCCGAGGCCCGTGCCGGCGACCTTGACCGCCAGCTCCACCGCGGCGGGGATGTCGTAAGTGTCGACGAGCAGCGTGGTGCCCGGCCCGAGCGCGTCGACCTGCGCCTGGAACGCCTCCTCCTCGCTGTCGTGCAGGAGTGTGAAGGAGTGCGCGGCGGTCCCCATGGTCGGGATGCCCCACGAGCGCCCCGCCTCGAGGTTCGAGGTGGCTCCGAAGCCGACGATGAACGCCGCCCTCGCCGCGGCGACTGCCGACCGCTCGCCGGTGCGCCGGGACCCCATCTCGGCCAGCGGCCTGCCAGAGGCCGCGGACACCATCCGGGCCGCCGCCGAGGCCACGGCCGAGTCGTAGTTGAGCACGCTGAGGGTGAGGGTCTCGAGGAGGACGGCCTCGGCGAAGGTACCGTCCACGACGAGGATGGGGGAGCCCGGGAAGTAGAGGTCGCCCTCCTGGTAGCCCGTGATGGTGCCGCGGAAGCGGTAGTCCGCGAGCCAGTCGACGGTCTCCGGCCGCACCGCGCCGGACGCGCGGAGCCACGCGAGCTCGGCATCCCCGAACCGGAAGTCCTCGATGAGCGACAGCAGGCGCCCGGTGCCGGCGACGACCCCGTAGCGCCGCGTCTCGGGCAGGCGCCGCGCGAACACCTCGAACACGCACTCGCGCTCGTGGGCTCCACTGCCGATCGCGGCATCGAGCATGGTCAGCTCGTAGCGGTCCGTCAGGAGGGCGGTGCTGGGTAGCGCTGTGCTCATCTCTAGAGACTAGTAACCTCGTACGAATGAGCAACGCGCCGATCGGAGTCTTCGACTCAGGGGTCGGCGGGCTCACCGTCGCGCGGGCCATCATCGACCAGCTGCCGCGCGAGTCCATCCTCTACGTGGGCGACACGGCCCACTCGCCGTACGGCCCGAAGCCGATCGCGGAGGTGCGGGGCTACGCGCTCGCCGTCATGGACGACCTCGTCGCCCAGGGCGTGAAAGTCCTCGTCATCGCCTGCAATACGGCGTCGGCGGCGATGCTCCGGGATGCCCGTGAGCGCTTCACCGACGGCTACGGCATCCCCGTGGTGGAGGTGATCCAGCCGGCCGTGCGCAGCGCGGTCCGCCAGACCCGCAACGGGCGCGTCGGCGTCATCGGGACTGTCGGCACGATCAAGTCGAAGGCCTACGAGGATGCCTTCGCCGCCGCATCCGGGCTCGAGCTGTTCACGCAGGCCTGCCCCAGGTTCGTCGAGTTCGTCGAGGCCGGAGTCACGAGCGGCCCCGAGCTCTTCGCTGTCGCGGAGGAGTACCTCGCGCCGCTCAAGACCGCAGAGGTCGACACGCTCGTGCTCGGCTGCACGCACTACCCGCTGATGTCCGCCGCCATCCAGTACGTGATGGGCGACGCGGTGACGCTCGTGTCGAGCGCGGAGGAGACCGCCTACGACGTGTACCGCACACTCGTGGCGCACGGTCTGGAGCGCACGGCGACGGCGCCGGCCATCCACGAGTTCGAGGCCACCGCCGACACCGCGGCGTTCAAGCGGCTCGCCGCACGATTCCTGCCCGAGGTCGCGAGCGTGGAGTCGTTCGAGACCGGATCCATCCCCATTCAGAGAGAAGCACGATGACGAGACATGACGGCCGTTCGGCAGACCAGCTGCGAGAAGTGACGATCGAGCGCGGCTGGAGCGACCAGGCAGAGGGCAGCGCCCTCATCTCGTTCGGCCGCACCAAGGTGCTGTGCACGGCGTCGTTCACGAACGGCGTTCCGCGCTGGCTGACCGGCAAGGGCAAGGGCTGGGTCACGGCCGAGTACGCGATGCTGCCCCGCAGCACCAACGACCGGATGGACCGCGAGTCGGTCAAGGGCAAGATCGGCGGCCGCACGCACGAGATCTCGCGGCTCATCGGCCGCTCGCTGCGAGCCGTGATCGACACCAAGGCCCTCGGCGAGAACACGATAGTGATCGACTGCGACGTGCTGCAGGCGGACGGCGGCACGCGCACGGCGGCGATCACGGGCGCGTACGTGGCGCTGGCCGACGCGATCGAGTGGGGCCGTGCGAAGGGCTTCATCGGCAAGAACGCGAAGGCCCTGCACGACTCGGTCGCCGCGGTGAGCGTCGGCATCATCGACGGGGAGCCGCTGCTCGACCTCGCCTATGTGGAGGACGTGCGCGCCGAGACCGACATGAACGTGGTCGTCACCGGTCGCGGCCTGTTCGTCGAGGTGCAGGGCACCGCAGAGGGCGCGCCCTTCGACCGCCGCGAGCTGGACGCCCTGCTCGACCTCGCGGTGGGCGGCGCCGCCGACCTCACCAAGCTGCAGGTGGAGGCGCTCGCGCGATGATCCAGCTCGTTCTCGCCACGCACAACGCCCACAAGGTCGAGGAGCTGCGGAAGATCCTCGGCCCGGCCCTCGAGGGCATCGAGCTCATCGGCTACGACGGGCCCGAGCCGGTCGAGGACGGCGACACGTTCGAGGCGAACGCGCTCATCAAGGCGCGGGCGGCGGCGGCCTTCACCGGGCTGCCCGCCATCGCCGACGACTCGGGCATCTCGGTCGACGCGCTCGACGGGGCCCCGGGCATCCACTCGGCAAGGTATGCGGGCACGAGGAGCGACACCGACAACGTCGACCTCCTGCTGAAGAACCTGGGCGACGAGGCGAACCGCGCGGCGCACTTCACGTGCGCGGCGGCGCTGGTCGTGCCGCCGCCCGTCGGCTCGGTGGGCCCGGATGCCCCGGCCGAGCCCTCGGCGGAGTTCGTCGAGCTCGGCATCTGGCACGGCTCCATCCTCGAGGAGCCGACCGGCCCGAACGGCTTCGGCTACGACCCGGTCTTCAAGCCGGCCGGGCTCTCGGTGAGCTCGGCGGAGCTGCGGCCCGAAGAGAAGAACGCGATCTCGCACCGCGCCCTCGCGTTCGCCGCGATCATGCCCGTGGTTCGCCGGGAGCTGCTGGGGGAGTAGCTAGAGGCCGAGCTCCTGCAGCGAGGCGGTGATCGCCTCCGCGGACCTGTGCAGCTGCTGCTCCTCGTGCACCGAGAACGGCATCTCGATCACCTGGGACACCCCCTGGGCATCCACGACGCTCGGCACCGAGAGGGCGATGCCGTTCACGCCGTGGTAGTCCTCGAGCACGGAACTGACGGGGAGGATGGCCCCTTCGTCGCGCAGCACGGCCTCCACGATGCGCGCCCCCGAGAGCCCGATGGCGTAGTTGGTGGCGCCCTTGCCCGCGATCACCCGGTACGCGGCGCCCTTGACGTCGGCAGCGATGGCATCGAGCTCGTCCGCCGTGAACGGCATGCCCTCGGCCGGCTGCCAGTCGAGGATCGGCACCGGACCGATGCTGGCCTGCGACCAGAGAGGGAACTCCGAGTCGCCGTGCTCGCCGACGATCATCGCGTGCACGCTGGTGGGAGAGACCCCCGCGCGCCGGGCGAGCAGCCACCGCAGGCGGGAGGAGTCGAGCACGGTGCCGGAGGCGAAGACCCGCGAGGCGGGCAGTCCGCTGATGCGCTGGGCGGCCACGGCGAGGACGTCGCACGGATTCGTCACGAGCATGAATACCGCGTCCGGTGCCCGCTCGACAAGTTTCGGCATGAGGTGCCGCAGAATGCCCACGTTGACGGCGGCAAGCTCCAACCGCGATTGGCCGGGATGCTGCTTCGCGCCGGCGGTCACGACCACCATGTTCGCCCCGATGATCACGTCGAGGTCGTCGCCGCCCGTCACGACGGAGGCGCCGGTGAACTGCGTGCCGTGCGCGAGGTCGAGGACCTCGGCCTCGACCCGCGCCGAGTCGATGTCGTAGAGGACGATCTCCCGCGCGGACTGCCGGATCAGGGAGGCGTAGGCGAGCGAGGTGCCGACAGCGCCGGCTCCGATGATCGCGAGCGTGGAGTTCTCGATAACTGCCATGTGACCAGACTGCCCGAGCGGCGCTCCGTGGACTAGGCCCTTGGTCCCCTGTAAGGTTTCGGTATGCCGAAATCTCCGGAGCTGACCCGGATCGCGCCCCAGGGCCGCGCCCGTGCGACCCTCCTCGCGCTCGGCCCCGCCTTCGTTGCCGCGATCGCCTATGTCGACCCCGGCAACGTCGCGGCGAACCTCACGGCGGGCGCCCGCTACGGGTACCTGCTGCTGTGGGTGCTCGTCGTCGCCAACGCAATCGCGGTGCTCGTGCAGTACCAGTCCGCGAAGGTCGGCATCGTGACGGGCCGCAGCCTTCCCGAGCTGCTGGGCGAGCGGCTGCGGGATGCCCCCCGCCGGGCCTACTGGGTCCAGGCCGAGCTCGTGGCCGCCGCGACCGACATCGCCGAGGTCCTGGGCGGCGCTATCGCGCTGCACCTGCTGTTCGGCATCCCGCTGCTCGCGGGCGGAGTGATCGTCGGCATCGCCTCCATGGTCCTCCTGAGCGTGCAGAGCCGCCGCGGCCAGCGCTCCTTCGAGCTGGTGATCATCGTGCTGCTCGGCGTGATCGTGGTCGGGTTCGTGACCGGGCTGCTGTTCACCGGCGTCGACCCCGCGGAGGCGGTCGCGGGCATCGTGCCGCGCTTCCAGGGCACCGACTCGGTGCTGCTCGCGACCAGCATGCTCGGTGCGACGGTCATGCCCCACGCGATCTACCTGCACTCGGCGCTCGCCCGCGACCGCCACGGCGAGTCGCACGACCCGGGCCGCATCGCCGGGCTGCTCCGCGCCACGCGCTGGGATGTGGGCGGCGCCCTGTTCGTCGCGGGGGCCGTGAACATCTCCATGCTCCTGCTCGCGGCCTCGGCGCTGCGCGGCATCGACGGCACTGACTCGATCGAGGGCGCGCATGCCGCCGTGGTCGCGACGCTCGGCCCCGCCATCGGGGTCGTGTTCGCGATCGGCCTGCTCGCGTCCGGCCTCGCCTCGACGAGCGTCGGGACGTACGCCGGCTCGGCGATCATGGGCGGGCTCCTGAAGGTGCGGGTGCCGCTGCTCGCGCGGCGGGTCATCACCCTCATCCCCGCCCTCGTGGTGCTCGGGATCGGCTTCGACCCCACGCGCGCACTCGTGCTCAGCCAGGTGGTGCTGAGCTTCGGCATCCCGTTCGCCCTCATCCCGCTCGTGTTCCTCGCGAGCTCGACGAAGGTCATGGGCGAGTTCGTCAACCGGCCGTGGCTGCGGGTCGCCGGCTGGGCTTCGGCGGGCCTCATCACCGTCCTCAACGTGCTGCTGATCGTCCTGGTGGTGAGCGGCACGTGAACTCGGTCGTCGAGGACTACCTCAAGGTCATCTACGCGCACACCGAGTGGCAGCCCGAGCCGATCACGTCGGGCGCGCTCGCCGCGCGGCTGGGGCTCGCCGCGTCGTCCGTCACCGAGATGGTCAAGAAGCTCGTCGCGCAGGGCCTCGTGGTGCACGAGCCCTACGGCGCGATCGAGCTGACCCGGGATGGCACGGCGCTGGCCCTGCGCATGCTCCGCCGCCACCGGCTCATCGAGACCTGGCTCGTCGATCACATCGGCTACACGTGGGACGAGGTGCACGACGAGGCGGAGATCCTCGAGCACGCCATGAGCGACCGGCTGCTCGATGCGCTGGACGCCCAGCTCGGGCATCCCGTGCGCGACCCGCACGGCGACCCGATCCCGACGGCGGAGGGAGCCGTCGACCGCCCGGCCGCGCGGCTGCTCGCCGACGTGGCCGGCGGCCGCGTCGTGCGGATCTCCGACCGCGACCCGCTGCTGCTGCGCCATCTCGAGGCCGAGGGTATCGTCGTCGACGCCGTGGTCACCCCCGAGCAGCGCCGGCAGCTCGCGCCGGAGGCCCTCGCCTCGATCTGGGTGGGCTAGAGCCAGTTGCGCTCGCGCGCCCGCCGGGCAGCCTCGTGCCGCGACGACGTGCCGGTCTTCTGCAGCGCCGCGGAGAGGTAGTTGCGCACCGTCCCGGAGGCGAGGTGCAGGCTGGCGCTCATCTCCCGCACGGAGTACCCCTCGGCCGTCAGCCGCAGCACGTCGAGCTCGCGCTCGCTGAGGGGGCAGTCGTCCATCATGGCCGCCGTGGAGATCTCGGAGTCGATGTAGCGGCGCCCGGCGTGCACATCCGCGATGATCAGGGCGAGTCGCTCCGGGTCGACGGTCTTGCCGAGGAAGCCCCGGATGCCCACCGCCAGCGCCCGCTTGAGCACCCCCGGCCGGGCGTGCCGCGTGAGCAGGATGATGGGCTGGCCCGGCCGGTGCTCGAGGATCGCGGCGGCGGTCTCGATCCCGTCCATGCCCGGCATCTCGAGGTCGAGGAGGACGACGTCGGGGGCGTGCTCCCGAGCGCGGGCTACCGCGTCCGGCCCGTTGTCCGCCTGCGCCACCACGGTGATGTCGTCCTCCAGGTCGAGGAGGGAGGCGAGGGCCACGCGGAGCAGGTTCTCGTCGTCGGCGATGAGGACGCGGATCATCCGGCCGCCGCCTCGGTCGTGAAGACGCCGTCGCGGGTGCTCGTGCGCAGCGTGCCGCCCACCGCCGCGAAGCGCTCCGCGAGACGCGCGAGCCCGCTCGGGGGCCGGCTCGTCGCGGGGCTGCCGTCGTTGGCCACCGTCAGGCGCTGCGGCTCGATCGCGATCGTAACGGTGGTCGGCTGCGCGTGCCGGAGGATGTTGGTGGTCGCCTCGCGCACGACCAGCCCGAAGAGCTCCTCGTGCGGTCCGGGAGTGGGCGCGCCCGTGGTGGTGCACGCGATGCCCGCAGCCTCGAACAGGCTCTCGGCGTTGGCGACCTCGCCGGCGAGGGTCACCTTCCGGTCGCCGAACGCGAGGCTGCGCGTGTTCGCCAGGGTCTCGGCGATGAGGGCGTCGGCCTCCGCGAGCTGGGCGCGCGCGGCATCCGGGTCACTGTCGATGAGCTTGCCGGCGAGCTTGGTGGTGAGCCGCAGCACGTGCAGCGTGTGGCCCTGGATGTCGTGCAGGTCGCTTGCGAAGCGGTAGCGCTCCTGCGCGACGGCGAGGTCGGCGGCGAGCTCCCGCGCGGCGTCGATCTCGAGATAGAGCCCCCACGCGTAGCGGTTGAGGAACAGCAGGAACGCGGCGGCGCCGGCGCAGGCGACTGCCGACACGGCGGGGAGCACCCAGAGCTTCTCGGGCCAGACCAGCCACGCGACCGCCACCGGCACGAGAGCGAGTACCACCGAGAGAAGGGCGAGGGCGGTGCGGTGCCGCCGCAGTTGCGAGATCGGCACCATCGCGATGATGAACAGCACGAGGGCGGAGATCGGCGACTGGAGGAGGAAGACCGACACCGTCCACAGTGCGGATGCCGCGGCCACGAGCGGCACGGTGAGCCACAGCGGGGGCATCCGCTCCCACCAGCTGATGTAGTACGTGGCGCCCGCGCCGACGAGGATCAGGGCGATGCGGTACCAGGTCGAGGTGGTGCCCACCGCCGAGATCACGACGAAGAAGGCGGTCATGAGTACGAGCGACCAGCTCGTGTACCGTCGCATGCGCGCGAGCGCGCGCTCGGCCCCCGTGGTCTCCATGCTCCAATCCTCTCGTGGATGCCCGCGCGAGAGCAGCGCGCGATGTCACGCCCTCGTGTGACAGGTGTCATACCAGGACGTGCCCGCTCGCCCTACCGGGGCCGCCGCCGCTGCACGACCGTGGAACCATGACCACAGAGACAGTCGTGAGAGCGACGAACTTCAGCTATCGGTACGGCGATTTCGCCGCAGTGCAGGGCCTCGACCTCGCCGTGCAGCGGGGGGAGGTGTACGCACTCCTCGGCACGAACGGCGCGGGCAAGACCACCACGCTCGAGGTGATCGAGGGCCACCGCCGGCCCACCTCGGGCACGGTGTCCGTGCTGGGCGGCGACCCGACCGACCGCCGCCGCATCCGCCCGCGGGTCGGGATCATGCTGCAGGACTCGGGGTTCGCCGGGGACCTGACCGTCGTCGAGTCCCTCCGCCTCGCGGGCCGCCTCTCGGGCCGGGACGACTCGGTCGATGAGCTGCTCGACACGGTCGACCTGCGCGGCAAGGCCGAGACCCGTGTCGTGCAGCTCTCGGGCGGCGAGAAGCGGCGCCTCGACTTCGCGATGGCGATCTGGGGCGCGCCCGAGCTGGTGTTCCTCGACGAGCCGACCACCGGGCTCGACCCGACGGCCCGCGAGAGCCTGTGGGACGTGGTCGGCGAACTCCGCGACCAGGGCACCACGGTCATCCTGACCACCCACTACCTCGAAGAGGCTCAGCGCTACGCCGACCGCATCGGCCTCATGCACCAGGGCGTGCTCAAGCGCGAGGGCACCCTGGCCGAGCTGGTGGCGGCGGAGCCCTCGCACATCCGCTTCGTGGCGCCTCCCGGGGCCGATCTGCCGCAGCCCATCACCGCCACCGAGCACGGGCTCGTGGTCGTGACCACCGACGACCTGCAGGGCGATCTCACCGCCCTGCTCGCGTGGGCAGACCGTGGCGGCCACCGCCTCGACCAGCTGAGCGCCACCAGCTCCTCCCTCGACGACCTCTTCCGCGACCTCACCATTGGAGCCCAGTCATGATCGCCATCGCCGTCTCAGAACTCCGGATGCTCGTGCGCAACCGCCTCGTCGCAACGCTCGGCATTCTCTCCCCGCTGGTCATCGGCGGCATCTTCATCCTCAACCGTGCACCGGAGGGCGGGCTGGCCTTCGCGGCGACCCTGCAGATCGCGACGATGCTCGGCCTCGGCGTCTACGTCACGGGCACTACGACGCTCGCGGCGCGCCGCCAGAACCTGTTCCTCAAGCGCCTGCGAAGCACCGCCGCCTCCGACCCCGCGATCATCGCCGGGCTCATCGCCCCGATCATCCTCGTGGGCCTCCTCCAGGTCGGCATCATCATGACCGGGCTCGCGATCTCCGCCTCGACCGTGCCCGTCCACGTCTGGCTGCTCGTCCCGGTGGTGGTGCTCGTCGACGTGATGTTCGCGGGGTTCGCGATCGCCACAGCCGGGGTGACGACCTCGCCGGAGCACGCGCAGTTCACGACGCTGCCGCTGTTCTTCGTCGCGGTGGGCGTGTCGTTCTGGGTGACCCTCACCGGCACCCAGGATCTCGGGCTCGTCAAGCAGGCGCTGCCCCTGGGCGCGATCCCCGAGCTCATGACGATCGTCTGGTACGGCGGCGACCTGTCTAGGGTGCCGCTGCTGCTCCTCCCGACGGTGGCCTGGACGGTCGTCGCACTCCTCGCCGCGAAGGTCATGTTCCGCTGGGAGCCGCGCTCGTAGCGCCGGGGGTGACGCGAGCACGTAGGGTTGACGCGTGCCAGGTGACCGCGTTTCCCCCGTCCCCGTAGAGCTGCCCATCGAGGCGCGGCTCGCTGCAGCAGTGGCGGAGTACGGCGAGAACACCGTCGTACTCCGCTCGCTGTCGCTGCTCGCCGGCAACAACGAGGGGGAGGACTTCCTCCTCTACGTGGGCGGCGAGCACGCCCGCGGCATCCTCGACGGAGCACCCGTGCTCTACTGGCCCGAGCTGTGGGGCACGCGCGCCCTGCTCTACGTCTGGAACGACTCGGCGGTGCTCGCCGTGACCGCCGCCCTCAACAACCAGGCCTGGCGCGTCCGCGAGATGGCCGCGAGGGTCGCCGCGGCGCGGAAGCTCGACGTGGAGCCGATCCTCACCGAGCTTCTCACCGACGAGGTCCCGCGGGTCCGCGCTGCCGCGGCCCGTGCCCTCGGCGTCATCGGCTCCAACATCGAAGTGATCGAGCCCCTGCTCAGGGACCCCGAGATCGACGTCCGCCGCGGCGCGCAGCAGGCGATCGCGGCCCTGAGGGCGCGCATCGCGCCGTGATCTAGACCCTCGTCCGCGAGTCGTGCCGTGATCTAGACCCTCGTCCGCGCATCGCGCCGTGATCTAGACCCTCGTCCGCGAGTGGTGCCGTGATCTAGACCCTCGTCCGCGAGTCGTGCCGTGATCTAGACCCTCGTCCGCGAGTCGTCGAAACCTGCTCCAGCTCCGCGGATGCGGCGCACTTTCTGCACTGTCGTGGTGGCCTGCGCGCGCGAGTCTGCACAATGTGCTCCAGATCCGAGCGCGAAGGGCAGTTTCTGCAGACTCGCGCAGGGCAGGCGCCCCTCTAGCTAGTCGCCCAGCTTCTGGTCGAACTCGTTCGGCCTCAGCACGAGCGCCTCGGCCTCGGCGTCGCTGATCACGCCGGCAGCGCGCTTCTTGCGGGCCTTCAGCATCGACTGCACGTAGTGGAAGATCGTCGGCACAAGGGTGATGACGACGGCCGCGAGCAGGATCAGGTCGATGTACTCGACGACGAAGTCCTTCACCGGCGGGATGTATCCCAGCAGGAAGCCGACGAACGTGAGGCCCGAGCCCCAGATCAGGGCGCCGACCGCGTTGTACAGGGAGTACTTGCGGTAGTTCATGTGGCCGACGCCGGCGGCGACTGGGGCGAAGGTGCGCACGATCGGCACGAAGCGGGCGACGATGACTGCGAGGCCGCCGAAGCGCTCGAAGAATCCGTTGGTGCGCTTGACGTTCTCGATGGAGAACAGTCCACTCTCTTTCCGCTCGAAGATCCGCGGGCCCACCCGGTGCCCGATGAGGTACCCCACTTCACCGCCGAGGAACGCCGCGAGGCTGATCGCCAGGCAGACCCACCAGATGTCGATGTGGATCACTCCCGAGAACGTGAACACGCCCGTGATGATCAGCAGGGTGTCGCCGGGGAGGAGGAAGCCCAGGAGCAGGCCCGTCTCCGCGAAGACGATCGCGCAGACCAAGGGCAGGGCCCAGGCTCCGGCGCCGGCGATTGCTGCGGGGTCGAGCCAGGGAATGAGTGCGGCGTGTACCAAGGGGCAGGGCTCCAGTCGTCGGCTGCGCGCCAGAGGGGGCGGCAGTCAGGGCGTTCCAGTCAGGGTACTAGGTGCTGCGCCCCTACACGCTGGGGATATCCCCGGGATGCGACTTGACATACTTCCAACAGGGCTTATAGTAAGTCTTGAAATAAGTCGGGACGAGAGCCCGGCACCCCGACCCGAATGCGATCAACGATGACCGACACCACTCCCGCCGCCCGGCTCCGCGCCGAGGCCTCCGTCGAGAACGTCGGCGTCTTCCCGGGGGGCTTCCGCTGGGGGCTCGCCACCGCGGCCTACCAGATCGAGGGTGCGGCGCACGAGGGCGGCCGCGGTCCGAGCATCTGGGACACGTTCTCGCACACCCCCGGCCTCAGCCACCACGGCGACACCGGCGACATCGCGTGCGACCACTACCACCGGTGGGAGGCCGACCTCGATGTGCTCGCAAGCCTGGGCGTGACCGACTACCGTCTCTCGGTGTCGTGGTCGCGGCTGCAGCCGGGCGGGCGCGGCCACCTCAACCCGGCGGCGGTTGCGTTCTACCGCGAGCTGCTCGCGGGGCTCTCGGCACGGGGCATCCGGCCGCTCGTCACGCTCTACCACTGGGACCTGCCGCAGCCGCTCGAGGACGAGGGCGGCTGGCCGGTGCGCGACACCGCGTACCGCTTCGCGGAGTTCGCGACCAAGACAGTCGAGGCGCTCGGCGACCTCGCGAGCGACTGGGTCACGCTCAACGAGCCGTGGTGCAGTTCCTTCCTCGGCTACGGCAGGGGCGCGCACGCTCCCGGCCGCCAGGACTACCGCGCCGCGATCCACGCCGCCCACCACCTCAACCTCGCTCACGGGCTGGCGGTCGCCGGCATCCGCGCGGCGCGGCCGGGGGCATCCGTCGGCATCACCAACATCGTCACCGACATCGTCCCAGCGACCGACGCTCCGGATGACGCCGCCGCGGCCCTCCGCCTCGACGCGTCGAGCAACCGCATCTTCCTCGACCCCGTGTACCTCGGCGAGTACTCCGCCGCCGTGTGGGACACGCTCGGAGAGCGCGGCCTCGCCGAGGTCGTGCTGGACGGCGACCTCGCGATCATCGCCGCGCCCACCGACTTCGCCGGGGTCAACCACTACCAGCGCGTGATCGCGAGCCACGACGAGTCGCAGCCCTTCGACGTGCTCGAAGTGCCGGCCGAGCCCGCGACGACGTCGTTCGGCTGGTCGGTCATCCCGGCCTCGCTCACGTCGGTACTCACCCGCGTCTCGCGCGAGTTCACCCCGCTGCCGATCTACGTCACCGAGAACGGCGCGAGCTACAACGACTACGTCGACCCGAACGGAGACGTCGTCGACACCGAGCGCGTGGACTACCTGCGCGGCTACCTCTCCGCGGCCGGGGACGCCATCGAGGCCGGGGTCGACCTGCGCGGGTACTACGCGTGGTCGTTCCTCGACAACTTCGAGTGGGCCGAGGGCTATAGCAAGCGCTTCGGCCTCGTCTGGGTCGACTACCGCACCCAGGAGCGGATCCCCAAGCTGAGCGCCCACTGGTACCGGCGCCTCATCGAAGACCATCGGGCCGCGGTCGCGCATTCCGCCGCCTGATTGCACTACCCATACCGCACCACCTAGATAATGCACACACAGAGAAAAGGAACCTCAATGAAGAGAACAGCAACCTCCGTGCTGGCGGGCATCGCCATCGCGGGCCTCGCTCTCGGCGTGAGCGGCTGCGCCCCCTCGGCGCCCGCGGAGGCCGACGGCCCCCTCACCGTCTGGGTGATGGGCGACTCCGGGGCGAACTTCGAGAAGCTCGTCGCCGACAGCGGCATCGACGTGGACGTGGTCGCGATCCCCTGGGACTCGATCGACGAGAAGCTCACCACCGCCGTCGCGTCCGGCTCCGGCCCCGACATCCTGGAGATCGGCCTCTCGAAGCTCGCCACGTTCGCCGAGGCCGGCGCGCTCCTGCCCCTCGACGACGAGCTCGCGAACTACCCGGGCCTCGCGCCGGAGAACTTCCCTGCGGGCGTGGCCGGCGCCTCGACCGCGGTCGACGGCAAGATCGTGAGCATCCCGTGGACGAGCGACACGCGCGTTCTGTTCACCCGCACCGACATCCTCGCCGAGAACGGCATCGACGCCCCGCCCGCCACCTGGGACGAGCTTCGCGCCGACGCGAAGACCCTCGCGGGCCGCGGTGACGGGCAGTACGGCTACTACATCCCCCAGTGGGACGCGCCGCTGCCCATCGAGATGACGTGGAGCATGGGAGGCGAGGTGATCGACGCCGACGGCAACGTGAACTTCGACACTCCCGAGTTCTCCGACGCGGTGGACCTCTACACCGGCCTCTACGCCGACGGCAGCGTTCCGACGAACAGCGACTTCGACCAGCAGCAGGGGTTCATCTCCGGCATCGCCCCGATGCTCGTGAGCGGCCCGTACCTGGGCAAGGGCATCTCGGATGCCGCGCCCGAGCTCGACGGCAAGTGGCAGGCCAGCCCGCTGCCCGCCGGTGACGGCGGATCGATCTCGCTCTTCGCGGGCTCGAACCTGGGCGTCTGGTACAACACCGACCAGAAGGACACCTCGCTCAAGCTGCTCGAGTACATCTCCCAGCCCGAGCAGCAGCTCGCCTGGTACGACCTGACCGGCGCCCTGCCCACGGTGAACGCGGCCCTCACGGATGCCACGCTCAACGCCGACCCGAACGTGAAGGTCTACACCGACCAGCTCGCCACGGCCCGCGTTCTGCCCATCGTCGCCAACTGGGACGGCGTGGTCGGCACCGGCCTGCTCAACGCCCTCAACGCGATCGTGCTGACCGGGGCCGACCGCGACTCGTCGCTGGCCACGTTCTTCGACGCCACCAAGGGCCTCTCCCTCAAGTAGCACTACCGGGGGCCGCCCGCCCGGGCGGCCCCCACCCCACCTCGACCAGGAAAGGATGATCGTGCGCAACCGCCTGACTCCCTACCTGTTCGTCTCACCGGCGATGCTGCTGCTGATCACGTTCGGCATCTTCCCGATCCTCGTCGCCGCCGTCATCAGCACGACGGACATGAACATCTCGGCGTTCGCGAGCTGGAGCAACGTCGACTTCGTCGGCGCCGACAACTACGTGAAGCTCTTCGCCGATCCGGACTTCTGGCAGGCGCTCGGCAACACGGGCCTCTTCGCCGTGATCGGCGTCCCCGCGATCGTCGTCCTCTCGCTCACCACAGCCCTGCTGCTCAACCGGAGCCAGAACTGGTTCTTCCGGGCGCTGCGCTCGTTCTACTTCATCCCGGCGATCACGGCGATCGTGGCCGTCTCCCTGGTGTGGAGCTACCTCTACAACACCCAGTTCGGCCTCTTCAACTACCTGCTGTCGCTCGTCGGGGCGGAGCCCGTCCAGTGGCTCTCCGACCCCTGGCTCTCCAAGTTCTCCGTCGGCCTCGTCGCCGTCTGGCGCGGCACCGGCCTCAACATCATCATCTTCCTCGCGGCGCTGCAGGGCGTGCCGAAGGAGTACCTCGAAGCGGCATCCATCGACGGCGCGGGCGAGTGGCGCAAGACCTTCTCGATCACCGTCCCGCTGCTCCGGTTCGCGATCTTCTTCGTCTCGGTGACGACCACGATCGCGTGGCTGCAGTTCTTCGACGAGCCCTTCGTGCTCACCGACGGCGGTCCGCTCGGGGCCACGACCTCCGTGTCGATCTTCCTGTACAAGGAGGGCTTCCGGCTCAACCAGTTCGGCTACGCGAGCGCCGGCTCGGTGGTCCTGTTCGCGATCATCGCCATCATCACGCTGATCCAGCTGCGCCTGCGGAGGGCCGACGATGAGTACTAACCGGGATACCTCGAACCGCCGCCGCTCGCGAGGCCTCACCCTCTCGATCGGCATCGCCCTTGGCGTCGGCGCCCTCATCACCGCGTTCCCGTTCATCTGGATGATCGCGACCTCGCTCAAGCCGCAGCGCGAGTCCATCGACTTCCCGCCCACGATCCTCCCGCAGGAGCCCACTCTCGAGTGGTACCAGACGCTCTTCACCGAGCTCGACTTCGGGCGCTACTTCCTCAACACCGTCATCGTCGTCGCGATCGGCTTCATCGGCCTCCTCCTCATGGCGATGGCCGGGTACGCGTTCGCGAAGTTCGACTTCCGGGGCCGCCGCTGGATGTTCTTCCTCGTGCTCGCGACGATGATGATCCCGGTGCAGGTCACGATGATCCCGACCTACCTGATCCTCAACGGCATGAAGCTCACCAACACCCTGGTGGGCATCGCCCTGCCGACCCTGGTGAGCGGCTTCAGCATCTTCCTGTTCCGCCAGTTCATGACGACCATCCCCACCGAGATGCTCGAGGCCGCGCGCCTCGACGGCGCAGGGGAGTTCCGCACGTTCTGGCAGATCGTCCTGCCCATGTCGCGGCCGATCCTCGCCGTGCAGGTCGTGCTCACCTTCATCTCCGGCTGGAACAGCTTCCTCTGGCCGCTCATCATCGCGAGCGACCAGAAGCTCTACACGCTCTCGGTGGGGCTCGCGCTGCTCAACCAGCAGCTCGCCGTCAACCCCTCGCTGCAGATGGCGGCGGCCTCCGTGATGGTCATCCCGATCCTCATCGTGTTCATCGTCTTCCAGCGCTATGTCATCCAGGGCTTCGCCCTCTCCGGACTCAAGTAAAGGCATCATGACCGACCTACTCCCCACCCCCGTCTTCGAGCGCCGCCCCGCGACCTTCGACGGCTTCGTGCGCGCCCGGGATGCCCGGCTCGTCGACGGCGCCGGCCGCGAGCTGCTCCTGCGCGGCGTCGGGCTCGGCAACTGGATGCTGCCGGAGGGCTACATGTGGCGGTTCGGGCCGGGGGCTGAGTCCCCGCGCGAGATCGAGTGGCTCACCGAGCGGCTCCTGGGCGTCACGGGCGCCGAGCAGTTCTGGGAGGGGTTCCGGGCGAACTTCATCACGCGCGCGGATATCGCGCTGATCGCGGAATCCGGATTCGACCATGTCCGCCTCCCGATCAACTCGCGCGTCATCCAGGACGAGAACGGCGAGCCGATCGAGGCCGGCTACGCGCTGATCGACAGCCTCATCGAGTGGTGCCGCGAGCACCGCCTCTGGGTGCTGCTCGACCTGCACGGCGCCCCCGGCGGCCAGACCGGCACGAACATCGACGACTCCCCGCAGAACCTCCCGGAGCTGTTCATGGAGCCCCGCTACCGCGACCTCACGCTGCGGCTGTGGCGCGACCTCGCCACCCGCTACCGGGATGAGACCGTGGTGCTCGGCTACGACCTGCTCAACGAGCCCCTGCCCAACGAGTGGCAGTACACCTACGCGGATGCCCTCGCCGAGCTCTACCGCGACCTCACGCGCGAGATCCGGGCGATCGACCCCGACCACCTCATCGTGTACGAGGGCGCCCACTGGGCCACGAACTGGGACATCTTCACGGAGGTGTGGGACGAGAACTCGCTCCTGCAGTTCCACAAGTACTGGTCGTCGCCCGACGTCGCGACGATCCAGAGGTTCCTGGACGCGCGGGACCGACTCGGCCTGCCCATCTACATGGGCGAGGGCGGCGAGAACACGCTCGAGTGGATCTACACCGCCTTCCGCCTGTACGAGGCGCACAACATCGGCTGGAACTTCTGGCCCTGGAAGAAGATCGACACGCGCACCTCGCCCGCGTCGATCGTCGCCCCCGAGGGCTGGGACCGGGTGGTCGCGTCGATCGACGATCCCGCCGCGATCACGCCCGTCGAGGCCAAGCGGGTGTTCGACGACCTGCTCGAGGCGATGAAGGTCGAGAACGTGCGCTGGCAGCCCGAGGTGGTGTCCGCGCTGCTGGCCTCGAGACCGGCGGTGATCCCGGCGTGGGGCTACGGCTTCCGCGGCGCCGGGGAGTCGTACTCGGTCGCCGCGAGGGGCGGGGTGGCGGGCATCCGGGATGACGACACCGTGCCGCTGCGCTGGGCGCGGAAGGGCGACAACCCCGAGAACCCGTTCGAGCAGAGCGACGGCCGGCCGTACCGTGTGACGGAGGAGCTCGTCGTCGACCTCTCCGCCGGCGACTGGCTCGAGTACGAGGTCGCCGGTGCGGGCAGCGCGCGGGTTGTCGACGGCGAGGGGGTGGATGCCCGGGTGCGGGTCGAGCGCTCCGACCGCGGCATCCGGGTCATCGCGACGAGTGAGACGACGATCAGCCGCATCTATCCCTCCGGCGGCGACCAGACTTGGTAGGTTCGGGGTTCATGACCGGGCGCAGCGCAACCACCGCAGCGGGTCCCGCGACGGTCAGCGAGGTGCGGCAGCGCAACCGCGCCCAGGCGCTGCGGAGTGTGATCCTCACCGGCCAGACCTCGCGCGCCGAACTCGCCCGCGAGTCCGGCCTCTCCGTGGCCTCCGTCACCAACCTCGTCTCGGAGCTCATCTCCGAGGGGCTCATCATCGAGGCGGGGTCCGTGGCCTCGAGCGGCGGGCGGCCCGTGACGCTGCTCGCCCCCAACCCGGCGGGCGCCTACTTCCTCGGTGCGGATGTCGGCGAGCGCGGGGTCGCGGTGGAGCTGTTCGACCTCTCGATGGCGCGCATCGACCGCGAATTCAGGGGCGGGCGCGCGGGGGAGCCGATCGAGGCGATCGCCGCCGACCTCGACGAGGCCCTCGACGCCCTGCGCGACCGCAACCCGCAGGCGTGGGAGCGCATGGTCGGCATCGGCCTGGGCCTGCCCGGCATTGTCGAGTCGGATGCCGACGGCCGCCAGGTGCTCTACGCGCAGAGCCTCGGCTGGCCGCCCATCCCGGTCGCCGACCTCGTCTCGCACGACATCCCCGTGTTCGCCGAGAACGGCGCCAAGACGCAGGCGATGGCCGAGCTGTGGGACGGCTCGGCCCGCGGTGTCGGCGAGGCTCTCGTCGTACTTCTCGGCCGCGGCGTCGGCCTCGCGATCGTCTCCAAGGGCGAGCTCGCCCGCGGGCTCACCAGCAGCGCGGGGGAGTGGGGCCACGTCAAGATCGTCCGCGGCGGCCGCCTGTGCCGCTGCGGCGGGCACGGCTGCGTGGAGGCCTACCTAGGCGCGGACGCGATCCTCGAGCAGTGGCGCGAAGCCGGCGGAAGGTTCGAGGGCTCGGGGTGGCGGGCGATCGGCGAGCTGCTCGAGTCCACGGACCCGGTCGCGGTCTCCGTGGTCGACGAGCTCGTTGCGACGCTCGGCTCCGCGCTCGGCGGGCTCGTGAACCTGACCAACCCCGAGCGGGTCGTGATCGGCGGATGGGTCGGACTGCGGCTCATGGAGGGCCTCAGCTCGCGCATCGAGGAGGCCACGCGCGCCGAGGCGCTCGTGCGCCCGGGCTCGCAGTTCGCGCTCGCCGCGTGCCGGTTCGGGGGCGACACGGTGGCGCTCGGTGCCGCGATGATGCCCCTGGAGGCGCTCATCGCGGAGCCGCGGGGGAGCCGCTCGGCCGACTAGGGCTTGTCGCGCTTGGGGAGCACCGGGATGGTCGCGGTGCTGTTCTTCGACGCCCAGGACTCGAACGCCTCGAGCGCCGACTCGGCGTCGGGCAGGGCGGGGAGCAGCGGCTGGAACTCGCCGATCAGGTACACCGTGAATCCCGCCGGCGACTGGATGACCTGGCCGCGCACGTTGTCGTCATCGTTGACGATGTCGAAGTCATGGGAGCGCCACCGACGGCGCAGGGAGTACGTGCGGGCCATTCTCCTAGCGTAGAACGGGAGGGCGACAGAGGCTGCCCCTTGCCTCGGCCTAGACTTCGTGCGTGGATGCCACAGCCCTCGCCGGCCCGGCCCTGATCAGGATCGCCGCTCTCGTCACCGACCGCTACGAGGTGATCTCGGAGGAGTTGGGATTCGACTTCCGGACCGGCCGGCTCCTGGTGGCCGTCTCCCGCCGCCCGCAGACGGTCGGGGAGCTCGGCCGCTACGTCCGCGTCGGCAAGTCGACCATGACGGGCGTGCTGGCCCGGATGCTGTCGAGCGGGCTCGTGGAGCGCGAGACCGATCCGGCCGATCGCCGTGCGAGCCTCATCGTGCCCACCGCGCGGGGGCGCGAGATTGCGGAGACTCTGGTCACCCGGGTCACGGCCGAGGTGGGGCGCCTGCTCGAGCCGGTCGACCCGGGCGCCCGAGCGCAGCTCGCCGAGCTGCTGCAGTCGATCCTCGACGCTGCGGACCAGATCGACGGCCTACTCCCGCTGGAGTAACTCTCGGCCGGGGACTTTCCCCCGGCAGAGCTCAGGCGTATCGTGCATTAGTACCAAATCCGTACTAATTACAGGGAGCCCCCCCATGACCACGCACACCGTCTCCAGCAGCACCTCGTCCGTGCCGCGCACCGCCCTTCTCCTCGTCGCCGCGGTCGCCGTCGCCGGGGTCGTCAACTCGGTCATCGCCCTCTCCGCGGTGGCCGCCGGCGCCTCGAGCGCCTACGCGCCGCTCATGCCCCCGGTCTACCTCGCGTTCACGGTGGCGGGCGTGCTGGCGGGCTACGTCGGCTGGCGGATCGTCCGCGGCCGGGCCGCGAACCCCGCACGCGTGCTGCGGGTTCTCGTGCCGGTCGCGCTGGTGCTGTCGTGGGTGCCGGACGTCGTTCTCGCGATTGTGCAGTTCATCCCCGGCACGAACCTCACCGGGGCGCTCGCGCTCGGCCTCATGCACGCGGTGGTCGTCGCGGTGGCGGTGCCGGTCTACGCGCGGGTCGCGCCGGTCGCGTGACCGGTGAGCATCCGGTGCGGAAGGCGGGACTTGAACCCGCACGCTCGAAAGCACAGGAACCTAAATCCTGCGTGTCTGCCAATTTCACCACTCCCGCTGGCAGCTACGAGTCTAGGAGGGACGAAGGTCCTATGAGGCTACTGAGGGTACCCTTACACTCGAAAACGGGGGTGTAATTTAGGTAGCGACGCCAACCAGCGCCGCCCAGAGAAACAAGGAGAGCGACATTACCGTTCACGAGCTCCAGCCGAGCCTTTTCACTCTCGATGCCGCGCAGGCCGAGGCTATCCGCACCGCTGCGCTGACCATCACCGCCGACGCGAACACCCAGCCCGATGACTTCAACCTCCAGGCCGCGGCCGCGTCGTTCAACGTGCCTGTCGAGGTTCGCGACGCGATCCTGAACTTCTCCAACGTGGGCTCCGACACGGGCATCCTCGTGATCCGCGGCCTCATCGTCGACGACGACCTTGTCGACACCCCCCTCGACAACAAGCTCGGCCTCGGCGCCAAGACCACGTTCGCGAAGCAGCAGGCAGTTCTCGCCCAGCTGCTCGGCACGATGATCGCCTACGAGGCCGAGGGCAACGGCCACCTCATCCAGGACATGGTGCCGAACCCCAAGCTCGCCACCACCCAGCAGTCGCAGGGCTCCCGCGTCGAGCTCGAGGCCCACACCGAGCAGTGCTTCTCCGACTTCAAGCCCGACTACGTGATCCTCGGCGCCCTGCGCGGCGACCCGGAGGCGTACACTTACGCGTTCTCCGGCCGCAAGATCGCCGAGCTGTTCTCGCCGGAGGAGGTCGCCAAGCTCCGCCAGCCGCTGTGGGCGACCACCATCGACGAGTCGTTCCAGCCGTTCATCCCGGACCCCGACGCGATCCGCGGCCCGTTCCCCATTCTCAGCGGGCCGGATGACGACCCCTACGTCCTCGTCGACCAGGACCTCATGCACGGCATCACCGCAGACGCGCAGAAGCTGCTCGAGAAGGTCGTGCAGGTCTACATCGAGAACCGGGACGCCCACAACCTGCAGCCCGGCGACCTGCTCATGCTCGACAACCTGCGCGCCATGCACGGCCGCTCGCCCTACACGCCGCGCTTCGACGGCAAAGACCGCTTCATCGCCCGCGGCTTCGTCGTGCGCGACCGCCGTCGCCTGTGGCCCCAGCTCCTGCAGGACCGCCGCACCGTCGCGGCCGTCTACAGCTGATCTAGTCCACTCGTCAGGCGCCCGGGCATTCGTGTCGGGGCGCCTGCGTCGTTAAGGGGGCTCACTACCTCGCGAGTTGCCCCAATCTGTCCTGCCTCATGCCCGAACTCAACACTTTGGGGCAACTCGCGCGCCGAAGCGCACACTGCGAGCGCTTGGCGCGGCGGACTAGCCCTCGACGATCCCCTCGATGGTCGGGTTGGTCTCGATGACCCAGGCCTTGTAGAAGGCGAGCGCGTCGTCCGGCGTGGGCAGCTCCGTGGCCAGTTCGCCCGTGGCATCCATGCGGTAGAGCGTGTATCCGTCCGGGTATTCGACGACCTCGGCGACCAGTGTGACCAAGTGCTCGTCCGCCTTCTTCTGGCGGATGAGGTAGTTGGGGGTACCCGCGATGGGGTGAAGGCTGAAGGTCACGCAACAATCCTGCACTGGCTGCACGCATTTTGCACCCAGCGCCACGACTAATCTGTCTACCCGCTGTGGAAAACGCCCTCACAGGCACCGTCGTGTGGCTGCAATGACGTCCACTGCCCCGGCGATGTCAGCGAGGACCGCGGCTGGCTGGTCGAGCCTGTCGCTGAGGACTACCTCGACGGCTGGCGTACGGCCGTACGTAGTGGACATGACATAGGAATCCGCGGCCGTGCTGTCCACGAGCCAATCAACTCCGCCGTACTCTGCGCACGGCAGGCTGGAGGGAGCGGGCGGCGCGACTCCGCAACGAAGTAGTACCTGAGCCGGCGACCCCCACGCTCCTGTGGCCTGGGCTGTGGTCTCTCGAATCGCAAGGCCCACGACATCCTCGGGAAGCCTGACGATGACCGCCGCGCAGGCCGGGTCTGACGCATCCGAACTGGCAGTCATCGGCACCGGAGACGCGCAAGCTGTGAGCACAGCGACTATCGCTAGACCCATCCCGTATCGACTAGCGCGCCACTTCAAACTGAATTCTCCGTCGGCGCTCGAAGACACGTTTTGACCCTGTGGAAAACGCCCTCACGCGGGATGCCGCTTCCCAGAGGATCAGCCGCATGCCCGACGCCCTCACGACCATCGCCGGCCACGTGCGTGAGCGTGTGCGGCGGGAAGGTATCGACCTCGCCGCGGACGCGGAGCTCGCGGAGACCTACGTGCGGGACGAGGTGCGGCGCTACAGCGAGCGGGCCCTTGGCGGGTCCGTGCCCCTCTTGCAGGACGAGGCACAGGCGGCCAGGGAGGTCGTCGCGGTACTGACCGGGTTCGGCCCGCTGCAGCCGTACTTCGACGATCCGTCCGTCGAGGAGCTGTGGATCAACGCCCCCGATGCCGTGTTCGTCGCAAGGTCCGGCGTGCCGGAGCAGACGCCGCTGGTGCTCGAGGAGGGGGAGGTGCGCGACCTCGTGGAGCGGATGCTGCAGTCATCCGGGCGACGGGTCGACCTGAGCTCCCCGTTCGTGGATGCGTCCCTGCCCGACGGGTCACGGCTCCACGTCGTCATCCCGGACATCACTCGACGCCACTGGTCCGTCAACGTGCGCAAGTTCAACCGGTGCATCCGCGATCTCGGCGGTCTCGTCGCGCTCGGCAGCCTGTCTGAGCAGGCGGCGCAGTTCCTCCACATGGGCGTGATAGCGCAGCAGAACATCGTGGTGAGCGGCGCCACCCAGAGCGGCAAGACGACGATGCTCGGTGCTCTCCTCTCGTCGGCGCGGCTGAACGAGCGGATCGTCACCGTCGAGGAGACGTTCGAGCTCGCCCTCGACGCACCGGACACCGTCGCGCTGCAGTGCCGGCAGCCCAGCCTCGAGGGCACCGGCGAGGTCACCCTGCGGCGGCTGATCAAGGAGGCTCTCCGGATGCGGCCCGACCGGATCGTGGTGGGGGAGGTGCGCGAGGCGGAGTCCCTCGACCTGCTCATCGCGCTCAACAGCGGGCTGCCCGGCATGTCGAGCATCCACGCGAACAGCGCCCGGGACGCCCTCGTCAAGCTCTGCACCCTCCCGCTGCTGGCGGGGCGCAACATCGACTCCGCCTTCGTCGTGCCCACGGTCGCCGCCTGCGTCGACCTCGTCGTCCAGTGCGAGCTCGACCGCACGGGAACCCGCCGCGTGATGGAGATCCTCGCGCCCACCGGCCGCACCGAGGGCGGCATCGTCGAGGCGAGTACGATCTTCGCGCGGCGCTCCGGAGAGTTGGTCGCAACGGGCGGCTACCCCGCGCGCACCGCGAAGTTCGCCGCGGCGGGGCTCGACCCCGCGGCCGTGCTGGGGGCGGCGAGGTGAGCGCACTGCTCGGCGCACTCCTCGCCGCGGGCGTCCTGCTGTGCGCCTCGCCCTGGCTCTGGCCGAGAAAGCAGGGCGGGATGCCACGGCACTCCCGGCTCGCAGCACTCTGGCGGGAGCGGCTCACCCAGGCGGGGCTCGAGCGCATCACGCCCGGGATGCTCGGCGCGGTGTCCCTCGTGATGGGAGCGGCCGTGGCATCCGCCGCCTTCGCGCTCGCCCCTGTCGCGGTGCTCGCGCTCGCCGCCGGAGCCGCCGCGCTCGCCCTGCCGGCCCTGCTCGTCTCCTGGCGGGCCCGCGCCCACCGCCGCGCGACCCGGGTCGTCTGGCCCGACGTGGTGGACCACCTCGTGTCGGCCGTGCGGGCCGGGCTCGCGCTGCCCGATGCGGTCGCGGGCCTCGGCGTCGCCGGCCCTGCCCTCACCAGGACGGCCTTCGCGGAGTTCGCCGCCGACTACCGCCTCACGGGCAGCTTCGGCCCGTGCCTGGACACTCTCAAGGCCCGGCTCGCAGACCCGGTGGCGGATCGCGTGCTCGAGACCCTGCGCATGTCGCGGGAGGTCGGCGGCGGCGAGCTCACCACGATCCTGCGGAACCTGGGGGCGTACCTGCGGGAGGAGGCGGCGATCCGCTCCGAGATCGAGGCGCGGCAGTCGTGGGTGATGAACGCGGCGAAACTGGGGGTCGCGGCGCCGTGGATCGTGCTCGCGCTGCTCGCGTCGCGGCCCGAGGCGGCCGTCGCGTACGCCACGCCAGGCGGGACCGCGCTGATCGTCGCGGGCCTCGCGGTGTCGGTGGTCGCGTACCGGGTGATGCTCGCGGTCGGCAGGCTGCCCGAGGAGCGGCGGTGGTTCGCGTGAGCGGGCAGATCGCTTGGGCTGTCGTGTGCGGACTGGGGCTCGGGTTCGGGCTGTGGATCGTGGTCGGCCTCGTCCCGCGCATGAGCCGCCCGCGGCTCGCCCGCCGGGTCGCGCCGTACCTCGCGGACGTGTCGGAGTCGGCGCGGGAAGCCAGTTCGCCCCCGCCGCCGGGGCCGCTCCCGGTCGTGGGGCTGGTGCTGGCCCCGGTGATCGAGCGCGGCCAGCGCGCGCTCGGTTCGATCCTGGGCGGCGCGGATGCCACGGCCCGCCGCCTGCGCCAGGCCGGTTCGCCGCTCACCCTCGCCGCCTTCCGCTCGCGCCAGCTGCTCTGGAGTCTCGCGGGCCTCGCCTTCGGTGTCGCGGTCGCCCTCGCGCTGGGGTTCACGCGGCCTGTCCCGGTGCCGGTGCAGCTCGTGATCGTCGCGGTCTCGGCTGCGGCCGGCGTGCTGCTCCCGGATCGCCTGCTGCACCGCGCGGCCTCTGCCCGGCTCGCGCGGCTTACCGCCGAGCTGCCCGTGGTGCTGGAGTTCCTCGCGCTGTGCCTCTCCGCGGGCGAGGGCGTGGTTGACGCGCTGCGGCGGGTGGCCAAGGTCAGCCACGGTGAGCTCGCCGGCGAGCTGGCGGGAGTCGTGGCATCCGTCAGCACCGGCCTGCCGTTCGCCGACACCCTCGGCGCGCTGGCGCGAGACCTCGACCTGCCGCCCTTCGCCCGCTGCGCCGATCAGGTGCTCGGCGCGCTCGACCGCGGAACGCCGCTCGTCGAGGTGCTGCGCGCCCAGGCCCAGGACGCGCGTGAAGAGGCCAAGGGCCGGCTGCTCGAGGCGGCGGGCAAGAAGGAGATCGGGATGCTCGTGCCGCTGGTGTTCCTGATCCTCCCGATCACCATCGCCTTCGCGATCTTCCCGGGGATCGCCGTGCTGCAGGTGGGGTTCTGACGCGTCGTGCCGAGCTGTTAAGCTCCGAACCATGGCCACCGCACCGTATTCAGGCAACGGCTATTGGAAGACCCAGATCGTCATCTGCGGGCTCGGCGCGCTCCTGGGGATCGTCGGCGGGCCGATCGCGGTCGTACTCGATACGGAGGAGCCGGGTCGCGGAGTCATCTACTTCCTGATCGGCCTCCTCTTCCTGCCGTTCTTCATCTCACTGCTCCGCAAGTACCTGAGGTCGAGCAAGAAGCAGCGCGCGGCATACGCGTGGGTCATCATGCAGCAGAACTCAGGTCTGCAGGCAGACGGCCTCAACCCCAGCAACGACGCGTGGGCACTGCACATGGCCGAGCGGGCCCGCACGGGCAAGATTGCCGCGAGCGAGGTCGCCGACCTCCAGCGCCTGCGCCCGGACGTGCCCTACCCCGGCGACACCCCCGACCCGAGGAACACCCCCGCCACGCGGCACTAGTACATATACCTAGCTCTCCTAGGTATGCTGTCCTCGTGAACATCGACAAGGACCTCGTCGCCGCCATGGCGACGCCGCTCGTCCTCGCGATCCTCGTCGAGGGCGAGAACTACGGCTACGCCATCCTCAAGCGGGTGCGCGAGCTCTCCGGCGGCGAGCTGGAGTGGACCGACGGCATGCTCTACCCGCTCCTCCACAGGCTCGACCGCCTCGGCTATGTCAGCACCGAGTGGGGCGTCTCGCCCGAGGGCCGTCGCCGCAAGTACTACAAGATCACCGAGACCGGTCGTGCGCAGCTCGCCGAGCAGCGCCGCCAGTGGGACACCGCCACCCGCACCCTGGGCGGCCTATGGGGCCTCGCCGCCCCGGCGGGAGCGTAAGCATGGACGCCGAGACCGAGAACCAGATCGCCGGATGGCGCGCCGCCATCCTTCGCGGCCGTGCCGTGGATGCCGCCGACGCCGACGAGCTCGAGGGCCACCTGCGGGAGCAGGTCGCCGACCTCGAGACGGCCGGACTCGCCCCCGACGAGGCGTTCCTCATCGCCGTGAAGCGGCTCGGCGAGGTGGATGCCCTCACCGCCGAGTTCGCCCGCGAGCACAGCGACCGCCTCTGGAAGCAGCTCGCGATCTCCCGCACCGACGGCGAGCCGCGCCAGCCTCTCGTGGTCGTGCTCGGGTTCGCCCTGCTCGCGGCGGTGCTGATCCAGGTCGGGCGCCTCCTCGCGGTCACGCCCGGCGCCGAGGCCAGCTGGTTCCTGCGGGACGTCAGCCTCTTCGTGCTGCCGGTGCTCGCCGCGTACTTCGCAGTGCTGCGCCGGATGCCGGTGGCGCGGGCTCTCGCGCTGCTGGCCGTCGTGGCGGCGCTCGCGGCGGTGGTGACGCTGTTCCCGTTCGAGTCGGACTCGGCCACGGGCATCCTCGTCGCGATCCACCTGCCGATCGTGCTCTGGTTCGTGGTCGGTGTCGCGTACGTGGGCGGCGACCTGCGGTCATCCGCCCGCCGTATGGACTTCGTGAGGTTCACCGGCGAGTGGGTCATCTACTACGCGCTCATCGCCCTGGGCGGGGCGGTGCTGCTCGGTCTCACGAGCCTCATCCTCGCCCCGATCGCCCCGGACGCGATCGGCGAGGTCATGAACTGGGTGCTGCCCTCGGGCGCCGCCGGTGCCACTGTGGTGGCCGCCTGGCTGGTCGAGGCGAAGAAGAGCGTCATCGAGAACCTCGCCCCCGTGCTCACCGCGATCTTCACGCCGCTGTTCGCGGTGATGCTGCTCGTGGCCGCGGTCGGCTACGCGGCGGTGGGGATCGGGCGCGAGTTCGACCGCGACCTGCTCGCGGTGTTCGATGTGCTTCTGCTCGTGGTGCTCGGGCTGGTGGTCTACGGGATCTCCGCGCGGGAGTCGGGCCGAGGCATCCGGACCATGGACGTTCTGAGGCTCGTCGCGGTCGTCGCGGCGATCGTGCTCGACGTGCTGGTGCTCGTGTCGATGCTGGCGCGGGTGGGGGAGTTCGGCTTCACGGCCAACCGTGTCGCGGCGCTCGGCCTGAACGTGCTGCTGCTCGTGAACCTCGCGGTCACGGCCTACCTCATCGCGCGCGTGCTGCAGGGGCGGCCGGCGGTGCACGTCGAGCGCTGGCAGACCGGGTACCTGCCGGTGTTCGCGGGATGGGTGCTGCTCATGGTCGTGGCGCTGCCGCCGGTGTTCGGGTTCGCGTAGGGGCTGTGGACAGTCGGCGGGCCCGCGTGGCCCGCCGAACCACGATGGTCTGCATGAGCCGACTTCCTTCCCTCTCTGACGACCGCGGTGACGTTCCCGGCTGGGTGCTCATCACCCTCATGACCGCGGGCCTCGTCATCATCATCTGGGGCCTCGCCGGACCGGCACTGAGCGCCGTGTTCCAGCAGGCCATCGAGCGCGTCACCGGGTTCTGAGTGCGCCGGGTACTGAACGACGAGTCCGGTTCGGCCGTGGCCGAGTTCGTCATGGTCGGCGCTCTCCTCACGGTACTGACCCTCGGCGTGCTGCAGCTCGGGCTCGCGCTGCTCGTGCGCAACACGCTCGTCGATGCGGCCGCGGAGGGCGCCCGGTTCGGGGCGCTCGCCGACAACTCCGCGAAAGACGGCGTCGCGCGCACGGCCGACCTGATCTCGACCGCGCTGGGCGAGCAGTACGCGCGGGATGTCACGGCCGCCACCGGCTCGTACCTGGGCCGCCGCGCGCTGATCATCACCGTGCGGGCGCCCCTGCCGCTCGTCGGGCTGCTCGGACCCACGGCTCTGGAGGTGTCGGGCCATGCCGCGGTCGAGTCGCTTCGCTGACGATCGGGGCTCGGCATCGCTGGAGTTCCTGACGGTCGGCCTCCTGCTCCTCGTGCCGACCGTGTACCTCGTTCTCACGATGGCCAGCATCCAGGCCGCCGCGTTCGCCGTGGAGGGCGCCGCCCGGCAGGCGGCGCGAGTGTTCGTGCAGGCCCCCGACCTGCCCTCCGCGAAGGCCAGCGCGGCACGGGCGCTGGAGTTCGCGCTGGCCGACCACGGCATCACGGAGAAGGCGAAGCTCACGATCACCTGCACGCCCGCCGCCTGTCTCACCCGCCGCGCCTTCGTGACCGTCTCCGTCGACCTCCGCGCCGCCCTCCCGCTGGTGCCGCCCGTGCTCGTCGCCGAAGTCCCGCTCTCAGTGCCGCTGCACGCCACAGCGACCGGGCAGGTGTCGCGGTTCTGGGGTTCACGGTGAAGGACGAGCGGGGCTCCACCCTCCCGCTCACGATCTTCTACGGGCTGCTCGGTGTCGCGCTCGTCCTGCTCGTGGTCGCGGCGACCTCGCTCTACCTCGAGCGCAAGCGGCTGTTCACCCTAGCTGACGGCGCCGCCCTCGTCGGCTCCGAGGCCTTCGCGCTAGAGGAGGTGCTCGAGACCGAGAGGGGGTTCCGCCCGACTCTGCGGAGCCCGGATGTCGCGGCCGCCGTCTCCGCGTACGTCCGGAGCGTCCCTACCGCGGACTTCACGGGTCTGCGCGTCGAGCGGGCGGAGTCGGCGGACGGCCGCAGCGCAACGGTGCAGCTCTCCTCGCACTGGCACCCTCCCGTGCTCTCCCTGCTCGTGCCGGAGGGCCTCCGCATCGATGTGACCGCGGTCGCGAGGTCGGTGTTCACCTGACTAGCATCGAGAGCATGCTGCGCAGCCTCCGGGGGATCGGGCGGATCCTCGCCGCCAACTGGGCGCCGCTGCTGGCGTGGTACCTCGCGGGGCAGGTGGTCCGGGCATCCGTCATCGTCATTGCCGCTCCGCTCGGGGCGGAGAGCCCGCTCGCCGCGCTGCTTCTCCTGCCGATCGCCGCCTTGGCGCGCCTGGTCTCCTACATCGGGATGTTCCTGGTGCTGCGCCGCAGCCTGCCCGGCTACCGCGCCCTCGCCGGCGCCGACGTGCAGTTCACTACCGCGCGCGACACGATCGCGGAGTTCCTCCGCGTGCTGCTCGTCAGCATCGGCCCGTTCTTCACCCTGTACGCCCTCATCGGCCTCCTCTCCGACGATCTCGCCGCCTACGCGGGCCTCGCCTTCCGGTACGCCGGCCCGTTCGGGGAGAACTCGCACGTGCTCGACGTGGGCGACGGGCCGATCGTGGTCGCCGTCGTGGTGATCGCGTTCGCCGCGCGCATGCTGCTGAAGTTCTTCGGGCCGCGGCTGCCGGGCTGGACGGCGGTGCCCGGCATCTACCTCGAGGCCACGTGGGTGTTCGTGGCCCTCACCGGGATCAGCTCCGTGTTCGGCCCGATCGTCGAGTGGATCGGCAACCGGCAGGTCGTGCACTGGTGGAACGGCGCCCGCGAGTTCCTGGTGAACCTCGCGGCGCCCGTCCGGTTCGTGATCGAGGGCGTGGACTGGATCACCCCGGTGGCGCTGCAGCTCATCCTGCTGCCGCTGGCGTGGCTGTTCATCGCGAGCATCATCTACCTCCGGGCGCTCGGCACTGTCGTGGAGGACGCTCTGCCGGTATCGCGCCGCGTCGGCGAGCGGCTCAAGGCGGGGGCGAGCCGGATTCCACGGCTCCTGCGCCAGTACGGCTACCTGTTCACCGGCACCTGGGACGAGGTCGGGCGCCCCGCCGTGTTCTCGGGCCGGCTCATCCTGCGATCCGGTCTCGGGAATCTGGGGATCTTCCTCGTCGCCTACGCACTGCTCTTCGCGCTCACCCAGTGGGCCTACCGGCTGATCTTCGTCGCGGTCGGCGGGCACGACCTCTCCTACTGGTTCGTCGCGAACGAGGTGTTCAACCTCGTGATCACGTCGGTCACCGAGCCGCTGCGGGTCGCCCTGCTCGCGGCGGCCTTCGGCTATTGCCTGCAGCGCTGGGCAGCTGACCGGATGCCCCGGCTCGACGAACCCGCCGGCGCCGCGGCGCCCGCTACTCCCGAGGCAGCTCGAAGCGGTACGTCGTAGACCCCACGACCAGGTCGAGCGTCGCACTGGCGTAGACGCCGGCCGGGACCAGGAACACCTGCTCGAGCTCGAACGTCTCCTGGTCGTCGAGGAGGCAGATCGTGGTGCGGTCGTCGCCGACCTCGTACGCGAAGTCGCTCGGGGAGGTCACGGCCCGCCAGACCCGGTCGACACCCCCGGCGCGGCTTGTGAGCTCGGCGTCGCAGAAGTTGTTGTCGGGCACGGGCCCGACCACGGGCTCGGCGTCGACGAGGACGCCGATGAGGGAGCTGCCCGTCGGGATGCTGTTGGTGCCGGGCCCGGTCCCGGTGCCCGGGAACTCCTGGCTCGCGGTCACCGTGAAGCTGTAGCCGCCCGCCTCGATCGTCGTACCGGCACTCACGGGCACGACCTGCGGGGTGTGCGCGGCACGGTCGAGCACCGGCACGCCGACGAGGACGAACGCGAGCGCGGGCAGCGCGAGGACGATGACGATGAGCGCCACCAGGTTGCGGCGCAGCCAGGTCACTGGTCCACCACCGCTCGCTCGTCGATCCGCACCCGCGGGAGCACGTCGAGCCCGGTGAGGTCGACCACGATCGCCGGTACGGAGTCGAGTCGGGGATCGCCCGAGGAGAGGAGCACGATCGAGGCCTGCGAGGCGCCCGGCTCCTCGAGGGCGGAGCGCGGGATCTCGAACACGAGCGAGCCGCGCTGTGGGACGTCCGCGCCGTAGGAGAGCTGAAGCGGGGTGGGTGCGGGCAGGATGTCCGAGACGCGGTAGTGCACGTCGCCGATCCAGAGCTGCGAGTCGCCGAGCACGAGGGTGTCGAGGCGCGCAGTGAGCACGGTGTCGACCACCACCCACACCCCGTCGGTGCTCGTGTCGCCCGCGTCGTTGTACTTGACGTCGAGGTACTCCGCGAGCTCGACGGACTCGACAGTCGCGGTGAGGGTGCGGCCCGAGACGGTCTCGCCGACCCCGGCGCGCACCAGGATCGGTGCCGTGATGTCGTCGTTGTCGGGCGCCCCGGCGACCACCGCGGCGGAGGCCACGAGCGCGGCGACGACGAGGAGGCCGGCGGCCCAGCGCGGCAGGCTCATGCGCGCGTCCCGATCGTGGTGAGGATGCGCGCGGTCGGGCTCGTGGAGTAGGCCGTGTCGCCGAACCGCGGATCGTCCACGGCGAAGCGGTCGAACAGCCCGACGATGATCTCGTCGCCGTCCTTGACCGTGTCGTCGACCTTCCACGTGAACACCGCGTTGAGCGGGATGCCCGGCTGGAGGAACCCGACCTGGTTGCCGGTGCGGGGGTCGACGAGGCTCGCCTGGTCGTTCGCACTGACCTTCCCGTCCACGAGCACCCGGATCAGGTCGTAGGTGAGACCGCCGGTGCCCTTCGTCGTGTTGAGCAGCGTCGCCGCGACGACCAGGTACTGCTCGCCCTCGTCGGCGTCGAAGCTCTGACCGGGAGCACGGGTCGTGAGGTACACCGACGTGACCACCGTGTCGACCTCGCTGCCGTGGTGGGTCTCGCCGAGCTGCACCTTCGGCAGGGAGGTCACCGGGACGTCGTTGAATCCGCCGAGCGCGGCGATGCCGCCGACGACCACGACCACAGCGGCTGCGGCGATCGCCCAGGCGCGCCAGCGCCCGAGCGTGCGAGCGGGGGTTGCTGGGGCATCCGACACGCTCTCAGTCAATCAGACAACTAGTCCTTGCCGTGCCCGAGGAAGAGGGACGCCGTGCCGAGCCCGATCATCATCACGCCGCCGGTCGCGCCGAGGGTCGAGATGCGGCGCGGGGACTTGGCGAACCAGTCGCGCGCGAAGCCGGCCGCGAGCGCCCAGACGCTGTCGGTGAGGAGGGAGATCGCGATGAACAGCAGGCCGAGCAGCAGGAGTTGCGAGGGGATGCTGCCCGCGCCGTAGTCCACGAACTGCGGGAGCACGGCGATGAAGAACACGATCGTCTTGGGGTTGGAGACGCCGACCAGGAAGCCCTGTACGAGGAGGCGCGCCCTGCTCGAGGGGCGGACGGCGGCGGTGGCGGCATCGGCGCGGTCGCGGCGGTGGCGGATGGCCTGCACGCCGAGGTAGATGAGGTAGGCGGCGCCGACGATCTTGATGGCCGTGAACAGGATCGCCGACTCCGCGATGACAATGCCGACGCCGAAGGCCACGGCGACCACGACGACGAGCGCGCCGGCCGCGTTGCCCACGACGCTCAGGAGCCCGCCGATGCGGCCGAGCGACAGCGACCGGCCGATGACGAACAGCACGCTCGGGCCGGGCAGCAGGATGATCGGGATCGCCACCAGGGCGAACGCGATGAGGTTGGCGAGCGGGATCATTCGCCCATGTTAGTTGCGGCGCGGTCGCGGGATGTAGCGCGGCAGGAACCGCAGGAGGACGCCCGCGCCGATCAGGCCGAGAACTCCCATCGCGCCCGCGGCGATCGCGATCGACGAGACCGCCGTGATGCCCGCGAGCAGCAGTGGCGAGGCAGCGCCGCCGGAGTTGCCGGTGAAGCGCCACGCGCCGAGGAAGGGGGCCGGGTTGGACTTGTCGGCGAGGTCGGCGCCGATGGTCATGAGGATGCCGCTGCCGAGCCCGTTCGCGACGGAGAGCAGCATCGCCGCCCCGATGAACCACGCCGTGTTGGAGGGCAGGTCGTGGGTGAAGGCGAGCACGAGGTGCCCGATGCCCAGGCCGATCATCGAGGGCAGGGCGCTCGCGAGCCGGCCGAAGCGGTCCATGATCTGGCCGCCCGTGTAGAACAGGGCGAAGTCGACGGCCCCCGCGATGCCGATGATGATGGCGGTGCTGGTGTCGGCTAGTCCGATGCTCACCGCCCACAGCGGAAGGATCACCTGCCGGCTCGCCCGCAGGGCGCCGATGAGCGCCGCGCCGAGCCCGAGCTGCGAGAGCACCGCGCGGTTGTTGTAGATCGTGCGGAACAGCCCCGCCGACTCCTGCTCGACCAGCGCCTCGCCCTCTCGCATGTCGCGGCCGGCCAGTCGCACGGTCGTCACCCTGCCGAAGGTGGTGGTCGGGTCCGGCAGTGTGATGAGCACGATCGCGCAGCCGAGGCAGGCGACGATGTGGATCCAGAACGCGCTCGAGGCCGTGCCGGTGAGGTGGATGACGGCGGCGGTGATGAACGGCCCGATGAAGTAGCCCAGCCGGAAGGTGCCGCCGAGCGTCGACAGCGCGCGGGCGCGGTAGGCGAGCGGGACGAAGCTCGTCATGAAGGCGTGCCGGGCGAGGGCGAAGACGGCGGTCGCGAGCCCGATGAGCAGGATCCCGAACGACAGCGCGAGCGGGTTCGGTGCGATGACGCAGATCACGAGACCGACCACCGACAGCGCGGAGGCCCCGATCATCGCGGGGCGCTCGCCGACCCTCGCGATGAGCCATCCGCTCGGGATGTTCCCGAACAGCTCGCCCAGCGTCAGCACAGCGGCGACGAGGCCAGCGATCGCGAGCGTCGCGCCCAGGTTGTCGGCCGCGATGGGGATGATCGGGATGATCGCGCCCTCGCCGATCGAGAAGAGCAGCGTGGGCAGCAGGGCCGGGAGCGCGATCGAGCCCCAGCGGAAGGGTTGCTCGGAGGTCGACATCTCCTTCACGCTAGCTCAGTTGGCAGACCACCCCTTGTTGGTGCCGTCCGCGAAGGTGAGCAGCGCCGTCTTCGACCCCGAGGGGTTGGTGGCGGTGATGAAGAAGAACCACAGGTGGCGCAGGCAGTCAACGTTGGAGAACGTGTACGTCTCCTGCGGATCGCGCCCGGGCCACGTCTGGTCGAAGACCGGCGTGCCGCCTCCAGACTTCACGTGGACCGTCACGGAGTCCGGCGGAGCGTTCGAGACCGACCACGTCAGTGTCACGCCTCCGCTCGAGTTGCAGACGTCGTTCGTCGGGATCGCCGTGATGGAGTCGAACGACGGGAGGATGACGGGCGCCGGAGGAGCGGGCAGCGGGGGCACCGGCACGGGCGGAGCGGGCAGCGGCGGGGCCGGGTCGGGCGCGTTCGCGGGCGGAGCCGCGTCGGCATCGGGCTCTGCGACCGGCACGGGCGTCGGCGAGGCCGTCGGCGTGGGGCTCTTCGCCGGAAGCGGCGCCGCCACAACGGCGGTCGCGGCCGGGTGGGGAGCGGGCCCCGCGACCGGAGCGGGACCGCGCAGGATGAGCGGCGCGGCGATCGCGCCTCCCGCGA
The DNA here is from genome assembly GCF_058809925.1 of Rhodoglobus sp. GW821-FHT12B09. Lineage (NCBI taxonomy): Bacteria > Bacillati > Actinomycetota > Actinomycetes > Micrococcales > Microbacteriaceae > Rhodoglobus > Rhodoglobus sp. GW821-FHT12B09. The sequence continues at coordinate 452,177 of NZ_JBXATB010000002.1, read as the reverse complement.
CGAGGAGCACGAGCGCGCCGGCGGCGACGGCGGCGATAACGATCCGACGGCGCCGGGGAAGCACGGCGACGGGCTCCTGCGGCGGCTCCTCAAGCGACATGGACCAAGGATGCGCGCGCCGGGCGAGCCTGACCATGGGGGTTTCGGCCTATTTGAAAATGTTTCTGTTCCGGGGCTCGGGTAGGCTTGCTGCCGATATGGACGAGCTCGATTTCACCGACGACATCTCCGCGCTTCGCTCGACCTTCGCGGACATCCGCGCCGTCGTGGGGGTGGAGAAGCTCCAGGCGGAGATCGCGGACCTCAGCGAGCAGGCGGGAGTCCCCGACCTCTGGGACGACACCGACAAGGCGCAGAAGGTCACCAGCGCGCTGAGCCACAAGCAGGCGGAGCTCGCGAAGATCGCCTCCATCGAGTCGCGGCTCGACGACCTCGAGATCATGGTGCAGCTCGCCAACGAGGAGTCCGATGCGAGCGCGGCGGCGGATGCCCGTGCCGAGCTCACGAGCATCCAGAAGCTCCTCGGCGAGCTGGAGGTGCAGACCCTGCTGAACGGCGAGTGGGACGCGCATCCCGCTGTCATCACCATTCGTGCGGGCGCCGGCGGCGTCGATGCCGCCGACTTCGCCGAGATGCTGCAGCGCATGTACCTGCGCTGGGCGGAGAAGCACAAGTACCCGGTGACGATCATGGACACGAGCTACGCCGAGGAGGCGGGCATCAAGTCGTCAACGTTCGAGATCGACGCGCCCTACGCGTTCGGCACGCTCAGCGTCGAGGCCGGCACCCACCGCCTCGTGCGCATGAGCCCGTTCGGTGCCGCGGGCAAGCGGCAGACCAGCTTCGCGGCGGTGGAGGTCATCCCGCTCATCGAGGAGGCCGGGGCCATCGAGGTGCCCGAGTCCGACATCCGCGTCGATGTGTTCCGCTCGAGCGGGCCGGGCGGCCAGTCCGTCAACACGACCGACTCCGCCGTGCGCCTCACCCATCTCCCGACCGGGCTCGTCGTCTCGATGCAGAACGAGAAGAGCCAGATCCAGAACCGCGCGGCCGCGATGCGCGTGCTGCAGTCGCGACTGCTCATCCTGCAGCGCGAGCAGGAGGCCGCGGCGAAGAAGGAGCTCGCCGGCGTCATCACCGCGAGCTGGGGCGACCAGATGCGCTCCTACGTGCTCGCGCCGTACCAGATGGTCAAAGACCTCCGCACCGAGTACGAGGAGGGCAACCCCTCCAAGGTCTTCGACGGCGACCTCGACGGCTTCATCAACGCCGGCATCAAGTGGCGCAAGCGCGACGTGGCGGAGTAGCCGCCAACCTGTGAGTCTCGAAAGGGTGCGCGTCGCTCCGCGCCCCCGGGGAGGGGCTACCTAGGCTTTCCCCCGTGATTCGCTTCGATTCCGTCTCCAAGGCGTACCCAGGGACGACTCGACCCGCTCTCAACTCGGTGAGCCTCGAGATTCTCAAGGGTGAGTTCGTCTTCCTCGTGGGAGCCTCCGGCTCCGGCAAATCGAGCTTCCTGCGACTGATCCTGCGGGAGGAGACGCCCACCAAGGGCGCCATCCACGTGCTCGGCCAGCACCTCAACACTCTGCCCAACCGCAAGGTGCCGTACTTCCGGCGCAACCTCGGCGTCGTCTTCCAGGACTTCCGCCTGCTGCCCAACAAGACCGTGTTCGACAACGTCGCCTTCACGCTGCAGGTCATCGGCAAGAGCCGCGGCTTCATCCAAGAGGCGGTTCCGGATGCCCTCAAAATGGTCGGTCTCGCCGGAAAGTCCAACCGCTTCCCCCATGAGCTCTCCGGTGGCGAGCAGCAGCGTGTGGCGATCGCCCGGGCCGTGGTCAACAAGCCGGCGATCCTCCTCGCGGACGAGCCGACCGGAAACCTCGACCCCGCGACGTCCGCCGGCATCATGACCCTGCTCGAGCGCATCAACCTGAGCGGCACGACAGTGCTCATGGCCACGCACGACGCCGGCATCGTCGACCAGATGAAGCGCCGCGTCATCGAGCTCGTCACCGGCCAGATCGTCCGCGACGAGCGCCAGGGCGGGTACCAGACGCAGGCCGTGCCGGTGCAACAGGGGTTCGGCACCTTCACCTCGGAGGTCGCACCGTGAGGCTCGGGCTGATCCTCGGCGAGGCCAGCAACGGCCTGCGCCGCAACGTCTCGATGGTGATCTCGGTCATCCTCGTCACGTTCATCTCGCTCACCTTCGTGGGTGCCGCGATCCTGCTGCAGATGCAGATCGGCCAGATGAAGGGCTACTGGTACGACCGGGCCCAGGTCGCCGTCTACATGTGCACCGACGTGGACACGACGGGCAACTGCTCGCAGACCGAGGCCACGAAGACGCAGATCGCCGCGGTGGAAGACCTCCTCAACTCGCCGACGCTCAAGCCGTACATCGACAAGTACGAGTACGAGACGCACGAGCAGGCGTACCAGAACTTCCAGGACCAGCTCTCCGGCAGCCCGATCGCGAGCCTCGTGACTCCCGACGTGCTCAACGAGAGCTTCCGCGTGAACCTGAAGAACCCCGACGACGCGGACGTGCTCATCGAGAGCCTGTCGGGCCAGGCGGGGGTGCAGGACGTGCAGGACCAGCGCGGCTACCTCGACCAGATCTTCTCCGTGCTCAACGCCGCGAGTGCGACGGCCATCGGTATCGCGGTGCTCATGCTGATCGCCGCGGTGCTGCTCATCGCGACCACCATCCGGCTGAGCGCCTTCTCCCGACGGCGCGAGCTGGGCATCATGCGCCTGGTGGGGGCGTCCAACCGGTTCATCCAGACGCCGTTCATCTTGGAGGGCGTCTTCGCCTCGGTGATCGGGTCGGTTCTGGCTAGTGCTGCCGTCGTCGGCATCGTGCAGTTCTTCGTGCAGGGCGTACTCGTGAACACCCTCGGTGCCACGACGACCCTCGTCGGGCTCGGCGACGCGCTGACCGTCGTGCCGATCCTCATCGTCGTGGGCGCGCTGCTCGCGGCCGCCTCGGCGAGCGTCGCCATCAGTAGGTACCTGAAGGTCTGACCGCGCTGTAGACTGGCAGGCTCCCGAAACCGGGACCTACGACCAGAAAGACTGCAATGCCCAGGGAACGCGGCGAGAAGAAGGTTGTCGCCAGCAACCGCAAAGCGCGCCACGACTACACGATCGAAGACACCTATGAGGCCGGACTGGTCCTCACCGGTACCGAGGTGAAGTCGCTGCGCGCCGGTCGAGCGAGCCTCGTCGACGGCTACGGCTTCATCGAGGGCGGGGAGGCCTGGCTCGACGCCGTGCACATCCCCGAGTTCAACCAGGGCTCGTGGAACAACCACCCCGTGCGGCGCAAGCGCAAGATGCTGCTGCACAAGGCGCAGATCCTCAAGATCCACAACAAGATCAAAGAGGGCGGCTACACGCTCGTCCCCCTGAGCATCTACTTCAACGACGGCAACGCCAAGGTCGAGCTCGCCGTCGCCAAGGGCAAGCGCGAGTACGACAAGCGGCAGACCCTGCGCGAGCGCACCGACAAGCGCGAGGCAGACCGCGCCATGGCGGCGCGCAAGAACCTGGGCGACTGAGCTGGTTGAGTAAGGCGCTCTAGCGCCGGTATCGAAACCGGCTGATCAGCAGAGGGTTTCGATACGGCCGCGGGCGGCCTACTCAACCCGCCTATTTCGCGGTGACCGTTTCGATACGGCCGCGGGCGGCCTACTCAACCCGCCTATTTCGCGGTGAACCTCGCATCGACGACGGATGCCACGGCGATCTCCTCCGGCTTGAGCGCGAGTTGCGCTCCGCCGCCGGAGCTGTCGAACTGCGCCTTCATGGCGCCGCGCGCGAACATCGGCGGAGCGGGCACGGCACCGCCGGACGGGTCCCCGAGCATCCCCGGGTCCGCCAGGGCGATCGCGGTCACGGAGCCCAGGCCGATGCTCTGGGCGTAGACGCTGGCCTTGGCGACCGCGTCCTTCACCGCGCGTGAGCGGACCTCGACCGTGGCGCTGGTGCGCGTGGCGTCCGTGAGGTCCCACGTGATGGAGCCGACCGTGACGGCGTCGATGCCCGCGGCCGACTCGACCCAGCGGGCGAGCGCCTCGAAGTCCTTGAACTTCGCGCTGAAGTCCACGGCCGCGTGGAAGACGGGAGCGAGCTGCTTGCCCTCGTTGTTCCACGGGCGCTCCGACCAGACGCGCACGCTCTCGGACGACCACCAGGTGACGGGCCCGGCCTCCTTGTCGTAGAGGCTCTCGATGAGGTTGCGGAGGGCGTCGGACGCCTCGACGGCGCGCGCGAAGACGGCGTCGCGCTTGGGTCCGTCGGCGTGCACCGAGGCACTCGCGGTGGCGCGCTCGGCGGGGTACCACGCGGAGTACTCGCCCTGGACGGTGATGATCGTGTCGCTCATGCTCACAGTCTTCCAGAACGAGAAGTTTCAATGAGACCAATAGCTATCCACTCTGCGACCAAAGGAGTACGTTAGGCGGAAGCGCCCCTTGGAAAGCGCTTCCCACGAAAGGAACACCCTTGTCAGAGTCGACAACCCCGGTGCGGCTGAAGCGAGCACTGGGCACCCCCGCCCTCACCCTCTTCGGCCTCGCGTACATGCTCCCGCTCGCGATCTTCACGACCTACGGCCTCGTCACGCAGCTCACCGGCGGCCACCTCGCCGGAGCGTACTTCGTCACGACTATCGCAATGCTCTTCACCGCCTACAGCTACTCGAACATGGTGAAGGCCTACCCGGTCGCGGGCTCGGCGTACACCTACACGCAGAAGACGTTCGGTGCGCACCTCGGGTTCCTGACCGGCTGGACGCTGCTGCTCGACTACCTCGCCCTGCCGCTGCTGAACTACCTCATCATCGGGCTCTACCTGAACGAGGCGTTCCCGGGCATCCCGGCGTGGGTGTTCATCGTGGTGTCGGTGATCGTCGTAACTCTGCTCAACGTGATCGGCGTCCGCCTGGTGTCGGGCGCGAACCTCGCGCTCGTGGGCGTGCAGATCGTGTTCATCGTCGTCTTCGTGGCGGTGGCGCTCGGCTATGTGGCGACGAGCGGGCAGATGCCGGGCATCCTCGACCCGTTCTTCTCGGGCGGCACGACCGTCTCGAGCATCGCGTCCGGCGCCGCGGTTCTCGCTCTCGCGTTCCTCGGCTTCGACGCGGTCTCGACCCTCTCCGAGGAGGCGAAGGATGCCCGGCGCACCATCCCGCGGGCCATCCTGCTCGCGACACTCATCGGCGGCGTGCTGTTCATCGTCATGGCCTGGGTCGCGGGGCTCGCGTTCCCCGACTTCCAGAACTTCGCCGACCCGAACACCGCGTCGCTCGAGCTCATGACGCGCATCGGCGGGGGAGCGCTCACCGCGTTCTTCACGGCGGCGTACATCGCCGGCAGCTTCGCCTCGGCGATCACGTCGCAGGCGAGCGTCTCGCGCATCCTGTTCGCGATGGGCCGCGACGGCCAGCTCCCCAAGCGCGTCTTCGCGCAGCTGCACCCGCGCTTCCGCACCCCGTGGATCGCGGTGCTCATCGTGGGCGTCGTGGGGCTCCTCGGGGCGATCTTCATCCCGCTCGACATCGCCGCCTCGGTCATCAGCTTCGGCGCGCTGGTCGCGTTCAGCTTCGTGAACCTCGCGGTGATCAAGCACTACGTGATCGACGGGCAGCAGCGCACGGGGGTCGCGATCCTCAAGTACATCGTGGCGCCGGCCATCGGCTTCGCGCTGTCGGTGTGGCTGTGGACCTCGCTCGTGCAGCCCACGTTCACCTACGGCCTGATCTGGCTCGGGGTGGGCGTCGTCATCCTGCTCGTCATCACGCGGTTCTTCACCCGCAAGCCCCCGGTGATGGACCTGGCCGAGAGCGACCAGCTGGTGGTCGACGAGGCCTAGTCCGCCAGCGACTCGAGAAGGGTCAGCGAAGGCACGAAGTACGCGGAGCCCGTGACCGCCGTCGAGAAATCGAGGATGCGGTCATGGGCTCCTGCGGGCTCGCCGACGAACATGCGCTGCAGCATCCGCTCGATCACTGTCAGGTCTCCCGAATAGCCGATGAAGTAGGTGCCGAACTCGCCCGACCCCGGTCTGCCGAACGGCATGTTGTCGCGCAGGATGTCGTGCTCGGTGCCGTCCGGATCGGTGATCGTGGCGAGGTTCTTGTGCGAGCCCGGTGCGTCATCCAGTTCGACGTTGTCGGCCTTCGTGCGGCCGATGATGTGCTCCTGGATGCTCGTCGGCTGCCCGTTCCAGCCGTCGAGGTCGTGCAGGTACTTCTGCACCACGACATAGCTGCCGCCCTCGAACTGCGGGTCGTCGGCGATGAGGGTCGCCTGGGCCATCCCTCGGCCGGTCGGGTTCTCGGTGCCGTCGACGAAGCCGAGCAGGTCGCGCGAGTCGAAGTAGCGGAACCCCTGCACCTCGTCCTCGACGGTGATCGACGCCCCGAGCCTGTCGAGCAGGATGCGCTCGAACTCGAAGCACAGGTCCGCGCGCTGGGCGCGGATGTGGAAGAGCAGGTCGCCCGGGGTGGAGACCGCGGTGTGGGCGCGGCCCGACACGGCGGCGAACGGGTGCAGCTGGCGGGGCTTCCCGTCCAGGCCGAACCGGTCCCACGCATCGCTGCCGATGCCGACGATGCAGGAGAGCTGGCCATCGAGGTCGCGGAAGCCGACTGCCCTGGTGATCGACTCGACGTCGGCGATGACGGCACGCACCGCATCCTCCTGGCCGGGCACGATCGAGACCACGAGGAACACGGCGAAGGCGGAGAGCGGAGCGTCGACGCTCTGCGGGTCGATGGGGACGCGGTCGCCCTGCTGAGAGATCATGCCTGTACGGTATCGAAAATCCGGCGTATACTCGAAGGCTGCCTCTTCGGAGGCACATTGGAAACTCAACAGCGCGATAGTGACCCGTTCCTCTCACGGAACGCCATGGGGATGATCGGTTTCGACATTGCCTGCAAAACCGCGAGAAGCGGGTCGAGGACGCACGGTTATCTCGTAAACGATCCGTGCAAAAAATAAGTGCCAATTCAAACAGCACTGTCTCTGCCAAGGCTGACTTCGCCCTCGCGGCGTAGTCTCCTTCGCAACTAAGAGAGACCGTCAGCCCGGACTAGATCCCGATCCGGTTCCTGGCGTTATCAAGGGAACTAGCCGCACGTCTGTGTTTCAGGGGCGCGCGGGACACTAACTGATACTGGGCTTGTTGACCTGGATGCTCGTGGCAAAGGTCAGAGCCGAGTAGAACGCTTGCACGAGCTACACCCGTAGAAGGCGTGGAATTACAGCAGTGGACCGGGGTTCAATTCCCCGCATCTCCACCACGGGGTCACTATCGCGTTGTTGGGCCCGAGGCCCTGCATCTAGAGGCCTTGGCTTCTAGAGCCCTTGGGCGATGAGCTTCTTCACCATGTACTCCTCGACCGCCTCGGGCCCGCCCTCGGAGCCGTATCCCGACTGCTTGCGGCCGCCGAAGAACGTGTCGCGCGCGCCGACGCCGAAGCGGTTGACGCTCACCATCCCCGCGTCGAGCTGGGCCGGAACCCGCAGTGCGCGGTCAGCGGACTCGGTGAAGAGGTACGCGGCGAGCCCGAAGTCCACGGCGTTCGCACGGCGGATCACCTCGTCCTCGTCGGTGAACGTGCTCGTGACGGCGATCGGCCCGAACGGCTCGATCGACATGAGGTCTGCGTCATCCGGCACGTTCGTCAGCAGGGTGGGCCGCCAGTAGTAGCCCTCCGCGTCGTCCCCCGTTCCGCCCGCGGCGAGCGTCGCCCCGCGCGAGACGGCATCGTCGACCAGCGGCTGCATGGCCTGGAAGCGACGCGCATTGGCCAGCGGACCCATCTCGGATGCCTCATCCAGACCGTCGCCGACCGCGACCGCCTCGAGTGCCGCCGCATACCGCCTCACGAACTCGTCGTGGATCGACTCGTGCACGTAGAACCGGATGGGGGAGCCGCAGGACTGCCCGGAGTTGTGCAGCTTGCTCCCGACAGAGCCGGCGATGAGCGAGTCGAGGTCTGCGTCGTCGAACACCAGCACGGGCGCGTGGCCGCCGAGCTCCAGCATGATCGGCTTGACGTGGTCGGCGGCGGTGCGCGCGAGCAGCTTGCCCACGGCGGTTGAGCCGGTGAACGAGATCTTGCGGATGAGGGGGGAGGCGATCATCCGGTCGGAGATGGCGCCGGGGTCGCCGAACACCATGTTCAGCACGCCCGCGGGAAGGCCGGCGTCGTCGAGCGCGCGGGCGAGAGCGATAGCGCTCGCGGGCGTCTCCTCAGCGGGCTTGATCACGACCGTGCAGCCTGCGGCGAGGGCCGCGGCGACCTTGCGGCCGGGAACAGTGAGCGGGTAGTTCCAGGTGGTGAAGGCGGCGACCGGGCCCACGGGCTCGGAGACGAGCATCGTGCGTCCGTCGCCGGCGTCACCGGGCAGGACGGTGCCGAAGCGGCGCGGTCCCTCCGTGGCGAGTGACTCGATGATGTCGGCAGTGTAGGAGACCTCGTCGCGCGAGTCGCGGAGAAGCTTGCCGTTCTCAAGGGTCATCGCCAGGGCGATCTCCTCGGTGCGGTCGCGCAGCAGCTGGGCGGCGCGAAGGAGGATAGCGGTGCGGCGGTGCGGGGAGAGGTCCCGCCAGGCCGGGAAGGAGCGGGCAGCGGCCGTGACGGCGCGGTCCACATCGGCCTCGGTGGCCACCGGAACCGTGCCGATGACCTCCTTCGTCGCGGGGTTCTCAACGTCCACGGTCCCGCGGTCGGCGGCGGCGATCCACTCCCCGTCGATGAAGAGGAAGGTCGCGGGGAAGGCGGGAGCGATCATGGGTCAATCCTTGTCTGGTCGAGCCGGCGGCGCGCACCCGTCTCTGGAATGCGCTTGCCCACGAGCGAGCCTAGTACGGATGCGCGGGCTTTCGCAGTCGGCGGCAGGCGCATTCCGTCGACTAGCATCGGCTGCATGTCCCGCGTTCTCATCTTCTCCGGCGGGGGCGACCTCGTCGACCCCTGGCACCCCTTCGCCGTCACGTCGGCTCTCCTTGCCGATGTTCTGGCTGCGCCGGCGCGGTCGATCGAGATCACGACGTCGCTCGACCGCCTCCAGAGTCTTGACGCCGATCTTGTCGTGGTGAACGCAGGCAACGCCGAAGAGCCCACGCCCGGGGATGCAGCGGCCGCCGCCGCTCTCGGCGCGCACGTGCGCGGCGGTGGCGCCCTGCTCGCCATGCACGTCTCCTCGACCGCCTTCCCCGAGTCCGCGGTGTGGGAGTCGGTCATCGGCGCCCGCTGGGTGCGCGGTACCACGATGCACCCCGACCAGGGCCTAGCCGAGATCCGGGTCGATACCGATTCCCACCCCGTCGTCGCCGGAGTGCACGACTTCACCGTGTGGGACGAGCGGTACACCCACCTGCGCGTCGCCCCGGAGGTTCGCGGCCTCGCGTGGCACGAGCACGAGGGGGTCGAGCATCCGCTGCTCTGGGCGCGGGAGTACCAGGGCGGCCGTGTCGTCTACGACGCGCTCGGTCACGACGCCGCCTCCTACGAGAGTGCTGAGCACCGCGCGATCCTCGCGCAGGCGGGGGACTGGCTGCTGGGCTAGCGCCCGGCGTCCTGCCATGTCGACGGATCGAGCGGCACCTCGGCGACAGCCGTCCAGAGGGCGTCGGGGATGTTGACGGCGAGCAGTTCCTCGGTCGCGCGCAGGTCGGCGATCGTGCGCATCCCGATAATGGTCGAGTCCACGCGGGGGTCGCGGAGGGACCAGGCCAGTGCCGCGGCCGCGAGAGGCACTCCGGCGGCCGCGCACAGCTCCCCGATCTCGTTGGCCGCGCGGACCAGCTCGGCCGGGGCATCCCCGTAGGCGTACCGCCCGGGGTGGACAGGCCACCGGGTGAGGAGGCCGCCTCCGTACGGGGAAGCGTTGAGGACCCCCAGGCCGGCGTCGTGGGCCCGCGTCAGCAGCGCGTCGGCACCGCGGTCGACGAGGGTGTAGCGGTTGTGGGTGATGAGGGCCTCGAACAGCCCTGTGCCGACATAGCGCTCGAGCATGTCCGCCGGCCCGCCGGAGATGCCGATGTGGTCGACAAGACCCTCGTCGCGCAACGCCACCAGGGCCGCGACCGGGCCGTCGTCGGCCATCGAGGCCTCCCACGTCGTGTTCTCCGGGTCGTGCAGGTACACGAGCGGCAGCCGGTCGAGCCCGAGTCGCCCGAGCGACTCCTCGAGCGAGCGGCGCATTCGCGCTCCCGAGAAGTCGCCCGTCTGCATGTCGCGATCGACCTTGGTCTGGAGGAGGAAGTCCTCGGGAAGCCCGCCGTACTCCCGGATCGCGATGCCGATCCGGGTCTCGCTCTCCCCGAGGCCGTAGTTGTTCGAGGTGTCGAGCACGCGCACTGCCGGGCTCTCGAAGAGCGCGTGCGCGAGCTCGACGGAGTCGGCAAGGGGAGTGTCGGTACCGGCGCCGAAGGCGAGCCAGGTTCCGGTGCCGGCGGCGACGCGCGTCGCGCGCAGCCCGGTCGGGCCGAGCGTGTCGGATTTTGACACGGAGCGATCCACCTGTCTAAATGTGTCTTGCGCGGGAATGCGGTTGCCCGCCAGCGTACCGACCATCACGATCCGACGGCAAGGAGGCCCGGCAGATGCGCAAGGCCAACCCAGCACGCCGCCTCAGCGTCGCGTTCGCCATGGACGCCGGATTGCAGCACAGCCTCTTCGACGCCCGCTCCCTCGGCCGGCTCTCGGCCGTGGCCGCGCTCGAGAGCGGTATGACGATCACCGACTTCCGCGCCGCCGACCCCGCACTGCTCGCCTCGCTCGAGGTGCTCGTCACCGGCTGGGGCGCCCCGGCGATCGGCGCGGGCGAGCTCGAGCTCATGCCGCGCCTGCGGGCGATAGTCCACGCGGCGGGCACGGTGAAGGACCACCTCGAGCCCGCGGTCTGGGACCGCGGCATCCTGGTGACCACGGCGGCCGCGGCCAACGCCCACCCGGTCGCGGAGTACACGCTCGCGATGATCCTGCTCGCGGGAAAGGGCGTGCTGCCCATCGCCCGGGAGTATCTTGCCGATCCGGCGCTGAACGTCGTGGCGCGGCATCCCGCGATCGGCAACTACCGCAGAACCGTGGGAATCATTGGGGCGTCGAGCGTGGGGCGCCTCGTGATCGACCTGCTGCGGCCCTTCGACTTCGACGTGCTGCTGTACGACCCGATGATCGACGAGCGGGATCCGCTGCTCGCGGGCGTGCGCCTGGTGCAGCTCGACGAGCTGTTCGCGCTCTCGTCGATCGTGAGCGTGCACGCGCCCCTGCTGCCCGAGACGCGGGGGATGGTGGGCGCCCGGCAGCTGGCGCTCCTCGAGCCCGGCGCCACGCTCATCAACACCGCGCGAGCGCCCCTCGTCGATCAGGGGGCGCTGGCTGACGCCGTTGCGGCGGGAAGGCTCAAGGCCGTGCTCGACGTGACCGATCCCGAGCCGCTTCCCGCTGGCGACCGGCTGCGCTCCCTGCCGGACGTGCTGCTTACCCCGCATGTCGCCGGCGCGCTAGGCAACGAGCTCCTGCGCCTGGGCGAGAGCGCCGTGCTCGAGGTCGAACTGCTCGCTGCGGGTCGCCCGGCCGCCTTCCCGATCCGCAAGTCCGACCTCGCGGCGCGGGCATGACGCGCCGCCGGTTGACACGAAAGCCCAATCCGCATAGCCTGTGCGGAATGCGCATTCCCACCTTGGCGGGACCGCACGCCTGACCCCCTGCACCACCCACCACCCACATCAAAGGAGATGCTCCCGTGAACAAGAGAATCCTCGGCCGCGTCGCAGCTGCAGTCGGCATCATGTCGATCGCCGCCGGCGCCATGGCCGGATGCTCGCCCTCGACCGGTACGGACAGCGACGGCGGCCCCGTCGACCTGACCTTCGTGTCGTGGGACCCGAACATGGACAAGATCGTCGACACCTGGAACAAGGCCAACCCCGACATCCAGGTCAAGCTCAACGCCCCGAGCGAGAGCGCCGACGAGCTCGTCACCAAGTTCATCACGCAGCACAAGGCCGGAACGAACCCCGACATCGTCAAGGTGGAGTACCAGTCGCTGCCCGCACTCATCTCGAGCGGCGTTGTCGTCGACATCGACCAGTACGTGCCCGAGGTCGCCGACAAGTTCGACGCCGCCTCGCTCGCGCAGGTGCAGTTCGAGGACAAGACCTATGGAGTTCCGCAGGACTTCGCCCCGCTCGTCTTCTTCTACCGCCAGGACATCTTCGATTCGCTCGGCCTCACCGCTCCCACCACGTGGGACGAGTACGCGGCCGACGCGAAGACGATCCACGACGCCAACCCCGCCCAGTACCTCGGCACCTTCAGCGCCGGCGACCCGGGCTGGTTCGCCGGCCTCGCGCAGCAGGCCGGTGCCAACTGGTGGAGCGCATCGGACGACACCTGGACCGTCGGCATCAACGATGCGGCGAGCAAGAAGGTCGCAGACTTCTGGGGCGGCCTCATCAACGAGGGCGTCATCCAGGACCAGCCCTTCTGGTCCACCCAGTGGAGCTCGGACATGAACGACGGCACGCTCGTCGGCTGGGTGAGCGCCGCATGGGCGCCCGCGCAGTTCCCGAACATCGCCGCCGACACCGCGGGCAAGTGGACGGCTGCCGCCCTCCCGGCGTGGACCGCGGGCGACAAGGCGACGGGCATCTGGGGCGGATCCGCTATGGCCGTGACGAGCGACTCGAAGCACCCCGCTGAGGCCGCGAAGTTCATCGAGTGGCTCAACTCCAGCGAGGAGGCCCTCACGGCGCAGATCACCGACATCAACATCTACCCGGCGGCCACCGCTGGCCGGTCGCTGTCGGTGCTCGACAACCCGCCCCCGTTCATGTCGAACCAGGCCGACTACTACTCGTTCATCGGCACTGTTGCTCCGGAGGCGAAGAGCTTCGACATCTGGGGCCCGGACGCGACCGTGACGTTCGGAGCGTACAAGGACGGCTTCTCGACTGCCCTGCAGAACAAGACCAAGCTCTCCGACGCCCTCGACGCGATGCAGTCCGCGACCGTCGACGATATGACGAAGCTCGGCTTCACCGTCAAGGGCTAGCCTCGCCCGCGCATCCATGACCAACGAAGGACCCCCGTGACCACCCTCGCCCCCCGGCGCCGACGCCGGCTGCAGAGCAACACCCTCCCGGTGCTGCTCGTGGCCCCCGCGGTGATCCTCCTCGCGCTCTTCACCTTCGCGCCCGGCGTCTACGCGTTCATCCTGAGTCTGCTGCAGCAGAAGGTGAGCGGCGGCCTGTTCGGCGGCTCGACCACCGAGGTCTTCGTCGGCCTCCAGAACTACATCTCGGCGGTATCCGATCCCGAGCTCTGGGCCAGCATCGGGCGGATGCTCACCGTCGCCGTCATCGGTGTGCCGGCCACCGTCATCCTCGCCACTGTCTTCGCCCTGTGCCTCGATGCGAAGAACGCCCGGCTCGTCGGCCTCTCCCGCATTGTGATCTTCATCCCGTACGCGGTGCCCGGTGTCATTGCCTCGCTCCTCTGGGGCTTCCTGTACCTCCCGGCGACGAGCCCGATCGGCGGTGCTGTCGTCGACTACTTCGGCTCGACCACGATCTTCTTCTCGGTCGCCAACATCGCGGTCTGGGGCGTGGTCGGCTTCAACATGGTGGTGCTGTACACCGCGATCCGCGGCCTGCCCGCCGAGATCTATGACGCCGCGCAGATCGACGGCGCAAGTGAGCTGCAGATCGCGCTGCGGATCAAGCTGCCCCTCATCCGGCCAGCGATGGTCCTCGTCGGCCTGTTCTCGGTGCTCGGCGCCCTGCAGCTCTACAACGAGCCGACCACGCTGCGGCCCCTCGCCAACGCCATCACGTCGAGCTGGGTGCCGCTCATGAAGGTCTACAGCGACGCGTTCGTCACCAACGACATCTACGAGGGGTCCGCGACCGCCCTCATCATCGTCGCCCTCACCATCGGAGCAACCCTCGTGATCAGTGCCATCGGCAACCGCTTCAGCAGGAGCGGCGAGTGATCCGCGAAGCCCGTCGGGGCGGCCTCATCCCGACCCTCGTCCTGCTCGTAGGGGCGGTGTACTGCCTGGTCCCAGTGGCGTGGATCGTCGTGGCGTCCACCAAGTCCAACGCGGAGCTATTCTCCACCTCGACGTACCTGCCCTCGTTCACCGGCAGTTTCTGGGCGAACATCGCCGGTCTCTTTGCCTACCAGGACGGCATTTTCGCGCGCTGGGCTGTCAACTCGATCATCTACGCGGTCGGCGGCGGCGTGCTCTCCACCCTCGTCGCGGCGGCCGCCGGCTACGCGCTGGGCAAGTACCGATTCAAGGGATCCACCCTGATATTCCGCTTCATCGTTGCCGGGGTGCTGCTGCCCGCGATCGTGCTCGCGATCCCGCAGTACCTGCTCCTGGCCCGCTTCGGGATGACCAACAACTACGCCTCCGTGCTGCTGCCGCTGCTCGTGAGCCCGTACGCGATCTTCCTGTGCAAGATCTACGCGGAGTCGTCCATCCCCACCGAGCTCATGGAGGCGGCCCGCATCGACGGCGGCAGCGAGTTCCGCATCTTCACCGCGGTTGGCCTGCGGCTCATGGCCCCCGCGCTCGTCACGGTGTTCCTTCTGCAGTTCATCGGGATCTGGAACAACTTCCTGCTTCCCTCGGTGATGCTGAGTGACAACGAGCTCTACCCACTGACCCTGGGCCTGTACGGCATGCTGCGCGTGAGCGGCGGGCAGGCCGCGCTCTACTCCTTCGTGATCATGGGCGCGCTCATCGCTATCGTGCCCGTCGTGATCCTGTTCCTGTCGCTCCAGCGCTACTGGCGCCTCGACCTCATCAGCGGCGGCGTGAAGGCCTAGTTCAGGCGCGGCGTCGAGTCGCGCAGCACGACCGTCGCGACGATCGTCTTGCCCGCCCCCGGCTCCGCCGTGATGCGGGCGATGGCCTCGCGGCCGACCTCCACGAGCGGCACCCGCACGGTGGTGAGTCCGGGCACGACGTCGCGCAGCGAACGAATGTCGTCGAATCCTGCAACGGCGACCTCTTCGGGCACCCGGATGCCGCGGCCCCTGAGCCCCGCGATCGCCCCCAGTGCCATCTCGTCGTTGACGGCGAAGAGCAGCTCGGTCTCGGCGAGCTGGTTGTCGTCCATGGCCTGCACGGCGTCATACCCGCCCTCCCAGCTGAACGCGGAGTAGTGCACGCGATCGGCGGCAAGGTCGAGCGAGCGGTCACCGAGGCCGAGGCGGAACCCCTCGACGCGGTCGCGCGTGGCCACGAGCTCCTCCTCGCCGCCGAGCACCCGGAATGAGGTGTAGCCGAGGCGCACGAGGGCCGAGGCGAGCCGGCGGGCACCGCCCAGGTTGTCGAGGTCGACCGTGTCGAAGGGCAGGTCGCTGCGGCTGACGAGCACGACGCGGCCCCCCGTCTCCTCGAACATCGTGAGCTCGCGGACGAGCGCCTCGGAGAGCGCGGAGTCGACATAGCCGCTGCCGGCGAGGATCACGGCGAGGGCATGCTGCCCGCGAAGCTGCCGGACGAGCTCGATCTCGCGCTCCACGCTGCGGTCGGTCACGGCGATGGTGACCCGGAGCCCCTCGGACTCGGCGGCCGTCATGACCGCCGCTGCCATCGAGGAGAAGTAGGCGTCCGCGATATCGCTCACGAGCAGCGCGACGGTGGTCGAGGTGCCCCGGGCGACGGTCTGCGCAGACAGGTTCGCCGTGTAGTTGAGGCGGGCCGCCGCGGCGAGCACCCGCTCGCGCAGGGCGTCGTCGACCTTGCGCGCGCTGCCGTTGAGGCATCGGGAGGCAGTGGACTGCGAGACTCCGGCTTCCCGGGCGACATCCGAGAGCGTTACGGGCCTGCGGCGGTCTGTATCGGTGTCGGCGCGGGCCATTGGGCAAGCCTATTCCAGCAGGAACGGAGAAGTCCCGCACCGCACGAGCGACCTACGCTTGCACCATGATCGTTGATTTCGTCACCGTTTCGACCGCGGGCCTCGAGTCCAGCCCCGTCGTCGGCGCCCTTGCCGGCCTGCGCGCGAACGAGGCCCGGTACTTCAAGAACAAGTACGACCACGATTTCGACGTCTCTGCCGCTGCGGAGGACCCGGAGACGCTCGAGTACATCGAGCGCGTGCTAGCGACGGAGCGCGACCTGCACATTGCGTCGACGCCCCTCGAGGTGACCCAGTTCGTGGTCGACGGCCTGAAGATGTCGTACGTGTTCTACGAGTCGGGGCTCTCGATCAACGTCATGTACGCGCTGGAGGACGGCGGCAAGCGCGCCGTGGGCTTCAAGCTGTCCGACGGCATGGAGGTCCCCGGCGAGCTCTCCGCCTTCAAGTTCGCGCGGCAGAAGTCAAAGCTCGCCGGGACGATCCGCGGCTCCTACTTCGTCATCAAGGGCACCTACTAGCAGGGTCCCGCTAGCGGGCGGCACCCTCCAGGGTGCCCGTGACCCGCTCACCCGGATCTACGATCAGGCAGAGGATGCGCCGGTCGCCGCCGGCCCAGCTGCCGGCGGTCGGGAAGTAGTAGGCGTAGTCGAGCGCGGAGCTCGCGTAGTCGATCCCGGCGAACGCCGCGAAAGCCTCGGTGCAGCCCTCCTGGGCGCTGGACTTCACGCTGTCGTCACCGGGGAAGCTGCCGTCATCCAGTGCGATCGTCGCGTAGGCCTCGCTGTCGTGCTCGAGCGAGCAGTCGACGACCGGGACGGACTTGGTGATGCCCGGCTTGCCGTGCGTGTCGAGGCAGTCGCCCACGGCCAGGTCGAGAACGTCGACCTCCGGCGGCCCGGTGGGCGTCGGGCTGGGCGCACCGCCCGCGCCGCCGAGGGCCGTGCAGCCGGCGAGCAGGATGCTCGAGGCCAGCAGTGCCACTGCGGCGGCGGGGCGGTGGGCGGTCACTACTTGTTGATGCCCTTGATGCTGCCCGTGATCTGGCTCAGGTCGTCGGAGTACGCGACGCACAGGATCTCGCGGTCGCCGGCCTCCCAGCTCGACTCGGTCGGGTAGTAGTAGCTGTAGGTGTACGCCGAGTCGGCGTCAGCCAGGCCGACGAAGCTGGTGAACTGCGGCTCGCAGATGCCCTCGGCGGAGGACACGATCGAGTCCTGGCCCGGGAAGTCGCTGTCGGTGAGGTCCTCCGCGTAGTAGGCCTCGCTGTCGTGCGCCTCGGCGCAGTCGACGATCGGGACCGTGCTGACCTCTTCGCTCACGTCCGCGTCGTTGAGGCAGTCGCCGACCTCGATGCTGAAGACGTCGTCCCCCTCGTCCGTGCCCGTGTCACCGCCGTTGCTGCTGTTGCCGCCGGGCAGGAGGCTGCAGCCTGCCAGAACGAGGCTCGCGGCCCCAACCGCGAGTAGTGCGACGAAACGAGCTGCTGTGGTGCTTGTGGTTGCCATTGCCAGATTTTCCTCTCTCAAGGTCCCCGATTCGGTTCAGGTCCAAGCCTGAGCCTAGCGAATCCGCGTACCCCCATTGGGGGTACAACTCGCCCTGAACCGATATATGGTCATACGTTCGGTCAAGCGCTTTTCTTGGGGGAGAGGGCCGTCAGGGCGGCGTCGTGCAGCAGTCCGTTCGTCGCGAGCGCGCTCCCGCTCCACGGGCCGGCCTCGCCGTCCACCGAGGTGAACCGGCCGCCCGCCTCCTCGACGATCGGGATGAGCGCCGCCATGTCGTACGGCTTGAGGTCGAACTCCCCGACGATGTCGAGCGAGCCCTCCGCGAGGAGCATGTAGGCCCACATGTCGCCGATCGCACGGGAGCGCCACACCTGCCGGGTCAGCGCGATCACCTCGTCCAGCCGGCCGACCTCGTCCCACCCGCTGATGCTGTTGTAGCTGAGGGATGCGTCGGCGAGCTCGCCCACGCTGCTCACCCGCAGCGCTCGCTCCTCGTGGCCGGTGGCCTGGCCCCAGGCGCCGTGGCCCTTCGCCGCCCACCAGCGCTTGCCGAGGGCCGGAGCGCTCACCACGCCGACGACCGGCACGCCGTCCACGGCGAGCGAGATGAGGGTGCCCCAGATCGGCACGCCGCGCAGGAAGTTGGCGGTGCCGTCGATCGGGTCGATGATCCACTGGCGGCTGCCCGAGCCCTGGGTGCCGTACTCCTCGCCGAGGATGGAGTCGTTCGGCCGCGCCGCCTCGATGCCCGACCGGATGCTGCGCTCGACAGCCTGGTCGGCATCCGTCACCGGAGACCTGTCAGGCTTCGTCGTCACGACGAGGTCGAGGGCCTGGAACCTGTCCAGGGAGATGTGGTCGGCATTCGCAGCGAGGGCGAGGGCCAGGGCGAGGTCGTCTGCGGGGGAGTAGTTGAGTGGCGCTGTGTCAGTCACGATCCCAGAGTAGCGATGAGGCGCTGGAAGGATTCGAGCCGCTGGGCGCCCAGCTCCCCGAGCCTGCCCTCGGCCACGCCCTCGATGATCGCGCAGTCCGGTGCGTCGGGCAGGTGCGTGCAGCCGCGCGGGCAGTCCTCGGCGAGCTCGGCGAGGTCGGTGAACGACTTGAGGATGTTCGACGGGTCCACATGCCCGAGGCCGAACGACCGCACGCCGGGCGTATCGACGATCCAGCCCGTGCCGATGCGGTACGAGATGGTGGATGACGACGTGTGCCGGCCGCGCCCGGTGACATCGTTCACCCGGCCGACGGCGCGGTTCGCGTCGGGCACGAGGGCGTTCACGAGCGTCGACTTGCCCACCCCGGAGTGCCCCACTGCCACGGTCGTGTGCCCCTCGAGCAGCTCGCGCAGCTCGTCGACGGGCGGCTCGTCCGAGCGGCTCTGGATGACGCGGAAGCCGAGTCCCGCGAAGTTCGCGAGGAACTCCGCCGGGTCGGCCAGGTCGGTCTTCGTGACGACGAGGATCGGAGTGATGCCGGCGTCGTAGGCGGCCACCAGGTAGCGGTCGACGAGGCGCGGCCTCGGCTCGGGGTTGGCCGCGGCCACGACGATGAGCATCTGGTCGGCGTTGGCGACGATGATGCGCTCCACAGCGTCGGTGTCGTCGGCGCTGCGGCGCAGCAGGGTCGTGCGGGGCTGCACCCGCACGATGCGCGCGAGGCTGCCCTCGTCGCCGGAGGTGTCTCCCACGAGATCGACGTAGTCGCCCGCGACGACCGAGATGCGGCCCTCCTGGGTGCGCAGCTCGCGCGCCTTCGTGGCGATCAGCTGCCGCTCCTCCGGCGTGTTCTCGTCAACCCACACGCCGTACCGGCCGCGGTCGACGCTGAACACGCGTCCCGTCTTCGCGTCGGCGTGCTCCGGGCGGTTCTTGCTGCGCGGCTTGTTGCCCTTGGGGTTCGGCCTGACCTTCGCGGCCGACTCGTCGTACTCGGAGTACTCGCCGTCGTCCTCGTCGTCCGTCAGCCAGCTCATCCCAGCAACGCCGCCCAGAGCTCGGCGAACTGGGGGAGCGTCTTCGAGGTGGAGTCGATGTCGTCGACCTCGACTCCGGGAGTGGCGAGGCCGATGATCGCGCCGGCGGTCGCCATCCGGTGGTCCTCGTAAGCGTGCCAGAGGCCGCCCGTGAGTGCCGCGGGACGGATGATGAGCCCGTCGTCGGTCTCCGTGGCATCCCCGCCCAGCGCCGTGATCTCGGCGACGAGGGCCGCGAGGCGGTCGGTCTCGTGGCCGCGGAGGTGGGCGATCCCGGTGAGCACCGTCTCGGAGTCGGCGAGCGCGGCGACCGCGGCGACGGTGGGAGCCAGCTCGCTCGACTCGTCGAGGGTGATGCCGTGGATGCCCTGGCCGCCCTCCACGGTGAGGCTGGTGGGCGTCTGCGTCACCCGGCCGCCCATGTCGCGCAGGATTTCGGCCATGCGCGCGCCGACCTGCGTGGTGTGCTCCGGCCAGCCCTCCACGGTTACGGACCCGCCCGCGACGAGCGCGGCGGCGAGGAACGGCCCGGCGTTGGAGAGGTCGGGCTCGATGTCCACGTCGAGCGCCTGGATCTCGGACGGCGGGACGACCCACAGCCCGGGTTCGGGGTTCTCCACGACGACGCCCCGGGCCGCCAGGCAGGCGATGGTCATCTCGATGTGCGGGAGGCTCGGAAGGGTGTCTCCGGTGTGGCGCAGCCGCAGCCCGTGCTCGAAGCGGGGCGCGGCGAGAAGCAGCCCGGAGACGAACTGGCTCGAGGCGGAGGCGTCGATCTCGAGCTCGCCGCCGGCCACCGAGCCCGTACCGTACAGGCTGAAGGGCAGGGCGCCTCGCCCGTCGTCGCTCACGTCGACCCCGAGCGCCCGCAGCGAGTCGATGGTCGTGCGCATGGGCCGCTTGCGGGCCGCGGCATCCCCGTCGAACGCGACGGGCCCCAGGGCGAGCGCCGCGACGGGCGGCAGGAACCGCATGACCGTGCCGGCAAGGCCGGTGTCGATGGAGCCGCCGAACAGCTCGCCGGGCGTCACCAGCAGGTCGGGGCCGAACCCGCCGCTTCCCGGTACCTCCTCCACGGTCGTGCCGAGGGTGCGCAGCGCCTCGACCATCAGGGCGGTGTCGCGGGAGTGCAGCGGGGCGCGCAGCAGCGAGGGGCCGTTGGCGAGGGCGGCGAGCACGAGCTCTCGGTTCGTGAGGCTCTTCGACCCGGGCAGGCGCATCACGGTGCGGAGCGGCCCGGTGGCGACGGGCGCGGGCCAGGGCCCGCTGTCGGGCTCGGGCACGGGGTCGTCGTCGCCGTACGGGTTGAACTGGGGCTGGGCCGCCTTCGAAATCGCCATCGCACACCAGAGTACCGGCGGCTCCCGGAATAGCGGGGCCGCTGCGGTGGTTCACCCCAGCATGACTATGGTTCTCGAAGCACGGCCCGTGGGGGTGGCATCCGGCGACCTAGAATTGGCCCTGATGACTATCGACACGGTTCCCGAGGATGCAGCGGCCGCCAAGCGGGCGCTCTTCGAGGAGCAGGCACTTCCCTTCGCAGACCAGCTGTACGCCGCGGCCATGCGCATGACGCGCAACCCGGCGGACGCGGCGGACCTCGTGCAGGAGACGTTCGTCAAAGCCTTCCAGGCGTTCGCGCAGTTCCAGCAGGGCACGAACCTGAAGGCCTGGCTGTACCGCATCCAGACCAACACATTCATCAACAACTACCGCAAGAACCAGCGCAACCCCTACCAGGGCACCATCGACGACCTCGAGGACTGGCAGCTCGGCGGCGCCGAGTCGGTGACCCAGTCGACCTCGACCCGGTCGGCCGAGGCCGAGGCCATCGACCACCTGCCGGACAGCGCGGTCAAGGATGCCCTGCAGGCGATCCCGGAGGACTTCCGCCTGGCGGTCTACTTCGCCGACGTCGAGGGTTTCTCCTACCAGGAGATCGCCGACATCATGAAGACCCCCGTCGGCACCGTCATGAGCCGCCTCCACCGCGGCCGCCGGATGCTGCGGGAATCACTTGCCGACTACGCGCGCGACCGTGGGATCGTCGCGCCTTCCCCCACAGGAGCCCCGAAATGACCGACTGCGGATGCGACAAGGCCAAGGCCGAGCTCGAGGAGTACATCCACAACGAGTTGGCCAAGCAGGACGCCGCTGACGTCGCCGAGCACATGGCCAACTGCGAGGACTGCACCACCGAGCACCTCGTGGGCCTCACGCTGACCCTGAAGGTGCGCCAGGCGTGCCGCGAGACCGCTCCTGAGGAGCTGGTCGAGGCGATCCGGGCGCGGCTCGCGAACGCGTAGCTACTGCCTCCTGACACCGTTCTAGCGCTGCTGCGCTAGAACGGTGCACGGGGCTATCGCTAGAGCGCGAGCGCCCTCTCGATGAGGTCGGCCTGCTCCTGCGCGCTGCGCTTGGAGGAGCCCGTCGCCGGCGACGCCGAGGCGGGCCGCGAGGCGACCCGGATCGTGCGTCCCTTGAGGTGCTTCGCGAGCTCGAGGCAGATGAACGGCCAGGCGCCCTGGTTCTCGGGCTCGTCCTGCGTCCACACGAGGTCGGCGTTCGGGTACTGCTCGAGCGCGGCGTTCATCTCCTGGATGGGCAGCGGGTAGAACTGCTCCATGCGCACAACGGCGATGTCCTTCGACTCGCGCTTGTCGAGCTCGGCGACGATGTCGTAGTAGATCTTGCCGGCGGTGAGGATGACGCGCTTGACCGAGGCCTTGTCGGCACCGTCCACCGTCGCGAGGCGGACGTCGTCGAGCACCGGCTCGAAGCGGCCGTGCGTGAAGTCTGAGACCTCGCTCGTGGCTCCACGGAGGCGAAGCATCGACTTCGGTGTGAAGACGATGAGCGGCCGGCGCGGGCGGGCGTACGCCTGGCGGCGCAGCAGGTGGAAGTACGAGGCGGGAGTCGACGGGCGCGCGACGGTCATGTTGTTCTCGGCGCACATCTGCAGGAACCGCTCGATGCGGGCCGACGAGTGGTCAGGACCCTGGCCCTCGTAGCCGTGGGGCAGGAGCAGGACGACGCTGGAGCGCTGCCCCCACTTCTGCTCGCCGCTCGAGATGAACGTGTCGATGACGGTCTGGGCGCCGTCGGCGAAGTCGCCGAACTGGGCCTCCCAGAGCACAAGGGCGTCCGCGCGCTCCACCGAGTAGCCGTACTCGAAGCCCATGGCCGCGTACTCGCTGAGCAGGGAGTCGTAGATCCAGAGCCTGGCCTGGCCCTCGGCGAGGTTCGCGAGGGGCAGCCACTCCTGGCCGTTCTCCCGGTCGTGCAGCACCGCGTGGCGCTGCACGAAGGTGCCTCGGCGCGTGTCCTGTCCGACCATGCGGACGGGAGTGCCCTCGAGGAGCACCGACCCGAGGGCGAACAGCTCGCCCATCGCCCAGTCGACAGAGCCGCTGCGGCTCATCTCGACGCGCTTCTTGAGCAGCTGCTGGAGCTTCGGGTGCACGGTGAAGCCGGCGGGCGGGTTGTCGTGCGCGTCGCCGATCAGGTGGATGACCGCCTCGTCGACTCCCGTGGTGACGGGCTCGCCGACGGTCGCGTCCTGCTGCGACTCCGGCTTCTCGAGATCGGCGATGCTGTCGCCCGTGACGATCGGCATGGAGCCGGTCTGCGCCGCGTGGGTCTCGGCGAAGGCGCGCTCCAGGCTGTCCTGGAAGTCGCGGTGGCTCGCCTCGTACTCCTCCTGCGTGATGTCGCCGCGGCCGACGAGGGCCTCGGTGTACAGGGTGCGGACGGAGCGCTTCGCCTCGATGAGGTTGTACATCAGGGGCTGGGTCATCGAGGGGTCGTCGCCCTCGTTGTGGCCGCGCCGGCGGTAGCAGACCAGGTCGATCATGACGTCGCGGTGGAACTCCTGGCGGTACGCGAACGCGAGCTCGGCGACGCGCACCACGGCCTCGGGGTCGTCCCCGTTGACGTGGAAGATCGGCGCCTGGATGGTCTTCATGACGTCGGTCGAGTACGTCGAGGTGTGCGCCTCGGCGGGCGGGGTGGTGAACCCGACCTGGTTGTTGATGTTCACGTGCACGGTGCCGCCGGTGCGGTACGCGCGCAGCTGCGACATCTGGATGATCTCGACCACGATTCCCTGGCCGCTCATCGCGGCGTCGCCGTGCACCATGATCGGCAGCACCGTGAAGGAGCCGATGGGCCGGCGGTCCTGCTTGGCGCGGACGATGCCCTCGAGCACGCCGTCGACGGTCTCCAGGTGCGAGGGGTTCGCGGCGAGGTACACCGGGATGGTGCGGCCGTTGGCCCCGGTGAAGGTGCCCTCGGTGCCGAGGTGGTACTTCACGTCGCCGGATCCCTGCACGGTCTTCGGGTCTTGCGTGCCCTCGAACTCGCGGAAGATCTGGCCGTAGGTCTTGCCCGCGATGTTGGTGAGCACGCTCAGGCGGCCGCGGTGGGCCATGCCGATCGCGACCTCCTCGAGGTTCGCCTCCGCGGCCTTCTGGATGACGGCGTCGAGCAGGGCGATCGTGGACTCGCCGCCCTCCAGGCTGAAGCGCTTCTGGCCGACGTACTTGGTCTGCAGGAAGGTCTCGAAGGCCTCGGCCTCGTTGAGCTTGCCGAGGATGCGCATCTGCTCGTCGTGGCTGGGCTTGGCGTACTTCTGCTCGACGTGCTCCTGGATCCAGCGGCGCTGTGCAGGGTCGGCGATATGCATGTACTCGATGCCGATCGTGCGGCAGTAGGAGTCGCGGAGGACGCCGAGGATGTCGCGGAGCAGGGCCGTGCGCTTGCCGGCGAAGCCGCCCGTGACGAACTCGCGGTCGAGGTCCCAGAAGGTGAGGCCGTGGCTGGAGATGTCGAGGTCGGGGTGGGAGCGCTGGCGGTACTCGAGCGGGTCGGTGTCGGCCATGAGGTGGCCGCGCACGCGGAACGAGTTGATGAGCTCCTGCACGCGGGCGGTCTTGTCGACGTTGTCCGCGAGGTCGACCGAGATGTCGGACGCCCAGTGGATCGGGTCGTACGGGATGCGCAGTGCGGCGAAGATGTCCTCGTAGAAGTGGTGCTCGCCGATCAGGCGCTCGTGGATCTTCTTGAGGAACTCACCGGAACCGGCGCCCTGGATGACGCGGTGGTCGTAGGTGCTCGTGAGCGTGATGGTCTTGCCGATGGCGAGCTCGGCGAGGGTCTTCGGGCTCGCGCCCTGGTACTCGGCCGGGTACTCGAGCGCCCCGGCGCCGACGATCGTGCCCGCGCCGCGCATGAGACGGGGGACCGAGTGCTCGGTGCCGATCCCGCCCGGGTTCGTGAGCGAGATGGTGTTGCCGGCGTAGTCGGCGGCCGTGAGCTTGTTCGCGCGACCGCGCGCCACGACGTCCTCGTAGGCGACGAGGAACTCCGCGAAGCCCATGGTGTCGGCGCGCTTGATGCCGGGCACCACGAGGGCGCGGGAGCCGTCGGGCTTCGGGATGTCGATCGCGATGCCGAGGTTGATGTGGGCCGGGGTGACGACGGACGGCTTGCCGTCGACCTCGTCGTAGTACACGTTCTGGCTCGGGAACTCCTTGAGTGTGCCGACGATAGCCCACGCGATGAGGTGGGTGAACGAGACCTTTCCGCCGCGGGCGCGCTTGAGGTGGTTGTTGATTACGATGCGGTTGTCGATCATGAGCTTCGCCGGGATGGTGCGCACACTCGTCGCGGTCGGAACCGTGAGCGAGGCATCCATGTTCGCCGCGAGGCTCTTGGCGGCACCCTTGAGGGCGGCCACCTCGTCCTGCGCGTCGGCCGTCTCGGCGGCGACGGGGAGGGTGGCGGGGGCGTCCGCGGGGATGGGCTGGGGCTTGGCCTGCACGGAGGTAGTGCGCGCGACGGGCTGGCTGCCGGTCGTGGGTGCGGCGGTCTCGGGGGCTGCGGTCGCGGGTGCTGCGGTCTCGGGGGCTGCGGCGACCTCCTCGGGGATCTGCGCCTCACCGCCGACCTGCGCTTCGGGCGTGGGCTGCGCCGCCTCGGGGGCTGCCGTCGGGATCGTCTCGATCACGCCCGTGGGAGTGGGGTCTGTGCGGTGGTAGCTCTCGAGCGTGGGCCACCAGGACTGGTCGACCAGGTTCTTGTCCTTGAGGTACAGCTCGTACATCTCGTCAACGAGCCACTCGTTGGCTCCGAATTCGCCCGAGGAATCCCCGTCGGGTGCGATTCCGGTCACTTGGCTTGACACAGCCGACCGCCCACTTTCAGTTCACTTGGTGTTGAAATTCGTGGTGCGCCCGCCACTGGACACGCCTCATCAATCTTAAGGGTTCTTGCTGGACAACCGCTGGCGCGACCGGGGGACGCTAGCGTTAATTTCATGCGCTTTTATGAAACGTCGCCCGTGCACGACCTCACCTACTCCGATGTGTTCCTCGTGCCGTCCCGCTCCGCGGTGGGCAGCCGGCTGGATGTCTCGCTCGCGCCCCACGACGGCACCGCCGCCACCATCCCGATCGTCTCCGCCAACATGAACTCGGTGACGGGCCCGCGCCTGGCCGCGACCCTTGCCCGGCGGGGCGGACTCGGCGTCCTCCCGCAGGACCTGCACGCCCAGGACCTCGACGCGGCGATCCGCTGGGTGAAGCAGCAGCCCGTCGCCTTTGACGCTGCGCTCGACCTGCGCCCCGAGGAGACCGTCGCCTCCGCCCTCACCCAGCTGCCGGCCGTCGAGGGGCACGGCATCGTGCTGCACGACGAGCACGGGGCGTTCCTCGGGGTCATCCCCGCGGAGAGGCTGGCGACCGCGCTGCCGGGCGCGCGGCTCGGCGACCTGCTGGGCGGTGCGCTTACCTCGATCGACGTCGACGAGCTCGACGGCCCCCGCGCGGCGTTCGACCTGATGGTCGAGGCCGGCATCCAGTTCGCGCCGGTCCTGCACGACGGCAAGGTCGTCGGCACCCTCAGCCGCAAGGGCGCCCTGCGCTCGACCCTCTACCAGCCCGCGCTCGACGGACAGGGGCGGCTCTCAGTCGCCGCGGCGGTCGGCATCAACGGCGACCCCGCGGCAAAGGCGAAGGCGCTCGTGGATGCCGGCGCCGATGTCATCGTCATCGACACCGCCCACGGCCACCAGGACGGCATGGTGCGGGCGATCGCCGCGGTCGCCGACCTCGGCCTCGGAGTGCCCATCGTGGCGGGCAATGTCGTGACGGCCGATGCGGTCAACGACCTCGTAGGCGCCGGCGCGACCATCGTCAAGGTCGGCGTCGGACCCGGCGCGATGTGCACGACGCGCATGATGACCGCCGTGGGGCGGCCGCAGTTCTCGGCGGTGCTCGAGACCGCCGAGGCGGCGCGGTCCCTCGGGGCCCATGTCTGGGCGGACGGCGGGGTGCGCTACCCGAGAGACGTTGCTCTCGCGCTGGCGGCGGGTGCGGCATCCGTCATGATCGGCTCGTGGTTCGCCGGGACGATCGAGGCCCCCGGCACGCTGGCCGTCGACGAGAGCGGCCGCGCCTACAAGGAGAGCTGGGGGATGGCCTCCACCAAGGCGGTGCGTGAGCGCTTCGACAAGCTCGACGCCTACGAGCTCGCCCGAAAGACGCTCTTCGCGGAGGGCATCTCGAGCTCGAAGATCTACCTCGACCCGCTGCGCCCGTCACTGGAGGACCTGCTCGACATGATCACCTCGGGCGTGCGCAGCTCGCTCTCGTACGCCGGTGCGACGACGCTCGCCGAGTTCCACGACCGGGCCCTCGTGGGCATCCAGTCGGCAGCCGGGTACGAGGAGGGCAAGGCGCTGCCGGTCTCCTGGTAGCTCCGGATTCGCGGCGCTACAGGTTTTGCGTCGCGCTACAGCAGTTCCTGCCGCGCGACGCAGAATCTGTGGCCCGACTAAGGCCGTGGGCGGCTGGACGGTATTCCATCCCGCACGAGCCGGTCGTAGAACCTGCCAGGCGTGTACAGCTCGGCGGGCTCCCATCGCGAGAGTCTGCCGACCACCCGTCTCAGCTCGTTCTCCCGATTCTTCTCCGCGATCACGATGTCCTCCGGCCGCCTCCCGCGGAGGAACTCCTCGTCGCGGTACTTGCTGCGCCCATCGCACTCCCCGACGTGGTCGAACTGGCGCCAGTAGAAGTCCGCGTCCGCGTGTCCGCCCAGCGGAAGCGCGAACGAAACCTGGAGCTCGGGCTCCGGGAAACCGAGTTCACGGATCAGCACTCGGCTGTGAGACTCCTCTACGGAATCGGAGAGGTCGGTGGAGAACAGAGCCGCGGCCCGCAGTCGCGAAAGACGCGGTCCTCGTGCCACGGCCGCCAGCTCGAGGAGGTCGTCCTTGAGGACGAGGGGCTGTGGCGCCCTCTTGCGGTGAAGAGCGGAGTCCATCGCGGCGACGCCCTGGGCGAAGGGGAGCACGCGCGCGAGGTCGACGACAGTCTGCGCGGGGGTGGTCACGAGCATCCCCTCGAGCCGGGTTATCGCCACCCCGCTCAGACCGGTCGCGTGGCGGCGCACCTGCCCGGTCGACCGTCCCCCTGAGGCCCGCTCGATGATGACGTCCACGGCGGTGGGCCAGTCGCCCAGGATCCGGATTCCCCAGAGGGCTGCCGCCGCATGGTGCGAGAACACCACCTCCGCTCCCATTCTGCGTGCTGCAGCAGTCACGCGGGCGCGATGCCGGTCGAGGGGCTTGAGGGCAGCCCACTTCTCGCCATCGGCATAGGCTCCGGGGCCCACGCGAACGATCTCCCTCGTTCTCAGAGCGCGCTGAAGCTCGAGGTCGGTGCGCCCGAGGACGAGCTGTTCATCGCGGTAGAGAAGGTTGATCGTCACGTTCTCAGGCTGTGCAAGGTGGGTGTGCGACGGGGCCGGAGACTGGCATCCGTGGTCAGGATGACCGTTGCCCGGACGTGGAGGACTGGCGGGAACATCCGGCGCTGCAGGTTCTTGGTTGCGCCCCTGAAATTCCTGTGGCGCGGCGGGAAAGGTGTAGCGCGGCGGAGGATGGGGAATTCACAGGCTCAGTTTCGGTAGAGTTACTCGGATAATGGACGACCCTCCCAGTAGTAGCCGCCATGTATGAGCTGATCATGCTCGGGATCGGCTTGATCCTCACCGTGGGCACGGGGTTCTTCGTGGCCTCCGAGTTCGCCCTCGTCAACCTCGACCGGTCTGACCTCGAGGTGCGGCAGGAGCGCGGCGAGCGCGGCCTCGGAATGGTCATCTCCGCCCTGCGCCACACCTCGACCCACCTGTCGAGCGCGCAGCTCGGCATCACGATCACGACGCTGCTCACCGGCTACACACTGGAGCCGGCGTTCAGCGCGCTCCTCTCGCCGCTCCTCTCGGGCTTCCTACCGAAGGCGATGGTGTCGATCGTGGCGACCATCATCGCGATCGTGGTCGCGACCCTCCTGTCGATGATCATCGGCGAGCTCGTGCCGAAGAACCTGGCGCTGTCGCTCCCGCGCGCGATCGGCAAGGTCGTCATCCCGTTCCAGGTGGTGTTCACCGCCGTGTTCCGCCCCGCCGTCACGGTGCTCAACAGCAGCGCCAACGGCATCCTCCGCCTCGTCGGCATCGAGCCGAAGGAGGAGCTCTCGGGCGCCCGCACGGCGGAGGAGCTCACCTCGCTCGTGCGCCGCTCCGCGAGCGAGGGCAGCCTCGACCGCGACACCGCGACCCTCCTGGCCCGCACCCTCGCCTTC
Source organism: Rhodoglobus sp. GW821-FHT12B09 (assembly GCF_058809925.1). Taxonomy (NCBI): domain Bacteria; kingdom Bacillati; phylum Actinomycetota; class Actinomycetes; order Micrococcales; family Microbacteriaceae; genus Rhodoglobus; species Rhodoglobus sp. GW821-FHT12B09. The sequence continues at coordinate 423,132 of NZ_JBXATB010000002.1, read as the reverse complement.
GCGGACCACACTGCGCAGGACGTCATGACCCCGCGGCCCCGCGTCGCGAGCATCGACCGCACCGACTCGGCGCAGGAAGTCATCGACCTCGCGCGCCGCACCGGGTTCTCCCGCTTCCCGGTGATCGACGACAGCATCGACGACGTGGTCGGCATCGTGCACGTCAAGCAGGCGGTCGCGGTCCCGCGCGAGAAGCGGGGGGATGTCCCGGTCTCCGCCCTCCAGTCGGACGCCCTGCGCGTGCCCGAGACCATGAAGCTCGACGGGCTCCTCGCCGAGCTCCGCGGCCGCGGCTACCAGATGGCCGTCGTGCTGGACGAGTACGGCGGCACCGCGGGCGTCGCGACCCTCGAGGACCTGGTGGAGGAGCTGGTCGGCGAGGTGTCCGACGAGCACGACAGGTCCAAGCCCGACGTGGTGCGCTCGCGCCTGTGGTTCACGTTCCCGGGCATCCTGCGCCCCGACGAGCTGCTCGAGCGCACCGGCGTGTCGGTGCCCGAGGAGGGCCCGTACGAGACCGTGGCCGGCTGGCTCATGAGCGAGCTCGGCAGACTTCCCGCGGTGGGGGACATCGTCGAGATCGATGGCGGTGTGTTCCGCATCGAGCGGCTCGAGGGCCGCCGGATCGACCGCGTGCGGTTCACCCCGACCATCGTCGAAGGCGAGGCCCGCTGATGGACGTCTGGGGAATCGTCTGGCTGTTCGTGCTGCTGCTCGTCAACGCCTTCTTCGTCGCGAGCGAGTTCGCCGTGATCTCGGCACGGCGCTCCCAGATCGAGCCCAGGGCGGAGGCAGGCTCGCGGTCTGCCAAGACCGCTCTGTGGGCGATGGAGCACGCCACGCTCATGCTCGCCGCCTGCCAGTTGGGCATCACCGTGGCATCCCTGCTCATCCTGAATGTCTCGGAGCCGGCGATCCACCACCTGCTCGAGATACCGCTGCACCTCACCGGCCTGCCCGAGGAGGTGATCGGCACGATCGCGTTCGTGATCACGCTGCTGCTCGTGTCGTTCCTGCACGTGGTGCTGGGCGAGATGGTGCCGAAGAACATCTCGTTCTCGGTGCCCGACCGGGCCGTGCTGATCCTCGCGCCGCCGCTGGTGTTCGTGGCGCGCGTGTTCAACCCGATCATCTTCGGCCTGAACGCGATCGCCAACGGCGTGCTGCGGCTGTTCCGCGTGACGCCGAAGAACGAGGCGAACAGCGTCTTCACGCTCGACGAGGTCGCGACGATCGTCGCCCAGTCGACTCGCGAGGGAGTGCTGACGGATGCCGGTGGCACCCTCAGTGCGGCGTTCGAGTTCACCTCCAAGAAGGTGCGCGACGTTGCCGTGGGCATGGCCTCGCTCGTCACGCTGCCCGAGGACGCGACACCCGCGGACGTCGAGCGGGCGGTCGCCCAGCGCGGCTTCTCGCGGTACATCCTGGTCGACGACGAGGGCGAGCCGACCGGCTACCTGCACCTCAAGGACGTCATCGACCTGGACGAGTCCGACGAGTTCGACGAGCCGGTGCCGCCGAAGCGCATCCGCCAGCTGATCTCGATATTCCGCGGCACCGACCTCGAGGACGCCCTCGCCACGATGCGCCGCTCCGGCGTGCACGTCGCGCGCGCGTTCGACGAGAACGGGGCTACCCGGGGTGTGCTGTTCCTCGAGGACATCATCGAGGAGCTGGTCGGAGAAGTGCAGGACGCGACGAGGCGCCGGCCCTAGGCCGCGCCCGTCACGGGCTTCTTGAGGGCATATTTGGCGCGCAGGTACTGCGGAGGGTAGTAGTCGAGGTCCACTCCGAGCTCCGCGGCCGCCCGCCACGCGAAGTGCGGGTTGCGCATCATCTCGCGGCCCATCATGACCGCGTCGGCCCGGCCGGACGCCACGACCTCCTCCGCTTGCTGTGCCTCCGTGATCAGCCCGACCGCGCTCACGGGCGCTTCGGCGGCATCCCGGACGAACTCGGCGAACGGCACCTGGTACCCCGGCCCCAGCGGGATCCGCACGCCGCTCACGAGGCCGCCGGTGGAGATGTCGAACAGGTCGGCGCCCGCCTCGAGCGCCCAGCCTGCGACGACGGCGGTCTGCTCCTGGTCCCAGCCGCCCAGCTCCTCCGGTGCCCAGTCGGTCGCCGAGAAGCGCACGAGCAGCGGGATGCCCGGGCCCACCGCATCGCGCACCGCACTGACCACCGCGAGCGCCAGCCGCGCGCGGTTCTCGAGCGATCCGCCGTACTCGTCGGTGCGCCGGTTCGACAGGGGCGACAGGAACTGGTGCAGCAGGTAGCCGTGCGCCGCGTGGATCTCGAGCAGCTCGAAGCCCGCGTCGACCGCCCGGTGGGCCGCCGCCACGAAGTCGTCGACCACGGCCTCGATCTCCTCGACGGAGAGTGCGCGCGGCGTCGCGTAGCCGGTGAAGGCGACAGCGGAGGGGGCGACGGGCTCCCAGCCGCCCTCCGCCTCCGGCACGGTTGCGCCGAAGCGCGGGTCGAAGTGCCGCCAGGTCGAGGCCTTCCGCCCGGCGTGGGCGAGCTGCATGCCGGGCACGGCGCCCTGAGACCTGATGAAGGCGGTGATGCGAGCCCAGGCATCCCGCTGCTCGCTGTTCCAGATGCCCGTGTCCTCGGGGCTGATGCGACCCTCGGGGCTCACCGCGGTCGCCTCGGTCATGACGAGGCCCGCGCCGCCGAGGGCGAACGAGCCGAGGTGCACGAGGTGCCAGTCGGTGGGCACGCCGTCGCGCTCCTCCACCGAGTACTGGCAGAGGGGCGCCACCCAGAGGCGGTTGCGGAACGTGGTGCCGCGCAGGGTCAGCGGCGTGAAGAGCGTGCTCATGACTGAAGGGAACGCAGGAACCCGTCCAGCCCTTCCACGCCCGTGAAGTGGTGGGCGGTCACGCCGAGAGCGGCCGCCGCGTCGGTGTTGGCCTGCTTGTTGTCGACGAACACCATGCGGTCGAGCGGGATGCCCAGCTCGGCGGCCACCTCGGAGTAGATCGCGGGGTCGGGCTTGATGGCGTCCATCTCGGCGCTGACGAACACGCGCTCGAAGAACTGGGCCATCGGGGAGCGGCGGAACGGGCTCGAGAAGTCGAACCCGGCGTTGGAGAGGATCGCGAGGCGCGTGCCGCCCTCGTGCAGCTCCTCGATGAGGTCGAGAGTGCCTGGCTCCACGCTCCACCAGCTGCGGAAGTCGGCGATCCACAGCTCGTGCACCCGGGAGGCCTTCCACGTCACGCCGAGATCGGCGGCGACGAGCCGCCAGTACTCCGGGATGCTCGTGGTGCCCTGGTCGAGGCCATCGCGGTGCGCCCAGTAGGCCTCCCAGAACTCGGCGTCGTGGCATCCCGAGATCGCGACCAGCGCCGCGCGGTCGGGATCGCTCGGCGTGCGGGAGATCACCTCGCCGTAGTCGAAGACGACAACACGGTCGGGGATGCTGATAGCCACGTGCCCAAACTATCGTGAGACGGGTGACCGACTTCACCGCGTGGACCCCGCAGGACGCCGCCTCCCGTATCGCCGTGCCCGGCGAGCGGGACGACAAGTACTCGCGCGGGGTACTGGGCGTGGTGACGGGGTCGGCGGTGTACCCGGGTGCCGCGGTGCTCGGGGTGGAGGCGGCCGCGCACACGGGCGTCGGGATGATCAGGTATCTCGGCGGGGCCCGCGAGCTCGTGCTGCAGCGCCGGCCCGAGGCGGTGACGGCGGACGGGCGCGTTCAGGCCTGGCTCCTCGGCTCGGGGATGGAGGCGCCGGACGAGCGCTCGCGCGCGGCCGTGGCCCAGCAGGTGCCGGTCGTGCTCGACGGGGGAGCGCTCGAGCTGCACGCGGCGGCCGCCGGTCCGGTCGTGATCACGCCGCACCACGGCGAGCTCGCGGCGCTGCTGGGGGTCTCGCGCGCCGAGGTCTCCGCCGACCCCGCCGGGTTCGCGCGGCGCACCGCTGACCGGCTCGGCATCACCGTGCTGCTCAAGGGCCGCACGACCTACGCCGCGGGCCCGGGCGTCTCGCTCTCCGCCGCGAGCGCCCCGACCTGGCTGGCCACCGCGGGTGCGGGGGACGCGCTGGCAGGGATCCTCGGCGCCCTCGTCGCGACGCACTCCGCCGCGATCGCGGACGATCCCGACGAGCTCGCGCGCCTCGCCGCCACCGCCGCGGTGCTGCACGGTCTCGCGGCGGCCCGCGCCTCGGACGGCGGTCCGCTCACGATCCTCGGGCTCGCGGCGGCGCTGCCGGCCACGATCGCGGGGCTGCTGGTGGGTTGAGTAGGGCGCTCTGGCGCCTGCAGCGGGTTGAGTAAGGCGCTCTGGCGCCTGTATCGAAACCGGCGGGTTGAGTAAGGCGCTCTGGCGCCTGTATCGAAACCCGGTGTGCGGGTGCACGGTTTCGATACGGCCGCGGGCGGCCTACTCAACCCACCCGCGGGTTGAGTAGCGCGCTCTGGCGCGCGTATCGAAACCGGGAGTTCGGGGTTGGGGTTTCGATACGGCCGCGGGCGGCCTACTCAACCCGCGTCTAGCCGATGAACCGCGACAGGAACTCGCGGGTCCGCGCCTCGCGCGGCGCGCCGAACACCTCGGCGGGCGTGCCCTGCTCGGCGATCAGGCCCTGGTCGAGGAACACGACGCGGTCGGCGACATCCCGGGCGAACGCCATCTCGTGCGTCGCCATGACGATAGTCGTGCCCTCGTTCTTGAGCTCGCGGACCAGGTCGAGAACCTCGGTGACGAGCTCGGGATCGAGGGCGCTCGTGATCTCGTCGAGCAGCAGCAGCTCGGGGTTGGCGGCGACGGCGCGCACGATCGCGGCGCGCTGCTGCTGCCCGCCCGAGAGGCGGTCCGGGAAGGCGCGGGCGTGCTCGGCGAGCCCGATGCGGTCGAGCAGCTCGAGCCCGCGCGCCTCGGCCTGCGCCCGCGGCATCCCGAGCACCCGCCGGGAGGCCAGCGTGACGTTGTCGAGCACGGTCAGGTGCGGGAAGAGGTTGTAGTGCTGGAAGACGACGCCGATGCGGGCGCGCACCCGGTCGGGCTTGGTCGCGGGGGTCGAGATGTCGGTGCCGGCGAGCCAGACCTGCCCGTCGTCGAGGCGCTCCAGGAGGTTGATCGTGCGCAGCAGCGTCGACTTGCCGGAGCCGCTCGCGCCGATCAGGGCGACGACCTCGTGCGAGTCGACGGTGAGGTCGATGCCGCGCAGCACGTCGGTCTCGCCGTACGACTTCCAGATGTTCTCGAGGCGCAGGACTTCGGTCATGAGACGATCCCGCCGATCTGCTCGCGCGACCGGAGGCGGGCCGTGTACCAGTCCGTGAACCGGATCATCGGGATGGCGAGGAGCACGAAGAACAGCCCGGCGACCACGTAGGGCGTGTAGTTGAAGAAGTGGCTCGTCTCGATCTGGGCCCCGCGCACCGCGTCGACGGCGCCCAGTACCGAGATGAGCCCGACATCCTTCTGCATGGCGATGAAGTCGTTCATGAGGGCCGGCGTCACCTTGCGCACGGCCTGCGGCAGCACCACGAGCCGCATGGACTGGCCGTGGGTGAGGCCCAGCGAGCGGGCGGCGACCACCTGCGAGGGATGCACGGCCTCGATGCCCGCGCGGAACACCTCGCTCACGTACGCCGAGTACGTGAGCACGAGGGCGATGGTGCCGAGCACCTCTGACGGGATCCGCGGGCCGCCCGAGCCGATGAGCCCCGGAACGCCGAACCCCACCAGGTACAGGGTGATGATGAGGGGCATGCCGCGGAACAGGTCCGTGTAGCCGGAGGCGAGCGCGCGCAGCGGGAAGAACACGGGGCCGCGCAGTGTGCGGATCGCGGCGATGACGAGGCTCAGCGCGAGAACGCCGACCACCGCGAAGAGCAGCACCCGGAGGTTCAGCAGGAAGCCCTCGCCGATGCGGGGGAGTGCCGCGAGCGCGACCTCGGGGTTGAAGAACCCCTGCTGCACGCGGGCCCAGCCGGGGGTGTTGATGAGGGTGATCCACGCGACGACCGCGAGCACGAGGGTGCTCGCCAGGCTGATGAGCACTGACCGCCGCCCCTGCCGACGGCGGAAGGCCCGGCGGTCGAGCTCTATCGCGCTCGGCCGCCGGGCCTCCTCAGAAATCACTACCGAATGCTACTTGAGGACCGGAGCAGACCCCGCGTCGGCCAGCCAGGTGCTGGCGATATCGGCGAGCGTGCCGTTGTCGCGCAGCGCGTCGACGGCGGCCGTGACCGTGGCGGTGAGGGGGCTGTCCTTGGGGAGCACGAGGCCGAACTCGTCACCGCTCTTGCCGTCGGGCTGCGGCAGCTGGCCGATGATGAGGCCGCCGTCGAGCTGCACGCCGGTCGCGTAGAACGCGGAGGGGAGGTCGAGCACGATCGCGTCGACAGTTCCGTTCTGCAGGGCCAGCACGGCGTCGTCGTTGGTGTTGAACACCTGCGCGCCCGCGGTCGGCTTGATCTGCTGCTCGACCGCGTCGAAGCTCGTCGTGCCGGTCTGGGCGCCGATCAGGAAGTCCTTGAGGTCGGCGATGCTCTTGGCGCCGGCCGCCTTCGAGCTCTCCGTGGTGATGACGACCTGCGTGGTCTCGTAGTACGGCGAGCTGAAGTCGACGTTCTGCTTGCGCTCGTCGGTGATGGAGAACTGCTGCAGGTTGAAGTCGAAGTCCTTGGGGCCGGGGGCGATGGCCTCGTCGAACGTCGTGCGGACCCACACCACGTCCTCCTTGGCGAAGCCGAGCTGGTCCGCGACGGCATAGGCGATGGCCGACTCGAAGCCCTCACCGGACTCGGGGGCGTCGTCGATGACCCACGGGTAGTAGGCGGGCTCGCCGGTGCCGATAGTGAGCTTGCCGTCGGTGACGTAGCCGCTCGCCTCGCCTGCGGCGTCGGTGGTCGGCGCGCACGCGGCGAGCGAGAGGGCGAGGGTTGCGGCGCCGAGTGCGGCGACGGCGCGAAGGGTGCGGGTCATGGCTGTCTCCTCTGGGGATGCTGTGTACGGCAATCATCCCGCAGGGGCGCGGCGCGGGGCGAACCGGCGACGAATTGTTACCGGGTTACGCTGTCCTGTGCCCAAGACCCGGACCGCCCTCGGCGTCCTCCTCGCCGTCGTGCGAAGCCCCGCCACGGTGTGGGCCGCGTTCCTGCTCGTGCACCTCTGGCTCGGCCTGCTCAATCTGTACGCGCCCGGGCTGCCGCTCGGCGACGTGACGATCGTCTACAAGTTCTGGATGGACCAGGCCACGGCCGCCGACTTCTGGGTCGGCATCGACAGCGTCTGGGTATACCCCGTCGTGGCCCTGGCGCCGATGTTCGCGGCCACCCTCTTCGGCCCCGACCAGTACGGCAGCACGTGGCTGACCATGGTCATGCTGCTGGATGCCGTGGCCTTCGGGTTCGTGACGGGATGGGGCCGCTCCCGCGAGCGCACGGCAGTGGCCTGGTGGTGGGTGGCGTTCCTGCTCCTCCTGGGGCCCATCGCCCTCGGACGGATCGACTCGGTGACCGTGCCCCTCGCCCTCGTGGGCGTCACCCTGATCGCGACCCGTCCGCGGGCGGCAGCGGTGATCCTGGCGATCGCGACCTGGGTGAAGGTCTGGCCGGCGGCCCTGGTGGGGGCCGCGCTCATCGCGCTCAAGGACCGCTGGCGCATCCTCGCCGCTGTTCTCGTGGTCTCGGCCGTGATCGTCATCGTCGCGGTAGCCCTCGGCAGCGGGCTCAACGTGTTCAGCTTCATCACCCAGCAGACCGGCAGGGGGGTGCAGGTCGAGTCGCCCGTCGCCACCCTGTGGCTCTGGCAGGCGCTCGCCGGCGTGCCCGGTGCGCAGGTGTACTACGACAACGACATCCTCACCTACCAGGTGCAGGGCCCCGGCATCGAGGTCGCCGCCGCCCTGATGACGCCGCTGCTCGGCCTCGCGGTGCTCGTCGTAGCGCTGCTCGGCGTGCGGGCGACGCGGGCGGGGGCTTCGGCCGGAGACCTGTTCCCGCCGCTCGCCCTAGCCCTCGTCACGACACTGATCGCCGTGAACAAGGTCGGCTCGCCGCAGTTCATCGGCTGGCTCGCCGTGCCCGTGGTGCTGGGCCTCGCGACGAGCGCCTCGGGGCACGGGCGCTCGTTCCGCTTCCCGGCGTCCCTCGCGCTCGTGATCGCAGCCCTCACGCAGGCCCTGTACCCGTACCTGTACCTGGAGCTGCTGTACCTCAACCCGCTGCTCCTCTCGGTGCTCACGGTGCGCAACATCCTCGAGTTCGTGCTGCTCGGCTGGGCGGTGCTCGCCGTTGTCAGGGCTCCGCTGCAGCCGGGCGCGGACGACGACCCCAACGAGAGCTGGCTGCCCTCGGTGTGGCCGTTCGCCGATCGGGCCGACGCGCCCCGGTCGTAGACTGGTACGCGGCTCGACGGTGAGCGTTCCGCCTCCCTCACGATCGGCCAGAATGACCCTCCCCGCAGCGACCCCCGCACCCGCACTCTCACCGGCCCGCGTCCGGCTCGCGATCCTCGCCCTCGCCCTGGGCGGCTTCGGCATCGGGCTCACCGAGTTCGTGGCGATGGGCCTGCTGCCGAACCTGGCCGCCGACCTCCTGCCGCACGTCTGGGCGGTGTCGCACGAGAAGGCGAACGCGCAGGCGGGATGGCTCGTCTCCGCCTACGCGCTGGGAGTCGTCGTGGGCGCCCCGACGATCGCCGCCCTCGCCGCGCGCTTCCCGCGCAAGCAGCTCCTGCTCGCGTGCGTGGGAGTGTTCGTGCTCGGCACCGTCGCCTCCGCCCTCCTTCCCACGTTCGAGCTGGTGCTCGTCGCACGGTTCGTCGCCGCCCTGCCGCACGGCGCGTACTTCGGCATCGCCGCGCTGGTCGCCGCGTCGCTGATGGGCCCGGGCAAGCGCGGGCAGGGCGTCGCCCTCGTGCTGGCCGGCCTCACCATCGCGAACGTCGTGGGCGTGCCCGCGATCACCTTCCTCGGCCAGAACACGAGCTGGCGCATCGCCTACCTCGCGGTCGCGATCGTGTTCGCCCTCACCTTCGCGGCGGTGGCCTTCCTGGTCCCGCTGCAGGCCGGCGACCCGGCCGCGACGATGCGCCGCGAGCTCGGGGTATTCACCCGGCCCCAGGTGTGGCTGACGCTCCTGCTCGGCTCGCTCGGGTTCGGCGGGTTCTTCGCCGTGTACACGTTCGTCTCCCCGGTGGCCACGAACGTCGCGCACCTCGACGTCGGCCTCGTGCCGTTCGTGCTCGTCGCGGCGGGGCTCGGCATGACCATCGGCAACCTGGCGGGCGGCCGCGGCGCCGACCACCACGTCATGCGCACACTGTTCATCTGCTTCGGGCTCTTCGCGGTGGCGCTCACCGGGTTCGCCCTCACGGCGCAGTACCCCGTGGGGCTGTTCGTCTTCGTGTTCCTGGTGAGCGGCGCCGCTTCGGCGCTCTCGCCCGCGATCCAGACCCGGCTCATGGACGTGGCCGGTGACAGCCAGTCGATCGCGGCGGCGATCAACCACTCGGCGCTCAACATCGGCAACAGCCTGGGCGCCTACCTCGGCGGCATCACGATCGCTGCGGGCCTCGGGTACCTCTCGCCGACGTGGGTCGGCCTCCTGCTGTGCGTGCCCGGCGTCGGCCTGGCGCTCGTGAGCCTGGCTCTCGAGCGCCGAGGCCGTCGCTCAGAAGTTGCGGGGCAGGTCGCTCTCGACGAGGATCCCGTCCTCGATCGCACGCTTGCGTAGCGCCACCTTGGTGCCCACGTCGAAGCCCGCGACGCGGTACTTCTCGCGGATGCGCTTGAGGTAGCTCTTCGCGGTCTCCTCGGAGATGCTGAGCTGGAAGGCCACGGCCTTGACGGGCTCGCCGCCGCCGTACAGTGCCATGACGCGGCGCTCCTGGGCGCTGAGCTTGGGGGAGCCGCCGATCTCGCCGGCGTTGAGCGCGAGGTCGAGCTCGGCGGAGATGAACGACTCGCCCTTCGCTGCGGCGCGAATGGCCTCCACGATCATCCCGGCGTCCTCGCTCTTGACGAGGTAGCCGAGCGCACCGGAGGCGAGCGCCTCGCGCACGACGTTGGGCTCGGAGTAGGTGCTCATGAGCACGACCTTCACGCCCGTGGTCTTGAGCGTGTTGATCTTGAGGGACACCGGGATGTTGTCCTTGAGGTCGAGATCGAGGAGTACGACATCGACGGGGAACTCGGGGTGCGTGATGAGCTCGGGCCAGGTCGGCACGGCGGCGACCATCGCGATGTCGTCAGCGGCGTTGCCGATCCACTCCGTGAGGGCGCCGAGCAGCATCCTGTGGTCGTCGACGAGGGCGACGCGGATGCGGTCAGTCGAGTCAGTCACGATTCTGTCCTTCTGTAGGGGTACTGCTGGGGTTGGGGCTGCTACTGGTCCGCCGGGTTGTCCACGAGGCACTCGATGTCGACGCGAAGGCTGGAGTTCTGGGTCGAGTCGCTGTACTGCCCGACTTTGCGGATAGCCTCCCACGTCGCGGGGTCCACGCGATTGCGCGCCACACCCGTGGTCTCGATCACGATCGGAACCGTGATCTTCCGGCCCTCGCGCGTCTCGAGCGAGTCGGTGGCCGGTCCGACGGTGATCTGCACGCTTCGGCTCACGTTCTTGGTGCCGTCGCTCACGAGCAGCCACGCCGTGGAGAGCAGCCCGTCGCGCTGCTGCGGGTCGAGCAGCCCCGCGAGGCTCGACTTGTCGTTGAGCGTCACGGCCTTGCCGAGATGGTCGGACTCGGTGATCGCGTGGTACAGCCACGTCTCCCGGCGGCCCTCGATGAGGTGCAGCCTGAGCTCGGTGGCGAGGGATGCCGCGACCGAGGCGGTCTTCGGGTCGAGGGGCAGTTTCACCTTGCCGGTGGCAACGGTGTCGAGTAGCTCCTCGGCGGCGAGGTCGAGCCGTGCGAGCTCCTCGGACGCCATCATCCCGACGGCGAAGCGGGGTGCGGAGACCGTGCTCTGCACGAGAACGCGGTCGAGCTCCACCTGCACGAGCCGGCGGAAGCCGCCGATCACGACGATGCCGATCACGGCGGGCAGCACCGCGAACGCCAGGGTGGTGATCTGCGGCGCGAAGTACTCGGGGTCGAAGGGGGTGTTGACGATCATCGCGGCCAGGAGGGCGACGCCCAGCACGATCACGGCGATGAGGATGTCGCGGGTGCGGCGCAGCGTGATCACCACGATGAGGCCCATGCCCGCGGTCACGGCCGCGGTCGCGTGCCGGCCGATGTCGTGCAGGGGCCAGATCGCGTACAGGTCGAGCGCGACCGCCGCGGCGAGGCCGGCGAGGAAGATCGCGAACATCCAGTCGGGCAGGTGGCCGAGCACGCGGGAGACGACGAAGGTGGCGATGAGCACGGCGAGCAGGACGCCCCACGCGGCGGCGGCGGGCCAGAGCTCGCGGTAGACGTCGCCCGCGGCGGCCTGGCCCACGAACCAGGCGAGCCCGTAGACGGCGCGCAGGCCGCACACGATGGCGGCTCCGATGCCGATGAACCCGGTGCCGAGGCTGGAGCGGTGGGGGGTCGCGGCCCGGATTACCCGGCGCGTGGCATCCGCCTCGCGCCGTTTTCCGCGGCCGAGGATGACGCCGAGGGTGTTCTCCTCGGGCGGCGCGTAGCTCACCGGGGCACCTCCAGCACGACTGTCGTTCCCGAGCCGGGGGCCGAGAACAGGCGGGCCTTGCCGCCCACGTCCTTGAGCCGGGCGACGACTGACTCCTTGAAGCCCAGCCGCGCCGAGTCGACGTCGTCGAGGGTGAACCCCACGCCCGAGTCGGTGACCATCGCGCGCACCATGGTCTCGTCCTCCGTGATGGTCACGTGGGCCTCCGTCACTCCCGAGTGGCGGCGCACGTTCTCGAGGCACTCGGCGAGGGCGAGAAGGAAGGCGTCGAGCACGTCGCTCGGCAGCAGCACCTGGCCGGTGCCGTGCCAGCTGACTTCGAGGCCCATGCGGCCGAAGCGCTGCTTCACGGACTCGAGGGTCGTGCCGAGCACGGTCTCCTCGTTGTTCTCCAGGTTGTAGACGCCGGACGACTGCGGTGTGGGGGTCGCACCCAGCCGCAGTTGGCGCAAGAGGCGGGCGTCGTCCGCGGCCTGCTGGCGCATGGCATCCGGAGCCACCCCCACGCCGGAGTGGGCGAGGAGCGTGAGCGTGGCGAGCACGGTGTCGTGCAGCAGCCGTGCACCCTGGCGGCGCTGGGCCTCGGTCTCACTGGCCTGGCGCTCGGCGCGGTGGGCGCGGCCGATGCTCGCGATGCGGCGCGCGGCCTGCGGTACGCCGGCGCTGATCCAGAAGCCGATGATGGTGGCGAGCACCCAGCCGAGCACCACGAGCGCGATGGTGCGGCCGACCGGCTGGAACGGCATCATGAGGAATGTGGTCACGCCGAGCGTGAGGGCGAACGCTCCTCCCAGGAAGATGCGGCGCAGCAGTTCGGTGGTCAGCACGATGGCCGTCGAGGCCATGGATGCAGCGCTCAACTGCGCGACGGCGGAGACGCCGGCCTGGCCGGTGGCCTCCGGGGCGAGCAGTGCCACGACGCCGATCACGGCGAGGCCGGCGACCAGGATGGGGATCGCCCACAGCATCGAGCGGCTCGAGCCGATGCGGTACTGGCAGAACGCGATGATCAGGTAGAGGGGCAGGCAGACGAAGAAGCTCGCCATGTCGACCGCCCCGGGAATCGCGAGGCACACGAGCGAGACAATGGTGAAGCTCAGGCCGTAGACGCGGGCGGTGCGTTGGAGCAGCCGGTCGCGCTCCTTGGCTATGAGATCCATTGGCGTCATGGTGCCACAGGGAGCCCCTCAAGTGGGGGTGACGCACCGGGAAGACCGCAGTAGTCCGCGTAGAACTCGTAGAGGCTTCGGCGCACCTCGTCACTCACCGCGATGTAGACGGTGCCCGACCGTCCGTCGCCGGTCTCCACGTCGAGCGGGAAGAAGGTGCCGCGCTTGTCCTCCTCGACCGCGTGCGCGTCGCACCGGTTCGGCACGAGCAAGAGCCGGATGCTGCTCGCCGGCGCCGAGGCGTCGACGACCCGCTCCACCGGCATCACCGTGATCGCCGCGCCCGTCTCGTCGGTGAGGCCGAGCAGCACGGTGCCCTTCGCGGCGTGGACGGTGACCGTGCCGTCGCCCCCGGTCGGCGTGATCTCGAGGTCGAGGGGCACGGGGGCGTGCGCGCCCGGGGTCCAGTCGAGCGCGGCGGGCGGGGTGATCGTGGCCACGGCGGCAACCGACACCCCGAGGCAGTCCTCCTCGTTGATGGTGTCCACCCGTCCCTGCTCGTCGGACGGGGTGACCGTGAGGGTACCGGTCGTCCCGTCGGCCAGCGCCACCTCGAGGGTGACGGAGTCGACCGGGTCCGCTCCGTTGCACACCGGGTCGGGCAGCTGCACCTTCAGGTCGCGGGCCGCGCCCGCCGGGACCTCCTGCGGGCGGTCCCACACGGCGGGCTCGGCGAAGCGGGTCGACTCGAAGGCGGCGCGGGTGACGGTGATCGGGGCATCCGTGCCGTTGCGGACCTTGATCTCGAGCACGCGCAGGCTGTAGTCGAAGCGGTTCTGGAAGACGCTCGCGGTGATCGCGGCCGGGAGCTCGGGCGTGGGAGCGGCGCAGCCGGAGAGGGCGCCGAGCGCGACGAGGGCGAGGGTGAGCGAGAGGGGGCGCCGCATGCCTCGATGGTAGTGCTGGCTAGTCGGGGACGGTCCAGCCCTGGGCGCTCGAGTAGTGGCGCAGCTGGTGGCGGGTGCCGATGTCGATCCCGAGGTCGCGGTACTTGCGTCGGGCGCGCTTGATGTACGACTTCACGGTCTCCTCCGTGGTGTCCATGACATCGGCGACCTCGCGCAGGGAGCGGCCGGTCGAGTAGAGCACGAGCGCGCGCTCCTCCTGGCGGCCGAGTCCGGCGTCGGGGCCCGACCGCGCGGTCCGCAGCGCGTCCGCCCGGTGCTCAGCGAGGTGGTGGCCGCCCGTGGCCGCAGTGCGCACCGCGGTGACGAGGTCGCGCGCGGAATCGGTCGTCGCCACGAAGGCCCGTGCACCGGCGCGCATCGCGGTCGCGACGGAGGAGGCATCCGTGCGCCTGCTCACCACCACCGTGCTGGCGCCGAGCGCGGTGAGCTCGCGCACCCGCGAGCCGATGAGGAGGCCGTCGTGCAGGTGCAGGTCGAGCACCACGACGTCGGCGGGCATGGCGGGATGCCCGATCAGCTGCGCCCAGCTCGACACCGTGCACACCACCTCGAGCTTCGCCTGCTCGAGCAGCGCGGCGAGCCCCTCGGCGACGAGGGCGTGGGAGTCCACCACGGCGACGCGCACCGTTTCGACTGCCTTCATGAGATCCCCCTCGGCGCCGGGGCACGGACCCCGGGATGCTGAGGGTCAGTGTAGCCCTACAGGAGCTTTACTCAGATGTTGGCTGGCTCCGTGTCGAGGAGTCTCTGGATCTGCGTGCCGACCTGCTTGTCCTCGATGAGGAAGCCGTCATGGCCGAACGGCGAGGAGATGATGTGCGGCGCGGTGCCGTCGATGTTGCCCGGAAGGTGGGCCGCGAGGTACTCCTGCTCCACCACCGGGTACAGGCGGTCGCTGTCGATGCCGAGCACGAGCGCGGCGGGGGTGGCGCCGGCGAGCGCCTTGGCGGTGCCGCCGCGGCCGCGGCCCACGTCGTGCGAGCTCATCGCGCTCACGAGCGTGAGGTAGCTGTTGGCGTCGAAGCGGCGGGTGAACTTGTTGCCGTGGTAGTCGAGGTAGCTCTCCACCGCGTACTTGCCGCCCCCGCCGAGCGGGCTCAGGCCGCTCTGCCAGCTGCGCTCGAAGCGGTCGTTGAGCTCGTCGGGGGAGCGGTAGCTGTGCAGCGCCATCCTCCGGGCCAGGGCGAGCCCGCGGTGCGGCCCCTCGCCTTCCGCAGCCTCGTAGTAGTCGCCGTCGGCGAACGCCGGGTCGAGGTGCACGGCCTCGGACTGCAGGAAGTTGAGCGCGATCGCGTCGGCGTTGGAGAAGGCCGGGGCCGCGAGGACGGCGACGCGCTCGAGCCGGTCGGGGTAGCTGACGGCCCACTCGAGCGACTGCATCCCGCCCATCGAGCCGCCGATGACGGCAGCCCAGCGGTCGATGCCGAGGGCGTCGGTGAGCGCGAGCTGCACCGCGACCTGGTCCCGGATGGTGACGAACGGGAACCGCCGCCCCCACTCGGCGCCGTCGGGCGCGTGCGAGGCGGGGCCGGTGGTGCCCTGGCATCCCCCCAGCATGTTCGGGGCGACCACGAACCACCGGTCGGTGTCGATCGCCTTGCCGGGGCCGACCAGTCCGCTCCACCAGCCGCCGGTGGGGTGCCCCGGGCCCGGGCTGCCCACCACGTGGCTGTCGCCGGTGAGCGCGTGGACGACGAGGATCGCGTTCGACCGGTCGGCGTTGAGCGTGCCGACGGTCTCGTAGGCCACGCGGACCGACGGCAGCTCGCCGCCGCGCTCCAGGGTCATGGCGCCGAGGGAGGCGAACTGTCGGTTGCCGACCGGGTCGCCCTCGCGCCACGCACCGGTGGCGGGCGGCTTGCCGAGGACCGAGCGCGCGTTGGCCTCGGTGATGAAGGCCGATGGGACCGTGTCCTCTGGTGTCTGCCAATCCATGTCAGTCCCAGTATCGGGGAAAAGCGAACGGCCCCCTCGTTTGTTACACCGAGGGGGCCGTGTCGCGCGCTCGCTAGGCCGAGGCGCTGGAGGCGGCGGCGACCGCGCGGGCGGCGTCGAAGCCGGCCTGCAGGTCTGCCTTCAGGTCGTCGACGTTCTCGATGCCGACCGAGAGGCGCACCAGGCCGGGCGTGACACCGGTGGTGAGCTGCTGCTCGGGCGTGAGCTGCGAGTGGGTGGTCGACGCCGGGTGGATGATCAGGCTGCGCACGTCGCCGATGTTGGCGAGGTGGCTGAACAGCTCGACGTTCTCGACGAGAGCGCGGCCGGCGTCCACGCCGCCCTTGAGCTCGAAGGAGACGACGGCGCCGACGCCCTTGGGGGCGTACTTGTTGGCGGCCGCGTACCACGGGCTGCTCGGGAGGCCGGAGTAGTTCACGCTCGCGACATCCGGGTGGTTCTCGAGCCACTCGGCGATCTCCTGCGTGTTCTGCACGTGGCGCTCGATGCGCAGGCTCAGCGTCTCGATGCCCTGGATGAGGGAGAACGCACTGTCGGGGGAGAGGGCGGCACCGGTGTCGCGGAGGAGGGTGACGCGGATCTTGATCACGTACGCGATCGCGTCGCCCAGCACGCCGGTGTAGCTCGCGCCGTGGTAGCTCGGGTCGGGCTCGGTCAGACCGGGGAACTTGTCGGCGTTGGCCGCCCACGGGAACTTGCCGCCGTCCACGATCACGCCGGCGATGACCGTGCCATGGCCGCCGAGGAACTTCGTCGCCGAGTGCACGACGATGTCGGCGCCGAACTCGAACGGGCGGATCAGGTACGGCGTCGCGATCGTGTTGTCGACGATGAGCGGAAGGTTGTTCTCGTGGGCGATCCCCGCGACCTTCTCGATGTCGAGGATGTTGATCTTCGGGTTGCCGATGGTCTCCGCGAAGAAGAGCTTCGTGTTGGGACGCACGGCGGCGGCCCACTCGGCGGCGTCGTCCTGGTCCTCGACGAAGGTGACCTCGATGCCGAGGTTCGCGAGCGTGTACTTGAAGAGGTTGTACGTGCCGCCGTAGATCGACGAGCTGGAGACGATGTGGTCACCGGCGCGCGCGATGTTCAGCACCGCGTAGGTGATCGCGGAGGAGCCGGAGGCCACGGCGAGCGCCGCGGTGCCGCCCTCGAGGGCAGCGACGCGCTGCTCGACCACATCGGTGGTGGGGTTCATGAGGCGCGTGTAGATGTTGCCGAACTCGGCGAGCGCGAACAGGTTCTGCGCGTGCTGCGTGCTGTTGAACACGTAGGACGTGGTCTTGTAGATGGGCGTCGCGCGGGCGTTGGTGGTGGGGTCGGGCTGCGCACCCGAGTGGACCTGCTTGGTTTCGAACTTCCAGTCGCTCATGGTGGCTCTCCTTTTTGGATCGTTGTGCGTTGGGCCGAGCCTAGGCAGCCTGCTTCACCGGAGCAATCAACCCCGACATACGGCGTAACCCGCCGCGCGGGCGGTCAGCGCAGCGACTCGCAGGGGTTCATGTCGTTGTCGCCGTCGAGTCGCGCGAAGTCGCCGTAGTACGGGTACCAGAACAGGAAGAAGGCCAGCGCGGCGGCGTGCGATGAGAAGTCCTTGCAGTCCTTGTCGGCGGGCATGGCCGGGGCGCTGATCCATACCGGGTCGCTCGTGAGCGCCACCGAGAGGTAGCTCGCCTTGGTGCCCGTGACTCGCACGCTGACCTCGTGGTTGTAGTCGTACTTCGTCGTCACGTACGACGAGCCCGTCGCACCGGCGATGGGCGAACCATTTCGCATCCACTGGTAGTAGAGGGCGACGGGTGCGGGCGCCCACGCGCCCGGGACCGCGTAGAGCCGGTACCCGACGGTGGTAGTGCCGCTGATGCTCGGCGTGGGCGTGGCTGTGAGTACGCCCTGCACCACCTTGGCGAGACTCGTGCGCGCCGTCGTGGTGTACTCCTCCTTCGAGCCGGTCACGGTCACCGTGAGGCTCTTGGCCGCGTCGAGCGCCGTGGGCGTGTAGGTCTGGTCGGTGGCGCCGGGTATCGCGACACCCCCGCGCTTCCACTGGTAGGAGAGGGTGACAGGATCGGGCCCCCACGCGCCCGTGGACGCCGTCACGGTGGAGCCGACCCGCACGGTTCCCGTGATGGCGGGCACAGCTGCCGTGAGCACCTTGCTCACGATGGTCTCCGGGCTCGTTCGGGTGAGGCGGGTGTATCCGGCCTTGCTCCCGACCACGACAACGGAGAGCGCCCGGCCTGCGTCCGCCGCGGTCAGGACGTAGGTGGGCTTGGTGGCCCCGGTGATCTTCGTGCCGTCACGCAGCCACTGGTACGTGAGCACCACCGGGGCGGGGGTCCACGCGCCGGGGATGACGGAGAGGGTCTTGCCGACGTCGGGTGCGCCGGAGATCACCGGCACCGGGGATAGCACGAGCGCGCGCTCGACGACTCGGGCGGTGCTCGTGCGCACGAGCGTCGTGTAGTTGGTGCGAGACCCGGTGACCGCCACCGTGATGGAGGCTCCCGCATCGCCGGGCAGGAGCTCGTACGTGGTCGCCGTGGCGCCAGGGATGGCCACGCCGCCGCGCTTCCACTGGTACGTCAGCGCCACGGGGGCTGGCGCCCAGATCCCGGGGTTCACGGTAAGGACCGAGCCGATCACAGTGGTGCCGGAGACCAACGGAACGGGTGCGGCGGTCAGTGCGCCGAAGAGAATTCTGGCCGCACTCGTGCGGGTTACCGGGCCATACCCGGCCTTCACCCCGCTCACCTCCACGGTGATGGACTTCGCGACGTCGGCGGCGGTGAGTTTGTAGGCCGCCCTGCTCGCGCCGGAGATGGGGGTGCCGTCACGCTTCCACTGGTAGGTGAGGGTGACCGTAGCGGGAGCCCAGACCCCTGCCGCCGCGGTCAGCACGCTGCCGACGGTCATCGACCCGGCGATGATCGGCACGGGCGTCGCCGTGAGGGCGCGGAGTACGACTCTCGGCTCGCTCGTGCGGGAGACCGCGGCGTAGCCCGTGCGCGACCCTGTGACGGTGACAGAGATCGCGTGGGTGGCATCGCCGACGGACGGGATGTACGTGGACTGGTTGGCGTCGGCGATCGTCGTTCCGTCGCGAAGCCACTGGTAGCTCAGCACCAGCGGAGTTGGCTCCCATGCACCGGTATCTGCGGTGAGCACTGATCCGACGACTCCCGTGCCGGTCACCACGGGCACGGGGGTCGCCGTGAGCTGGAGCGGCGCGATGCTGACGCCTGCGCTCGTGGCTGAGGTTGAGTCGTAGCCCTCCTTGTGGGCCGTGATCCGAACGGCGACCGGGAGCGACGCGTCGGCGTCAACGACCTGGTACGTGTCGGAGGTGGCGCCATCGATGTCGGCGCCGTCGCGGGTCCACTGGTAGTCGAAGGCGTCCGGGGCGGGCTCCCACGTCCCCGTGAGTGCTGTGAGGGTCGAGCCCACGGTGCCGAGCCCGCTCGCGGTGGGGATGCCCACACCGTCGAATGTGAGAAGGGACGCCTCGGGCTCGTCACCGATCGCCACGGTGGGAGTCGTGAGCAGGGTGAGCGCGAGGCTCAGGCTCGCGAGGATGGCAAGTAGTTTGCGACGCTGCATGGATCGAACCTCGGGTACTTCGTCGTGGATGCAGCGCACTACACGTGAGCCGTGCTCACACCGTAGTGGAGTGCTGACTATCGAGCAACAGTTGCTCTTAGGCGACTAGTCATGCAAGAGTACTCGCGTGTCATCCATCCGACTCTTCATCCTCGGCTCGCTTGCCGAGCGCGGTCCCATGCACGGGCACGCGCTGCGTCTCCTCGCCGACGAGGAGCACATCGCGGAATGGGCGGACGTGACTCCCGGAGCCATCTACGGCGCCATCAAGCGCCTGGCGGCCGAGGGGTTGATAGACGCGCTGCGCGTTGAGCGGGAGGGCAACTACCCCGAGCGACAGGTGTACGAGATCACGGATGCCGGCCACGAATCCCTGGCGGCCATCCGACTCGAGGCGCTCGAGACGATCGTGTACCGCCCCGATCCCTTCGATCTCGGCATGGCGCGCCTGGGCCCCGAGAACCTTCCTGGAGTGCGCGACGTGCTCGAGGCGCGGCTCGCCGAGTTCCGAGCCCGACTCGAGGCGGAGAAGTCGCACCAGGACCGCATCGGCAAGTACCTGACGCTCACTGAGAAGCACGTCGTCAAGCACGACTGGCACCGGCTCCAGGCCGAGATCGACTACCACGAAGAACTTCTCTCTGCACTGCCCGAAATCCTCCACGACGAAACGTCCCGGAAAGGACACCACCCCTCATGACCAGCCCCACCGTCGGCCCTGACACGGCCGCCTTCAACGCCTCGACCGAGGTTCCCAGGAAAGCCTGGCTCGCTCTGATCGTGCTCCTCGCGGGCATGTTCATGGCGCTGCTCGACACCACCATCGTGAATGTCGCGCTACCCACCATTCGAACCTCGTTGGATGCCTCGGAGGCCACGCTCTCGTGGATCATCTCCGGCTACGCGCTCGCCTTCGGGCTCGTGCTCATCCCGGCGGGCCGCATCGGCGACCGCTTCGGGCACAAGTGGGTGTTCTTCACCGGACTCGCGATCTTCACGGGCGCCTCGCTCGCGTGCGGACTCGCCCTCGACTCGACCGGCCTCATCGTCGCGCGGGTCGTGCAGGGGCTCGGCGGCGGCATCTTCCTGCCGGCGGTCACCGCGTTCATCCAGCTGCTGTTCCCGCCTCGCACCCGCGGCAAGGCCTTCGGCATCATGGGCGCCGTGATCGGCGTCTCGTCCGCGCTCGGCCCCATCGTGGGCGGGCTCCTCATCGAGGCGCTCGGCACCGAGAACGGCTGGCGCTGGATCTTCGCGGTGAACCTGCCGATCGGCGTCGTCGCGCTCATCGCCGCCGCGGTGCTGCTGCCGAAGGGCGCCGCGGGCAAGAAGACCTCGACCGACCTCGTCGGTCTGCTGCTGCTGAGCGCCTCGCTCGTCGCGATCCTCGTCCCGCTCATCCAGGGCCAGGATGCGGGATGGCCGCTGTGGACCTACCTGTCGATCGCCGGGGGAGTGGTGCTGCTGGTGCTGTTCGCCCTCTGGGAGCGCCGGGTCGCCGCGGGCGGCGTGGAGCCGCTCGTCCCGCCCCACCTGTTCTCGCACCCCGCGTTCACCGGTGGCACGATTCTCGCCCTGGTGTTCTTCGCCGGCTTCACGAGCATCTTCTTCACGATCTCGATCCTCTGGCAGGCGGGTCTCGGGCACACCGCGCTCGAGTCGGGCCTCGTGTCGATCCCGTTCGCGATCGGCAACATCATCGGCGCGTCCCAGAGCGACCGGCTGGCCCAGCGCCTCGGGCGCACCGTGCTCGTGATCGGCAACGCGCTGCTCTCGATCGGGCTCATAGCGCTGTTCCTCATCCTGCTGCTCGTGCCTACGGCCGACCTCACGAACTGGGACCTCCTGGGTCCGCTCGTGGTCGCCGGCTTCGGCGCGGGGCTCTTCATCGCCCCGAACGCGCGGTTCATCGTCGCGACCGTCGACCGCTCCGAGGCCGGTGCCGCGAGCGGCGTGATCGGCGTCATGCAGCGCATCGGCGCGGCCATCGGCATCGCGATCATCGGCTCCGTGCTGTTCGGCAACATCGGCCCGATCGCCAGCCCCGCCGACCTGCCGGCGGCGTTCGGCCAGGCGGCGACCCCGGCCCTCGCCGTGAGCGCGGCGTTCGCGGTCGCGGCGTTCGCGCTGGTGTTCACGCTGCCGAAGCGGGTCGAGCTGCACTAGCTGATGGCGCGAACGAAGGGCCGCTCTCCTCCGGGGGAGCGGCCCTTTTGCGTCCGCGCGGGCGGCGCGGGGGACGGGTGCCGCGGGGGACGCGCGGCGCGGGGTGCCGCCGGGCGGCGCGGGGGTTTCGGCGCGGCGCTGGTGCGGCGGCGGCGGCATGGTGTCGAAACCTCCGCGCGGGCATCTGGCCGCGTTGGCGCGGGGGTTTCGGGCGCGGGGGACGTGCGGCGCGGGGTGCCGCCG